>JBBSJL010000036.1:0-2160 GCA_038257245.1 Saccharimonadales bacterium (SeqCode) | reverse complement strand
GCGTTCGAGTGGAAGACGCAAAGCCCAACGGATAAAAGTTACTCTAGGGATAACAGGCTGATCTTCTCCAAGAGTCCACATCGACGAGAAGGTTTGGCACCTTAACATAATCGGGGTGCTATGAGAGTGATCTCATACCAATGGTCTTTCTTCCGTCTTATGGTGTTCTAAACAAACACCACAGATAAAATTGAAAGATGAAATAAATTCGGCTTATAACGGTGAACTCTTAAGTAATACTGTGTGAAAATTGTTAGCGTATTACAAGACAATACCGTGGGAAGTCGTTAAATGTTGAAACAGTTTTTAACTGTCAAAATATTTAATTGACCCCGTAACGACTGATTCGAAAGAAGAGACTTTGTTGGCTTAAAAACATATACAATTTTGTATAGCGTTAAAATTAAGAACAAGGTAACACGCCGACTCTTATCCAAAATTTGAATTTATTCAAATAGAAAAAGTAGACTATGGCTATATACACCAGCCTAAAGTCACTGATAAGAAGAAGATATAGTCTGCACCAGTAGAAATATTGGATGAAGTACGATGTCGGCTCATCACGTCCTGGGGGTGAAGAAGCTCCCAAGGGTTAGGCTGTTCGCCTATTAAAGTGGTACGCGAGCTGGGTTCAAAACGTCGTGAGACAGTTTGGTCCTTATCTGCTGTGGGTGTACGAAACTTGAGTGGTCACATCTCTAGTACGAGAGGACCGAGATGTATCGACCTCTGGTGTACCCGTTGTCCTTTCAAGGGCATGGCGGGGTAGCTAGGTCGAGTTTAGATAAGCGCTGAAAGCATATAAGCGCGAAGCTGTCCACAAGACTAGGTTTCGTTGGGAGTAATCCCAAAAGGTTCGCGGAAGACTACCGCGTATCATAATCAAAGTTTTATTGTACGAAGTGCTTGCACGGAGTACAGTTTTACGGAGATTTCATAGGTCGCAGGTGTAAGCACGGTAACGTGTTCAGCCGAGCGATACTAATCAACCGAAAGTTCTAATCTTTCGATTTATAGCTAATTTGACAAGCAATTTGTAATGTTAAGTAAACAATGTTCTTACAATGATTAAATCCACCTTGAAGGCTAGTGTATTTATTTTCTCTATACTAGCCATTACAGGAATATTCTATCTCATTTCTAATGATTTGATATTCGCTGTAAAACCATAAGGTAATGTCATTCGGTTATTGTTGCCAAACTTTTGGCAGTAGTAATTGGGTGGCATGTACGGCGTGGCACTACCTGATCCCTTCCCGAACTCAGAAGTAAAACGCGCTCGTGCCGATGATAGTCTGGGAATATCCCAGTGCAAAAGTAGGTAGCTGCCCTTATAACAAAAACACTCCCCAAAAGGGAGTGTTTTTGTTATGGGTATGAAGTTTATGATGGCTTAGTTTAGCCAATTTAAAGCTTTGGTTAACTAAGTATTACCCCTTTATTTATTTGTTGAATTCTGCTACAATAAAGCGAAAATTGGCAACATTAATCCAATCAAATGACAACACAAGTCATCATTCTAGCAGCTGGTAAAGGCACTAGAATGCAGTCGGAAATCCCGAAAGTCTTAATCCCTCTTCACGATAAACCGGTGATCTCTCACTTGCTAGAAGAGTTGAAAAAATTCGATACTTCCATCACCCCAATCGTAGTAGTTGGTTTCCAGAAAGAATTAGTTAAAGAAACTTTGGGTGACGGATATTTATTTGCAGAACAGACTGAACAAAAAGGCACTGGTGATGCGGTTAAATGTTCTAAAGATTTAGTTCAAGCTGAAAACATCATTGTGCTCTACGGAGACATGCCATTCATTTCTGCATCAAGCCTGATGGAGCTCTCTGAGATGCACAATTCTAAACAAAGCAAAATTTCTATGTTTACTTGCATAGTACCAAATTTTGAAGGAATGTATTCACACTTCACTGGTTTCGGTAGAATACTCCGCGATACTAACGGTCACATAATGCAAATCAAAGAGTATTCTGATGCTGACAATTTTGAAAAAGAAATCACCGAGGTTAATCCTGGTATTTACATGTTTAACGCCAAATGGTTATGGGGTCATATCGAAGCTATAGGTGACAGAAATGCACAACATGAATTCTATCTTACAGATATTATCGAAATTGCTATCAAGGATAATGAGACAGTTTACTCAAT
>JBBSJL010000035.1:0-3311 GCA_038257245.1 Saccharimonadales bacterium (SeqCode) | reverse complement strand
TAATCATGCGTATGGTCGAGACATATAAATATTTTGGTTTTATTTCATCAGTTCTTTTAGTAATTGGTCTCTCTATAGTTATTGTTAAGTGGCCCAAAGGGCTCAACTCGACTTTTAGCCAACATGTTGCGCAAAGCAAAGCTAGCATAATTTACTACCAGTTACTTTTCTTGGTTACGCTCCCGCTGCTCCTATTATATTTGTTAGGCTGGTTGGAGCCAGCATTCAACTTAGGCATCTGGTTCAGTATATTGGTGATTGGTTCGGCAATACTCCAGATTGCTTGCACTTTTGTACCAGAGACAGGTGGTACAAAAGCCTCAGTGCATCGCGCCCTAGCTTTTACATCAGCTGATTTATTGATACCCGTCATGTTAATAATGGTCTTGAATCAGGGATTACCAACAGCCGCACGCCTTGTCTGCGCTATGTCAGTCGCAGTTATGATGCTTATCGCAGCAATCCTGATTCCGACCAAGGGGCATCACAATAAAGTCCTAATATTGCAGTCTGTATTTTTCTTTCTATTTTTCATTGGCATTTTAATCCCAGCTCTTTAGCTGCTCCTGTGTAATTCGAGTTTCAGGATTGAAACGATAGTTATAGACTAATTAGTTTTTCTGGCTCTAGCACATTTGACCAAATGTCCGTGCCATCGTTAAAGTACTCCGAAGCTGTAGTTAGGAACTTCGGATCAGAGTATGTATTGTCTAGCTCCTTGGCGATAATTCTAGAAACTTTCTTTTGAAGCTGTTTTGACTCACACACGATCAGGACTGTGGGTTGAGGCGTACTTTGATTCTTCTCCCAGATTTCATGCTCTGCGTAGTATATGTAGCGCTTAATGATCTTGCGTAGTGTCCAGAAAGACATTGTGTCTTCTAGGCAATCTAGCATATAGGCTTGGTCTGATGTCTTATCTTGCAGAAAGGCGTCCGGACGTTGCTTGGGGAGGTAGGTTTTGCCTAGTAGTTCACTTTTACTGTAAAAGCTGAATCTACCTGGGTAGGTGTGCTTAAAGTAATTATGGATCTTGAATACATGCAGTCTGTGGGCTATTTGTGGCTCTGTAGCCCGTTTATCGTGGTATATGCTGCGCAAGGTAGACTCATTGATATATGGTTGTTCTCTGAGGTATCGTACCGCTTTAGTTAGTAAGTAATAAGTAGCTGGTTTTCCCTTTATCTTGTAACTACTATCATAATTCACTCCAATATATTCCTGATCAGCTAGTATCTTTAGTCTAGAAGATATTACTCGGACGTGATTGGCTTGTTGGCTTTCAGTAATAAGTGCAGCAGTAGCGAAACGAAATTTATAGAGAGTTTGAAGTAGTAGTATTTGATGGTTGTTTAAGGGTCGGCGATATTTAGGCTTAGTGTTAGTCATGTGATATGTCTCCTACTATATACATAGTATATAGTAATTATAATACAAAAAGTAAAACGGATAACAGATACAAAATGGTCATATAGATATCCTAGCGAAAAGATATCCACAGTTTTGTGATAACTTATGCCATTATACCCTTGAACTAACCGAGCACGGTTAGTATAATAAACCGTGTAAGGTTAGTTATGAATCAATTAGAGGGTACAAATCAACTATTCCAACCAGGTTCTGTAGAACAACTACAGGCTATTCTTGAGACCGGACAAGCTCGTTCCCTGTCATTAGATGACGTAAAGGAAGTCGCCTACGACCTTATAACCTTTTTTGAGCTTCTAGCCGAGGGTAGTGATGAGTAACAAAGAAAGTAATGCCGTTATCCTAGCCAGGGTATCGAGTAAAGCCCAAGAAGATGAGGGATATTCATTAGATTCTCAACTAAAACTTTTGCAGGGTTACTGCACGCAACGCCAGTTAAACGTCGTCAAAGTATTTAGGATCGCAGAAACGGCCTCAAAAGAGCAAAGCCGGAAAGTTTTCCATGAACTACTGAAGTACATGAAAACCGGCGAAGTCTTCCATCTGACAGTCGAAAAGACCGATAGGCTAACCCGAAACTTTCGTGATGCCGTCGCTATAGACGAATGGCTGGACCGGGATGCCCGAAGACGTTTGCATGCAGTCAAGGAGAGCTTGTTGCTACACAAAGAAGCAAAGTCAGATGTTAAATTTATGTGGAACATACACCTGTCCGTTGCTAAGAAGTATTCAGATAACTTGCGCGAAGAGGCTATGAAAGGCTGGGCAGAAAAACTTGCACAAGGCTGGTTGCCAGCACCACCTCCACCAGGATATCTAACCGTGTCGGTTAGTGGTAAAAAAATTCATCAACCCGATCCTGCTACTCGTCCACTCATGGTAAAAGTTTTTGAAAAGTACCTAGAGCCAAACCAATCTATTGAAAGTATCGGTAAGGAAATGGAGCTTATGGGGCTACTGACAAAACATGGTCGCCCATTCAGTAAAAGTAATGTTCAGAAGATACTCACAAACCCGTTTTATATAGGGATCAATCGTTTTAATGGTCAGGAATATCCTGGCGCACAGGAGCCGATCATCCCAAAGGAGATATTTGAGCGTGTGCAGCATAAAATGCGCCGAAAACTAACCTGTAAGTACCGCGTACATAACCCAGTCTTTAAGAACATTATTGTTTGTAGTGGTTGCAACAAGATGGTCACCTGGCAATTACAAAAAGGACGCTACTACGGTGCTTGTCAACGTAAAAAGCCAGACTGCAAGCATAACAGCATGCTGCGCGAGGACTACCTTGAAGAGCGAGTGCAAAAAATGCTTGCCAAGCTTGTTTCGCCCTCTCAGGAAGTTATTGACTGGCTATCGTGTGCTATGCATGACAAACACCAAAGCGCGGTCAATGACAACGAACAGCTATTGAACTCTATCCAGACACAGATAGATAGAGTTACACGAATGGATGGCAATATGTATGAGGATAAACTTGCCGGGGATATAAGCTCTGGTTTGTATAGCGAAAAGCACAATGAATTTGCCTCGCAGAAGGCCGAATTAGAAGACCGTTTACACAAGATAGACCAAACACTAGGCAAGGCACTTGAGCAGAAGCTAGTGTTGCTGAAACTAAGCCAAAAAGCCGCCTCAATATACGCCAAAAAGTCACCTATTCAAAAACGAATCATTATTTCCAAACTGTTCCAGGATTTTCACTACAAGGACGGTGTTCTATCTGTTAATTACACCAAATTCGCGTATGCAATCGCGAATAATGTTATAGAAACTCATAAAATCATAGGAGGTAAGATATGAGTAACCAAACCAACAAAAAAGACCCCAATAACAGGGGTCGTAAGAAGCTTGAGGAACGCTTGCGTTCTGTATGGCTG
>JBBSJL010000034.1:0-3639 GCA_038257245.1 Saccharimonadales bacterium (SeqCode) | reverse complement strand
TGTCAGTACGGTTGGCATCAACGAAGAGATCATAAAACGCTACATTGAAAACCAAGGCCAAGCAGATGCTGGGCAAACCAACCTAAAGTTGGTTTGAAGCCGTGAATACCCCGACCGTCAGGTCGTGGGAAGTTTATTCTGTATTATTACTATTGTCGAATGCTTTCATGATTTGGTCTAACCAGGCCAAAAGGTGTTCGTATGAAAGTGCTTCAAGGGCACCAGACTCTAACGATTCATAATTTTTCCATTTTAAGAGCGTATAAATATCTTTTTAAGGGTGAGACCTTTATTTCCCTATGTTTCTTCGTTTGCTTTTAAAGAGTTTCCACTTCTTTAATAGCAATTCTTAGGTCTTTTGCAATCGCCTGAATTTCTGCTACCACAGGCGTTATCTGAGGGCTACATGGGGGTGGCGGGGGAGACGCATTCACGTAATAATATCCATTGACTTGTCTACTACGCTTCATCAAATCTTCTTCTGCCAACACTTGACCGTTCAGTTTATCACCTACCCGGGCCTTTTGTATCGGAAATTGAACAAAGATACAATATGGTTTTGAATTCTTAAGCTCATCTAAGCGCCTAGCACTGATGTTGATGATAGTATCCCCCTCTAAATTATAATAAGCATCTTCTATCTTAGAAGTTAACTGTAATTTTATGCCCCATTCTTTAATTTCAAGATAGCGGTCTGTGGTTTTTGGTTTTATTCCTTGGGTCTCAGTCTGTGATTTAATGGATGTATCTAGCGTAGAGTTCGTGGCTTGTTGGGATTTATAAACAAACAAACCTACACTAATAATTATACCCACTAATGCTAGTAATAAGAGTCCTTCTACGGCACCAAAACCAGTTTGATCTGACTTCATAAGAAATTCTTCGTTATTTTCGCTTACTCTTTATGCTTTATGAAAATAGTTAAGCATATATACGAATATTCTTAAAGTCTAGTAACGCTGGGGACAATTTAGCAGTATAGGATTTATCAAACTTTTAACTAAAAAGCAAAAATAGTGTTAATCTTAAAAGGTAAAACTAAATATGAACAAGACCCTCAGCAAAAAAGCTAAACTTAATCCTCGTAAAATCAGACCACAGCTTTTTATACTTGTATTTGCAGTTGTGGGTTCGGTATTTGTCATACGTAGTTTTGCGGCCACGCCCACTATTCAGACAATCGATTTTAGTCAATATTATCCTAACACTGACATGTATAAAACATCGTATTTAAACGGCAATAATTATATAGGCGGCCGTACTTCATGGGCTGTTCTTTGGTTTGGTGATGTTAGGAGTAATGGAAAATACCGTATGTACAATAGCAACCCGGCTAGCACAAGTTCAAGATGTCACTGGGATCTGTTTCAATGGACGTCAAACAGCCTTCTTTACAGAGAAACTACAGATACCTGCGGCACCAATAATGAGATAAAATATACGCCCGGATTGGCATATTTACCGAAATTTTGGAATGGCTCTAACTGGAAAAAGACAGGTAACTCAGCTGCGAATTATTATGAATCAGGCCAGATGAAATGTTCTGGTAATAACCAGTGGGTTTCTGAAGTATTTGCCCAGCCAGTTGAGCTAGCTCCTGGTGTTAAAGCAACTCATATGCGCAGCACGCAAACTACCACCTGGAATTCCGGCCCTGGTAGCTCGACTGGCTGTAAGGTGGGCGAAACTTCACGTTATCAGGAGAATCTATACTTTGTAACTGATCTGCCAATATACGGCTCGCAGGCAGTTGCTAAAGGATTGAAACGAAGCGTTGGCGGTAGCTTGGATTTTTATGAACAACGAGGCTGGGATTGGGATATTTGGTTTGATAATTGGAAAACACTGCCAAAGTCATAACTAAACAGGGTGTTTACGAACAAATATAGGTCGGATCAGCCTTTGAACTATAAGTGGAATGATTATATTCTTTCATTTTTTAACTTTCTACGACAGAATGGTCTAGCTGTCTTGGTATATTCCGCTACACTCGTGATTGTCAATTTACAACTTACGGGGTAGACTACTCGTACTCGGGCGCTTAGCTCAGTTGGCTAGAGCACCTCGTTTACACCGAGGGGGTCGGGGGTTCGAGCCCCTCAGCGCCCACCAAAACAAGAGCCGGTCGAAGGACCGGTTTTTGTTTTGGTGCGACTCTCGAAGAGAGTTTGATCACCCGAAGGGGGTGCGGTGAAGCGAGGACGCGCGCACCCGGCCTCCTGCAAGGAAGCCGGGGAGCATGCTGCAACGGAAGAGCGAAGCGACCCCTCAGCGCCCACCACGACAAAGCCGTTAACTTAACGAAATTAGTGCATCCTTAGCACCTTGTCTACACTAATATATTTAGTGAAAAAGGAGTTATGGTAGTTATGTTCAAAAAATAAACAATTATTAAGCGAAATAGATGCTACATTTTTAGATATCGCTTTATCTCCAGACATAAGAGAGATAAATAAGATTTTATTAGAGGCAGGTTATTAAACTTTAAGACATTAGCCGTGCTAACGTTAAATAAAGAAACGAATTCAATTCAATTTCAAATGAATATGTTCAATCCCAAACCAGTTAAAACTAAAACAACTTGTCCAAGATAGACTACCTGTTGAATTCAATGGGAGCCTGACATTCCCCACACGTGTCAAAGGCTGCTTCGTAGATTACCTCTAGGCATTGATTGGGTACGGCATGGGGTGTATTTTTTACATTTACGTTAGTTATTAATTGAAACACCAACAATACCAAGTTCTGGCAATAAGGTATTAATAAATGGACTTTGCGACATTCCAGTTAAAGGAGGTGTTTCTATATAATCAAAATATCTCACTACGGGTCTTTCAAGTACGGGATTCAAGCCATGCCCTGTCACGACAATGCTATGAGGAATATCATGACATCCTTCAACTTTTTGGTAGACTATAACTAATCCATCGTCACTCAGTGTTTTTATATCTTCTATCGTGGGTGTTTTGTTTTTTTCTATGTACTGGCCTGTATCTTTGTATGGTGCGAACTGATCAACAGTTGCTTTGAATGCAAGCAGTTCCTCAGCCGTTAGTCGGGTATTGGCTATGTCAGGATTCCTTGCACAGTAAGTATCATAATGATCGAGAACGTAAGCGTCACCTTCTCTTTCATATCGACTATAATCAAAGCCGGAATCGGGACGCACTTCCGTTAATCTTAGACCTTGCTCAAGGAGAAAAAGAAAGCCTCGATTGTAATCCTGAGTGGGCTGACCTGGCATCCTGCCTGTAATCGTGTCTACTGCTAGCGGTCGCCAAAAAGGAGGGGCACAGCCTACTTGGTGAAGAACAAATGCTATTGCGGCAGAAAAACAAGAATGATCTCCAGCTTCTCTATAGTTAACTTCGGGGAGTCTTATCTCTCTGATCACGTCATTATCCTAAATTCGTAAATAAAATAATATTTAGTATAATACATATTAGAAGACAAGTCAATTATCTGTTCCTATCTTTTCAAATTCTAGGTACCCCACCATTAAATAACGGAGCATTATTCCCCGACCGTCAGGTCGTGGGTCACAGGCCCGTCCCAGCTTCTGCTTGCTCCTGAGTCGAACTTTCCTCTATCATAAGACGTGATGCCAACCGTCTACCGCCATAAGTCCCACTGTGTATT
>JBBSJL010000033.1:0-4088 GCA_038257245.1 Saccharimonadales bacterium (SeqCode) | reverse complement strand
TTAGCGTCCTTAACCTCTGGAGTGCCGACCGTAGTCTTGTCTCCGTCGATGACTAGAAGGGGTGTAAAACTTGCAGTTTTTCCTTCAGCCTTCAAAAGCTCCACTTCAAGGGTTTCCCCTTCGACAACTAGGTACTGCTTACCACCTGTTGTTATTACTGCTTTTTTCATCTGTTATTACTCTTTACCTTTATTAAAGTTACCGATAGAGAATAACAGAGATGGGGTTCTTTGTCAAAGAAGACAAGCTTTTATAACAACTTTTCTGCGCGGTTCTTCAAACTGCTCTCGAGATACTTTTACCTACAGTAGCAAAAGTACCCAAAACATACCGCAGGCAGCTCAATACACTTGATATATCTGATTGTGGTAAACAAGTTCACCTGTAGAACTCAGACTATGTAAGCCACTGGCTTACATAGTCTTCATACAGCTTCGGTGACCAAGTACACTTGTTGTTTCACAACATCTATTCAGGTGTATAGAGGGCCTGGGCTTAGCTGCAGGCTTTGAAAAACAGAAGGAATAAGTGCGGTTTATCAGTAAGCAGTTTTTCAAGGAGCGCCCTTGGAAAGTAGGGTTCCAGCATCTGGAGGTTCCTGATATTTGAATGTCAAAGATACAAGGATTGTCTGAGGACTTTTGACCAAAGGGAGTGTCTGAAGCCTTGTATCTTTTGACAGTGAAAATATAAAGAACTGTAAGTTGCTGCGGCTTTTTTGCATACTTTTGTAGCTGGAGACAAAAGTATGTCGTAGAGCTAGCCAGAATGGCGACCGTCGAAGTGAGATTAGAATTGTTTCTACTTGGTAGCGGCTTCGAGAGGTTTGGCTATTTGTTAGGAATTACGTCTTCTTGAGAGAAATATGGAGCTCTGCACCTTCAACTTTGACAGTTGTTTCGTAACCTTCAACTTTATCGACTAATCCCTTGGTTAGTGTTTCGGTTTTTATGGTTTCTATGTGCTCATCTATGGCTTTTTGGAGCTCTTTGTCCTCTGTTTTGAGTACAAGCTCTATTCGATCATCAACCTGTAAGTCAGCCGACTTACGAGCGCTCTGAATGTGTCGAACAACCTCGCGCATCAAGCCCTCTCGCTTTAACTCGGGTGTAAGTTCAAGATCGAGTACGATTTGATATGCCTGGGGAAAATTATCTTCTTCTGTATTCTGTAGAAAAGTTTTACTCGGATTTAATTTTTTATCGTCAATCTGTATACTTTTGACGTTTAATTCTTCTTTTACAATATCTATTAAATCATTGTTAAACTTCGAAAAATACCAATTCAAAGTTGCGCCGGCAAGTGGTTGTCTAACTTTCAATTGGTTCTGTGAACGTACGCTTAGTCCTATGTTAACAACGTGTCTTACGGCATCCATTTCTTGTTCTAATTTCTTATCAACTAGTTCTGCGTTTAGTTTCGGGAAGTCCTGCAAATGTACGGAATCTTTACCTCCAAGGGCCTGGTAAATATCATCAGCCATGAACGGCGTAAACGGAGCAGTGACCTTGGTGAGCTCGGTTAATACATGGTAAAGCGTATGGTAGGCCTGCGTTTTATCTCTATCGTTTTCGCTCTTCCAAAAGCGTTTTCTACTTCGGCGAATATACCAATTACTTAGCCCATCAAGAAACTCTAGCACTGGCCTAGTTGCTCGCATCAAATCGTAACTATCCATATGTTCACTGACTTCTTTAACCAAGCCTTGTAACTTACTAAGTATCCATTTATCTAGTGGGTGTTCTGGATTGGGTATAGAATTATCAGCCTGCCAGCCATCAACCTCAGCATACATCAAGAAGAAATCAAGAACGTTATAGACCATGGTTAGCTTACGCTCGGTAGTTACAACATCTTTATCATCAAGATTGATATCCTCTCCAACTACTACTGGTGAAGTTAATAATGTGTAGCGGAAAGCATCGGCACTAACTCTGTCCATGAGCTCAAGTGGGTCGGTGTAATTCTTTAATTTTTTACTGATTTTCTTACCGTCTGCCGCATTTACAAAGCCAGTACAGATCAGATTTCTGAAAGGTGATTTGCCAAACAATGCCACATTTACCGCTGTTAGTGAGTAAAACCAACCACGTGTCTGATCGATTGCTTCTACAATAAAGTCTGCTGGGAAACTAGATTCGAACTTTGTCACGTTATCAAATGGATAATGGAACTGTGCGAATGGCATGCTGCCAGATTCAAACCAACAGTCTAACACCTTACCGATATGTTTTACGGTTACGCCATCGACTTCAAACTCTACGTCCATAACATTAGGCAAATGAAAGTCTTTGAGCTTCTTGCCTGTTAGTTGTTCGAATTCTTCATACGAACCGATTACCTTTACGACCTCTGTTCCATCTGTTCGGTGTCCACGCCAAACCGGTATTGGGGTTGCCCAATATCGATCACGAGACAAGTTCCAATCAGGTGCTGAATCGATAATGTTCGCAAAACGTCCTGTTTTTAATGCCTTAGGTGTCCAATTTGTTTGCTTACTTGCCTTTGCCATGTCTTGTTTTTGAGCCTGTATATCCATAAACCAACTAGGGTGGGCTCGGTACATCAGTTTCGTACCACACCTGTGACAATGTGGATAATCATGTTTTATGTACTCAACCTTTAGGGCCTTATTTTCGCCAACTAGTGTTTTGGCAATATCTTTATTCACATCCCAAATGTTGTGTTCTAACCAACGACCTTCAGTATAGTTTCCATTCTCGTCAACTATAGCCACCACTGGTATGTTGTTGTTCTTACATAGTTCATAGTCCTCTTCACCATACGCTGGGGCCTCATGAACTATGCCTGTACCGTCCTCGGCAGTTACAAAATCCGCCGCCAACACTACATGAGATTCTGGCCCTCTATTTTCAAATAATGGATGGTATTTTTTTCCAATAAATTCCTTACCTTTGACCGTTTTTAATACCTCGTAGTCTAGAGGTTGGTGTTTTTCATTGGTAAATACTTCCTTAACTCTATCTGTTGCTACATATATTTTCTTGTCATCGTACTCGACTAATGAGTACTCTAGGTCTTTATTAACTGCTAAGGCAACGTTGGCCGGCAAAGTCCAAGGAGTTGTTGTCCAAGCCAGCATATATTCGTCGCTGTCTTCTAGCTGGAAATACACGTAAACACTTGGGTCGGTGACTTCTTGGTAGCTATTTTCCATAGCAACTTCGGACTTGCTGATAGGCGTTGCGTCTTTGGTGCAATAGACTAGTATCTTTTCGCCTTCATAGATCTTGCCTTCGTCATGTAACTTCTTAAATGCCCACCAAACTGATTCCATATATTCAGAGTCCATAGTTTTATAGGCACCCTTAAACTCAACCCACCGTCCAACTCGATCGATTGTTTCTTCCCATTCCGTGCCAGTTTTGATCATTGACGCTCGACAAGCATCCACGTAATCTTTGATAGATATCTTCACACCAATCTCTTTTTTATTTGCAATCCCTAGCTGTTTCTCAACATACACCTCCGCTGGTAAACCATGACAATCCCAGCCCCACCGTCTCTCAACACGCTTACCATTCATCGTCTGATAACGGGCGACAACATCCTTGACCGTAGATATCAATAATGTACCGTGATGCGGTGTCCCAGTTATAAATGGTGGCCCATCGTAGAAAACAAATGCATTATCCTCTGGTCGCGTATCGACTGACCTATTAAATGTATCGTCTTTGACCCACTGTTTAATTACCTTTTTCTCTATCTCAGAATGTTTTTGCTTATCCCGTGCTGTAAACTTCATCTTTTACCCCTCGCATTATTTGCAAAATATACTTTTGCTGTAAATATCCCATCTTGCATTGATTCAATCTCGTAATCCAGATAACCCTGTTCATAAATTTCTCTGTACATCTCCTCAATATCTCGAGCTGTATCCTTACAACTAAACTCAACCCAGCCATCCTCTGGGACCTCAATTGATTCAGACCCTCCCTCCCAGTCCGTATCTATCTTACCGATATAATAATCCATGCTATCATCATTCATACTAGCTCCAAGGCCATACAGAAACTCATTCGGAAAAAGTTTGCGCATTTCATCCCAAAATTTTTCTAATTCCGCTA
>JBBSJL010000032.1:0-4458 GCA_038257245.1 Saccharimonadales bacterium (SeqCode) | reverse complement strand
GATTCAGACATTACTAGTGATATTAATACGATAACAAATACACCTGGTGTCAATGAAATACTAACAATTCAAAATCAATTAGCCATTCTGGATACTAAACATCAAGAAAAGCCCGCTACAACGAGAGTTCTGGCATATATTGCCCAATTACTTCCACAAGGAGCAAAAATATCTCAGATAGAAGTTGACTTTAACGAGAACACGCTTAGTATTTCTGGCGAAACCAACGGTATTAACGAAACAAATAAATTTGCTGATACGCTAAAGTTTGTTGAATTTACCTCGGACACTGAGCTTGTGGGCCGAGTTTTTAGTGAAGTTGTATTAGGGTCGTATGACACTCAGACGAGTACTTCAAATTATAGTATTATGATGAAATTTGACCCCCGAATATTCAATAACCAAGAAAAAATAGCCTTGAAGATACCCGGTATCATTAGTACTAGATCCGATACAGAAAAGCCCGTTATTGAATTCACTAAACCCGTAGAAAATCCGAATTCTGAAGGAGAGGAATAGATGCCTGGACAAAAAATATCACTCAGACATATTCAGATAGATAAGTCAAATACAATAATTGTTGTTGCAACAGCAGCAGCAGCAGCTTGTTTAGTATTCTCACTTGTAGCCACACAGACTCTTTGGAAGCAATCAAGGTATAACGCTAAAGTAATTTCGAAGATGGAGACAACACGCGATACATTGAAGCAAAACATCGATTCATTAGATCAGCTTGGAACTTCCTATGAGACATTTGTAGGTGAGACCACAAATATAATAGGTGGTGTATCAGGGGGAAGTGGAGATCGTGACGGAGACAACGCAAAAATTACTCTAGATGCTTTGCCCAGTGTATACGATTTCCCAGGAACTATAAGTGGATTCAATAAGCTATTAATAAACCGAGGCTTTAGTAACCCAGAGATCACTGGGTCTGACCAAGAGGTTACGGAGGCGATCAATACAAATCCTGATATTGTTGAAGTACCACTACAGTTTGCTGCCAGCGGTAATTCATTGGCTATACAGGAACTAGTAACATTGCTAGACAACTCAATAAGGCCTGTGAGGGTTGATTCAATGTCATTTAGTGGCGAATCAAACGGCGGAGGTCTCAGCGTTGACATAGAAGCAAGGACGTACTATCAACCAAAAAAGAACTTCCAAGTTAAATCGGAGAAAGTACAGTGAAACAGAAAGACATTATAATTATAATAATTGTGGTTTTCGTTGCTGGAGTTTCATCATTTTTTGTGTCTCGAATGTTTTTCGGTAAAGAAAGTGATAGAAACGTAGAGGTTAAAGTCGTAGAAGTTATCACTACTGATTTCACACCTCCGAGCGATCAATATTTTAACGAAAATTCAGTAAACCCAACACAAATAATAACTATTGGCGATAACCCAGAAGTACCAGCCGAAGAGCCGAGGTAGTTCGTGAGTGTCTTATCTGCGGAGACACAAGCAGTCATCGAAAAGGAATTAGTCACAGGTGGATTAGTAACAACGGGTGAAATAGAAGAAATAAAAGCAAAATCTATAGAAGAAAATATAGCTTTCTTAACACTGATAGTTAAAGACGGACATGTTACGAACGAAAGTCTTACCAAGATACATGCAAAAATTAATAATCTTCCGTATGTTAATTTGAGTAACGCTTACATTGATCAAAAAGTCTTAGATTTGTTGCCCGAGGATGTTGCAGAACGGTATATGGCAGTTCCGTTGGGAGAAATGCAAAATCGTTTAGTTGTAGCAATGCTCGATGCTGATAATATTCAGGCTGTAGACTTTCTTTCTACCAAAATTGGTCGACCGCTCAAGGTTTACGCAGCTAGCGAAGATGGTATCAGATTTGTAATTAAACAGTATTCTTCAAATATTAATGCCGAAGTTACTGATGTACTTGCTGGAGAAGACAAAGAAACTCAAGTTATCACAAAACCAGGTGACAAAAATATAAAAACAATTGTCCAAGATTCCCCAATTAGCAAAGCGCTATCAGCGATCCTTGAGTATGCAGCTAAAAATAGAGCAAGTGACATTCATATAGAACCCATGGAAAGTGATTTAAAAATCCGATGTAGAATAGACGGTGTTTTAAGAGAAATCATGAAATTACCTAAAAGCACGGAAGCACCATTAATATCTAGAATTAAAATACTTTCTAACCTAAAAATAGACGAACATAGGATCCCACAGGACGGACAGTTTACGGTTAAGGTCGGTGATAATGCCATTGACCTTCGTATAGCCATTGCGCCTGTTGTATGGGGAGAGCAGATAGTCATTCGCCTATTAGACAAAAGTGGCACCAGTCTCAATCTAGAAGATATGGGCTATCATGGACGAGCTCTTAGGACGATTAGAAAAGGTGCCGCTAGACCGAACGGCATGATTCTTACGTCTGGCCCAACCGGTTCTGGTAAATCAACCTCACTTTATGCGTTAATTCAAGAAATTAAGAGCGATGAAATTAACATTGTTACACTTGAAGACCCAGTAGAGTATAAAATGTCGGGTATCAACCAGATACAGGTTAATTCAGAAGTGGGTTTGACTTTTTCCAATGGCCTTAGATCTATACTGCGCCAAGACCCAAACGTGATTATGGTCGGTGAGATTCGTGACCGTGAAACGGCTATGCTAGCGGTACAGGCTGCATTAACGGGCCACTTAGTCCTTTCGACGCTGCACACTAACTCTGCAGCTGGTATATTACCTAGGCTTCTAGATATGGGGATAGAACCCTTCTTGATTGCCAGCACGGTTCATACTGTAATTGGTCAGCGGCTTGTAAGACGTAATACGGACGAAAAAGAGCAATACACGTCTACAGCCAGCGAAACCCAGGCAATCCATGAAGACATAGGCAGCTTATTACCAAAAACTGAGCAAGATATAGCAACAGTTGTAGAAGATTTGGGATATGAGGGCTTGCCCTTGGCTACCCAAAACGCTTATACTTTATTCAAGGGCGACGATAAGCCCTCATCCCCCGGTGGTTATAAGGGGCGAATGGGTCTGTACGAGGTGTTTGAAATTACCGAGTCGATCCAAAATTTAATAATAAAACGCGCAACTAGCTCGGAAATCCAGCGCACCGCGCAAGATGAGCAAGGTATGGTAACAATGAGGCAAGATGGATATCTGAAGGCGTTGGCGGGGTACACAACAATACAAGAAGTTAATCGTGTAGCGGCCGCAGAGGTTGCACAGTCAATAGCAACACAAGAAAGGGAAAAATAGGGTGGCACAATCAGAAGGACCAAGAATAGAAATACTACTAGAGGAGGTAATTAAAAAGAAAGCCTCTGACTTGCATCTTCAAGTTAGCTTACCTCCAATGCTTAGGGTTGACGGTGCGCTCGTGCCTGTCACAGGCGGAGAAGCCTTAACAGAGGAATCTGTCGAAAAACTAATTTTTGCAATACTTGACGACGATCAAAAACAAATTTTACTGAAAGATAAAGAGTTTGATTTTAGTTTTGCTTTTGGTGATCTAGGACGGTTTCGTGTAAACGCATTCCATGAACGTGGAAATTTGGCCGCTGCATTAAGACTAATACCTAATGAAATGCTTAGTCTAGAGCAACTTGGATTACCGCCAATAGTTTCAAAATTTGCTGAATATCCAAGAGGGTTAGTACTTGTAACTGGACCTACAGGTTCAGGTAAGTCTACCTCACTGGCTGCCCTTGTACATAAGATTAACAACGAACGTGCTGCACATATTGTAACTATTGAAGACCCAGTAGAATTTACTCACAAATCGATTAAATCAGTAGTCGTACAGCGTGAAGTCCACTACGACACTTACTCATTCTCCGCTGCCTTACGATCAAGTCTTCGACAAGATCCAGATGTAGTATTGATCGGAGAAATGAGAGATCTAGAAACAATTGCAGCTGCCATTACTATTGCAGAAACAGGGCATTTGGTATTCGCAACTTTACACACTAACTCCGCAGCACAAAGTATTGATCGTATGATTGACGTTTTCCCACCGCATCAACAACCACAGATTAGGGCTCAACTTTCCAACATATTAATGGCTATAGTTTCACAGAGACTTGTGCCAACTATCGGAGGTGGGCGTGTAGCCGCAGCCGAAATTATGGTTGCAACACCCGCGGTTCGCAATATTATTCGTGAGGGTAAAAGTCACCAGCTAGAAGCCGTTATACAGACTGGTTCCGAGTTTGGCATGCAGTCCATGGACAAAACCCTAGTCAGCCTAATACATAACGGTACAATTACATTCGAAGAGGCCAGAAACTATGCTATAGATATAGATGAGCTAGAAAGGCTTATGAGAGGATAGGATGTTAACTTATAGCTACACTGCTCGTGACCCAAAAACAGGGGAAAAAGTAAAATCACAGGTTCAGGCCGAAAACGAGCGAGCGGCAATTCGTTTAATCAAACAAAATGCGCTTGCTCCGGTAGAATTAAAAAT
>JBBSJL010000031.1:0-3983 GCA_038257245.1 Saccharimonadales bacterium (SeqCode) | reverse complement strand
CTATTCTTTGGTTTCTTCGGATGAGTCGCTAGATGAGTCCGAAGAACCTTCGCCCTCTTCTGATTCTTCACCTTCGCCCTCTTCACCTTCGGTTTCCTCCTCAGATTCTTCGCTAATTTGGGCCTTTGTTTCTTCTACTACAGCAATGGTAGTTTCTGGATCAGTCAAAACGGTAACTCCACTAGGAACCACGAGGTTCGAAACATGAAGCTTATCGCCAATCTCTGCTAAACCTGTTGCATCTACCACTAGATTATCTGGTAAGTCCTTTGGAAACGCTTCTATTTCTACTGTGTCTACGTTAGTGATAACCAACAATCCTACCATTTCAGCTGGCGCATCGCCTTCTAGTACAATTGGCACTTCCGTAGTTAGTTTTTCATTCTGTTTGATTGCCTGAAAAACAAGGTGACGAATTTGGTGTTTTTTCGGATCAAAATCTGCATGCTTAATAATTGCGAGTTGTTCTTTTCCGTCAAACTTTAACTGAACTGCGTGGTGCTTGCCAGCCTGGGAGTATACTTTTGTCAGTTCCTGGAAATTACCCATTACGTGCGTAGATTCCTCACCAGGGTTATGCACTACTGCTGGCACGACTCCATCTGTACGAAGCTTGTTAAGGCCTTTACCGATTACTTCTCTTTTCTGTAATTCAACCACGATATCCTGCGACATTATTCCTCCTAGGGGACTTTCAACAATTTAATAGATACATTATACCAGATTTAGCGCTGGAAAATTGATAAATAACCCTGTAGTCTTATTCTAGTGTTAGATATTAATAGTATTATTCAAAGTGGTGGCATTTTACTAGTCGCTTTTATTGTATTCGCTGAGTCTGGATTATTGGTAGGGTTTTGGCTACCTGGAGACACTTTGTTGCTGGGTGCGGGTATTATTGCTGCCCAGGGTGAAATTAACATCTACGTTCTTATTGCTACAGTTGTTGTAGCAGCAATTGTTGGCGACAACGTTGGGTATAGTATCGGTAATCGTACTGGCAAGAATATTTTTAAAAAGGATGACGGCATATTCTTTCAGAAAGAACACCTTGATAGGGCAGAAGCATTTTATGAAGCCCATGGTGGCAAAACCATCATTCTAGCTAGGTTTATACCAATTGTACGCACATTTGCACCGCTAGTAGCCGGAGTTGGTAAAATGTCTAGACGAAGATTCATGGTGTTTAACATTGTCGGGGCATTTTTTTGGGGAGCTGGGATTACACTAATAGGTTATTGGTTTGGTAGTAAAATCCCACACCTAGAAGAGTATGTCCACTACGTTATACTTACAGTAATAGTAATCAGTATTGGAAGTTCAATTATTCATATTATGCGCGAGCCAAAAGTCCGGAAATTATTGTTCGCCAAAATTAAAGCAACTATAAGTAATATATTTAAAAAAGGTTAGCTATTTTGCTTACTTACAACTGTTTGTATTGATCTATGTTCGATAAAGTCGTTAAAAAAGGCATCGTGCGCCACATTCTTCCCTAATAGTCTTCGGGTTGTTAATTTTTTGTATCGACTGTGACAAATGTATCTATACACAGCTTCGTCCGTAAAAACAGCTGGTCGCAATATTGACAACGGTTGGTATATCGATGCAAGTCGTTCGCTTTCATCGGCATAAACTGTATCTAGTGCCTCCAACATCGGGTCAATTGCCTCGTCATATAAATGTTCTAACCCACTCATCGGGGATCTTCGTTGTTGTGGATGAGCAAGCTTAATGAACCGTGTAAGACCATCGTACATTAGTTGCTCGGCATGGACAGCTATATCTTCTCGAAATTCTAGTTCCACTGGTCTATTATGAAAATATTGGGTTTCATGTGGCGCAGCAAAAATTGCAACTCCAGTGGCGTAATCTAAATAGGCCTGATTAGATAAACGTGGCTCCGAATCAACACTCATAATTCTATAAAATTCCTTTTAAATATTTTGCTGTATACGACTTTGTGTTACTCGCAACTGACTCGGGGGTACCCTCAGCTATAACCATACCGCCGCCGGCACCACCATCTGGACCCATGTCAATTATCCAATCGGCATTTTTAATGACATCTAGATTATGTTCGATGACTATCATACTATTGCCGGTATCTACAAGTGCATGTAAAACTCCGAGTAACTTACTAATGTCTTCCATGTGAAGCCCGGTTGTTGGCTCATCCAAAACATACAACGTTCTGCCAGTTGGTCTTCTTGATAATTCGGCTGCCAGCTTGACTCTTTGTGCTTCGCCACCAGACAAGGTAGTTGCAGACTGGCCAAGTGTAATATATCCCAACCCCACGTCCACCAGTGTTTGGAGCTTTCTAGCTATTGCTGGTATATTTTCAAAGAATTCTAGGGCTGTTTCACAAGTCATACCTAAAATATCACTGATTGTTTTGCCTTTATAGTGAATTTCTAATGCTTCCCGGTTATAGCGTTTACCTTTGCACTCTTCACATGGCACATAAACATCAGGCAAAAAGTGCATTTCTATTTTGATAATTCCGTCGCCAGAACAATTTTCGCAGCGGCCACCCTTAACATTGAAACTAAACCTACCGGGACCATAACCACGAATTTTAGCTTCGGGCACGTTGGCATACAGTTCACGTATAGGCGTAAATAATCCAGTATACGTAGCCGGGTTTGATCTCGGCGTACGCCCAATAGGAGACTGGTCTATTACAATTACTTTATCCAGGTTTTCTATTCCTAATATCTCATCATGCCTACCGGGAACCGCGTTGGCGCGCATTAGTCTAGCAGAAAGTTCTTTTGATAATATGTCATTGATCAAACTAGACTTACCAGAGCCTGAAACACCACTAACGACAACCATTTTACCTAGTGGGATATCCACGCTAACATTTTGTAAATTATTTTCTCTAGCGCCTTTGATTGATACTAATTTTCCATTGCCTGCTCGACGCTTTTTGGGAGTAGTTATTGATTTTTCACCCTTTAGATACTTAGCTGTAATACTTTTGTTACTTTTTTCTACTTCACTTGGGCTCCCAGCTGCAACCACATACCCACCATGAACACCCGCGCCTGGGCCAATATCTACCAAATAATCAGCTGTTCTTATAGTTTCTTCATCGTGTTCAACAACAATTACTGTATTCCCTAGATCACGAAGATTTTTAAGTGTGTCGATTAGCCTTTTATTATCACGTTGATGAAGTCCAATACTAGGTTCATCAAGTACATACAATACGCCCTGAAGACCTGAACCTATTTGAGTTGCCAAACGAATTCTTTGGGCTTCACCACCAGATAATGTCACGGCACTCCTGGCTAGGCTCAAATAATTTAGACCTACATCTCTCATAAACCCCAATCTGGCTAAGACTTCTTTAAATATCTGTTTAGCAATTATTTCTTCGTTTTCTGTTAGTTTTATTGTTTCGAAAAAGTTCAAAGCGTCATCTATGGATAACTCACAGATATCCATAATCGATTTTTTGTGAAAAGTAACGGCTAAAACTTCTGGCCTTAAACGACGACCAGAACAAACATGGCATGGTCTTTCCCTCATAAACCGTTCTATATCACGACGCATAAAATCACTGTCTGTTTCTTTGTGTCTTCGTTCGAGGTTAGGGATTACCCCTTCGTAGGTAGTATTAAAAGTCCTACCAGAACCAAGTTCAACGTCATATTTTTCACTACCGGTTCCATATAATATTTTATCTAGTTGTTCGGCTTTTAATTGACTGGTCGGAACATGTAAAGAAAATCCAAACCTTTCAGCCACGGCTTGCATTTTTTTAGAATACCAGGCATCGGCATTTATACGATTAAATGGCCTAATGGCTCCCTCGGCAATTGTAAGCCTACCGTTGGGTATCACCAGGTCTGGGTCGACTTCTTGTCTTGACCCAAGCCCAGTACATGTTGGGCATGCTCCATGTGGGCTGTTAAAACTAAATGTACGTGGTTCTAATTCTGGAATACTAATATCTGGATGGTCAATACATG
>JBBSJL010000030.1:0-5301 GCA_038257245.1 Saccharimonadales bacterium (SeqCode) | reverse complement strand
ACTCGCCTGCTTGAAGTCGGAATCGCTAGTAACGGTAGGTCAGCACACTACCGTGAATACGTTCCCGGGTCTTGTACACACCGCCCGTCAAACCATGAAAGTCGCCAATACCTGACGTCCTAACTAGCTTAGGCCTAAGGTAGGGGAGATGATTGGGGTTAAGTCGTAACAAGGTATCCGTAGCGGAAGCTGCGGATGGATTACCTCCTTTCTAGGGAGATATACTAGCAAGGTGCTTCTCACTGAAGCGCGAAGCATAGTTAAGGATTAATAGTTCATAGATGAGTAACATCAACTATCAATTATTATCTATCAACTATAGACTTCGAACTTTTGTGAGAAGTATCTTAGCTAGGTCGATCTTGGTAAATTGTAAAATCAGTACTGACAATTTACTCATCCGGCATTTGCCGGACAAGACATCAGTATTCTGTAACACGATCTGAGTTGGTCTGCACTACATAGAGTTTTAACGAAAACAAACACTTCTAAATGGAAGTGTTTGTTAATTTAGGAGATATATATGGGAATAGAATTCGATAAAGCCGTAACACAAGCAAAATCAATCTTCTGGGCCTCTTCTGGAGACCCTGAAGTTTCCAAGGAAGGTCTACTTGGTTATTGTGGAGCACACGAAGCCTCAATTCAAACAGTTGCGCAGTGGCAAATTGGCAGAGTACTCGATATAACTAAAGAGATTGTGAAAGAAAGCTTGAATGAGGGGGGTGGACTTGTCTGAACTTAGCAGCTACGAGGACGAAATGAACACCCAGAAGACACTTAGTTGGATATGTTCAGACGTTTTGCGCGAGGCGTTACTTTGTGACGAAGAAGTTCGTATTGAAGAAAGCACAAGATATGAGCAATTTTGTGAGTTCGAAGAAAATAGATCATTGAATAAGCCAAGCTTAAGAGTTGTAAAATAAGACACTTAGGACCCATGGGAGTAGCTATAAAACGAATACAAATTTCGTCGCTAACTTCATAGCTTTTACGACTTACTTTCTTGTATTGACCAGAAAGTAAGCAAAGAAACAAACCCCAGATTTTTCGTGATGGGCTCACCAGTCAAGCCAAACAACAGTCCTGCGGAACTCCCTTTGGTCGGCCCTATTTTTTACCAGAGATTAAATAGGGCTGGTCCTAGGACTATTGGTTGTTTGTTTGACGTGACCCCTCAGGAAAAACCCGACGGGGCAGAAACGAGTAGGAACTTGAGGGGTATTTGTTAATTTCTTATTTCTCTTTTATCAGGCATACTTTCATATATGAACTTACGCTCTATTTTTGCTAGCACAGCACTAGAGATTCTCTATTCAAAGAAGGTGATAGCACTTTTGTATCTGTTCCTTGGATTTATGATTCTGACCCATATGGTGCTTTCTGCCTTTCAATTCGCTACCGCTTATTATAATCTTGGTGAATTTGATGTGCCCCCAGGCGAATTCTATGCGATAACGGCGTTCTTTTTTCTTCCACTTTGGCTAACTAGTGCATTGATTTTCCGAGCGTTAATCCAGCGAATGAGGTTAGTGTATTGGACGAAACAAATGCAAATAGTTCCAGAGTATGAAATATACCTAACTCCAGCAGAGGCAGGGTACCTTGTAGATTTTGAATACAATCACAGAGAGCTTATTGCAACCATGCTGGACCTCTGGTTTCGTGGGGTTGTTGATATTGTTTTGCAAGATGACGACAAGATTAAAATCACACAAGCTAATATAGCAACGACACACAACAAGTACGAACAGTGGTTGATAAAATGGATTTTTATCTCTGGGAAAGAAATTATTATGAGTTCGTTTTCTGATAGGCGGTTGGTTGACGCGGCAAATAAGGCACACGTACAGCTTATCGATCAATATAATATTTTTAACCTCAGCCAAGAAGAGAAGTATGGCCAAGAGAAATTTAAGAAGTTATTTAAGATTATTTATCGGGTAGGTGGAATTATCGGCATTTTGGCAATGATTGCTTTTGTTGTGGATCCAGAGGCATCGCTCGGGATTAACTATCCTCGTTATGCAGTAGAGCCGGGGCAGCTTTTGGCATTGGTAAGTTGCATGGCAATATTTATTTTTGTTGTTGCGAGTGGCATGTGGCCAAAGTTTGATGTAAACAGGAAATCACAGGGAAGTAAGATGTGGATGCGTGCTGCAGGCTTTCAGCTTTATGAAAGAGTCGTTAATATTGACAGGTATTCAAACCACTTTGCTTATACTAGCGGCACAGATTTGCTTAAATCGTATATTGCATACGCTATAGTGTTTGGAATCTACGAACCAGACGACAGACAGATAAAGTCATTAATCAAACTACTCTCAGCAAACTAGACTTCTTTTTGGTAGAGGTTGGCTGTTGTTTCTTTTCCGGTGTCAGATGGCCATTTTACGGATTTTACTAGAGTGAAGCCTTGGTTTTCGTAGTACTTACAGAGGGAAGTGTTGTTTTGTGCGCAGTCTAGGCGTAGGTATTTTCTATCTTTGCTTTTAACTTCTTCCATAGCCCAGTCCAAGATGAATCTTCCTATTCCTTGGCCGTGGACTTCTTCTGCGACCGCAAGTCTGCGAATATATCCGGCGTCGCCTTGTTCCAATTCACCCCAGTCTTTATCGCTCCATTCTAGTGCGGTTGTGCCAACAATTTTGTCAGCCTGCAAGGCAACATAGGTCATTCCTTGATAGAGTATCCACTTCACTCCTTCGGCACTAAACCCATCCTGCCATGAATGGTCATCAAGCTGATGCTTAAATTCTGCTGCATGAGTAAATAACTCATACAATTCACCAGAATCCTGCATTTTAGCTTGTCGCATCTCAAGGTTCATACTTTAAGTTTACCTTTTCTTTCCAAGCGTGGGGATGCCTCCACTAACAGTTCTGATACTTGTACTGGGAACTCTATCATCATATGTGATATTTTTCTGTCTATAGGGTTTGGCCATCCGGTTGTCCCAGATGCTGAATACTTCGCTATTTTGAACAATAGAAAGCACTAAAAGTGCGTCATACGGTTGCGAATCGACGGCCGAATCAACCACAAACTGTATGAGTTTTTTTGGAAATTTGTTAGATGGTGCTCTAAGGTGTCGCAGTTCGTAAAAATTACTCATTTCAATGGCCGTGAAGATACCTTGAACTACATTTATATCAAGACCAGATACTTCTGAAACTCGTTCAGTAAAAATAGTAACTGGATTAGTTTCTGGCTTTTTCATATACATACTATAACATAAAAAGAGTAAAAACAAAATGATACTTAGTATTATTTAAGAAATAGTTGCGGTTTTTATTACTCGAGCTTGGATTTTTTTAAGTTCACTTAAAAGTATAGTTTGATATGAGAAGCTTTCCTTTAGTATGAAAACAGGGGTGGACGTGCTATAATTATAGTTACTAAATGGCAACAACCCTAAGTACTCCTGCAATACTCTTACTCGGTAGCATTAAACCAACAGATAAAGGTGATTATCTTGAATCACCAAGTCTTGCTGATAAAATTGTTGAATGCCAGCCGTTTGAAAGTAATTATTGGGCAGAGTTTGAGTCAACTGAACCGGGCAGTCTTGAAGAGAGTGCAGCGGGAGCACGGCTAGACAAATACTATCTCTTGGAAGCTGCGCATAAGGTGCATGAAGAAGGCGAGGATCAGGCGCTTTGGTCTAGACGATTCACAGAGGCAAGCAAAGAAATGCACGGCGATACAGATGAAGCGCAGGCAGTCACGCTAATCAACCAGGAACTATCATGCTTTGACGTAATTGCTGATACTCGGCAAAAACAAGAAGCGCTTAAAGCAATTTATGATATTTATGGAGCTTTAACAGGGTTAAGTTCTGATAGTGTTGCCGAAGAATTGAATTACTCAGAGGAAGAAATAACTCAATTTAAGACAGAGTTAGACAGGCGTTTCCCAATGCTTGTTGAAGCCGTAAAATTAGCCGGCGAAGCGTATTATACTTCTGCAAAAATTCGGGAGGTCTTAAAGGGTGCTCTTACAAAGCTAGGTGATGAAAATGCAAAATGGCTAGAATGGACTGTCACTAATACAGAGGGAAAGGCCATGTTTTCTGTTAATCCAAGCAACAAGACTATCGATATTCCAGATGAACGACCTGACGTAAAAACCAAAGAAGAGTTACTTGGGCTACTGCTACATGAGGTCGGAGTACATGCAGGGCGCGCCGTTGCGGGTTACTCTGCAGACAACGAGGCATTAGCTTTTGGACTGCCAGGCTATCTAGATTTTGAGGAAGGCCTTGGTGTACTCTGTGAGTTTGTTGCGAGCGGAGGAGTCGTCCCAGATAAACTTAGCGACAGGTATGTTGACATAGCTTTGGCGCACGGCGTGAATGGTGTGCGGCTTACACGTATGGAGCTTATTGATCTGGGCATCCAAAGGCGGATTATAAGGTTTCAAGGAAACGCAACGCCAGCAGATATTGATAAATTTGAAATAGAAGTCAGGGTACACGTAAATAGAATATTCAGAGGTGGTACGGGAAGGGCATATCTGGATGAAGAGGGAAATATTAAAGCTCAGGCTGTGTTTTCTAAAGATATTGCGTATTTCTTGGGCTTTCCAAAACCCGCAAGCTACGTTGTGGAGCAGTTAAGATCGGGCAAAAACCCAAAGGAAATATTTGATTACCTGCTGTCTGGCAAGTTCGACCCAACCAATAAAGAGCACGTTAGATATCTAACAACTGTTGTCTAACAGGGGGTTTTCGGGTACAATAACCCAGTCCTGTCTACTATGGGGGCATAGCTCAGTTGGCTAGAGCACTGCCTTTGCAAGGCAGGGGTCCAGGGTTCGAGTCCCTGTGCCTCCACCATAGAGACATGACATAGAGCTCTAACGAGCTAATGGGCGATTAGCTTAGTTGGTACAGCATTGGCTGCAAACTCAATAAAAGCGCATAGCGCTCTGACCAACAGTTAAAAGGCCTAGTTCGCCAAGTACATTTCTCATCATATCCCTTAATCGGGGCGATTAGCTCAGTTGGTTAGAGCGCGTCACTGATAATGACGAGGTCCCAGGTTCAAATCCTGGATCGCCCACCAGTATATACTCACTCCTTAACAGGGGTGTTTTTTTATTTCCCACAGAAAGCACTCACTTTTCCACATTGCTTTACTCTTGGTTTGAGCAAACTTATACCTCATGCGGTAACACTACAATTATTCTAACTACCTGATCATTCACAAACTCCCCTGGTTTTTAATCCACTAAATTTAATTTAAATTGTATTTAAATTAAATTTAGTGGTAAAATGTATCTGTAAGATTGAAGATAGGT
>JBBSJL010000029.1:0-5889 GCA_038257245.1 Saccharimonadales bacterium (SeqCode) | reverse complement strand
TTGCTTCAGAGCCATTTATTCAAATGGGACCCTACTGGACACATATTCTGTAGTCCCAGAAATTATTTCAGATGATGCTAATGGACATATGTTGATTATGTACGATGGTGGCTCGATACCTAGCGGTTGGAGTTGTGTGTCCTGTCAGAATGTAGATGATTTATATCAGAAATTTATTAGAGGAGAGTCATCTTACGGTGGAACGGGAGGGGCTGCAACACATACACATACATTGAATACGGCTGTGCAAAATACTGCGGACTCCTCTGTGGAGACTCAAACTGGGTCGGGTATAGCGACAACTGGACATAGTCATGGTTATACGCCCGTAGTAGGTTCGGCAAGTAGTTTGCCTTCGTATAATAATTTAAAGATACTTCGTGCAGATGCCAGTGGTGTTCCGACAACTTTGCCAACAGGTACTATTTCGTATTTTGATGCAGCGGTTCCAGTCGGCTGGACAAGATATAGTTCCCAAGACGGTTACTATGTTCGTGGTGAAGGGACTTTGGGTGCTCCGGCCGGGTCTATGACACATACCCACTCAATCACAGGATCATTACTCGCTAGTTCTGGCGATACTACCGCTAGGATAACTGGTTCTCCAACTTCTGCCGCTACTTCTGGTCATACTCATACTGTTAACGGGGTATCATTGTCAGCCAGTAATGAACCACCAAGCATAGATGTTGTAATGGGCAAATTAACTAGCGCAGCGTCTGTACCAACAGGGATAATAGTAATGTGGGACAATCCAATGCCAGGATCCTGGACAAATCTTTCAACCTCAGGACAGCCTTTTTACCAGAAGTTTGTTAAGCCAGCAGCTACTTATAATGCTGGAGGAACTGGCGCAGCAACACATACACATTCAAACAATACGATTGCATCAGACGCAACAATCCCATCGTATACTGACACAAGAAGGGGAGGCACTGGTAACGCTGGCGGTGGTCACACCCACAATATCAATATTTCGGCCGTCTCAAGCGTAAGCCATCTGCCACCTTACGTTAATGTATTATTTGGAAAACTTACTACAATCAACACACCTCCGAACAGCCCAACCTCACTAGACCAGAAGAGAACAAATGATTATTCTAGTATTTCTGTGGGTGGATATTCTAACGGAGGCCAGGTACAGTTTACGGCCAGTGCGTCGGATACAGATAATCCAGATAACCTACAATTGTGCGTTGAGGTAAAACAAATAGGTACGGCATTTACCAATGCTTTTGATCAGTGCGGGTCCTCGGTCCTATATAGTGGCTCACCAGTCTCTGTTAATGTAACAGTCTCTGGGTTATCGAGCGGCACAAGTTACCATTGGCAAGTTCAAATAAAAGATGGAGCGGGAGGGGTTTCTTCCTGGGTTAGTTTCGGAGGGAACCCAGAAAACCAGGCGGATTTCATTGATGACTCAACTGAACCTTCCGGGACTGTTTATGACGGGACTTCGATAGGTATTGATGTCGACTATAATGATGGGGCACTCGATTCATTGTCGGCTAATTGGTCAATTAGCGATACAGTATCAGGCTTAAGCTTGTTCGATTATGCTATTGGCACTACAGTTGGCGGTACCGACGTTGTTGGTTGGACCGGTATCGCGCTGGCAACGTCTACAACTGTAAATTCACTAACTCTAGAAACATCCAAAGTTTATTACTTTAGTATTCGAGCCACAGACATTGCTGGGAATAATTCAGTGACAACAAGCGATGGGCAGTTGGTCGCACCAACTATTAGTTTCTCTACCAGTGCACCCAATGTAGTGTTCAATAATCTTAATGCAGGTAATGGGTATAGTGATACTGAAACCACAGTAATTACCACGTCCACAAATGCTCGCAATGGGTACCAAATTAGATCGTATGCAACCGGTAACCTAGAAAATGTATATACAACAATAATAGGAATGTTTGACGGAGGAACCTATGCTAGCCCAGATGAGTGGCTTGCTCCAGACAGGGGTTTTGGCTATACGTCGAGTGATAATTTAGTAGGTGGTGTAAATAAATTCAATCCAGTTACTTGTGCAGGCGGGGGCAGTAGCCCGTGTTATGCGCCTTATAGTCTAATTGCTCCGGGTGATATTATTGCCGATAATCCCGGACCAATTACCGGTACACCTATATCAAACGAGCAATTTACCATTACGCACAGGGTTACCACAGATAACACCCAAGAACCTGGTGAATATCAGACAATCTTAATCTATAGTTCAGCTGCAAACTACTGATGTTGCGGAAGTTAAGTCTCGTATTACTCATATTGTCTACGCTAGCCTTGCCACTAGGTAAGAAGGCACTAGCCCAAAATCCTTCGGCAACAGAAATTGGGGTTGCTCCAGCGATAGTTGAGATTGCAGCCAACCCGGGCGAGGCAGTTAGCCGAGAACTAGTCGTTTTTAATGGTACAAAAACAAACCTCCCGATATCTTTGAGTCATAAAAGCTTGCTTACAACAGAAGATATTATCGATGCCACAAGCATAAATGATTTTGATGCCAGCCGGTGGATTAGTTTCGATCGTGAAGCATATCTATTTCAGCCCAAAGAAAGTATAAAAATCCCTTTCTCTATTAACATACCAGCCGATGCTACCCCGGGGGGTCATTATGCTCAGGTAAATATTAGGGGGCTTACCGTAGAGCAAAGCAGGGGACTTCTCAATGGAGGGATAATCGTCCCAGAGATAGGTGTTTCTGTACTAATAAACGTCGCAGGTGATATTAACGAAAAACTAGAAACTATACCGACTGGATTATTCCCAATTTATTCAAGACCAGACACATCAAATATCATGCAACTAAAAGTGCAGAATACGGGCAACACGCACGTATTGGTTGAGCCTAAAATTACAATGAGAACTTTTGGATATACGTTCGAAAAAACATTATCACCAAGACTGATACTCCCGAACACCAAAAAGTCTATTTCCGAAGAATGGGAAACGCCGAGCCGGCTAGGAATTTATATTGCAGACGTAAGTTATCGATATGGCAACCAAGGGGTTGTAAGCCATTCGCACAAAGAAATTGTCATAGTAATGCCAGACATCTTACTGACGATATTTATTACTGGTTTTGGGATAGCCGGCTACTACATATACGTAAAAAGAAACAACTTTAATAAAGCCGTTGCGGTGCTACTAAACAAAAACAAGAATAAAAAATAGAGCACTTCTATTTGCAAAACGAAGTGCTCTAAATTTTAGCTCTAAACTAATTGGCTGTTTGGTACAACAACATCACCCTTAGGTGTGTCGAGTATAACGCCGACGTTTGTAATATCTTTTACTTTGCCGGAGTGTTCACCAATAGTAATTTTGTCACCCTTTTTGAATGTTTTCTCAGCGTAGTGTTTGACACTCATACTGCGAACCATTTCTTTGGTTCCAAGACCAAGTGCTAGTGCAAATGCTAATACAATGCCACCAACGATCAAGGTTACGTTTGCAGTGATAATTGTAGTATCAAATCCTAGTTGAGTGAAGGCCATGACAACACCAAATAGTACTATGATGCCTTCAGCTACAGCACCGATAACTTTCGTGTGCGCAACCTGCAACGTGGTTAAACCTGCTGCTACAAAATCCCGAACAACACGAGCAGCTGCTATTGCAATTGCTACAATAATAACGGCACCGATTATGTTAGGAATGTAGGCAATTACTCGTTGAATTGTGTCAGCAAGGACACTAAGCCCAAGGATATTCGAAATCGACATCAAGAATATCAATACAACAATCCAATAGATTATTTTGCTTAGTAATTCAGCTACAGTCCATTCAACACCGGCCTTACTTAATCCCTCGCGTACTTTTTTGTTATCAATAACGCTACTAACAGTCTTTAGACTTAGTAGTTGCAAAGTTACTTTTTTGAATAAACTAGCTACTAATAAACCAACAACAAATAGTATTAGTGCGCCAATTGCTGTAGGCAAAAAGTCACCAATTTTTGTTGCGAATTCGTTAGCCGAGTTGACTAATACGTCTCCCCATTCTGTAACGGTTACTTGTATATCCGCCATCCTCATCCCTCCTTATTAATTAGTAAATTGTTGGTATTCTGTTTATATAACAGTTTAAATCTCAACAATATCCCTTAGCATTTTATCATAAGCAGGGAATACTATTACCTACACCATATTTTCACTCGAGAGTTTCCTATTAACCTCTGGGTTATTTTGGGTAACACCCCCCTGGGTACTTTACATAAGTTTAAGAGTTTGCTTAAATAATAAAACATGAAAGTAGTATGGAATGGCAAAACCGTTGCTGAAAGCAATAAAACTATCATGATTGAAGGGCGAACGTATTTTCCGCCAGAATCAGTAAATATAGAATATCTAACAACGAGCAAAAAAAGATATTTGTGTTACTGGAAGGGCTTGGCCAAGTACTATAATTTAGTAGATGGCCGGCGAAAGGACAAAAACGTTGCTTGGACATATCCTAGGCCAACAAGGCTCTCCAAGAAGATATTATCCAAGGACTATTCAGACTACGTTTCGTTTGACTACCGAGTAAAAACAATAGAATAGAAAGGTAAACATGAAGGCAATATGGAACAATCAAGTAATAGCAGAAGCAGACAAAGAAGACTTAATTTATATTGAAGGTAACTGGTATTTCCCCCCAGACTCTATAAGCAAAGATTATTTCAAACCAAGCGATACGCATACAACTTGCTTCTGGAAGGGTGAGGCGAGCTATTATAACGTCGAGGTTGGTGATCAGACTAACGAAGATGCGGCTTTTTACTATCCCGAACCACAGGAAGGGTCTACAGAAAAAGTAAAACATGACTATAAAGATTATGTTTCATTCTGGCGTGGCGTTAAGGTAAGCGAATAATGAGTAAACTTTATATTCCCGTAATAGTCGGGACAACTCGCGAACAAAGAAAGAGTATTTTAGCAGCACGATTTGTGGCCGAAATAGGCGCTAGTTTTGAAGATATAGAGGTTGAAGTTGTTGATCCAAGAGACTTTAATTTCCCCGGTGATGGTAATGACCCCGAAGGAAAAGATCCTAAATACACAGCGATTACAGAAAGAGCCGATGGATTTTTTATTCTTACCCCAGAATATAACCACAGTTTTCCAGGAAGCCTCAAAAGAATGCTAGATAGTGAACTCAGCAACTATATTCATAAACCAGTAGCTTTTGGTAGTACTTCTAGTGGGCAGTGGGGCGGTGTGCGTGCCATTGAATCATTAGTTGGCGCAGCAAGAGAAATGGGCCTGGTATCTACCTTTACAGACATTCAGTTCCCCAAAGTCCAAGATCTATTTAACGAATCTGGCGAACTTCAGGACCATAGGTACAAGGAATTTACCAAAGGTGCTTGGATAGAACTTATCTGGATGGCAAAAGTCATGAAGCATGGACGACTAAACGAACCCAGCAAATTTCACAAATAATTTAAGGAGACAAAAAATGGAATGGCATATTTTACTAGCAGCAGTAGCATCGAGTACCTCAATGCACCGAGTTATGGAACCGAAGAATATTCTTTATAAGCTTCAACGCTTACAGAAGGCAAAAGAGTCGGGTAAAGTTGAAGTGCCGCAAATGAAGGGTGTTGATACTAGAGCTAAAGCAATTTCTCTTTCGGTAGTTATATTGATCGTTACTTCACTAGTTTTCTATCTAATTTTTAACGTGGTAAACCCTAGCACCTCGTGGTCAATAACTTACTCTGTAGTTATTTTGGTTATCGCAGACGTATTATCGTCAGTCATGATCGACAAATATCATGCTGCGATTGAGCCAATAACTCAAAGCTTTGCAACCAAAAAATAAACCCGATCTATTAAACCGTAGCTTTACCACTTCAAACATAAGCACAAATAGTATATATTTAATGTATCTATGGGT
>JBBSJL010000028.1:0-6038 GCA_038257245.1 Saccharimonadales bacterium (SeqCode) | reverse complement strand
TCTTTTGACATTGATATGATCTTTATCTAGTCCCACAAGTTCCGAAACACGCAGCCCACTGCTGAACAGTAATTCCAATATTGCCCGGTCACGAAGCCCGGTTATGGTATCAGTTTTAGGCTGTTCAAACATTCTGCCAAGCTCCTCGGGGTTTAAGAAGGTGACTTGTTTGCGTGCAGTTTTGGCAAGTTCGATCTTCTCGGCTGTCAGACATTCGATATCGCGTTTGGCACAGAATTTTAGAAAACTCCTCAGGGCAATAAGATGATAATTTAGTGTGCTTTTCTGTAACTCATCAGAGGTGTTTGTGCCAAGCCGGTTTAGCCATAGACGCCATTTACGTACCAGCTCATTGTCGATGTCCTTTACTTCGATATCACCAGCAAAGTCGTTTAGTCTTGTTAGGTAGTGATCGTAGTTGGCAATAGTCTTTTGCGAACGGTTTTGTTCTAGTTCCAGATATTCCAGAAAATCGGTCTTTGTTTTGGAGAATTTCATCCTTCTTATTGTACGACATAATGTTGGTATTTAATAATTAGTTCATCTCTGTTAGAATTAAGTAATATAAACGAAGGAAATTATGGAACGAACACTTATTGTACTAAAACCAGATTCTGTAAAACGAGGCATTATCGGAGAGATAATCACTCGATTCGAAAGAACTGGGCTAAAAATATCGGCAATGAAGATGATGACCCCGAGTCAGGATTTAGTAGACAAACATTATCCAGATGAGTTGATACCGATAGTCGGCGGCAAAACAAAGAAAGATTGGGATACTTACGGCATAGAATATTCAGAATCTGCCGATGAAATCGGAAAAATGATAGTTAAAGCCACTAGGGATTTTATGCGCAGTGCGCCGGTGGTTGCGATTATTCTTCAGGGCGATCATTCGGTGGAAATAGTTAGAAAAATGGTTGGATCGACTGGGCCCAAAGATTCTGCTCCAGGGACAATAAGGGGTGACTATGCCCATCTAAGTCTTGGTCAGGCTTCGCTAAAGAAAAAGGGTGCAGCAAACATTATTCACGCATCAGGCACGCCAAAAGAGGCTGAACAAGAAATTGCTATGTGGTTTTCTCAGGAAGAAATATTCAGCTACGTTACTGTTCACGAACAGCTAACTCACGCTTAATTAGTATAGCTTACTGGTTTGGTGATGATATAGAATGCCTAGGCAGGCTATGGCTACATACAGCCTATAAATAATTAGAAAACTAATTGTCCTTAGTAATAATTAAGTAAAATATTAATAACGGTATAAACCAAAGGATAAAACTCAGGGATAACAAAACTAGTATAGTTTTAGCTGTAGTTGTTTTAAATTTTTCCGGCCACTTGGTGCTGTTGATGGCCTTGAACGTGACCGCAACGTTAAAAAGTACTACGATGAAGTAAGCGACGGCAAGGGGTAATACCCATATTGGTATTTCAATTGGTCCTGCAAAGTATTGTGTAATGATGCTATCCTTTCGCTATATTGGTATCCCCAAACGGATTCGAACCGCTATCTGCTCCTTAGGACGGAGTTATTCTATCCATTGAACTATGGGGACACAATAGATTGATTGTACATCGTCTCATCTGTTAACTCCAGCTAATTACATTTATAGGTGTTTAAATTATCAACAACTTGGTTAACTAAAGCGATAAAGGTAAAATATATACAGTTATGGCTACAAAATATTTCGAAGATCAGTTTGATGACGAAGAAGTGTTGTTTGTCTTTCGTAAACATCCGATTGTCATGAGAGTTGGATTAGTCCTGGCAGCTATCTGCCCACTGCTTGGTGTAATCCCGGCTGCAGTTAAACCCGATCTAGGTTTCGGATGGTTTTACGGGGGCTTATTAGCTGGCTGTATTACGGGTGCGTTGGTGTTTATGCCGTCATGGATTAACTGGTATTACAGCGTGTTTATCGTAACCGACCAGAGGTTTATACAGATTACACAAAAAGGTTTATTTCATCGCAGTGTAGTAGATATTGGCATGAATCAGATACAGATGGTAAACTATGAAATCGCTGGGTTTCAGGAAACAGTCTTGGGATTTGGTACAATATTGATGCAAACTTACTTAGGAGACCTGACAATTCACGATATACACCATCCAGCCAAGATCCAGAAAAAAATGATAAATATACTCCGAGACCAGGGAATAATTGCTAATAATTTCCCAGCAAAAGTAAAGGAATCAGATGCTCAAGAGGATTAGACGGAAAAAGGATAAGATATCCAAAAAGATCAAAGACCGCAAGCTCACTCCGCTAGAAACTGGTGAGTCAGTAGGACGTGTTACCACCAAAACTGTTGCAGACCATCGCGAAGAAGTGATTGGTGGCGCTAGGAAGTTTATTTACCCGTTACAACACTCCAAGCACCGTATAGTTATTGTTTCTATTTCGCTATTCATTGCCGCGTTAGTCACGTTTGTTGGCTATAGCACGCTAGCGCTATATAAGTTCAAATCTTCATCGACGTTTCTGTATAAGGTGACCCAGATCGTGCCTTTCCCAATTGCCCGAACAGGCAATAACCTTATAGCATACGAAAACTATTTGTTCGAACTGAGAAGATACATTCACTACTACGAAACGCAAGGGCAGCTAGACTTTAGTGATCCAGCAAATGTTGAGCAGTTGGTTAGATTCAAACAGGACGCGTTAAACAAAGTGATCAACGATGCGTATGTAAAGCGACTGGCTAAACAGAATAACATCACAGTGTCAGATCAAGAGGTAGAAGAACAAATAGCCATATTGCGTAACCAGAATCGTTTGGGTGGTGACGATAGCGTTTTTGAAGATGTTCTAGCTGATTTCTGGGGCTGGTCAATTAACGATTTTCGCAGAAGCCTAAAACAAGAAATGTTAGCTCAAAAAGTGCTTGCAAATCTAGACAACGAAACCAATACCCGTGCCACAAATGCTCATACAGAGCTAAAAGCCGGTGCCGACTTTGGCGATATAGCCAAAAAGTATTCGGATGACGAAAACACCAAAGTTAACGGTGGTGAATTTGGTTTTCCTGTTGACCGGTCTAGCAAAGTTGTTAATGCTAGGGCTGTAGAAGCATTATTTAAACTAAAGCCAGGTGAATACTCAGCTGTAATAAACACAGGCTATAAACTAGTAATAGTTAAGAATATTGAAACTAAAGGTGACAAAATTCGAGGTGCAATCATAGAGTTTAATTATAAAGATATAGATAACTATCTGAATGATCTAAAAGAACAACAACCAACACGTGCGTATATCACTAACTAGGTTGTAACTAATAACCTATCTCTTTACTGGTGGCTAAAGTTATTTAGTATTTCGTTGAATGCTTCGCTACTTTTATCCCACGTCTTATCTACAGCAACAATCACAACAATATCCATATTTTTTTCCTTAATTCCAAGCATGCCCACCATGACACCCTTAATATTACGGCCAGTTATCTTATTACAAGTTATCTCAATCTTATATGCCAAAGGATAGTTTTTGTGCTCTACTTTATTAACTTCTGATTTATTAACTTCATCGCACCCATCACCAGTAAACTTATTAGGATCTGTAAACTGCTCCTCGAGTGCCTTGTTAAACTGTTGTTTCTGATCTTCAGTTAGAGTTTCGAAATCAACACCAATATTCTCGTTTATAACGCCCATACCCTGGTCGCTATCATCAATCGGTTGTCCTTTTTCTGTGAACACAACATCGTAATCTTTACCCTCTGTCTTAGACCATTGTTTTGGCCTCTGAAAATTTACTCCATTAGCGCTTTCCTCGACTAAGTCACTAGTTTTAATATTGCTTCCAGAAAACAGAGTATCTTTAGCTAAAATACCTATCCCGGTAAAGCTGAATACAGCAATGATAACTACAATCAATATCCTGAATTTCTTACTAGAAAAGAAGCTATCCTTAGGTAGAGTAGTCGGTTGGCCGATGTTGTTCATCCCAGCATTCGTTGGAGGTACGTACCCAAGCTGCGAGGGGTCTGTTGACTGCTGGGGCGGTTGAACTACGCCAGCCGACTGTTGCGGAATGCCAGTACTGGTTGATGGCTCTACGGGTTGTTGAGTGCTAGGCCCAAGATTGTCTTGTGACGCGGGAGTAGGTTCAGGTTGTGCAACTTGTCCTGCGACGGGCTGTTGATCTAGGGTTGGTGGTTGCGCGACGGGCGAAACAGGTGTTTGAGGCTGCAATGGTTGTTGTGAGGGATCGGGAGGGGCAGCGCTATCATTCGGTCCTTGTGGTTTGTTTTGATCTGGTTGCATTGTTCCTCCTAATGTTTACCTACTACTTTAGTACATATAATGTATAAACGAAAGCGTAATAGAGCTAGACGAGTTTTATCCGCAGTGAATTTGGGTTATGTTAGCAGCTAGTAGACAGTTGTTAGTTGTTTATAGCATACTTCGCCAGATGGGTGACTAGATGACGACAGGTAACTATTGTACTTATCATTTCCCGCGTCATTCAAGCCATACCTAGATGATTTACCATAATTTCTAGATTCATGATCATAGGTAACGCAAAGTTGATATTTATACTTTGTTGCATTGCTGCGGGTTGATGTACTGCCGCTATAGCTGTAATCTATACCCTCTGGCTTATAAGTTACGAGGTCTTTGTCAATAATTTTTTTGGCATCTCCAGAAACCGTAATATCATTTAGGGAATCAGGCTGCCTCTTATTATTTTTCGTATAGTCTTGAATAGCACTGTTCACAGAATATAGGTTGGACGAAACTAGCTTATCTTGTCGCATTGATCGTTCCTTAGCAACTGGCCCAACTATACCAAGTATTGCGATGAATCCTATAGTCCCGAGCATAAATATCTTGTAGAACTTTTTAATAACTGGGAATTTTGCTGGATTTAATGTTCTTAAGAAGGTTGCGACATAATATACAAAGATTATTAATGAACTATAAAGAGTAATTTGGGCAGGAGTATTATCGCTGCCATCAGTGAGCATTTGAACAACCATAAACATAGCTAGTATTAATGATCCAATCCCAATAAGGGCAAAAATAACCGCGTGTATTACCATTATTGCAATCGATACACCTGTTTTTTTAGGCTGTTCCTTTTTGGAATAGTAGTAGTCTGTAACATAAGAAATTGGTAACAACACTAGTATTGCGGCTATACCATACGGGGTAAATCCACCCGTGTCGGCATCTGCCACAAAGCTAGCTATAACCGAAGTTGTCAAAGCTGAGAGTGCAAGCACGGTCCAACCCCAAAACGCATAGGTTAGCCATTGCAGTACTAGCTGGCCGGCAGGAATGGCCTCAGGCTGTTGCTGTTGATGATTATGTGGGTGCTGCGATGCCGGGCTATCAGTAGTAGTATCGGTATTTGTTGTTTTTGGCTGACTATGCGTCGCCGGTGTGTCGTATCTTTCAGAATCCTGAACTATAGTAGTCGGATAGGTGTTACTATCTTCTGAAGTACTATTTTGTTCCTCAGTTTCATCATTGTTTGTGCTGCTTTGTTCGTTTGCATTTTGCATTATGGTTATTCCTTATTTTACTAACTTTATAGTAATTTAAAACACCACAAAATGCTATGCTTAGAGCTCTTTTAATGTTCTGAGTACTGACCATACTACAGTGGATTACGCAGATAAAGTTACTATCTATGATATTAAAATATCAATAACAAGCTACATATTAATAGCAGGAGGCTGGCTAACACCATCTGTGGGTGATCGTGGTGGGGTAGTATTGATTACTTGAGGGTTACTGGCCTGAGCAATGATATCTATATCTGTTGTGCCGCTATGCTTAACAACTTTGTCACCAATCTTGGCTATTTCGTATTTGCCATGACTAACTTGCCAGTTGGTTGTTTTTCCATCAGTTTGGTAGGGGGTACGAGTCGGATTTCACTTCCGATTCTCTAGATAGTGTCCAATTCATTTGCCATTAATTGCGAGTACCACCGTATTGTTGGTTCATCAACTATTGGGTCGTAGCGTCTTGGAAAGCTCTCTTCAATTAATCGTTCACGCAGGTCCGGCGTTGGCTGGAACGCAAT
>JBBSJL010000027.1:0-6469 GCA_038257245.1 Saccharimonadales bacterium (SeqCode) | reverse complement strand
GGAGCAGTCATCTTGTCTAGCGGTGGCACCGGAACATTAACACTCAAGTCTAATAACCAAACTATAGCTAGCACTAACAGTGCAGCACTAAGTCTAGTATCTGGTAACGCTACTGGTGCAACCAGTAATTCAGGTAACATTCCCGTTGATGCTGGTACGGCTACTGGTACAGCTGGAATTGTCCAAGTCGGTACTAGCAATGCTAGTGGTGTGACTCTGGGTAGGTCGGGCTTTGTTACAACAGTAGGAGGCACAATTGTTATAAGTGGTTCAAATGCCAGCGTGGGAACAAATAGTTTAGCTGGAACTCTAACACTGTATGATGGTACAAATAACACTGGATTATTCCAGACAACAGATCTAGCCTCGAATAGAACGTATACATTGCCAGATAGTAGCGGAACCGTATGCCTGGATGGAAATAATTGTGGATTTATTCAACTAGGACCAAGCATTGCACAAGTGGATGGCTCTACTAATTCATCGATATTCATTAATAAAACAGGCGCAAGCGGCAACTTACTAACCTTACAAAAGAGCGGCACGGGCGTATTTACGATTGGCAACGGAGGCGCTGTTCAGATAAGCAATACATCAACAACTGCATTCAGAGTGTCGAACGCAGGTGGCTCTACTAACTTCTTCAATATAGACACTAGCGGCAACATTATTCAGGTTGGATCATCAACCACCGATACGACAGGGATATTATTTGTGCTGGATAGTAAGAGTGGCACAGATCCAACAGGGGTTGCTGGTGCACAGTACTATAATAGTGATCTAGCAACGATGAGATGTTACCAAAATGGTGCCTGGCAAGACTGTGCACCGCTTTCTTTGCTTAAAACAGCCAATCAAACAGGTATAGGTACGTCGTACACAGATATTTCTGGACTTTCATTTACTGCTCGAGCCAATACTAACTATAAGATAGAGTGTAGTTTCATTGTTGATTCTTCTGCTACAAATAACGCCATATATTTGGGTCTCAATGGACCAGCTTCGCCAACATCCATAGATGCAGGATTCTTTGTTCAATCAAGCAGCAACACCAACGCTGTATATACACATACTGCGTATGATTCAACGGCAGATGTACCATCTACTAGTGCGGGCTCTAACAGAACTATTGCACGTACTGTGACTTTATTTAGAAACGGAGCAAATGCTGGGAATCTAACGTTTAGAATTAGATCAGAAGGTCAAGGTGGTGGAACAGTTAGCATATATGCGGGGAGTCAGTGTGAATATAAGACATTCTAATAGCTATCTTGTATTGTTAAAAAATGATAAGCTAAAATCAGAGGGTGTGGAACAAAAATTATGAGTAATATTATTGCAGTACTGAATCAAAAAGGCGGGGTAGGTAAAACCACAACGGTTATTAATTTGGGCGCATATTTAGCTAAAGCCGGTAGGACTGTTTTGATTGTTGATTTTGATCCCCAAGGTAATGCCACTAGCGGGCTAGGTATCAATAAACAATCCGTCACTGCGACGATTTATGATGCGCTGTTTAATTCTGTACGCCTAGATCAAATTATCCTAGATTTTGGTTTTAAAAACTTGAACATTGTTCCTGCTAATGCAAATCTAGCAGCCGCCGAAATTGAACTTGCCGATAAAGATAACAGAGAATTTATGCTGAAGCGTTTGATTGAAAATCAATCTTACGATTATGTATTAATTGACTGCCCACCATCACTCGGGCTACTGACTGTAAACGCACTTTGTGCAGCTAATTGGTTATTAATCCCTGTTCAAGCAGAATACTACGCAATGGAAGGTCTGAGCCAATTACTAGACATCATGCAAAGAGTAAAGCAGGGTCTTAACCCAGACCTCCAACTACTAGGTGTTGTGGCTACGATGTATGATAATAGGAACAGTTTGGCTCAGCAGGTATACGGAGAATTACATAAGTATTTTGGAGATGGTTTGTTTAAAACAATCGTACCCCGTAACGTGCGACTGGCTGAAGCACCAAGCTACGGCGTACCAATACTGGAACATGATAAATGGTCTAAGGGCGCCAAGGCTTATAAACAGCTAAGCAAGGAGGTTATGCAACGTGTCAGCTAAACCAACGAGTGGACTAGGCAAGGGTATAGATGCTCTAATTTCTACTAATTTTGACAAGACAATCCTGAGTGACAGTAATGAACGAATACAAAATTTGTTCATTAGCGAAATAACTCCTTTGAAAGACCAGCCAAGAAAGCATTTTGATGAGCAGGCAATTGGAGAACTCGCAGAATCTATCAAACAATTCGGTGTGATACAGCCACTTATTGTTTCAGCCAATCCGAGTAAAATCGGCTATACAATTATTGCTGGTGAACGTAGATGGCGTGCAGCTAAACAGGCTGGGCTTAAAAAAGTGCCAGCTATTGTACGTGAACAAAAAGAGCAAGAAAAGCTAGAGATTGCTTTAATAGAAAACGTTCAACGTGTCGACCTGAGCCCACTAGAAACAGCTATAGCTATCGAAAAGTTACACCAAGAATTTAATCTATCATACAGCGCCGTAGCCAAGAGACTGGGTAAGGCCGCGACAACTGTAAATAACATTGTTAGATTACTCCAGTTACCAGAAGTAGCTATGAAAGCGTTGCAGGACAAGCAAATTACCGAAGGTCACGCCAGAGCCATACTGGCCCTCAAGGACGATGAAACTAAACAGATTGAATTATTAAAAAACATTCTAAAAAATTCATGGTCAGTCCGCCAGGCGGAACAATTCGTAGTCAGCAACAAACAGGGTGCGTCAACACCTAAACAGGTAGCCAAAAAAATGGCAATATCAACCCCACAATCAGAAACTTTAGCTAAGAACCTAGGTACAACGGTATCAATAAAACGCACAGCTAGAGGTGGTAGGATTGAAATCCAGTTCAAAAACGATGATCAGCTTAGCACGCTATTAGACAATCTCAACAAGTAGTCTAAAAATGTTCGAACGTATTAAAGGGGTATATTCTATATTTAAGTTTGCCGACTATATCTCTGGCATGGACACTGCCAAAAACTCGCGAATCCAATGAATTTGCACGGTTGTCTCCAAGAACTAAGACCTCATCTTCATTAACTGTAATATCGACATTACCATCTGTTACGGCAGTATTCTTACCATGATCGCCACTCTTGTCTGGGTTGAAGCCTGTAGGGTTTGCATCGTTGTATACAACTACTTTCCCGGCGGATATAACTACACGGTCTCCAGGCAGCCCAATTACGCGTTTGATTAACTGTTTATCACCTGTGCCGGCTTCGTTAGTAGCACCGTGTTTGGTGAATATTATAATATCACCGCGATCTGGGATGTAATTATTGCCAGTAATTTTGGCTATAGTTCTTGGGACTTTCCATACAATCAGTCTGTCAGTATTCTGCAAGGTTGTTTGCATACTTGGCCCATCTACTTCATATGATTGAAACACAAAGTTTATGAGTAATAGTGCAATTATAGGTGCAGCGATGATTATAGCCAGAGTTGAGGCTACGCTGCGCCAGCCTTCAGGTTTTTTGCTTCTCCCACCTGTAATTATCGGCTCATCAGCAGACGGCATTTCAGGAATATTTTGTGGTTGATTAGGGGGTGTTTGTGGTATAGTTGGTTCTTGTTGCATATTCAGATTATGACTATAAACCATTATGTAATAAACCACCACGAAATATTTACGAAAGGTTAGGATAAGCGGTATACTAATAGTTCAATTTCTATGGATAATTTTCGAAAATCTAAGACCAAATCAAGCAAACCAACCAACTCAGTTGATGGCTTTGTAAGAAGCACTTCAAAACCCAACAGAGGTATTTTTTCTGGCAAAACGGATCGACCCAATCCCAATAAACAACCTACAGGAAGAGTTGGCAGTTTTGGCACCTCTGATGGTTTTACCCCTAATAAGAATTCACAGATAAAAACTGGTGGCAAACCATCTGCCCGCCAACCAGCGCGTCGGGACGATGGATCAATCGATTTGCAGATGCATGATAGTGGCGAGTTACCTAAATACCGGAAACAGGCAAACGAAAAGCACAATAAGAGGAATAAATTAAAACGAGCAACGAGTTTATTCACCGTGACACTAATTCTGTTTAGCGGTTTTACTTTCGGGCGAGTTTACCTGAAGGCGTTACAGATATTTCAGGGTGGTGGTGGAGCGGCTGCACTTAATGCCAACGCTGATCCATCCTTGCTAAAGGGTGAAGGCGATGGTCGTATTAATATACTGATGTTGGGTAAGGGTGGCGATGGACACACGGCGCCAGACTTAACAGATACGATATTGGTCGCGAGCATTAACCCAATTCAAAAAGAAGCAGCAATAGTAAGTATCCCAAGGGATATGTATGTTCGAACAGAAGGTGGTTCTACTAAAATTAACGCTGTTTATGCTAATGCCAAGAATTACGAGTTGAACAACAGTGATTACAATGATCCTTCTAGAGAAATGAATGCTGAAAAGGCCGGGCTAGAAGCTATTGAGACTGAGGTTTCAGAAGTTCTCGGTATCCCTATCCACTATAATTCAATGGTAGATTTTGAAGGCTTCAAGAAAGCAATCGATACAGTGGGGGGCGTAGATATTAATGCCCCAGAAGAAGTTTATGAAAACATGTGGCTAGATGGCCGCAACTATACATTGAATGTTCAACCGGGCTGGCAGAGTTTTGACGGATTTAGGGCGCTGGCATATTCTAGGTCACGATACACCAGTGCAAGAGGTGACTTTTCGCGTTCAGAAAGGCAGAGATTAATGCTAGTAGCGTTAAAGGATAAGATACTTTCTGTCGGCACGTTGGCTAATCCACTCAAAATAAATCAACTGGTAGGTGATTTCGGTGACCATATTCAAGTTAATATGACCGTTGATGAAATGATGCGCTTGTACGAAATAGGCAAAGACATCCCAAGTGATAAAATTCAATCTGTCGGGCTGGCAGATCCTCCAAATGACTACGTGCACACAGATAATATTGGTGGCCTATCAGTTGTGGTGCCAAAAGCAGGTATTTATGATTATAGCGAAATACATAGTTTTATCCGTAATAAATTAGTCGATGGTTACTTGGCAGACGAAAATGCCATGGTTCTTATTCTCAATGGGACAGAGTCGTCAGGCTTGGCAGGGCGGACCGTAAAAGAGCTCAAATCATATGGCTATAATCTACTACCAGCGGCCGACGCACCAACAAAGGGGTATACTGAAACCGTAATTGTTGATCTTAGGAACGGAGAAAACAAGTATACTAAGCGATATTTGGAGCAACGATTCGGAACTTCTACGGTACCAAATCTTCCTGATAGTACAATCCAACCTGGTACAGCTGACTTTGTTATAATAATAGGACAAAATGAAGTCAATCGCCTCCAGAATTAAACCAAAAAGTGGATTTTCTCACTTTTTCCATATTTTCCTTGTCTTACTGTTTCCTGCTTTAATGTTTGTATTTGTAAGAATAGAGTTACCTCAGTTCGCGGCAATGCTAATTCTTATAAGCAAGTGGCGCATGTTCGCAGTGCGACCTAGGTATTGGCCAGCTAATATTAGAGCTAATGCCGTAGATCTAATTTATGCCTTGTCTGTTTTGGTATTCATGACAAACACCACATCATCAACTTGGCAACTTATCTGGGCACTTACATACGTCGGTTGGCTATTATATATAAAACCAGGTTCAAGTATTATAAAGATATCTATACAATCAGGCTTAGGCCAGCTATTCGGATTGATGGCGTTGTTCATGGGACTTGGGTCTGCATCTAGTACGGTTTTAGTAATTGGTGCGTGGGCTGTTTGTTATCTGTCAGCTAGACACTTCTTTTCTGCCTTTGACGAAAGATACTCCTCGTTACTTGCTCACCTGTGGGGGTATTTTGCAGCTGCTTTAACTTGGGTACTTTCACATTGGCTGCTATTTTATGGGGTAGTGGCCCAGGCTACATTACTACTTACTGTGATTGGTTTTAGTCTTGCCACACTTTACTATCTTGATCACTCAGAACGCTTATCTATTCTTCTGCGCCGGCAATTTATATTTTTGATGGTTGCTATAATTGTTGTTGTACTTGTCTTCTCTGATTGGGGCGACAGAACAATTTAAACTAACTAAGTAAGGTTACAGGCTTTGGAAAACAGTGAGTCTACAGGACTCCGCGTAGAAAAAGGATTATTGATTAGTAAACACTTGGACGAAGTCGTCCTCGGTAATTTGCTTATAGCCTGATTGCTCGGCAATACTAGCTAAGTCTTTGTGTTGGAAGGGTAGGGATTCGGTGAGTATGTGCATAGGTTTTATATTAAACTTGTTGATTTGTTGGAACATCTGCCGATATAAGTCTAAGCCGTCGCTGCCACCAAATATGGCGTGTTTTGGTTCGAACATTGCAGCTTTGTTGATAGTGTGGCTATCTGGTACGTAAGGTAAATTAGCAATAATCACCCAATTGTTGAGCTTCTCC
>JBBSJL010000026.1:0-7028 GCA_038257245.1 Saccharimonadales bacterium (SeqCode) | reverse complement strand
CATATCCAACTGTCTTTTGTTAATTTAAGTATTTCTTAAGTATAGAGGCTTTTTTACTTCCTACAACTTTTTCGAGTTCTTGCTGGGTAGATTCTTTGACCCCCTTAACGCTGCCGAAAGTCTTTAATAACTGTTTTTTTGTAACTGGGCCTATGCTAGGTACCTCGTCTAGCGCGCTTTTATTAACCCTTTTTGTTTTAAGTGTAGAGTGATAACTAACTGCAAACCTGTGTGATTCATCTCTTACACGCTGTAACAACTTAATTAGATTTGATGCGTGAGGCAAATTGATAACTGTAAACCTACCCGAGTCTTCAGAATAACCTTTCAAAGAGCGTAATACATTATGATCGATGGCAATGTTTGATCTATTGTTCTCGATTATTATTTGTTCCTCTCGTTTTGCCAGCCCAATAAAAGGCATGTTTTGGCCCCGTTCGTTTCGTGCTGATAATGCCGAATCAAGCTGGCCTTTTCCGCCATCAATCAAGACGAAATCAGGCAACTTCCAGGAATTGATGTTTTTGGGGCTAAATCTCCTTTTGATTGTTTCATTCATGTTATAAAAATCATTATTTTGGTTGATTTTTGTTTTAAATTTTCTGTATTCAGATTTGTTACTAACCCCATTAGTGAAAACTACCATACTAGCAACCACGTCCGTGCCTTGCATATGACTTACATCATAACCTTCAATTCTGGCAGGGGCGTTTTTAAGCTGTAGTAGATTAGTTAGCTCATCGAGCGCATGATCTTTCGATATATCTAAAAATTCTTTATCGCTAAATATAACTTGCTGACTTAATCGTTTCAAATTGTTAAGTTGATTCCTATATTTGGCTGCTAGTTCAAACTCCTCATTTTTGGCTGCTTTTTTCATGTCTTTTTCTATTGTTTTTTCAACATAATTTAATCTGCCCTCGATAACTGCCATGATGTTCCTAAGATTTTTTCGGTACTCTGTGAGTGATGTTTTTTGTTCTTCAAGCCCTGGATCCAGCCCAAGGTGATAGTGTAAAGATGCCCGAGTCTGTCCAACCATTTTCTTGGTCGCATATGGAAATATTCTTCTAAGATACTTTAATGCTTGTTTGACGGAGCCGGTGTTAATATACGGACCAAAATATTTCGCACCATCGTCTAAGGGTCGCCTTGTAGTGGTAATCGTGGGGTAATCGCTATCATAATCGATCCGAATATACGACATCGATTTATCATCCCGAAGCAAAATATTATATTTAGGCATGTACCTTCTAATCATTTCGGCCTCTAGAAATAACGCCTCGACTTCACTATCCACTACCATCCAGTCAATGTCGGTAATTTCTGTTACCAATGCCTGGGTCTTTGCGTCCCTAGAACGACTTTTCTGAAAATATTGGCGAACACGATTATTAAGTTTGGCCGCTTTCCCAATGTATATAATTTCTGCTTTGTGGTTTTTATAGTAATAAACACCCGGTGATGACGGTAGTAGTTTTAATTGTTTGCCTACACTCTTCTGCACAATGAATTCATTATAACCCGCTACGGCCTGCAATACAGATCATAGTTTGCCTGTAAACGACGGTCTGCTTCTAAAACTTGAGGAGGGTAATTGATCTACGAGGCCTTGGCTGTAGTGTTGATAATACCCCTCTCCATGATAAAAAATACCTGTAGCTCTAATCTCTTCTTCCGTTAGTGTTTGGTTTGTATCAACACCTGTTATGTCTTCGGCCCTATTCAGTATTGAAGCTCCTATTTCAAACTGGTTCATAGGATCATACAAATCACCATTGTAGGAAATATCATACATATCTGTCATATATTCAGCAGTTTTTGGATCTAATTGCATCAGACCGTATGTGCCACCATATTCAACGTAAACCTTACCTTGTGATTCTCTTTCGGTAATTGCACCCATCAAGCAAGCACCAACATGATATTTTTCCGCTGAAGTTTCAATTATCTCAGCAAAAGGCGCAACACCCTCCGAGTAATTAATGGACACCTCATTAAGCTTGGCTGTAGAAGCCGTAGTAGTGGTTTCTAAACTTGAATATAGTGGAACCTCCTCTTGTGTAGCAACTGCTTCAGTAGCCTGGCTTTGCTCGGTAAATGTATTGATACCTAAGATAACGGAGATCGCAAGATATGCCCCAAAGAAGATTGATCTTGTCTGACGCAATCTTTGGTTACTAAGATTATCCAGTCTTTCATTACCTAGTTGACCATGGGTTTCACTCATAATACGCTTATTATAACACTTTATTATTGTTAAATCAATAAGTTGGTTTGTCTCGTTGCTTCTATTTTTTAAATAAGTGTCTTTTTGTCATACGACGTTCAAATCGTCGTGTTTGTAACATCCTATCAAAAATACTGTCTTTACCTTTTTTGTTAACCCAAATTGTCACTAGTCCAGATTTATTACCACCGTAAATATCAGCAATCAATTTATCACCAACCATTGCTATTTTCTCTGGTTTTGTATCAAAATACGATATTACTCGATCAAAAAACTTTACCGATGGTTTGCGTATCATCATTGTTGCCCGAATTACTTCTGCATTTATATCTTCTGCTATGTCATCCAAGTCATTGGTTACTCGATTACTGGCTATACATGCACCGTCAAACTTAGCGAGTTCTAATCGAAGGAACTTCTTTGTTTTTGAGTCTAACTTTTTTTTTCGATATCCAACAAGCGTACTATCAGCGTCAAAGGCAATATACTTAACACCAAGTCTTTTTATCTCTTTGAAATCAATATCTAAAACAGAATCCGCAACGTAATTTGGGACAAATAGGGGGGTTTTCGGACTGTTCTCAACCAATCTCATACTTAATTATATGCAGAGATCTAGTCGGTTGTCACTTTATGTTTTGTTTTTATACACTTTTCGCAAAATTCGTCATTTGCACACTCTGTGCAAACTAATACTAATTTATTACAAATTACGTTGCTGCAATTTACGAAATTACTGGTTTTCGCTGCGCAATGAATACATTCACCGATATCTTTTGCTTCGTCACTAAACGAGGTTACCATTCTGTCATCAAATATGTACAACTTACCTTCCCACTCTCCTTGATCGGCAAATGTTTCGCCGTAACGAACTATACCGCCATCAATTTGATAAACATCCTTAAAGCCTCGATTTTTCATCAAAGTGCTTAGGATTTCACAACGCACACCTCCGGTGCAGTAAGTTACAACTGGCTTATCCTTGATTGAATCGTATTTAGGGTCTTCTATAGCTTTGATAAAATCCCGCGTTGTCTCAGTTTCGGGTACAATAGCGTTTTTGAATTTGCCTATCTGAGCTTCATAAGCATTACGGCCATCAAAAAATACCACATCTTCGCCACGTTCTTTTAAAAGTTCCTGAAGTTTTTTGGGTTTCAAATGCTTACCGCCACCAACAACACCGTTCTCATCAACCTTAACTTCGTCAGGAACACCGAAGGCAACGATTTCTGGCCGAACTTTTACACTCAGCCGTGGGAAATTATCCAATCCCCCTTCACTCCATTTATAATCAATACCCTTGAATATAGTGGTTTTGTTCATGGAACGCTTATATTCTCTTAGCGATTCAATATCTCCTCCGAGAGTACCATTAATACCCTGAGGGCTAACGATTATTCTCCCTTTTAGCCCCAACTTTTCGCAGAGCTCTTTTTGCCACAAACAAGCCATATCAGGATCGGCCAGGGGTATAAACTTGTAGTAAAGTATTATCTTCTCCATCAAAGTTATTCTACACTAGATATTTTTTAGGTAAAGATAACAATGATAATGATTGCTGCCAGTATAGCCGTAGCGACGATGGCATAGATCGGCTTTTTGTTATCACTATATTGGTTTTCAATCTCTTGTAGGATGCCTGGGCTAGCTTTGTGATCTTGATTGTTGGTAAATGAATTATCTTGATGACCATTTGAGCCCATAATACTGCTATGGGTGTCTGTATTATTGTTTTCTGTCCAATGGTAATCTTCACTTAGCATTTGTTCATTTCGTTTTTCTGTTTTTGTTTCACTACTTAAACGTTCGGCTGCAAGCGCGTCTGGCCAAATACGATCCAAACTTTCACCTTCTAGATATCGTTTGACGACAAAACGAAGGTTCTTTTGATCGATTGCGCCATTTTCGAACATTGCACGTAGAGATGTGTTGTCTAGCTTTATATCAGATGCAATTTCTAGTAGGAGTGGCAGTGAAATTGCTTCGATCGTTTTAGCAGAAACCAATTTTTCTGGGTTAATTGCTCCTTTTTCTGGGTTTATGATTGGCACTAGCTTTTCTTTGGCAGTTTTTTCATTACTCACTAGTCTATCTGAAGTAATTACTTCTTTTGGGTCATGGTTGGCAGTATCCTTTTCGGGTTTCGGAGCCGTTTCTGCCCGTTTTGTCGCCGTTTTTTCTAAAGTTTCTGGAGGTTTTTCACTAATAATGTGACCAGCTTCAAAACTCCTGGCTGCCGCTTTTCTAACTTCCAACTCTTTGCTATAAATTCGTTTTTGTAATGTTGCAACTTGTTTTTCAAGTTTTTTCTGAACCGGTATTAACTCTTTTTCTGTTTTGATCCTACCTCTTCTGCGACCAATCATGTAGCCAATAATTCCCCCAAGCAATAAGTCACCAGCCCGACGCCGATTGTATGCAAATTCAACGTTTGGGTTGGCAGAAGCCGCATTTGGGCTAGTGTTTGGTGTCATGGGCATAGTGCTGCTTGAATTTGGACCGACTGGAGGAATATGTGGCGGTAATCCGCCTCCCGTAGGAGGAACTGGCGGCATCGCACCACCTGAACCAGGATGACCGGTCGTGGGTACATTTGTGGGTGGAGAAGTCGGAGGATTACTAGACGCTGAGTTGTTAGAGTTAGTTACTCCTTCATCGTCATCAACATCTTCATGATCGCTAGGTCCTGATTCGATGCCTGTTTCTTCTATGTCTAGGCTTTCCTCGCTCTCTACCTCGTCAGCTAGGTCTTCTATAGCCTCGGTGTTTCCTCCGTCTTGGTGGTCTAGTTCTTCAATGATACTACTAGCGATCGCGGCTACCTCACTATCATCTATGCCATTACTTTCACCTAGTTGATCATGGATTCCTTCCAAAAATGCTACACTCGCTGCTGCTTCTGCAGCTTCCACACTATCTGGTTCTGACTGTTCAAACTCACTGTGAGCTTCTGGCAAGACAGCTTCTACATACGTTTGAACAACCTCTGTTTCTTCTTCACCTGTTAATCTATCTGTGTCAGTAGCTTCTGTTTCGGGGGTACTTGAAATCTCTACAGCCTCGTGTGGAGCACTAGATTCATCTTTGGATTTATCAACATCCTTTTCTTTATCTTTGGAGTCTTTGTCATAGCTTTGAAGCATTTCGATTAAAGAAAATTTTTCTGGTTCTTTGCTAGGCTTAGGGGTAGATTCTTTGTCGTCGCCTGAAAGTATACTCGAAATCGAAAGATTCTTTTTGGGAACAGGTTTTTTCTTTTCATCTTTTTTGTCATCAATGGCCTCGAACGCACCTTTCATTTTCTTATCCTTATCGGATGTGTCGTCTCCTGAGGTAATCTCCATACCTTACAGTTTACCTGTAAATTTGTTGTACTAAAAACGTTAATCAATAAATATACATGATGAAGTGGTTGCGCTTGTACGTTTTATCTGTTAGAATTGTTGAATTATTTACACACTAAAGGAAAGGCGACAAAAAAACCATGTTTAATATAAATCTTTCATCTGACTTTGTCGCTAAAGTGACATCCTAGTCACACCTGAAAACTTAATAAAACCTTACACATTTCAATCAAATTTAAGTACAGACAGGAGGTCTGTGCAATGAAAAAATCGAACAAATCAATCACAGCATTGACAATACAGCTATATATTCATCATGCGTTTAGATACAAACGTTATGCTGTTACGCTAATCTTTACAGTTCTTGCAACTGTGTTAGTTATGGATTACTTCCAACCATACATCCAAGCACAGATCTTGCAAAAAATTAGTGATGGCAACTACGATATCAATAACCTCTGGGCCAGTTTTAATACTGAGCTAATTAGCTATGCCGTAGCTGTAATTATGACCGGAATTGTTGGGTGGAGAATTAATATTTGGTTGGTTTGGAACCTCGAGATGCGTGTAATGCGAGATATTGCCAAACGAGTTTTCGATCATTTAATTAGTTTGGACTCAAATTTTCATGCGAACCATTTCGGCGGGTCACTCGTATCGCAAACTAATAAATTAATTGGAAGCTATATAAGATTCGCTGATGCAATAATATTTAATCTATATACTCTGGTTATCGGGTTGCTAGCTACACTAGCAATACTTGGCCCAAGAGTGCCTTTATATGCGATTGGCCTAATTGTATTGTCCATAATATATATCGCTGGGACTATACTATTTTCTCGGCCTGTACGCGACGCAAACCGATTACAAGCCGAACAAGAGAGCAAACAAACAGGTCAATTAGCAGACAGTATTACCAATATTATGGCTATAAAGAGCTTTGCTTCGGAAAGCTATGAATCGAAACGATACTGGAAAGAAGCAACTAAAACCAAAGAAGCAACACATAGATCCATGGTTACAACCACTTACCGTGAATCGTTTTCATCTACCATAACTTCGTTAATTGGCATCTCTGCATTAGTCTTAGCTGTATTTGGTACTAAATTTCTTAGATCAGACATTGCTACTTTGTTCTTGATAGTTTCCTATACAAGCCATATTGGTATGCGGCTATGGGATTTTCAGAACGTACTGCGTCAATTCAACCGTGCGATGGGTGATGCCAGCGACATGGTTAAGATACTACAAATTAAGCCCTCGATTCAAGACCCTATCAAGCCCAATAAGGTTAAAATCCGCGGTGGGCAAATTACATTAAAAGATGTTGATTTTGCGCACGCCGGGAGGAATGATTTATTGTTCAACAAACTGAATCTAAGAATTAAGGCGGGTGAAAAAGTCGGTCTAGTCGGCCACTCTGGATCAGGCAAAACTTCACTGACTAGTCT
>JBBSJL010000025.1:0-7482 GCA_038257245.1 Saccharimonadales bacterium (SeqCode) | reverse complement strand
ATGTGAATTTAGTGTCTAAATAAAAACCCCTCTTTGATGGTGAGGGGTTTTGGATTTGTCTTGTTGTTTTTACTGCAAAAGCCTAGTTACCCCTTTTAGGAATACTTTGGTACCACAATGATGAGGTGTTTTTGCATGCCCCCAGTATATCATGCGATCTCATTCATGCAACATGAAAAATAAACAATGCTAAAAATGCCATTCCGTTCTTGATCATGTGCAAGCCGATGGCAGGGTATAAGCTCCCTGATTTCTCTCTTATGTAAACCAGAATCCAAGATAAAATAAAGGTGTCTATTGCTGCAGCCCACAGCAATGGAGCATCACTGCCCCACTGCAGATGAGCAGCCCCGAAAATAATTGCAACGATCAGCCCTGTCCAGAAAAAGCTCAACTTCTTGCGCAACCCTGTATATAAGAAACCCCGAGTAACAATTTCTTCTACGATTGGTGGAACAATGACCAGCGCAATAAATATAGCCACAAGTCCCCAGCCCGTGGTGTAAGTATCAAAGCCAAGCTCCTGTTTTTGTTCAAGATTTATGGTTGGCAACAGTTTACCAATTATAACTGTAGAAATAATAAGCGTTATGAAATACGCTCCATAACCCGCAAAAGCGTATGCAAATACTTCCCACTTGGCTTTGGTCATTTTTAGACCAATATCTTTGAATGACTTACCGTTGAGCTTCAGAAACCAACGTATTAACAGCAGGTAAAACCCGTAAACAATAATACTGAACGCCAATGCCATTGGGATGGAGCTGCCCACTGTTGTTGACATTTGCTCAAGCGACCAACCCCTAATACTTGCATATGCTACGTATGCAATCGCACCCACAACTTGGGCAATAAAAAAACCACCGACTGTAAGACCGATAGCCGTTGCAGGATTGTAGTCCTTTAGCGCCACAATAATTTGTTTTAGTCTTGCCATAACTAAAAGAACCTTTTTACATCAACAATAGTGATCAACACAAAGAGGCTGAGTAGTACTGCCATGCCCGTCCCGTGAATTCGGTCTTCCATCTGGGGAGTCAGCGGCTTTCTAAGCCCCCTAAATAACAGCGTCACGAACAGTCGACCACCATCCAGCGCAGGAATTGGCAGTATATTCATGATCGCCAAGGTCAGCGAAATTACAGCTATAACCATAAGAATAAATGATATCCCTAACGTACTTCCGTCCTTTAGTACAAAGAATATCCCTACTGGTCCGGCAACTTGTTCGCTTGCCTTAGCGCCGTTGCCACTAAACAGTCCGGCTAGAGCTGACCCTATTCCTTTCATAGTCAGCTCTGTGAACTGCCCTATAGTACCTGCCGCAACTATCGGAGCCGACCAAGTCGACCTACGCTGAACAAACTCTGTTGGACCAACCCCTAGATAACCTTTGGGACTATCAGTCTCTTTGCTGGCTTCGACTTCCTCATTAGTTAGTAATGTTAATTCTGCCGATTTTTCTTCTCCTCCACGCATATAGGCGACAGTAACATCCTGGCCACCTAATCTTTTTGTCGTTTCTAATAATTCATCCGACGATGTTAGTAATATTGTTTCGCCATCTCGAGCAGTAATTGCAGTTAGTTGATCTCGGGTTTCAATACCAGCCGCTTCAGCTGGTGTGTCTTTAGCTACAAACCCAACATACATTTTTTGTGATACTACCTTACTGTCTCGAGAATAATTATATTGGTTATCTACGAGTTGCGGCATACCGATGATAGATATGATTGTGAACAAAACAAAAGCAGTAACCAAGTTCATAATGACACCTGCCACCATGATTTTCACCTTGTTAGACAGCTTAGCAGCACCAAAGCTGCCCTTTTCTGTGTCGCTATCGTGTTCGCCCTTTAATTTTACAAACCCGCCCAGTGGAAGCCAGTTCAAAGTGTATTCGGTTCCATTCTTGTTAGTGATTGTTTTAGCCTTTGGTGGAAAGCCAATTCCAAACTCTTCGACATCAACACCACTTTTGCGTGCTGCAATGAAATGCCCCCATTCGTGGACAACGACCAAACCTACAAAAGAAATTAGGCCAAATATGAGTAAAACTGCTGACATTAGTTACCGAACCTTCTTTCTCTATTAGAATAACTCACAAAGGCATTGTCTAGATCACTAGTTGTGAAATCGGGCCATAATACATCACTAAAATACAATTCAGCATACGGACTTCGCCACAGCATGAATCCACTCGTTCTTTGTTCTCCAGAGGTTCTAATCAATAGATCTACGTTGGGTAAATCTGGTCCATATAAGTTATCTTCGATATCTTTTTTGGAGATTTCCCGAACGCCTTCCGCGATCATGCTATTTACACTATCTACTATTTCTTCTTGGCCACCATAGTTGAAACACAGGGCAAGCATGCCTTTTGTATTATCTGCTGTTGTTTCTTCGGCTCTAGTTATGGCTTTTAGGACTTTGGATCTTAGGCCATCGCGGCGACCCAAAATTACAATTCTTATCCCTTCTTTATGGAATACATCCAAATAATCTTCTACTGCTTTCGAGACAAGTGCCATTAAATACCCTACTTCCTCGTCTGTTCTCTGCCAGTTTTCAGTAGAAAATACATAACCTGTTACAAACTTAACACCCCTGTTAAATGCATGGAGAGCAAGCTCTTCGAACACCTGGGCGCCTTTTTTATGGCCCTCAAGGAGTGGCAAATTGTTTTTTGTTGCCCACCTTCGATTTCCGTCTAAAATAATTCCGAGATGATTAGGTATAGCCTCTGACATGTAGTCTTAATTATAGCAAAATTTAGCTGAATAGCAGCTGATTATACTGTCATTATTTCTTGTTCTTTAGCTATAGACACAGCTTCAGCTTCGGCTTTTGTCTTGTTCATGGCTTCTTCTATCTGGTCGGTATATCTTTTGGCTTCGTCCTCGCCGATGTCTTTGTTCTTTTTGGCTTCGTCAATTGCAGCTAATGCCTCATGTCGAATATTACGAAGTGTGATCATGCATTCTTCGTGCTTTACACCTACTTGCTTGGAAATGTCGCGCCGGCGTTCTTCGTTCAGTGGTGGAATTGGCACGCGCACGACATGGCCATCGTCCATAGGGTTCAACCCTAGTGCTTTGTTGTTACGAATAGCATCGGCAATTGCTTGTAAATTATTTGGGTCAAAAGGAGTTATCTGGATCAATGTCGCGTCTGGCGCACTCACGCCACCGACTTGATTAATCGGCATTGGTTGGCCGTAGGCTTCTACCATAATTCCATCGAGCATACTTGGGTTAGCCCGACCAGTTCGAAGTTTCTTCAGCTCATCCTGAAAGTGATCGACTGCTCCCTTTATCTTTTTCTTAGTATCGTCTACAAGCTGGCTTGGACTCACATTATCTCCTTTGTTTATAGTTCAATTATAACCTATTCTTGCTACCTAAAAACGAATAATGCACCTACAACAATTATTACTTCTTGTATTGTTTTTATTTGTGCTGTCGTAAACTGTGAACTACCGATACTGTGTGCGGCTACCCGTTAAAGCAATATTCTTAAAACGCTATGCATCAACCGAAGAAGATACGCATATTCCAAGTTTTTGTGCATTAAAACATACCATCAGAGCCAACTGCTCGTCTTCACTTTTGTCACCTTGCCGCACAACCTCTTGGAGCTCTACAGTCCCAAGGATAGATGATGAAACCATCTTTGCATGGTCTAAGAGATTTATTCCATTAAACACTTGATCCAGTGGACATGTCTCGCATAATCTGGTTGCCTCAGAGTCGAGCAACGCTAAATCTCACCCAACGCAATACGGCTGAAGCGACGTACGACAATATTTTCGCCAAGTTTGGCGTTATGTTCTTTGACATATTCATCTACTAATATATCTGGGTTTTTAACAAACGGCTGATCGAGCAGGCACTTTTCAGCAAAATGCTTTTTTAGCATTCCTTCTACAATGCTATCTATCATTTTTTCTGGTTTACCCTCTTCCTTTGCTTTTTCAGTAAATTCTTTCTTTTTAGCCTCACGAGTGTTAGCTGGAATCTCGTCGGAGCTAACGTATTCTGGGTTACTGGCCGCAATATGCATTGCCACGTCTTTCACAAAGTCAGTAAAGATTTCGTTTCGGGCAACAAAGTCAGTTTCGCAGTTTACTTCTACCAGTACACCTATTCGGTTATCGTGATTGTAATTTCCAACTATTCCAGCGCGAGCTTCGCGTTCCCCACGTTTTTCGGCTTTGGTTAGGCCCTTCTTGCGCATAACTGCAAGAGCTTTGTCAAAGTCGCCTTTGGCGTCCTCCAAAGCCGCTTTGGCGTCTGTTAGACCCACACCTGTTAAACTTTTTAGTCTTTTGATATCGTCAATATTTATTGCCATTATTTTTCGCCTTCTTTATCTACCTTTTCACTTTTCTCTGCTTTCACAGCTTTTTCGTCTTTATCTGGTTTTGGGGCAGCCTTTTCGGCTTTCTTGGCATGCCTAGCTTTTCCTGCCTCTATTGCTTGCTGAACATAATCTGCGATTAGCTGAATAGTCTTGATCGCATCGTCATTAGCCGGAATTGGATAAGTTATGTCTGTCGGATCGGCGTTAGTATCGACAATCGCAACGACTGGAATATCAAGAATTATAGATTCTCGTACAGCATTAACTTCGTGCACTATATCTACTACAAATACTGCACCTGGCTTAGCTGCCATGTCTTTGACGCCACCATAGATGTGATTCATTTCATCGATTTCTTCTTGGAATCTCTGAACTTCTAGCTTGTTATACTTGTTAGCTAATTGTCCGTTTTCCATTTTGGTTTCTAGGTCTTTTAGGTATTTTATACGAGCGTTCATGGTGTCTTTGTTTGTCATCATTCCGCCCAACCAGCGCTCTACCACAAACGGCATGCCAGTATCGTTAGCTAGTTTAAGAATGACATCGTGTGCTTGACGCTTAGTACCTACAACTAATATTTGTTTACCGACAGCTACTTGATCTTCAATAAATGCCAATGCTGTATTCAGGGAATCGACTGTTTTAGTTAAATCGATTATGTGATTGCCTTCACGTTTGCTGTGGATATACGGCGCCATTTTCGGGTGCCATCTACTTGTTTTGTGGCCAAAATGGGCCCCAGACTCTAATAATTTCTTAATATCTACGTCGACTGTCGCCATTCGTAAATCCTTTCTGCTTCGGAAAGTCGTCGCCCGTACGTCCCCTCGTGGGATAGCACAGGAAGGATTATCGACTAACCTGTTTAATATTTATCGAGGCAATTGTAACAGATTAGCTAACCTGTTGCAACACTTTTCTATTGACCTCTTGGCAACAGATGTGTATAATCGGCATCTGACTATGAAGAAAGATTTACACCCAGCAAACTACCGTCCTGTAGTATTTCAGGACCTAAACAACGATCAAACATTTTTGACTAAGTCTACGGTTGCTTCTGATGAGACAATCAAACTTGATGGCGTCGATTATCCGCTAGTTAAGGTTCATATTAGTAGTGCTTCTCACCCGTTCTTTACGGGGCAAGAGAAGATGATCGACATCGAAGGTCGTGTTGATAAATTCAAAGCACGTCAAGAAGCTGCAAAAGCTCGTGCAGACGCTATGAAAAAAGCTGCATCTAAGACTCGACAGAAACCAACAACAGACGAAGAAGTCGAAGCTCCTCAAAAAATGGGCACACTCAAAAGCGGCAAGCAGTAGCTAAGTTCATGTAGTAACCATCAAACTTTAGTTTTGGTGGTTTTTTATTTGTATACTATGGGGGACACTATGAACGATAAAGAATCTGTACTTAGACAAGAATTAACCGACTTGCAAGAAAAACTGCAAGATCCTAATATATTTTCGACCAAAGAATACCCCAAACTAGCCAAACGACAGAGTAAATTACAAGAAATGCTGGGACTTTTTAAGTTGATAGACAAACTCAACTCGGAAATTTCAGATGCAAAAGGATTAGCTAAAGGTAATGACGAACTAGCCGAACTAGCCAGGGCAGAAATCGAAGATAATGAAAAAATACTGGCCGCAACCCAAGAAACTCTAACTGAGCTATTGACACCGTCTGATCCAAACAATGACCGTGACGTAATTGTAGAAATACGAGCCGCTGCCGGTGGTGACGAAGCTAGCCTTTTTGCTGGCGAGTTATACAGAATGTACGCTAGGTGGTGCGAAACCCACGACTATAAAATCGAACTGATCAATGAAAGCCCTTCGGATGCTGGCGGGTTTAAAGAAGTAATCTTTGCCGTACGTGGAGATGAGGCATATAAATTTCTTAAATTCGAAGCCGGTGTTCACCGGGTACAACGTGTTCCAGCAACTGAATCCCAAGGCAGAATTCACACCAGTACCGTTACGGTTGCAGTAATGCCCGAAGCTGAGGAATCAGACATCGAAATAAACCCAGGTGACCTAAAAATAGACGTATATCGTTCTGGTGGTCATGGCGGTCAATCTGTTAATACAACTGATTCGGCTGTTCGTATCACTCACCTCCCCAGTGGCTTAGTGGTTACAAATCAGGATGAAAAGTCACAAATTAAAAACAAACTCAAGGCTATGAGCGTACTCCGTTCAAGGTTATTGCAGGCCAGACTGGATGCCGAACAACAAGAATCCTCTGATGCACGAAGGAAGCTCATCGGTTCTGGTGATCGAAGTGAAAAAATACGAACCTACAACTTTCCCCAAGACCGCATAACAGATCACCGTATCGGCTATTCACGAAGTAATATCCCGGCGGCGCTGGCTGGTGATATCGACGATCTAATAGAACAGTTACACGCTGCCGAACATGAGCTAACGAATCATGAAAATAAATAAATTAATTGAAAAATGTGCGAACAAACTACTTTTATCAAACCTAGCGACTGCTAGACTAGATACACTGGTTTTACTCGAAGACGCAACTGGTAAAGACCGAGCTTGGCTATTAGCCCACCCAGAATACGAATTGCAGGACCAGACCCTGCAATCATTAGAAGAATGGATTGAAAGACGTGCTAAACACGAACCTTTGGCGTATATAAGGTGTAAATCTGAATTTTATGGTAGAGAGTTTGTCGTTAATGAGCATACCTTGGAACCCCGCCCCGAATCTGAAACTATGATTGAAATGCTGAAGGAGTTAGATGACAGTAGACAGCTGACAGTAGACAGTCCGCTGCAAGTTGTGGATGTTGGTACCGGCAGTGGATGTTTGGCAATTACTGCAGTACTTGAAATTCCCAATATAGAAGTTTACGGAACCGATATCGATAATAAATGTACCCAAACAGCAAAAGCCAATGCAAAAAAATATGAAGTGAGTATCCATTTTCGCCAAGGCAATTTACTTGAGCCAGTTATAAAGGAGAAGCTCAACAATTGGGTGATTATTGCTAATTTACCTTACGTACCAGATAGCCACACTATCAACAAAGCTGCAATGTTCGAACCAAAACACGCCATATTTGGTGGCAGCGACGGCTTAGACTTATATCGGCAGATGTT
>JBBSJL010000024.1:0-7634 GCA_038257245.1 Saccharimonadales bacterium (SeqCode) | reverse complement strand
ATTCGCGTATGCAATCGCGAATAATGTTATAGAAACTCATAAAATCATAGGAGGTAAGATATGAGTAACCAAACCAACAAAAAAGACCCCAATAACAGGGGTCGTAAGAAGCTTGAGGAACGCTTGCGTTCTGTATGGCTGGGGCGGCAGGATTCGAACCTGCGAATACCAGTACCAAAAACTGGTGCCTTACCACTTGGCCACGCCCCATCGATTGTTGGTTGAACAGATAAAGTTTAACTTAAATTTAACAATTCTTCAATCTGTAGTTGTGCGTTATACTAACATTAAGCATGAGGGTGATAGATCACAAGCGCATAAAATCGCAAAACGAAAAGAACGTGTATAAAAAACACAGTAATAGAAAAGTCTTATTGGTATTAACTATTGTTGCTGTATCCACGATGACTGTTTATGTTCTTAAGACTAAGGAATCTGAGACTGATAATTCTAACCAACAGACTTCTCAAATAACACCAGAAGACAACACGGTCGTAACGGTTACTCAAGTGGATAACGATAGTAAACCATTCAAGGAGTTTACGGGTGAAGAATTCAAAAACTTATACTACTCTGTTGCCTATCCAAACACCCAACAACTAAATAACAACATAGAAATAACCGGCAACGATGATGCGGATGCCAGGATACGAGAAATGTCTGAGGCGCGAGGTTATAAACCAACCCCGATTCCGCAAAATGCCATCGTTAAAATAAACGAACCTAGACTTAATGGCGATGATTTACTCCAACCCCTCGCTGCAAAAGGATGGGAGGCGTTGAAACTAGCCGCCAAAAACGACGGAATAGGACTAAGTGTTATCTCTGCTTATCGGTCACCAGAATGGCAAAGAGACCTATTTCTGAGCCGCCTATTTGTCAACGGCACAACTGCTGCCCATGTGGCTGCAGGTATTGCTGACAATGCAGTTAATAATGCTATCACCAATGCAGCCGTGCCTGGCTACTCGAGACATCATACAGGCTATACTATTGATTTGTGGTGTGAAGATGGAAGTGGTGCATTTGCTTATAGCTCGTGTTTTAAATGGATTAATGCCGATAATTACCTTAAAGCGAAACAATCCGGCTGGATACCTAGCTACCCCGAAGGAGCAGGCTTGCAAGGGCCTGAACCCGAACCATGGGAATACGTATGGGTAGGCACTAGCAACCTGAAATAACTTTTACAGATTGAAATATTCTTCTCCATAAAGTAAGATTTATATAAATATGGCAAAGCAAAAAACCCAACGGCTCGAACCGTCTGACTACATAGTCCCAATCAATATTAATGGCATGAACGGTCGCATGCTTAAGTTGCCTGCTCCCAAGAACAAGAAAAGAGAAATACTACTTGTCTATGGTTTACATGCAAGTATTGAACGTATGGGTGGCTTTACCGAAGATTTAAATCAGTACGGATCGGTAACTCTTCCCGACCTACCTGGGTTTGGGGGCATGGACACTTTCTATAAAATTGGCGAAAAGCCAACAATTGACAACTATGCCGACTATCTCGCTACAGTTATCAAGTTAAGATACGGCAGAAAACGATTAACAATTATAGCCATGTCATACGGTTTTGTGCTTGTAACCAGGATGTTACAAAAATATCCGAATATGGTGAATAAGGTTGACTTGTTGGTGAGTTTGGTTGGATTTGTTCATCATGAAGACTTCGATATGAATAATAACAAACGCAATTTTATTAAATTCGTAGCCTGGAGCGGCAGGCACTACTTACCTTCACGTTTTCTAAAGCACATTGCTTTTCGTGATCTGCCGATTAGAGCTACGTACAAGATAGTCGCCAAAAATCACAGAAAGTTACATGATGCAGACAAGGAAGAATTAAATCGAAGAATCGACTTTGAAGTCAAATTATGGAAAATGAATGATGCTAGAACTAAGGGATACGTAGCAAGCGACATGTTTAAAGTTAACCTGTGTGGAATCCGAGTTGAACACGACGTTCACCACGTTTCTATAAAAGAAGATCACTTTTTCGATAATAACGTAGTCGAACAGCATATGAATGTTATCTATACCAAAGTAAATGTAATTCCTGCCGATATGGAGGGACATGCACCAACAGTAATAGCAGATGCTGAAGCTGCTGCACCTTTCATACCTAAGAAACTACGGCGTCTTTTAGCTCGAAAACCAAATAAGCTATAATAAGTACTAACTATGAAGATCGGACTAGTTTGCCCGTATAATATGTTTAAAGGTGGTGGTGTTCAAGAATGCGTTATTGCTATGCAAAATGAACTTCAGTCTCGGGGACATGATGCAGTGATTATTAGCCCTCAACCAAATAAGCATAAAGATTCGCAAATGGACAACGTTATCTTTCTAGGTACAGCTGCACAGATGAAGTCACCATTTCATACCACTGCACAAGTATCTGTTAGTGTTAAAACTGAGTTATTGGGACAAGTACTGGATGATGAGCAGTTCGATATACTTCACTTTCACGAACCTTGGGTGCCGATATTGAGTCGGCAAATATTGTCAAGAAGCAAGTCAGTTAATGTTGCCACATTTCATGCCAAATTACCAGATACAATCATGAGCAAGACTATTGAGAAAGTAATAACACCATATACCAAGTCAATATTAAAGGAAATCAACAGTTTCACTGCAGTTTCTGATGCAGCTGCAGAATATGTCAGAAGCCTTAGTGATCAAAAAGTCGAAATTATTCCGAATGGCATCGACGTCAGTAAGTACAAAGCAAATGGCAAACATTTAGATAAATCAATTCTATACATCGGAAGATTAGAAAAACGAAAGGGATTAAAATATTTACTGTCTGCATTCAGTAAAACTGTAACACCTGGCGTTAAGCTGTTAATTGCTGGCGAAGGATCTGATAAGTTGAAATTGCAAAGACATGCCAAATTCTTAAAAATTACTGACAATGTCGAGTTCCTTGGACACATATCAGAGAATCAAAAACTAAGCCTATTGGCAGAGTCCAGTGTATTTTGTTCTCCTGCTCTATTTGGCGAGAGTTTTGGCATAGTGCTGCTTGAAGCAATGGCAACTAGAATACCGGTGGTAGCCGGTGATAATCCTGGGTATTCTTCAGTACTAACTAATGAAGGTGGTTTGGGGCTCGTAAATCCCAAAGACGTAAAGTCGTTTGCAAGAACGTTAGATATTTATCTAAATAGTCCTAGTGCTAGGACTGCGTGGCAAAACTGGGCATCGAATAATATTGAACAGTACGACTATTCAAAAATAGTAGACAAATACGAAAAGCTATACACGAAAGTATTACGTAATAAATGAAAATCGGTTTTGTCATAGACGACACACTTGATAGTACTGACGGTGTACAACAGTACGTATTGACTGTTGGTAAGTGGATGTCCAATCAAGGGCATGAGGTGCACTATATTGCTGGACAAACCGCACGCAAAGATATAAATAATATCCACAGTTTATCAAAAAACATAAAAGTTACGTTTAATAAAAACAGATTATCCGTTCCTTTATCAGCAAGTAAGAGTGCAATTCGCAAAGTGTTAAACAGTGAAAACTTTGACGTCCTACATGTTCAGGTTCCATATAGTCCGCTGATGTCTGGTAAAGTTATCAATAACTCATCCGAGCATACAGCAATTATTGGTACGTTTCATATACTACCCTTTTCAAAAAAAGAGATACTAGCAACTAAACTACTGTCCAGAGTTGTAAAGAAAACTAACAATAAATTCATGAAATTTATTGCCGTATCTGCCCCCGCTCAAGAATTTGCTAAGTCAGCCTTTGGCATAAATTCAGTGGTTATTCCCAACCCAGTTAAGCTAACATCTGTAACCGACAAGCGTATGCAAGCTAAGACTAAGATTATCGAGATGGTTTATCTAGGTCGGTTAGTACAGCGTAAGGGCCCAGTGCAGCTACTCAAGGCGTTTAGTTACATGCGTAGTAAATTGAATGTTGGCAACGTAAACCTCACACTGTATGGTGAGGGGCCGCTTAAGGGTGAGCTTAAAAACCTAACAACTTATTTCAATTTAGAAGATAGAGTTAACCTAGCTGGATTTTTGGATGAGAAAGATAAGACGCACGTTTTATCCAAAGCAGATATTGCTGTTTTTCCAAGCATCGGAGGTGAAAGTTTTGGAATCGTACTAACCGAAGCTATGGCAGCTGGTGCAGGTGTAGTGCTCGGGGGGGATAACCCAGGCTATCGTTCTGTATTAGAAGATAGTACAACTCTTTTTAACCCAAACAATACTGAGGCATTTGCGAGATGTCTTGCTCGCTATGTAGGTGATCCAAAACTGATAAGAACAACACATAATAATCAAGCTAAGCTGTTAAGTAAGTTCGACATCGATATAGTTGGGCCCCAAATTGAAAAGTTATATGTAAGTGAGATTGCAAAATTGAATAATAATACGGATAATACATAGTATGAGCATTTTTGGAAAAGCTGATAAAACGATTTCTATTACAACGAACACCATCGTTAAACTCATACTCGTAGCAGTTATAGCTTTTGTGAGTTTGCAGGCACTGGGCAATATTACTCACCAGCTTCGATTAATATTCATATCAATGTTTCTCGCTATTGGACTTAACCCCGCTGTTAGTTTTATCATGAGACGAATTCACAGCAAGAGTAGACTTCGTGCAACAGGCATAGCATATATCATTGTTGTCGCTCTCCTTGCGGGCTTTTTACTACTAGTCGTCCCCCCTCTGGTCAAACAAACCTCAAGATTTGTGTCCGGGGTCCCCAACACGTTAAACAATCTAAAATACCAAGACTCGGCGCTATCAAGCGCAATTCGCCGATATAATCTAGAGGATAGTGTTGATGACGTAATCGCAAATTACCAAGAACGTTTTAAAGATAATCTAAGTAATGTCGGTGCTCCAATTGTAAATACTGCAGGCAGAGTTGGAGGCTTGATTATATCTGCAATAACCATATTTATTCTAACATTTATGATGTTAGTTGAGGGTCCACTATGGTTCGATAAAATAATTTCTTTGCAGCCAGATGGGAAGAAGAAAAAACGAAAAGAAATTGCCCAAAGAATGTACAAAGTTATTACTGGGTTCTTCTATGGTCAGGTGATAATTGCCTTTATAGCTGCTACGTTTGCTGCAATTATGTTATTTATACTGAACTCGGTATTTGGCACTTCAGTTAACCCGATAGCGCTTGCCGGTATCGTATTTATCTTTGGACTACTTCCCCTCGTTGGTAATATTCTTTCGGCAAGTATTGTAGTGTTGATCTGTTTAATTTCATCAGCGCCGATGGCGCTCATAATGCTTGGTTTCTTTATCGTGTACCAGCAGATAGAAAATGCAACCTTGCAACCCTATATTCAATCCAAGAAGAACCAATTAACCCCACTAACAGTGTTTGTAGCGGCCATTCTTGGTGCCGGTTTGGCTGGGTTGCTAGGAGCATTAGCAGCGATTCCAATAGCAGGATGCGCTAGGATTTTATTAGAAGAGTATCTATCATCACATTTCCCAAATTATGAAACTTTCTCAAACCACAACAAAGTCAACCAGTCCTCTGAGTAAATGCTAGAGTCTATACCAAGTTTGTCCATGGGGAGTATCATTGGTTCCAATGCCCTGCGCCTTCAACTGTTCTCTCAACTTATCGCTTTCATCCCATATCTTGTTATCACGAGCCGTCTTCCTATTTTTTAACAGTCCTTTAATTTTATCGTCAATGTCCGGCCTATCACCCAAATGTAGTCCCAGTAAGCCATCAACTGCAGATAAAAATAATTGAAAATTATCCAGGTTATGAGGAGAAATTAGGTTATTCTCGGCTTCAGACATAGCCTTACTTAGAATCTTTAAACATCCCGGTGTATCTATATCATCACTTAAGGCTTTAAGTAAATCTTTAGAATATTTATCGAAATTTATGTTTTTTGCTGGAACGACCGGTTGCCACTTTAGGTCTGCAATACGTCCCAGATCGTCAAGACGATTTTGTGTAGCATTTAATATTTCCCAGGTAAAGTTACCTTCAGTATGATAACTGCTAGATAAAATCATTAGTTTAAAGGCATCAAAACTATATCCTTTATCCTTGATGTCACTCAGGGTATAAATATTGCCCAAACTTTTCGACATTTTCGTGCCATTTACCTTCAGATGATTGTTATGAACCCAAATCTGTGCAAACTGTTTACTGGTCATGGCTTCAGTTTGGGCGATTTCATTTGTATGGTGTACGGGTACGTGGTCTATGCCTCCGGTATGTATGTCTATTTGATCACCCAATAATTCTCTAGCCATAACTGAACATTCCAGATGCCACCCTGGGAAACCTTTACCCCACGGGCTATCCCATTCCATGTCGCGTACCTCACCTTTGGAGCTAAATTTCCAAAGAGCAAAATCAGTAATATTTTTTTTGCCACTAGCATCAACCCTAGCACCTGCTTTTAATCCTGCAACATCGAGTCGCGCTAGTTTGCCGTAGTCACTCAGTTTGGACGTATCGAAGTAAACACCATTATCACCGATTGAGTAAGTGTAGCCTTTATCCTCTAGTTGTTTAACAAATTCAATCTGTTCATCAATGAAATCCGTTGCTCTAACCAAACTGTCCGGGCGTAACAACCCTAGGTTGTCATATGCCTCAACATCAGCAATTTCGATTATCTCCGCGGCAACATCCCATGCTGTTTTCTTTGCAGCTTTTGCAGCCCTTACCATCTTATCGTCACCTTCGTCAGCGTCACTAGTTAAGTGGCCTACATCTGTGATGTTTTGGACTCGGTTTACTGACGCTCCATTAGCCCTAAGTACCCTAATCAAAACATCCCAATATATATATGAAACCCAATTACCAATATGGGGCTGGCTGTAAACGGTAAGGCCACACGTGTATATCTTTAAAGTTTTGCCGTCTAAGGGTTTAACTTGTTTGCTTGAACGTGAAAGTGTGTCGTAGAGTTGCATAGATATATACTATCACTTTGCTTTCAGATCATTAATGATAGTAACGACTCGGCTCTTAACTTCACTGAGTGTTCGTCCATCAGTTAACTTAAATCCACTTGCAAACTTGTGGCCACCACCACCAAAAGTTTCTGCTACCTTCGCAGCGTAAGGAAAACCAAAGCTTGATCGTATTGTTGCAGTTATTTTACCGTCGTCGTACGTTTTAAATACTATCGCTATACTAATGCCTTCTACCTGTAGCAGGTCAGGCATAACTAGTGCAGAAGGATTGTAGGAGGCACTATATTCATTAATTTCTTTCTGATTCACGGTAACAATAGCTAAATTTTGTTCACTTAGTAGCTCAGCTTTTTTAATAAGGTCACCCTTAAACTTAAATATTTTTTCAGAATATTTATTGTATTCCTTGCGTCGGTTTTCCAGCCGTTCCCTATTGATTCCACTATTGATTAGCTCTGCCATTACGATATATGTGTCAGAAGATGCTAAATTGTTGCTTAGCCCCTGGGTGTCGCCTAAGATACCGGTCATAATATATTCACCCGCATCGTTGTTTATAGTTAGCTTATTGGCAACTGCAAGATTATGAACGATTTCAGAAGAGGATGACAGGCTGGGATCGGTTATTGTTAATTCAGCACCAATATTATCGTTACTCGTTTCAT
>JBBSJL010000023.1:0-8324 GCA_038257245.1 Saccharimonadales bacterium (SeqCode) | reverse complement strand
TTTTTTGTTGACCTCTGAACTCTTATCTGTTAGTATTGGTGAAACCAGTTACGTTAGTAAGAGGAGAAAGTCCATCAGCAAACAAACGCGTCTGAATCATCAGATTCAGGCCAAAGAATTACGAGTTATCGACGAGGATGGTTCGCAATTAGGAGTTTTAGCTAAACACGAAGCCCTGAAAGCAGCCGAAGAACGTGGACTAGACTTGGTGGAGATTTCTCCTGGTGCTAACCCACCGGTGTGTAAGATCGTTGACTGGGGTAAATACAATTACCAGAAGACCAAACAAGCTCAAAAGAGCAGGAAGAATTCAAAAGCTTCCGAACTCAAACAGATGCGATTTGGTCTAAAAATCGGCGATCATGACCTTGAGGTAAAGCTGAACAAGGTGAATGGCTTTTTGGAAGCTGGCAGCAAGGTCAAATTAACAGTTATGTATCGCGGTCGTGAACTAGCTCACAAGGAACTAGGATTCAAATTGGCCGAGAGGATAATCGAAGATTATGGTGATGCAATCGTGGTCGAACAGAAGCCACAATTTGCTGGCCGACAACTAAATTTTGTAATAAGGAGCAGCGTAAATGCCAAAGCTAAAGACTCATAGTGGAACTAAAAAGCGAGTACGCATTACCAAAAAAGGTAAGGTGTTGCTCGGACACGCCGGCGGGAATCACTTTTTGCGTAAGAAGAGCCAGTCACGAAAACGACGTATGGCTATCGGAAACCAAATTGTTGGTAAGAGTGCCAAGAATATGAAACTAAGACTAGGAGCTAAATAATGCGCGTTAAGAGAGGTGTCGCAGGACACAAGAAACATCAGAAAATCCGAAAAGCTACTAAAGGTTTTTCCCACGCTAACAGAGTAAGTATCAAGCGCGGCAAGCAAGCGGTTACCCGTTCTCTAGTTAACTCATACAATGATCGACGCAATCGTAAGCGAACTTTCCGACAACTATGGAACGTACGCATCAACGCAGCTGCTCGTATTAACGGTACAACCTACAGCCGACTAATCGCTGCCCTAAAAGGCGCAAAGATCGAACTAGACCGAAAAGTGTTAGCAGAACTAGCTGTTAACGAACCAAAAGCCTTCGAAACAGTCGTAAAGACCGCTAAGCCAGCCAAGTAAATAGTACGTAAAAATGTATAGCAAAAACACTCCGTTCCAGGGGTGTTAATACTGTATACTAGAAACAACCATGTCGACTAGAAAACGCAAAAACCATAAAATATTTGTTGCCCATACTAAAGGCGTTAGAGGTTCTGGTGTTTGTGAATTTTGTAAATTTGACCCTAGTCACAAGCAAGTAATAAAACAATACCCCGAATTTCACCTAGTAGTAAACATCTTTCCTTATGATGTGTGGGACAGTTGCGGCGTAATTGATCACCTATTAGTAACACCGGTACGACATGTCGATTCCATTTCAAATTTTAATCCTGCCGAACAAAAACAATATTTAAAGATTATTGCCGAGTACGAAAACAAAGGCTATTCTGTTTACGCGCGGGCTGCTAGCAACGGTATGAAATCAGTTGTTCACCAGCACACACATCTTATAAAACTCGATAATATGAAGAAGAAGATTATTATAGCGACCGACAAACCCCGGTTTTTGCTTACAAGATAGGGTCTAGCAACCAACTATTCTTCAGCTTCTTGCTTGATAGCCAATATCAGTTCTGTATTGCATATCATCAAAGTGGACACCATTTTCCCCTATTGCAGAGTATACCTTGGATACTGCCTCATCAATTGATGGGCCTATACCAGTACCGTAGATAACACGACCACTCGATGTAACCCATAGCCCGTTTTCGTTGAGCTTCATTCCCGCTCTTTGCCAGGTCACTCCTTCGTATTCTTGATCGAGTCCATAGATCTGTTGACCGGTCTCCGCTTTAACAGGATATCCCTTTGCCATGAGTGCTACTGTCAGAGCTGCTACAGGTAGTTTTTGTAGATCGACATTCGGTCGTTCCAAATCACCTTCGGCGGCAGATCGCAATAATCTATATACATCTACGCCCGATCCAACCATAGAAGCCATCTGGGCTTGTGTCTCCGGGTCACCGAACCTTACATTAAACTCCATAAATTTAAATATCTGCTCTGATTTTGGTAGACCGTCATACCCAAGATCTTTTATGACACCAGCATATAGAACACCTCGCTCTATTGGGACTCCACGGGCTGCCATTTTTTCTAGAGCTGTTGTGATCATGTCTTCAATCTGATCATGTTCGGCTGTATTTATAACCGATTCTGGTACTGGTGTGTACGCCCCGGTTCCACCGGTATTTGGTCCTTTGTCACCGTTGAGCAGTTTCTTATGATCTTGCGCGTACGGAAGTATTACAAACTCACCATTGCGCCCAACCACAGCTATTGGTGATGCCTCTGGCCCGTTCATTAATTTTTGAAAGTTTATAATCTCGCGTCCGGCACCATCGTACCCACCAGCCATCATACTTTCTACTACTTCAATGGCATGTTCTTCACTCTTTGGTCCTACGGAACCCTTTCCACCAGCTAAACCGTCGGCCTTAATATAATATGTATCGTGGGCGTTATCTCTCATAAAAGCCATCGCATCTCGCGGCATGTCTGGTCCCTTGCAAATCGTAGTACGTGGGAATAGTTCTGGCACTGTTTCAATGGCAAAGGATTTACTTGCTTCGTACTGGGCAGCTTCTGCGCTAACCCCAAGAACTGTATGACCAATTTCCCGCAAATAATCTGCCGCACCGTCAACAAGAGCTGCTTCGGGACCAACTATTGAAAAAACATCCGTACTACTGCTAAATGCTTCTTTTCCCTTCTCGACATCACTATGAATCTCGACTCTGCCCACTTCTGGTGATGCCAACATTGCCTGTTGAAGTGCAGCTTCTCGGCCACCACTTCCAATAATTAATACGTCTACCATCTACTCCTCCTTATATTGAGAATAACTATAGGTAGTTGAGTGCTATCGTGCAAGCATAAGCAAAACCGCCCTTCTCGGGGCGGTATTTCATGATCTATTTTTGCTAGGCTATCTATAAGCCGGGTTCTGTACTCGTAAAAGCGCTGACCATCTATCTAGTCGGCCAATTGCTTGGCAGATCGAGCGGATATAATGACAAGCCGTAGCAGGGAACTCGATAGGCTCATCTCCTTGCAGCAGACAGGGTTTACCTCCCCTCGGCGTCACCGACGAGGGCTGTGGGCTTTTACCCCACTCGTTTCACCTTTACCCCGAAAGGTAGTTTCGTTTCTGTGGCACTTTCCCTAGGGTTACCCCCGGTCGCCGTTAGCGACTGTCTTCCCGTGCGCTGCCCGGACTTTCCTCTCCCAATAAATTGGAAGCGGCCAGCCGATAACCTAGCCCCGTTATTATACCTTACTTTTGAGCGTCGAGAGTTTGGTTTACCATACCGTCAGCCAGCTTGTTTAGCTCCCTCGGGACATGAGTGTACGTTACTGATTTGAACTGTGTTGCTAATTCTTTGATAGATTCATGAATTGGCCAAAGGTCACGGTTTTTTACTTTGAATATGCCCTTCATTTGGTTTACCACTAGCAAACTGTCCAAATATACATCTACTTCTCTAACGCCTAACTTTTTGGCTTCCTCTAACCCAAACCTCAGCGCCTGATATTCGGCCTGATTATTTGTAGTAATACCTATATATTCGCCCTTTTCTACAAATACTTGGTCATTCATGTCCAACAAAACGTAGCCAGAGGCTGATGGGCCAGGATTGCCGCGCGATCCACCATCGGCATATAGTTTAATCTTCTTTGGGGCTTCTACAACCAGTTGCATCTGAGATTCTTTCACTTGACGAGGTTCTTTGTATGGTTTGAAAGTAAAATCTAGCATCTTTACCGGAGTATTGCTATCAATATCATCGCCGTAATAGCCTCTGTAAACATTCATCATTTCCTCTGTTGATTGATATGTTTCATGGCCAGAGAAATCGCTATCACTAAGTTCGCCTAAACGCTTTTCTGTAACCCTATCTATCTTAGCCAGGCCTATCTTAAGCCAGGTTTCGGGCTTTTCAGCATCAACTTTATCAATTAGTTCAATTTCATCATTAACGGATAGATTTTTGTCATCTTTGAGCCGCCATGTGCTGGTTTTATTACCAGAAGCAACTAGCTGAGCTAGTTTGTGATCAAGTTTCAGGGATTTAAGCATACCAATATATTGTAACTTCTTTGGTATCATTAACGAAGTGAAAGTTTCAGATTACGACTACAGCCTGCCCGAGGAACGAATAGCCCTGTACCCTCCAAAGATACGCGGTAACAGCCGCTTGCTTGTATTGGACAAACAAACCGGCGAAGTAGAACATCGAAATTATGGTAATGTAGTCGATTATCTATCAGCAGGTGACGTGGTAGTAATAAATGATACAAAAGTCATCAAGGCCCGATTAATTGCCCGAAACGCTAAAGGCCAGCCCCGTGAACTATTACTGCTAGAAGATCACCACAATACCGATTTTACAAAGCGCAAAGCAATTTACAGGGGTAAAATTCGGGCTAGTGAAGTTTTAGACGTAAATGGAGACGAAATTAAAGTCGAAAAGGTGTTTGATAGTGGCATTGCCGAAATCAGCAGTTCGCACAATATTTTAGACATAGCCGAACATGTTGGAACAGTGCCCTTGCCGCCATATATGCACCGCGAAGCTGAAGCCGAAGACGTTGAACGCTATCAGACCGTCTTTGCGCGGGACCCCGGATCGGTCGCAGCGCCTACTGCCTCACTAAACTTTACCCGAGAATTAGAACAAAAACTTCGAGACAAAGGAGTGGTCCTTGCCTACATTACTCTGCATGTTGGGTTGGGCACTTTCCTACCGATTCGGACGGATGAAGTCGAAGGGCACACTATGCATAGCGAGTATTTTGAGGTGCCCTCAGAAACTATCCAAATATTACAAAATGCTAATCTTAACAGTAGTAAAATCGTTGCTATTGGCACAACAGTAACGCGCACTTTGGAGTTTTGTGCTAACAAAATTATAGCCAATAAAGCAGGTTCAGGTTCAGCCATAAATGGTGAATGTGACATATATATCTACCCTGGGTACAAATTTAAATTAGTAACTGCAATGTTGACTAATTTTCATGCACCAAAGTCTACAGTTCTAATGATGGCCGCCGCGTTTGCTGGCTGGAATATGCTGAAACCCGCCTACGAAACAGCTATCAAAAACAAATATTCCTTGCTCAGCTACGGAGATTCCATGCTTATTCATAAGCATGGTCAGGTATAGTGAGTGTATGAACCAGAATAATAGGATCTTTAAAGATAAAAATGGCAAGGTAGTTATAACTCAAACACCGAATGTGCCTCTTGTTGTATGGCTTGTATGTCTAATCCTATCTAAATTAGTCGACAACGCTCAATTGGCGGGCTCATTAAGCCAAGTTGGCCGGGGGTTCTTATTTATTTGGGCCTACCTAGAAATAGTTTACGGCGTTAATTTATTCCGAAGAGTTCTAGGGGTGATAGTACTTGGATTATTAATCTTTAACACCTTTAACCGCTGACTAAGTGTTTTGTTTTTGTTGTTTTATGATTAGTCTTCTTCCTCTTTCGGACATTCCGCCCCAGACCCCGTGATCTTGTCTTGTTGATAACGCAAATTCCAAACATTCTTCTTTGACTACACAATTTTGACAAATTCGTTTAGCAATTTCTACCCCCACTCCGTCTGTTGGAAAAAATGTATCTGGTTGTTCGGTTAGGCAATTCGCGTAATCTTCCCAGTGCTTGATTTCGTCACCTAATGTCATCCTGCTTTCAAGTCTTTTCTGTTCCAAATAAGGATTAGTCTGTTGTTTTCTGTAGGCCATCGACACTATTATCAAGGAAAGCCGCGTTTACGCAAGCGTAAGCATTGTCATTGATTTTTACTCGTGATGGATTTAACTATACTTTATCTGTTGTCAGATGTAGCCGCGAGTTGGCAAAAGCATACAGCCTGTCCTTTATCCCCCGAATACTCGTGACAGGACATTCCGAGGGCGAACGAGTAGTTCATCATGTTCACCAGCCAAGAAATGGACATCGACACTGAACCGACTTTCTGTATCACGAATATCGTTAATGTCTGGTCTGAAGTAATCATCCTGATGAGTCCAAACCAGTGTAGATGCAACACCTTCATCTGATAAAGCACGCGCGCCATTGAGTGCATCAAATTGTGCGATTCTACCAAGATGTCTTAGGTTGCCTAGGGGGTGGATCATTAATTCTTTTGTAGTTTGTGCCTGATAGCCCCAAACCCAACGAGAATCACGTTCTTGCCTGCTACGTGTTAACAAATGGCTGCTTTTTTCTATTGAACCAACTACCAAACGAACTGGAGTTGTTGGCACCGGGGGGCCAAATGCCCAGACTTGTTCTGGTTGGCCACCTATAACCGGCAACATGCCCGCTGAATGAGTTGCCACTGGGTGACCTTTGAGTTTGCGATGTAAATCTTCATCCTTCATTGCTAAGCGGAATGGGATGGGACTAACATCTTCAAAATGCTCACCAAAATGCTCACTAGCTAGTTCCATGGATTTTTGGTTACTGCCTAGACCACCGACAAATATCAACGAATTTATTGCTCTCATATATGCCTATTATACTATGATTTTACATTTTTTCAATAGTTTTTATGTGTTAGAACGGTGGTCTATAATTAATCTGAGGGGGTGCTGCGTAGTTGCCAGAAGCGTACGGCTGAGGTGAGAGTTGCAAGTGGCAATTTGCAAGAAAATCTTGTCTTGAAACTTGTTTCATAGATGGAGTTTCGGGATCGCCAAAGGTGATCGTGAGGACCTCACCGTAATCATGATATTATCAAAAGACATACATTATTTCGGGGTGTGGCGCAGTTGGTAGCGCGTACGGCTGGGGGCCGTGAGGTCGCAAGTTCAAGTCTTGTCACCCCGACCAAAGAAAAGAGTCGTCCAAAAGGACGGCTTTTTTCTTTGGTCAAGCTGTGATGACTTGTGCTCCGACCTCGCGAAGCGGGTCGGAGGTGAGAAGTGCTATAAAGCACTTCGCAAGAGAATCTTTCAGCTAAGAGACTTGTTTCTTGCTTGAAAATTCTGGGGTCGCGCTAGCGTGACCAAGTCCTCACCTAAGAAGCTGAGCCCTTGACTTTGCCTTTTTTCAATAAAGTTTAGCCTCCACCCCTGTAGAGGGTAGTGGCATAAGATACAATGTGCGACGTACTATAAGTTACTTCCCGTAAATTGTTTCAAGTATATTAGTTTTCGGTGTTTCTACTGCTGGTGAGCCGTAAGCAAAGTCGTCATTCATATAATGTAAAGCAATCGTATCAGCATAAGATAAGTCTCTAACTAGATTTGTAGCTGTTGGAAAGTATTTAATTCTGTCTTTAATCGCCGATGCAGTAACACCATTTACACTATGGTCGTGTGGTCTAACGTGATATTCAGGACCGTCTACTACTACTTGAGCAGCGACAGGTTTTTTGAGGTGGTATCCAGATTGGTCAGGATTGTTATCATCCCATTCTCTCCATTCACCCCAACTAAGACCTACTTGGCTTTCGTTACCGTATAGAAGTTGGGCGAACTCCTCATAGGTATTATATTCGGCAGGACCACTCACGCTCCATAGCCCTTGCTTTTCGCCTTCAAGAACACTAAGTAGTAGTCCTCTATCTTCATCGTCTGTATCTTTAAGGGACGCTTCATATAGTTGCATGGTTTCATCATCAACAGATATAAGTCTTTGATGAGAGTCCATTGCAGGGTATTGTTGGTCATCTATCTGGGCAGCAACTTCACCATTAGTATTGACTAAAGTGGGAAAGAATTCACCTCCGTTATAGCCCTTCACAGCAACTCGCCATAGACCTTTGGCTGTTTTTTGTACTATAAACTTGGCTTCTGTTTCAGCTGGTAGTACTTCACCATATTGATTTGCACCTACCCATAAACCAGCACCTTCTTCACGAACGGCTTCATACATTCTCACAGTAGACATACTAATACTCCAATCTTTGGTATTAATTATATCACTTTATCGCTAATATACAAGGTTCTCAATCTTGACAGTTCTTTTTATGGGCTTACGTTTTAATCGAGCTAATAACCTATCGGAGCTTTCTGGGTTCTCACAGATGTATTTGAACAGTTCAAGCAGGATGCGTGGGTCTCGACCATTTAAGAAACTACTGTATAATCGCAGATATGTGGTTTGTCATTGTAAGTTTGATTTTGTCTTTTGGGGTTCTTGCATGGAGCGACAAACTTCTTAAAAATCATAGATTATCTCAAGAATTTGCTCGAAAAT
>JBBSJL010000022.1:0-9744 GCA_038257245.1 Saccharimonadales bacterium (SeqCode) | reverse complement strand
TTCATGGCTGTGCCACTAAAGTCGGACAACATGTTTGAAGTCACGTAGTATTTGGCTAGGAATGTAAGTCCTGCAACTGCAGCGCCCTCAAACAGCACGCGTCGGGCAGTCCTCTTTGACACCACTTGGCGTACCACATGTTCAATAGCAAGCTGAGCCGAGGTATCCCCCGCTGCATTAGCTACACAGCCTGTGATAACACATAACCCCACCTGCAAACCAATTTCGGTTATAGCGACACCAACACCGACCTTAAAATCTGTTAGAGTGGGGCATATAGTATCTGCAGCGTTAATAAATCCTCTGCTTATAGGGTTTTCCCCAATAATCGTATCAATAATCGTATATGTTCCGCTAGAAGAACCGTGAGGGCTAGATTGCTGAGCCACTAGATCGCTCCCCGTTTTACCACTTGCCCTATTGAGCGGTACGGAGTCAGATATGCTACCGAATTGAGCACCCATTGCCCCAACTGCCTCAGCATTTGTGTCGCCTGCCTTTATTTGATCTGCAGAGGTTGCGCCCATATGAAACTGCCTTTGTACAATACTGTCTTGTTCGTCGATAAGTTCACCAGAATTTTCAACCGAACCTGCATAAATCATACATAAAGGTGTACCTACACCGATAATAATACTTGCGTGTGACACGGCTGTTTTTGCCCAGCCCCCATCAACTGATTCAGCAAAAGACTGTAATCCTGTTTTTACAGAGTCTGGAGGCTCACCACCGGTTTCTATTATTTGTCTAGCTGTATCTGGATTATCGACAGCCTCATCAAGATCGTCTTGCAACTCTCGAGATTTATCATCAATATCATCAATTCCTACACTCCTTTCGTTAGCAGCACCTTCTGAGTTTTCGTAAGAATCTTGTAGGTTCAATACCTTGGCCTCATCGGCTTTCAGACCCTTATATGCCGCAGCTTTTTTGTTCCACCAACGAAGTTTTTTAAATCCAATACTCTCTCTAATATTGTTAGCAACCTTGCTCCTGATTATAGATTTATGGTCTCCCAATGAGTGTTCTAAATTAGCCTCTAGCTTTGCATTAAATGCTCGCCGTTCGGACCGACTTTGGAACGGGTGGAGTCTTTTATTTTGCGGGATATCAATTTCGCGGCCGTCTATAGTTATCGATTTCAATGCAGGCCTCTTTAAGATGCCCCGCGGCTCGTAATTATAGACAAGCCTATCCGCGGCCCCCATGTTTTTTAGTACCTGATTTGGTCTATACTTGTCTAATCGTCCCCATGTATTCGATCGGAGGTTTTGATATCTAGTTTTGTAGCCCTCAAATACATCATCCGCGGCTCCCATTATTTTGAATCGTTCGTTGTCAATCCCGCTAACTGATCTAGCGTACGCCCTGGAGGTTCTTGCAAGTTGCCAGCTGGTTACGTTTTCCATGAAGTGAGGAATTTTAAACGCCGCCAGTAAGAACAGAACAATCGCTGCCATTGTCACAAGGCCGCCCATGGTGCCAGCAGCAGCTAGTATCTTGCCTTTGTTGCCGCCTTTCTTGTTTTTAGTTTTTAGGTTGGTTAACCAATTCGACTCTGTTTTAGTCGTACCATCGGCGGCGGGCTCATTATCTGAATTACCGTTTTCTTTTTCTTCTAGTTCGTCAGAATCTAACTTTTTTGCGGTGGTGATTTTATCAAACTCATCATCATAAACTGATTGTGGTGTGTCTTCAGAAAAACGGGGTGAATTCTCCTCGCTATCGCTATCTACACCTGGTCGTTCATCTAAATCAGTTCCCAATTTTGCACACCTGTCTATTTATATATAAATAACATAAGTATTATACACCAGGAGATAATCTGTTTGCTAGGTCAACACTGCCTTCGCCTATTCCTTGGCCGGCAGTTTCCATTTGCTTGATCTGATCTGGGTTTGTTGTTATTAGGCCTGTTTCGGTAGGGCTGGCTGCAATCTGAATATGCACATGACTTTGACCCGCAAAGAATAGTCCTTGACCAACCGGGAATTGCCCTAATCGCTTTTTTTCTTCACTTGTAAGTTTGAAAGTATCTGCCAAGACGTCAATGGCCGACATGGACTGCTTAAGGAGTATTTGCATCGATGCGTTAGCAACAATTGCCCGTCCCATCCGTGAGCCCATAAAGTCCTCAACGTCCTGGGTGATTGTAGTAATACCTAGGTTGTACTTTCGGGCTCTTTTAGCAAGACTAAATAAGAAATTCGCCGAATCTTCGTATTTCATTAGTTGCCAGGCTTCATCAACAACAAGCATCCGTCGTTTTACGTCAGCTTTTGTCTTGTTCCATATGAAGTTCAGTACAATGTACATAGCTACAGGCCTTAGCTCGTCTTCTAGGTCGCGGACATTAAACACAACCAATTGGTTGTTTATGTCGATATTGCTTTGCTGAGAAAATATTCCAGCAAATGTACCAGTAGTATACTTTCTCAACCTTTGAGCAAGCTGAGGACCAGTACCGCCCATATGTAGTAAGGTGTCATATAGATCACCTATGACTGGAGGCTGTGATTGATGGGTTAAAGGATCACTAGTAATACCAGCCTTGGCATAGGTCTCAATTAGCGCAGCATCAAGGTCTGATTCCTCGACTGGCGACAAGGCTGGAGCGGTCACCGCTCCGGTGCCCCCAGCTGCCATCTGGGCTTGAGCGCCACCCATCATAAGTCTAAGTAGCCCATGTAAAGTTATTAAATTACTACGAAGTGCATCGTCGGACTCCTCTGTTTCTATAACCTTAGGCAGGTCAAAAGGGTTAATTCGTGTATTAGAATTTAGGCTAAGCCTGACATAGGCGCCACCAACGGCTTCAGCCATTCTTTGGTATTCGTTCTCTGGGTCAATAATGAACACTTCTGTACCGAACATCATGCTACGTAGTGCCTCGAGCTTAACAGTAAACGATTTACCAGCACCAGACTTTGCGAAGACAACTGCGTTGCCGTTTTCTAGGGTAAATCTATCAAAAATAACTAGCCCAGAATTATGCATGTTTATACCATATAGAATACCGTTGTCTTGGCTGAGATCGGCAGATGTGAACGGGAAGCTGGTGCTAATTGCGCCAGTACTAAAGTTTCTACGTACCTGTAATTGATCTGTGAACTGAGGCACGGTGCTATTAAAGGCTTGTTCTTGCTGGGAAGTAGCAACTTTTGAATACACCAATTGCTGACCTAACATAGACTCTACTTTGTGGGTGACATAGTCCAATTCGTCCGCGCTGTATGCATAAAGGGTAATATATAATCCAAACCTAAAAAATCTTTCTTCTCCAACTTGGAGTTTATCGCGCATTTCCTCGGCATCTTGAATCTGAGCTTGCTTGGCAGGATCTCGAACACGTCCTTTTTCGGCATTGATCTGTAAGTCGGCTTCTAACTGACCAACTTTTTTACGGAGATTTTCCATGACTACCTGGCTTTCAACTGGGTAAATAAACATAGAAATATCCAAAATTTCATCCAGGTTCACCATAGATGAAAGCCAGCCTGTGTTAATGGAACGAGGATAGCCGTAAACATAGAAAGTCCTAGCCATTCTAGTACCCAAATTGAAGTATCCTGGGCTAAATTCGATGGAGCTGGGCGCAATAAAATCCCGAAGTGCTGTTACACCTTTTTGAAATGCTGTGTGGACTTCTTGCTCTTCGCGCTGGCGCTGTTGTTGAGCTATCGTTAGGGGATCATTTATGGGTTGTTGTTTATTGCCACCAAACTTCATTATTGCAGATCCCTTTCCAGATTCGGTTGAGGCGCCATGCCCTCTCCCTTGTTGACAATAGGGGCGGTTAAATCTTCGAAGTTTTTTAGTTGCTGCCTAGTTGCTGTATCGGGATTATATACATCATAATAAAGTTCAATTAATTCCTGAGTATCTAATGGTATGCTTTGGATACCTGAATCTTGCAGCCCAGCAAGAACAGACTGTACTCGGTTTCGGAGTTCATCCTTACCTTTTTCCAGATCTTTTTCGTTGATTACAACCTTTGTTTCTGTGCTAGAAAATATGTCGACGATACCAGTAAAAAAGTTTTTGCTTTGTGTAATTGCTTGCTGTACATCTGCGACTGGAAAAAATGGAATAACTACATAGAACTTCTTATCCATTATGTTAGTTTGTTGGGCCAAAGAGTCTATATAGCCAATATAATCCTCCATAAGCAAAGCTAACAACATGTTGTCGTGTTCGGAACGGATTTTATCTAACTTCTCGATGTATGGGCGTAAGTCAACTTTGCGGGAATTTACAAATATCTGGATTGGGAAATACAATGAATTTAAGAACCCCTGGTAAGAATACTCTACGGCGTCTCTTTCTTGGGGGCTCATAAGGTCGAAATTTATTGATTTAGCCATAATTACAGCCCTAAATGATCCATCGTTCATTATGACAATACCGTCTCTAATTTCGGCAATTTGCAAAGTGTTTTGGGTACTATTTTTATTACTAGGTATTGGTGGTGCAGCTGTCTGTTGATAAGTATTCGGTGTGTTGGCTTGAGGATTAACGTTTTGGGCTGCTTGGGGAGGTTGAATATTTTGTTGTGGATTTACGCCACCTGACACCACGGGCTGGTTATTGGGTACTTGGTTGATATCATTTGGATCCATTGTTTATTGCCCACCTAAAATACAACAATTTAATGTAGAGATATGACCACCTCATCATCGTCACCTTTATGGGCTGACTTATCAGCCTGTCTAGCTATGGTGGATATATTTAAATCATTATTATTTGCAAGCTCAATTATAGCAGGATCATTAGCGGGAGTCATCACTGTAGTTTGTGTTTTTATGATAGGTTGCTGCGTTTGTTGATCATCTGAGACTACTTGGTTGTTTGTCTGGGGTTTGCTGGTAGTAGTTGGTGCAGTGGTGGCAGGAAGCGGATGCTCAGGTGATTGCTGGATAGTCTGCCCAACCGTTTGCTTTTGGGCATCTGTGGGTCGCGCAGCAAACCAATCTATATGTTCATCTTGTGGTGCAGACGTTGTGGTTGTTGTGTTACCGGTCTGGTTGCTACCCATGATTGAAGCAAGTTGTTGCTTGTGAGTTTGATCTGATTTTATGATGCCTTGGCTAATATTTGTCGAAGAGTAATTGTCGTCAAAGGGGGTTATTATATCTTCTTCGTCAGAAGGTACATTCGTACTGCCAAGGTCTATTAACCTGTCAGAGTATGACTGTCCAGCAAAAGCCGGCGCTTTGAACATATTCAAATCCACATGTTTTACTGCCCATCCACGAGTGTCCAGGGTGTTCGCCAATGCTCTTAATCTGTTTCTGGCTTCGTCTTGAGAGAAATCTTTAGTTAGGTGTTTCTCGATCTTTTTAGGAACAGTAATTGTAACAAGTTCTTTTATGCCGGTTTGGTCCCAGATGCGTTTTCGCGGTTTAAAGAAAAATCTAATCTTAGCTAGTAGCCAAATCTCGTTAGATTGATCATGACCAAATGGCGCTGCCAGAACGGCAAAAAACACAGTATGGGGGATGAACAGTATAGTAAAGTATTTTCCTGGCCCGGGGGTGGTGACAAGCTTAAAGCATAAAAACAAAGACACAACAACAATAATTGCATATATGAACTGTCGCAATGAAAGTGGACCAAGAAGTTTATCCTCAGCCTCAATATCTTGGATGACTTTATACGTACCCATATAAGGATAAGTATTACCGAAAATTAGTTAAGTATCAAGTCGTGCTAATTTATGAAGTGCGTCTCGAGACTTTGATCCGTTCTTTTCGACCATGGATTTCACGCTTTGCCTGTTGTGCTTCAGCTGCCTGTTCTTGTTTGGCAGTAAGTCTAACAGCACGCTTAGTGGCACGTTCAGCACGTGCTCTAGCATGTGGAGCTTCTGCCATCCGGTCAAGCCGCCAGTTGTACCATTTCATGAATCTTTTATCACGACCTGCCATAAGGTCCATTCTATCGAAGTGACGTCTCTCAGAAGCGCTACGTGGTACTTCAGCGTTTCTTGACCTAGCACCTGACCTAGTATCGGCGACCATACCCGTTCGTTTTACTTCACCATCGCGGCCGTACAAAACACCAACGCTCTCAATAGGGCCTTCTTCGTCGGCCGGCCCGTCAACTCCGTAACTCCGCAAAATACCATTGCGACGCATCCCATGCTTGGCCCGAGCAATAACAAGTCTACTGGCATGTAGGGATTTTCTTCGGTGTTGGAACTTGCTCGGTCTGTAGATGTTCGTTTTCTTTACTACATTACCATCGTTATCTTTTACTGAAGACCCGTCCGGGTTCTTGACGCTAACTTCCGGTTTAAATGTGTCTGGCCATCCGCTTCGAGGTATCTTTCTCTCATTGTTGACCGCCATATAAGATATATCAACACTGTGGACTGAATCAGTAGCCACTTTTTTGGAGTGAACAATTCGTTTTTCTCTTAACCATCCTCTTAGACCAGAAACAGGGATGCTTTCTGGAAGCTCGACATGGAATCCTGAAGGGCCAATTTCTGGCGCGTTGGGGTCAACAGATTTTGATGAGGCAACTCTAGCAAGTCTTTCCTCTTCATGAGCGCCAGATAGTACATAAGCATTGGCTTTCTCAATCAGGTCGGTAGGGGGCTGAGATCGGGTGTAGGGATTATTCGTTATGTCGGGCATTTCCATGTAACTATACTACCATAAAAGTAGACAAATAGCAACAGTATTACATAGGCCCGTTTATTATTGCTGTTGTGGTGGCCGGCTAGCTGCTTCTGCTTCTGCACCCGCGCCTGCTGCAGCAGCACTCCTTGCATCGCCGTACTCCCGTCTATACTGTCCGAATTCGGCATCTGAACGCAAAGTAGCTATTCTGTCGCCAACGGTCTCTTGAGTTAAATTTCCATCAGCACCTTTTATCATTTGTCCTTGCGGCCCACCAGGCATCGCCATACCGAACACTTGTTTACCGAGATCTTCAGCGATTTCAGGGTTAGCAGACCCGGCTGCGTCCAGGAAGGCGGCTGTATGCGCCATTACACGTTTTTCTTCATGTCTTGCCTGCTCTACATCTTGAGCAGTTGCCGCTCCCAAAGCAAATTTCTTTTCGGTTGCTTGTACGTTTCCGGACGCTTCCTGTATTCGTGCTTGCATTGCTGGGATGAGGTTTTTAACTGCGCCTGCGCGGCCACTGGCAAGTTCGTGGGCACTCTTACCTTTTAGAGCTTGTTTAGCCATATGCAAGTTCGCGGCAGCAATAGATTCTTCTGAGTTATCGTCTCTCTGCATATTGTCGGCCTGTTTCATGTTCTCGCTAAACGATCCACCATATAAATCACCTCGTCTAGCTCGTTCTGCGGCACCTCTTTGTTCGGCTATGATTTGGGCTTTAAGGTGAGAATTTCCGCGAGAAGCTCTGTTTGCTGCGGCTAGCATTTCACCACTACCGCCACCATACCCCGTTCCCGTCCCGGCGTTAGCAACTGCTGCAATTGCCCCAAAGGTATCAGCACCAACTGCGCGCTGGGCATGCTCTACCATGGCTATGTTACGTTCAGCCTCGTCCCCAGTTATCCCTAGATGGTCCTTGTAGTACTTTCGCATTCCTTCAGTTGTACCACCACCTTTTTCATATGCATCCAGCAGATCATCATTGTTTAGAACTGTTTTAACGGCATTATCTTCTCTTCCCTTAGCCATAAGCTCGGAACTTCTAGCGGTACCTGCAGCATCAAGTTTCCGGCGCATTCCAAGAGGGTTGATCCCGGCCTGATTTAACATTGTACCTTTCATAAGATTTCTATTTAGTTTGCCACGTAAGTTAGTTTCGTCACCACCCTTAAATCTTTTGCCAGACTTGGTGTTTTCCCAGTTTTTGTCACGTTGGCCTTTTCGGAAGTTTTTGAGCCTGTCAAATCCGCCCCGAGTTTTGTCGCCAGCCATGCCAGAGATAGTCGCCAAAGCTCCCCCAGCCATTTTAAATGCCGTAGGAATCATAAAATATGGCCCAAAATACAGGATAAACGAAATAGTTGTTTCGAGCAGACCCGGGTTGCCAACAGAAACAACCTGCGACATTACATGCCCTGTTGCAATCATCATTGCAATTACTGGGAATGCCAATAGCGCCTTTAAGAAAAAGTCCGACCAGATCTTCCAAACCTTTTGAGTATTTGGTAATATCCAACATATAATCGCTATCGGAGCAGTAACCGCTAGCATCATAACCACCACTTCTCGGAAAACAATTACTCCAAAACCTATCATTACCGCCAGCAAAGCTGTTAGCCCAAACGAAAGAATACCGAGCATGCCAAGAGAGAAAAGTGCAGCTCCTGCACCAAATGTCAATAGAGACCCTGCGCCTTGGCCTAACGATGGCCCGCCACCTATATTTACGAACGGTGCGTAGATTATTGCCCTTACTCCAATACCCATCGCATTTGTAATCTCTACTGCAAAACTCAATAATATCCACGATAAGCTTATCCCTATCACCGCAATAAATATTTTAGGTATAACGCTCTTGATTGTGTAGGCACTAATTACATCCCACGAGGTAGCCTGAGCAATAACCATAACTAGACCAATTATTACTAGCAATACTAATGCCAAATATCTAAACACAGACCACGATTTGTAAAAAGCTGTGCCAGGTCCTGTTGGGTCAGTTGTATCGAAGTAGTCCAGCGGGATTTCGAGGCGTCTGGTTATGGCGGCATCAAAAGTCTCCACTCCTTTTTGAGCAGCCTCAATCAAAGGACAGGCAATCCATGTCAAGGGGTTAAATAAACTTACCTCACAATTTACATCTGGTGCTTCAGCGTCCCCGATAGATGCATCATCAGATCTTACGGGTGGTACACCAGGTTCTACACCATATATAGAAGGTATTGAAGTTGCTACTTTCCCATCTTCTGCTACCTTTAATTGTGGACTATTCCACCCCACCTCTGAAGCGCATCGGTCACTTCGATCAATCTTTAATCTGAATTTTTTCCCACCATCCTCTGTAAAAAGACGGTTATATTCATTAAGTGAGTTATCCGATTCCACGTATCTGTACTCATTATCCGATTCTCTGAATCCTTCAGCTGCTCTTCGGTATAGCCCCCAGCTATCATAAGTAGAGTAGTCACCGCCAGCTTCGTTAGCACAGTTGTTACTTGTTGTCCCATGGACATCGCCATGACCTTTTATGCCAACAACAATTATAATGTTATCTTGATCAAGTCTATACGCGCCTGTTGTGGCTTTGTGCGTATCAGATAACGTAACTTCCCTACTCCCATTATTGCAATCATGATAAGTTACGGTGCCGGGGTCGTCTAGGTCGAATCCGTTAGCGTGTCTACACCCGCCATTAGAGTAATCCTGATCATCATCGTAAGGATTAACATCCTGCATCCCGACATCACCTACATTTAGGTATCTTAAATCTACCCAATTACCACCATCCTCAGCCTTCACTATCCCGGGCAAAGAAGCCACAAAAACGGCAAATACAACAAAAAAGACTGACAAATAAATAAAAAATTTTGAAAAATGCGGCCCAAATATTTTATCTTTATATATAAACATGTTGTAAGCTTATGCTTTTATACTATTATAAAGTAGACTATATTAATAGTAGTAAACATTAGATTTATCAAGTATTCGAGCTAATTCTATTATGGACAACCAAAACCAACAATCTAACTACAACTTCATTCTTGGGCAAGATTCACCCCAGGAGTTTCAGCCTAAACCCAAGAGGGATAAAAAGTTCATCATTATAGGTATA
>JBBSJL010000021.1:0-10210 GCA_038257245.1 Saccharimonadales bacterium (SeqCode) | reverse complement strand
GTCTCGACCATTTAAGAAACTACTGTATAATCGCAGATATGTGGTTTGTCATTGTAAGTTTGATTTTGTCTTTTGGGGTTCTTGCATGGAGCGACAAACTTCTTAAAAATCATAGATTATCTCAAGAATTTGCTCGAAAATCTTCCCACATACTATCTGGGACATTGGTTGCGTTCTGGCCTTGGTTTATTTCTTGGAACTGGATTGCAATCCTAGCAGCGATATATTTATTAGGTGTCATTCTGTCCAGGAAAACAAGCCTATTTAAAGATGTACGGTTTGTGAACAGATTGAGTTGGGGGGAGTATTTCTATCCTACTGGGGTCATTGCTATATGTCTTATACAGCCCACAAACATCGTATTCGCAGTAGCAATGTTACATTTTAGTCTTGGTGATGCTTTTGCTGCGATAATCGGACGTGAATATGGCAAAAACCCCTATCAATACAAAGTGTTTGGCCAAACAAAAAGCATAATCGGCAGTCTGGTGTTTGTAGCCATCTCACTCTGTTTAGTCGGTAGCCTCTTGCTGTTTAGTACTTATAGTTTAAGTCCTTGGCTAATACTTGTAGTCCCATTAGTTGCTACGATCTTAGAAAATATTGGAGAATATGGATCCGACAATCTACTTGTTCCATTAGGGGTTGTAATAATGCTTAATATATAAATAGGTCAGCATGACAACCTGGATTGTAATCCCAGGTGGGGCTCCGCACGATAACACCACGGTGTTATACGAATATTGGAATCCCTAATGATAAGTATTCAGATTATCATTTTTGCTGACCCAAACTCATTATATAACGCTAAAGCAAAAAACGAAGAATAGAATTGCCAATACTGATGAGAATTGTGCCAAACTGAGGAACAGCCAGCACTAAAGCAAAAACAATCATTATGCCGACACTCTCTATCTGAACCATTACCCGCTGAACAGCCTCCGGAGCAACCGCGAACAACACTCTGGACCCATCTAGCGGGGGTATAGGTACTAGGTTGAACACCATAATACTTATATTTAGAGCAGTAAATATACCCAAGAAATCTGTTACAAACCCTGGCGTACCAACTAACCTAAATAATAACGCTCCTATAATCGCCATCGCCAGATTAGATAGTGGCCCAGCAAGTGCTATGAGCGCTGCCCCATATTCACCCCATTTAACATTGTTAGGATTAAACGGAACTGGCTTTGCTGCCAAAATTGGTACACCAAATATTAATAACGTCGCTATAGGTAATACCACTGTGGCAAAAGGGTCTATGTGGGACAACGGGTTAAAGCTAACCCTTCCGTGCTCCAGAGCAGTGTCATCGCCCAATTTATGCCCAGTAAAGGCATGCATAGCCTCGTGAACGCTTAAGGCTATAAGAATACCGGCGATTGTCATCGCCAAAGTTGTTATGTCAGTTCCAAATTGCACCTATGAATTATAGCATCCGATAAAGCATATTATCTTTATCCATTTACTTTGATTTCGCTAACACGCTTCGCTTGTATGTTCAGCGTGCGCCAAAAAGAATTAAAAACTATGTTACTTAATAGCAGCTTCGAGTGGTTTCGCTTGACCGCCGGGGGCAAGAATTCCCTTTTTCTTGAGTGTACGGATTGCTTGAGCACTTAGTTTCATCTGCACTTTTTTGCCATCAACAATAATTGTCTTCTTCTGTAGATTTGGTTTCCAAACCTTTTTGGTATGACGTTGCGAAAAACTGACATTACTGCCAAATTGTTTGCCTTTACCTGTTAGTTCACATTTCTGCATAATATTTCCTCTAAAAATTTATATAAATTCAGGTGCTGATTGTATCTGTTTTACCCCTATAAGTCAAGACTTACTGTCTTTCGAGGACTACAAGCTGAGTTAGTTCGCTTAGTTCTGTTGATTTCAGCTTAAGCTTGTCGGTTGTTTCACGTGGCTCCATACTGAGCGCCTTCAAAGCCTCTGCTAATGGCTGCTGAGGTACTTCGTACTTAACAGCCTTATCTTCGTAATGAGTAGGAATAATCAGCTTAGGTTCTAGCATTTTAACGACCTTTTGAGCACCGATAGGATCAAGGGTGTAGCCGTTACCACCAACGGGCACAATTAGAACATCTATTGTACCGATTGCCTCAATCTCTTCATCCGTTAACTCTGGGTAAATGTGCCCAGCAATTACGACCCTTATATCATCGATAACTAGTCTGTAGATTGTAGCTGTTTGTTTGTCTTCTTCGTCCATGTGAGCCCGGGCACTAACACCCTTGATTGACACATTTGATACTTCGTATTCTCCAGGGGTATCAATCACAAGTTTAACGTCAGGCGTTGGGTCTTTATGGTCGTTGGTAAACAATGCTATGTCACCTGCTTTTGTAACAGTTTTTAATCCTAATTCGCTCAGATTGTCATCAATGATTACACTGGACTTTTTGCCAGATAATCGTACACAATTTGCCCCATAAAACTGTACTTCCATTTCGTAACTACTCCTTTTCTGGTTTTTTCTTAGATTCTTTTTTTGGTTCGGTTTTTGGTTTTTCTTTTGGATCTTCTTTTGGCTTCTCTGTTATTAAATATTGCCTATCCATTAAAACCTGCAATTTAGAAGATAACACAATCGACAAGAATCTATCGTTGATACGTCGGCGATATAAAAACTCTTCGGTACCCATAAATGCATATCTAATGTCTTTACCTTCTTGCTTTTCAAGCTCGGCAACGTATTTGGAAACTTTAGTAGGGTTAACGTCACCCACGATCAAGAAATCTACACCAGCATTTTCATCTCTAGTGAATTGACCTGTATAAAGAGCTAGGTCGACATTCCCTAGGCTAGTTAGATCGGATGCTTCTTCCTCCGAAACACCTTCTGCCATTACAGGTGGCTTCTTGAATGTGCCACCACCAAAAATTGCATGCAAAGGGTCGTAGTATTCATATGACTGGTCAACTTCATAATAAAGTTTGTTGTTGTTCTTGTCAGAATTATTGCTGGAAGAGACGATTCCGATACTGAGTAAATTTGCTAACTCGCGTCGAACCGAGTTTATTTGCTCGTCGATTTTCCGAGTAATTTCACGTACATAAAAGGGCCTGTTCGGATTACTGTAGAACAGTTTTAGTAGCTTTACCCTAGTCTTACTCCCGAATAATTGCTCAACCATATCTACATTGTAGCAGACAGATATAGTATTACTACTGTTTTTTGTTCAATAGTGTTGTGACAAGTGCAACAGCGTCTTCCCTGTTATTTAGCCAATGAATACTTTTGTTGCGTTTGAACCACGTGCGTTGTCGTCGTGCGAGCAAATAATCATTACGGATAAACATTGCCTTGGCCTCTTCCAGAGAAATTTTGTTTTCAATATAGTCTTTGAAGGCTTTATATCCAGGCGTTTGAAGTGCTTTGGTATCTGGGCCATATGTATCAAACAAATGCTTAACTTCATTGATAAACCCTGCATCTAACATGGAATCTACGCGCTTGGTTATTCGATCTTTTAGGACATCTAGCTCTGGATTTAAGCCCAATACGATTGTTTTTTCTCTAAGTGGCTGTTTGATTTTAGGTTCGGAACTACTGACATGACGAGGATTAACCGGGTCACGTTCTGCGCCCTCTTTGGCAAACTGGTAATCGTACAAAACCGCATCTATGTACAACCCGCTGCCGCCAACCATAATCGGCAATTTGCCCCGTTCAGCAATATTTTCAATTGCCTGATTTGCTACTTCTTTAAAGTCTGCAACAGTAAATGGTTGATCTGGCTCAACCACATCAAGCAGGTGATGGGGTATTTCGGCTTGTTCTTGTTTAGTTGGTTTGGCTGTACCAATGTCCATACCCTTATAAACTGTTCGACTATCGGCACAGATTATCTCTGCACCGAACTTCTGAGCAATTTCAATTGCTAAGGCCGTCTTACCTGAAGCCGTAGGCCCAACTATTACTACAAGAGGAGCTATTTTAGGAGCCATTGATACTTCTCCATTGGCACTTTGCCATTTATTAGAACTATTCCCTCGGCCTCCAACTCTGATTGGTGGCCAGCGACACCTCCCGGAAAACCTTCGGCCAGTGAGCCATCTTTATTAACTACTCTTTGCCAAGGCAATTTCGGATCACCCCAGTGAGCAATTCCACCGACAATTCTTGCTGCCCTAGGACTCCCGCATATAGCGGCAATCTGGCCGTATGTCATTACTCTACCTTTAGGAATTTGCGCCACAACCGCAACTACCCTATCCTTGAAATTTGAGTCAACTTGCCTGTCCATCAAAGTATTTCTCAACATCTGCCCAGCTATTAACCTTAGTAATATTTGCATCAGACCCATAGTACTGATTCCAGTTGTAGTTACCGAACAATAAAACTTTCACCCCGGCTTTAGCGCAAGCAAAGGATTGTTCCAGGCTATCTTCGATCATATAATTAACACCTGCCGTCCGACATACTTCAGCTTTATTACGACCCAAGCCTTCTTCCCAAATCCCAACAAAGTGAGCCTTTTTGAATATGCTTGGGAAGTACTCATCGAGCCACTTCTCTGTAAACTTGGCTGTGTTTTTTGATCTGCCAGTTATGACAACTAGTTCGTACGATTTTTGTAGCCTTTCAAGCACTCCTGCTGATCCTTGGATTGGGTGTTTATGTCGATTCTTCCATTCCTTGGAATCCCACCAAATTCGAGCACGTTTCTCAGCCTCATCCCTATCAACCCCCCATAATGAGGGCCAATCATCATGATAGTCATCAATAGTATGGTTCGATCCAAAAAGCCGGTTATGTAGATCAGCCAAGGGTGCATTATGAGGTACGAGCACCTCATCAATATCTACAGCTATAACCTTCTTGGGCATTATTTCTTATTTAATCCGTAGAGTGATGTTTTGTTAGTTCGCGCCTTCGCCTCATTGGCTACAGTCTTTAGGAATATTTCTACATCGACTGCTTCGTCCTTTTCCTGAACTACTATATCTTTGCGAATTCTCGGAATAACCTTGCTAGACTCGATCTCCTTATCTCCGATTACCACAGAGTACGGGACCTTCCACATTTCTGCATCGCGTATCTTTTTGCCTACAGATTCGTTGCTGTTATCTACAGTAGTCCTAAGACCTAGCTCCTTTGCACGCTCTACAACTTCGTTAGCAAACTCAACGGTTTTATCTTCTTGATTAACTGTAATTAACCTAATCTGTTCAGGAGCCAGCCAAACCGGGAATCGTCCCCCCGTATGTTCTATATATACACTAAGGAATCTCTCGATAGACCCAAGAATCGCCTTGTGGATCATTGCTGGTTGATGTTTTTGGCCATCTTCACCTGTGTATTCTAGTTCAAATCGTTCTGGCTGAACGAAGTCTAGCTGAACTGTTGCACATTGCCATTTACGACCGAGTGCGTCTGACACATGAATATCTATTTTGGGGCCATAAAAAGCTGCCTCACCCAGCTCAATCTTGTAATCCAATTCTTCTTCTTTGGCTACTTTTTCTAGAGTTTTTTGAGCCTGCTCCCAGACCTTTGGATCACCATAGTAGTTTTCTCTATCATCCCTGAATGATAAGTCCACACTCAACGGCATATCTAGTACGCTGTACATCTGTTTTACAATGCTCAAAATTCCCTGCATTTCTGCCTCAATCTGATCATGTCTTACGAATGCATGTGAATCGTCTTGTGTTAGCGCTCTCACTCTAGACAAGCCATGTAACTCACCACTTTTCTCATCCCTATACATCGTTGTTGTTTCCATATACCTAATCGGTAAATCTCGATAACTGCGAGGCTGCGAGGCATAAATCTGAATATGATGAGGGCAATTCATAGGTTTAAGCATAAATTTATCATCAGATTCTATACTCGACACATCAAAGCGCTCCGGATATTTATCATAATGCCCCGACACTTTGTAGAGCTCTATTCTGGTCATGTGAGGGTTCCATGTCTCTTCATACCCAACACTTTGTTGTAGTTCTTCCGAAAATTTAACCAACTCGTTACGTAAAACCGTGCCGCGAGGTGTAAACAGAGGTAATCCAGGACCAACTAAATCTGACAATACAAATAAGTCTAATTCTTGACCAAGTTTGCGGTGATCTCGCAATTTGGCCTGCTTGAGCATTTCTAGGTGTTGATCTAGTTCTTCTCTTGTTTCAAACGCTACGCCGTAAAGTCTCTGCATCTGAGGATTCTTCTCATTGCCGCGCCAGTAGGCACCCGCTACACGCATTAATTTGAACGGTCCAGCTTTGCTAGTTTTTTCTACATGAGGACCGCGGCAAAGATCAACAAAGTCACCATTTTGGTAAAATGACACGTCTTCAACTGCACTATCTCCGTCTGTAATAGTTCCTAGTTCCTCAGCATCTAAGTCTTTGGCTACTGTAGTCCCGGATCGTTTAAGGTCATTCAATAGCTCTTCTTTGTACGGCTGCTTGGCATCTTTGGCCCATTTGATTGCTTCATCAATCTTTTTTGTTGAACGTTCAAACTTCTGCCCCTGTTTGATAATTATCTTCATTTCCTTTTCGATTTTAGGAAAGTCATCTTCGGATATTTTAGTTTCGCCCAGGTCAATATCATAATAAAAGCCATTTTCTACTACCGGCCCGACTCCAAGCTTAGCTTCTGGCCATAACGTCATTACTGCTGTTGCCATTATGTGAGCCAGGCTATGTCGCATGGCATGTAGGTTATCTTGATCACTCATTGTTATCTCCTTGTAATTATTGTTAAGAAAAAACACGCTGGATAAACACATATCAATGTAGTTATCTAGCGTGTCTCGGGCCTGTATTGTACGTGTCGTACAATTTGGCGGTTCCACCGGACTTTTACTTGTGAAGCTCACGTTTCGTACGTTGCTACTGCCGACGAGGCTCAGTAGGTGGTGAATCTACCTCATTGCCTATCAAGATTATACCTTAAATAAACAAAAAACTTGAGTGATCTCGCAAATGCACTCAAGTTTTTGTTGTAAGGTGTCACGATTGACGCCTCACAGAACTTCACCGTAGCTAGAACTATACAGACGCTAGCACGATAATGCTAGTACTTTTCTATTGTTCTATTTACACCACCCTGTGGAAACTCATATATCATACTTGATATACTTCCCTTTTTATTCAGTATTTGGTATGCTTTTATTTGTTACTAACAAGGGTGATTAGCTCATTTGGCTAGAGCGCCTCATTGACGTTGAGGAGGTGAGAGGTTCGAATCCTCTATCGCCCACCAAGAAAAAGTCCCTTCATAATTTGGGGCTTTTTTTATAATTGAAGCCTACCTAGAATATTTCTCTAAGAACCTCATTGACGGGGTCGATAAGATCCTTCCTCTTTGAACCTCTATTATAGATTATCGATAGTTCTGTGCAGCCAAGAACAACCGCAACTGCTCCGTCGTGTTTCAGTCGACTAACCATACCTGCAATCAGAGGTGACACAATCCTTGGGTCTTTGTTTGCAATAACATGACGTATCGCATTTTCTAATTCCAGCATTTCCTTCAGGTTTGGGTTTATTACTTTGATCCCGGATGCCTCTAATGAATGACTGTACAGATGCTTACTCACCGTCATAGGGGAAGCCAGTAATCCCACAGCGCTAAATTGATTGTTCAGGACCGACGAAACAACTGCTTGAATCAACGAGATGATCTCTACGCCATATCTCTTCTTTATTTTTGGGATCAACAAATGGGCAGTATTGCAAGAAATAACAATTTTATCGTCACCCCTAAAATGCACACCATCAAGTGAGTTACACAGTCGCTGAAAAGCTACATCCTCATTTTCTGAACTGATAAAGTCTGGCACTGGGCTTGATATGTGCACTATTTCTGGATAATCCTCATTATTAATAGCTCCAGCTTTAGCTGCACCATAGATAATTCTTCGGTGCAGCTCTAAGCTAGCTTGTGGTCCCATGCCGCCAATAATCACAATACGGTTCATATCATAACTCCTCCCGTAGTGACATGACTAGGGCAACTGCCTCACTACGCCCGCAAACTCACTTACGCTACTACTTATTTGCCGAAGTGAATTATTTGGAACGCCTTTGTAGACATATTGAGCATCCTCGGAGTAATCCGAGCATAACGGATACGCCTGATATACATCTACGGCGCCTACTAATATGCTATATTTCAACGGATTTACGTGAGTTGCAAATTGGCCAAGAAGGTGCCCTTTACGGGCACGTATATCTTTAATTCTTGCTACTCTTTCCTCTCCTGTGAGAGGTTTTATTATTTCACTCATTTTTTTCTCCTTAAATTAAAAACTCCCTGATGGGGGAGCAATATTTATCTATTAAATTTTTACTAAATTCTAACTAAACTCCCATATATAATGAGACCTCCGCCAAGCACCTATTTGCCCAAAAAACTTAATAATCATTACGCTTTCCTCAATACTTTAAATCGGCCAGCAGCCAGTTCGCGCGAACCACGGGTAACCGTAGCAACGCCAACGCCAAGCTCGCCAGCGATCTGATGATGTGGCTCACCTCTGACAAGTCGCTTGATTATTTCGATTCTTTGCATCAACTTCTTGCGTTCTGCCGGTGTTGTAACACCAAATAGAAAATCCTGGAGCAGGTCCTTGTCTCTGTTAGATTCGATTAATTGAATAAATTCTTTAAAATCACTCATACTCTATATACTAGCATACTAGTACGCTGTATGTCAAGATGTTTGTTTTGTGCTAGGCGAAAAATAGATTTTAGTAGAAGGGGACTAGGGGGATATAATAAAGTTAAAGGATGAATAAAAATATAGCCTCCGTTCAACTTAAGCAAGCCAATCGCAACGTGCATTTGTATGTATTTGTTAAGATATTCGCTAAGCGAGTATTCCTGCCCCTTTCTGCCATATACTTTATTGATAACTTTGGTTTTAGCCTTCAGGAGATTGGGCTGCTTGCAGCCGTATTCGCCATAACCCAACTGATTGTCGAACTTCCAACTGGGTATTTTGCGGATAGATTCGCACGAGTCACCAGTATTAGAATTGGGGCATTGTTGAACGTCTGCGCAACCCTTTTATATGTATTTGCTTTTCATAAGTCTGGGATATTTCTTGGTCAAATCATAGAAGCAATTGGTTATTCATTCTTGGCCGGCGCGGGCGAAGCACTTGTCCACGACTCCTTAGAGGTGAGAAAAGATACCAAAGACTATTCAAAGATACTCAGTAAGGCTCAGTCTGTATCCCTACTCATTAACGCCGTGTTGATTGCCCTAGTACCAATGACATACAAAATCGATCCAAGATTGCCGTTTCTACTGGGTTCCTGTGCATACTTGGCTCTGTTTACATTTGCCATGTTCATGAAAGACGTGCACCGCGACAAACCCACAAGAAAATTATCTAGGCCCACCTCGCGCTCGTTTAAGGTATTATTGGCGAAGAAGAACATTGTGACCTTTGCAATACTATTCGGTGTAATCGGTGCTCTATACACAGCTCCATCAGATATGTTTAACTTAGCACTTCGTGAGTTTGGAGTAAGGCCCGAGCTATTAGGCTGGATATTCGCAGCCGCTAGCGTATTTGGGGCAATACTTGGCTTAGTTGTTTATAGACTGAGGAATTTGAGCTTTAGAAACTACATGATCGTAGATTGCTTGGTGTTATTATTGCCATTTCTTGCTGCATATACCGGCTCACTGGTATTCCTAATAATTTCGCTAGTTATTACCATGGCATTCTGGCGCTATAGGCGGATTATTTATCAGGATCACCTACTGACACTCTATCCCACAAACTACAAAGCTACTCTACTGTCTGGCATGAGCAATGTTGAACAGCTAAACGCCCTATGGATGCCTATTGCTATAGCTTTTGTGGTCGCCCATTATGGGTTTAATGTAGGGCTCGGTATTATCGGGCTATTCACGCTAGTTATTGCCCCGATATACATATACGCTGGTACTCGATTAATTCGACAGCGTACGCGCCAATTACAATAGTTATTCACCCCGTGTTATTCTGGTTGGTAGAAGGAGAGATTTGATATGAGTGGACAAATAAATTCTAAGATTGATGAAGTAATTAAGCTACTTGAACACTTACGTAGTGAGACCGAGGAAACTAGGGGCTATATTAATAAAGAAGACCGGGTTACGGCCATGAAAAACCTCAATAACTCTAATGATGAGATGCAAACTCTGGTTAAGCGTTGGGGTGAACTCGCCCGTCTAATTAGCGGTC
>JBBSJL010000020.1:0-10273 GCA_038257245.1 Saccharimonadales bacterium (SeqCode) | reverse complement strand
GACATCATGAGTCGTATGATTGGAGCGGAGATCCGCTATACCAAAATGGGATATTGGATGCGTAAAGCCCCTTATGGATTTGTTAGTGAGAAGATAGAAACTCAAAACGGTAAACGCACAGTCCTAAGACCCCACCCAGAAGAATCTAAATTCATAATAAAGATGTTTGAACTTCGTGCTGCAGGCAGCTATACAGATAAAGAAATTGCCAAGGAAATAAATAAGCTGGGTTATAAGACCAGGGTTAGATATGTACGCAGTAAGTCAGATCCAACTAAAGTCATTAAGCAAGTTGGAGGCAATCCGCTAATAGACACGCACTTATGGCGAATTGTTCGCAATCCTATATATGCAGGTGTGAACGTAGAGAAATGGACGGACAATCAACCAGTTCGGTGTGCTTTTGAAGGACTGGTGTCTATTAAGTTGTTCAACAAAGCCAATAAAGGTAAGCGAATCATAATGGAGAACATAAATAACAAAGTATCCATGCATGACCAGGAAGCACCAAAACACCTTGCATTTAAGAATAAGAAGAATCCACAGTTCCCGTATAAAAAGTACGTGATGTGCCCTCAATGCAGTAGGCCTCTACTTGGTAGTGCATCTCGTGGTAAAAGCGGTAAATACTACCCAGCCTACCACTGTAATAAACGCGGGCATAATTTTAGAGTAAGCAAGCAAGATCTTGAAGATAGAGTAGCTGAGTTTGTTGGTGATCTTAAGATCGCACCAGACAAGCTTGATGAGCTATTTAAGGCCGTTGAGGTTTCTTGGGAGCGCTCAAACGCCGAATATAGCAAGCAGTTAGATAGTGTTGAGTCGCGTATTCAACAACTTAGAAACGAAGCTACTGTTACCGTGGGCAAAATAAAGATGCTTACTAGCGAAACAGCAATTAAATATATGGAGGAGGATCTTATGAAGATCGAAAAACAAGTAGAATCTCTACTGGATCAAAAGAAAGAACTAGCAGATAAAAAACCACTAAATATCAGTAAGGTGAAAGCTAGGGTGAAATACTTCGTCGAACATCTTGATAAATTAATCTTCCAACAGATTGATCCTATCAAAAGAGCTCAGTTTTTCGGCGTCCTATTCGATAAGGCTCCAACTTACCAAGATATAGAAAGTCGAACACAAAAAACACCCCTTTTTACAGGGGTGAATCAAATATTCGCACTATCCAGTGCTAAAAATTCTCATTTGGTGATCTCAAGGGGAATCGAACCCCTATTGCCAGGATGAAAACCTGGTGTCCTAACCGTTAGACGATGAGACCTTAAACGACCGGATTATTGTAACATAACAGAGGCGAAATGTGAATCCCCCCACATACAATTTGTGAGGGGATATTTTCGATATTGATTGTGTTTTGATTTGAGCGGTCAGTCAGTGCTCATGTTCTACTCTACCCTAGCATAATTTTGACAATATTGCTAGTGTTTATCCACAGTTGGTTTACAAACCAACTGTTCGTCGCACAGTGAACACGTAGTGTGCTGCAGCGCCGGCTACGGTTGTAGCTGTGAATAGACCGAATAGTTCACCCATCCCTGTGTTTGGTATAACACATTCTGGGCTATTAACTGGCAAATGTGTCTTACCAGGAATTGGACAATACTCTACACTCTTACATTCTGGGCTATTTTCAGGCAAGTTTGTTTTACCAGGAATTGGACAATATTTTGGTGGGGTTGTTGCACTAACTGTTGTAGCACATTTTGCATCTGTAACAACTACGTCGCGACCTTCTACATCAAATGTAAGCATTGTTGTAGTCGTAAAGTTACCATCACGACTATATTGGTGTTCTACTGTTGTGTTTGTAGTTAGTAACGGTGTTGTTCCGTCACCAAAATCGTACTTAACATTTTTGAAAGTTGCGTTCTGTGCAGTGTAGTTAACAGTGTATCGGAACTTTCGTTCGCCAAGACTGTTGGCTACAAGACTGTTACATAGCACAACCGGTACAATAGGAACTGCTTCAACTTCCACTGTATAAACAATAACTATTCTGTATTGCCAGCATCCCCATTGATCACCGCTACCAGCTAATGGGCTGCCTATTGGTAGGTTGCCATTGACCGCACTGTCACTAACATCTAGCCAGCCACCGTATGCAGTTGAGTATACCTTAACAGTGCTAGGTACTAGTTTTAGTCGTACGTTTGAACCACAGTTTAAAGTACCTGTATCTACTACCGTGCTTGCGTTTGCAGCACTTATTGTACTTTCGAATGCAAATTTGTTGCCAGCCTTGCCCAAAGGTGCTTTCATGGAAACGCTTGCGCCATGTGCAACAGAAGGGCCGTTACCATTGTCGTTGTAGTCATCATCTGCACCGTTATGGACATAAGTTCGAATGTCAAACTTAGAACCAACTGCACATGCATCGTTCACTGGATCAATAAAATTGTTTGTTGCAGCAGGAACCGTTGGGTCGCCGTTACTTTTTCGTAATTTAACAAAGTCAGATTCATCACCTACTCCAGCAGGTATGTTGGAATAAATATTAAACACTGGGGTTTTTATTGAGGGAAGGTTTTCACCTGTCCAAGGTATTTGAGCTGCTTGAACCTTGCTAACGCCTACAGCCATACCAGCAATTACTGCTAATGCGACTACGGATCCGGTTAAAAATTTTCGTATATTCATAATATATCTCCTCGTATCTTTATTCTGTTACCGTTGCAGGTTGATCTGGACGTGCCGGAGGAACAGTTACAACAATTTCTGGAACTGTAGTTGTAGTTGTGACTATCTCTGGAGTAGTGGTTGTGGTTGTAACAATTTCTGGAACTGTAGTTGTAGTTGTTTCTGGAACGGTAGTATCAGGTCCTTTATCGGGCAATGTAGGCAATGGGCCGTCTGGTACTTCAGGAACACATTCATTATCTATGACTGGATCACATGGAATGCCTTCTTGCGCGTTAGCTGCATTAGCTATTGCATATGCTCCACCTAATGCCAATAGACCGACAACACCGGCAGCAATTCTTTGCCTTAGGTTCAACTTGGTTGGATCGTTGTTAAAACGCTCTCTGTTCATAACATCTCCTTCGTTACTCTCACTAATTAATGTCTCTCGTTGCAAGTATTCTAATTAGAATAGAGTACTCCCACACTCGATAAATTCTATTCTATCACACAAACTTATGCTTGTCAATACTTTTTACTATCTATTTTAGGTAATTGTAAACTTTATGTTGTTTATGCTTTACCCGACTAATCTAAAGTGTTTGTACACCCCACCTAATTAACACACGCATACTTGCACCGGTACCTGGTTCGCCAGATTCCACACCAGTACAATAAAATGTAGTCATTGTGGACGCATAGTCTAGGTTACGATAGTCAAAAATATTATCGTAGTCTTGATCATCTACTACTACTTTTTCTAACATAACGTAATTGATTATCTCTCCATCAGATCTTGTAAATTCTGCATTATCCCCCGGTTCCAATAACAAAAAGTCAGCAAACGCAGCACTGTAAGTAGATCCATGCCCCGCAACAACAAAATTCCCACCATAACCGGGCAGGCTAGAAAGATACTCTCCAGTTGCACTCATTACATAGCCAGCCCTTGGATCCCACTGGCTTAAGTTACCACCTCTGTATTGTTCTCTTTCACGTTCGTTTCTGCTTATATAGTCTCTACCCCAAGATGACTCTAGGTTCTCTTCTCTCATGTCTGTATTTTCGCAGTCTATCTGATCGTTCCCTGTTGGTTCTAGCTGATCTAGAGTCCCACCTCCGTTACCTGTTAACCCAGTAATATCTTCGTCTTCGCTAAACGAATTAACATCAATTTCTATACAAAGGGCTGGAACTCTTAAGGTGCCGACAAAATCGCCTAGTTGGACTTCGAATGGTGTTGGTTGGGGCTGTGCCTCAACAGTGGGCGTCGCAGGCTCACTTATTACTGGAGACGTTTCTTCACTTAAATTCGTTACCTCAGTAGTTGGTGAAGTTACTTCAGCTACTACTGTTAATTCTGTATTTGGCTGAGCTAGTGCTTCGGCTGTAATGGTCTGGTTTTCTCTATCCATAACGCTAGCAGCTCCTGTCAACGACCCGACGCCAATTGCCATACCTAATACTGCATAGCCAAGACGCTTTGCAACATTAACGCTGGAATCCCTTAAAGCATTACTGTGCTCAACCTTATCTGTGCCCTGGTCTACGCTGATTTGTTGTACTAGAGTATCTTTAGTCGGATTAGAAAAATGACGTGCTACCGATGCCTGCATTTCAGGGCTAAGGCCCTCCATCAATGAGAAATCTGACGCTGGGGCAGTAATTGTTGATTCTGTTACTGCTATATCAACCAAACCCTCCGTAACTACGGAGCTGGGGATTGTATCAGTTGGTAGGCTAGATTCAGATGGTGAAAAGTGACGCAAAACACTAGCATACATAGCAGGACTTAGACTATCCTGTAGGTGTTCCATGGGATTAGTTTCTATCGTTTCACCTTTCATAATATTCCCGTACATAAACCTCTCAATTTATGGGTACAGTCTACCATATACTTGCTTCTATGTCAATACTAGTCATCCCTCACTAACTCATGTATTACACTTGAAACCCCAGTAGGGTGGCTAGGTTTGGCTATTTGGAGGCGCCGGGTCCGGATTTTATACCGTTAAGGGGTTCTGGTTGTTCGTAGTTATCTGGTACTTTTAGCTTTTCTTTGCTAAAGCTAAAGCCAAATGTGCTGCCTTTGCCTTCTTGGCTCTTGAATATAAGACTGCCACCTTGGGCCACAATTACCTTTTTAGCCATAAATAGACCCAGCCCCGTACCGTCTGGTCGTGCCTTTTTGGCATTACCTGCGCGGAAGAATTTATTAAACAGGTGATGTTGTTCAGATTTCGGTACTCCTAGACCGTCATCTACAACCGTATATTCTATGGTTTTGCCATTATCTTTTAGACCTATTGTTATGTGACCACCTTTTGGTGTGTAGTAGATAGCGTTGTCAATAAAGTTCATACACACTTGCCGGATCTTGGTTTCGTCAATCAATAGATTAGGGAAGTTTTTAGGTTTATCGTATTTGAGTGTCAACCCTCTTGATGCAGCAGTTTCAACTAGCTGCTCTACTTCTCCCTTTATAATATCTGCAAGGTTAGCCGATACAGAATCAATAATGAACTTACCCGTTCTTAGCCTGGAAACGTTCAAAAGGTCAGCGATTAGATAAACCATGCGTTGAGAACTTACAAATGCTTGATCCAGCAGCTTGTTCTGCATTTCATTTAGGTCGCCAGCATCCCCCTCTAACACCATGCTCAGATAGCCTTTTACAGATGTCAGCGGAGTACGCAATTGGTGAGAGGCCATACTTATGAACTCGTCCTTGGTTTCATCCATTTGTTTTAGCTTGTCATTTGTTTTGCGTAGCTGTTTGGTAGCATCCTCAACTTTATCCTGCAGAGTAACGTTGAACCTTTGTATCTCCTCAAACTGCAACGCATTCTGCATTGCAATTGCCAATTCATTGGCGACTATTTCCATAGCACCTGTGTCCTGAGTGTTATACATGTTACCGCTCTTCTTATAGCCCATGACTATGTAACCATTGCCCTCAACACTTGGGTCTGTAGTAATCCTGGCTAACATACCGACGTTCGCCTTTTGCAATAATTCCTTTAAGTCGCTCTGGGTTTCTTCTAATGCGTCCGTTACAAATAGTTTATCTGGATTTTGATGGGCATATCCTCGAACTTGTTCTATGGCTTCTTTTGATAGTTCGGGTTCTTCGGCAGAAATAAGTCTTATGACATCATCCTTGCTGTCTCTTATTGCAAAGGCTGATGATTCTGGTTTTAGGTATTTTTCAATAGTAACGCCGGCACGTTCTAGTAGTAGCTCCAAGTCAATAGTAGAAACAATTACTTTATTAAATTCATTCAATAAGACCTGGGTGTCATACGCATCCCTATAGAATAGCTTTCTGGTAAGTGAATCAAAGGCTCGTTTTATTGGCTGAAATGATAGAGAAAATATTAGCGTAATTAGAACATATAGCCACAATCTTATGTTCTGGCTAACACCTATCTCTACTAGTTTATTTGATAGACCAAATATAACTAATGCAGTAATCGTAAGAATTAGGCTTAGCGACAAAACATATCCTAAAGATCGAATCACAACCAACCTAATATCAAATAGTTTGTGTTTGAGCATGGAATAACCGACAATCATAGAGAAAATTAGTAACGAAAAGCCACCGAGGCTTACATACTGAGAATCAACTTTTAAAAATGTCAGTACAATGCCCGTAAAGACATTAACAATTAAAGCAATAGAGAGCGCATAACTCACAAATCTAATTTGTGCTTTTTGCTCTTTGTTAGACTTTTTATATTTGGAAATCATAATTGATAAACCTGCGACCAAATACAACACTCCAATGATATCTGAAATTGTATAAAGCAACCCTACCCTGTCTGGCTGAGCACCAAAATTCTGAATAGTAACTGTTTCGATTAAAAGAGGAGTGAAAGAGAGTAGTGCTATAACAATTATTGGAACAGATACAACCGCTTGTTTTGTAAAACTTATTTGTCTTTTGTAAGGGAAAAACAACGAAAAGTAATAGAACGATACGAAGACAAGAGCACCAAAAAAAAGTGCAAATCTTAATGCATATAAAACGATCGATTTACTGATAGCCATGTCAGCAACAAGTAGACAAGATAGCCATATAGCTATCAGGAAATTGAAAGAGGCAAAAAGTCGATTTCTAGTGTCCTTATAATTGTTCAACAAAATAAAGAGACCTATGATCGCGACCCCGAAGATAGCCGGTATATAGGATATTAATTTAATCTCCATTGTTGTATCCTATAACATAAGCGCTGAGGTAACAAATGATAGCAATCCCCACATTTCCAAAATTCGATAAATTATCAGTCGATCATTACGATTTGATTTTTGGAGTAACCGAAAAGTATGATGCTTACTCTGATTTTAACTTTATCAGTCTGTTCGCATGGAATACTGACAATTCTGCAGAATTAAGCATGCTTAACGACAACTTGGTCATTAAACTTCCCGATTACTTAACAGGGGAAGACGTTTTATCTTTATTAGGTGATAATAAGATCGACAAAACAATCAACACTCTTTTTGAATTTACGAGTGGCCTAAAACTAGTACCCGAGGTTGTAGTAAACAGTATTAACGAACCAGCCCAACTAATAATTACTGAGGACCCAGACAATTTTGATTACATTTTCTCGCTCTCAAAACTGTCAAAACTAGAAGGCCACGAATATAAATGGAAACGGAAACGGCTAAATAGACTCCTCCGAGATTACGGGAAAGATCTCAACTTTACTGACTTGTCTAGTGATATTAGAGAGTTCAAATCAAGAGTTCTATCTATATTTGATGAATGGGCGAAGGACGATACTAGAAAAGCAGAGGATATAGCTCAAGAGCGAGAAGCGATTATCCGACTCATTGACCACTCCAAAAACTTGCCCAAAATCCTGCTAACAATTTTACGCAACTCTAGTAGTGACATAGGTTTTTCTATCAATGAGCTTGGTGAGCCAATGTCTACGTGTCATTTTCAAAAAACTATTTTGGGCTACAGAAACATGGATATTGTTCTTACTAATCACATCTCACGATTGCTATACGAGAGAGGCTCTGAAGATATAAATTGGGAGCAAGACCTAGGTATTGCTGGACTACGTAGTTTTAAACAATCGTATCTGCCCACAAATATACTAAAAAAATATAGAATAACTAAGCCCTAACTCGAGATAGCAATGTATTCTATTTGGTTAACGGCTTTTTCTAATCCTGTTATATTCGCAACACCACTGTTATTCACGGCTGCTGTTACAATTTCGGGTATATAAGTAGTGCTGATCTCTGTACATTCGAAAGTCACTAGGAAGTTCGAACCTCTCTTGCCAAGAAGCTTAGTTGCAACATCAATCACATCCATAGCATAATTATTACCACGCTTGTTTTCATCTGACACTATGCCAGGGAACATTAATATATTTCCTGTTTCATAGTACTCTTTATAATTATTCTTATAATAGCCAGGATTAAACCAAGGCGCCTTATCAAAATTATGCAAAAAGAAGCAAAGTGTTGTGATCTCGCCGTCAACCCTGTTAATAATTTTTGTAACTTCAGGGTCTTTTAATATGTCTAGCAAACCTTCCTTGTCAAAACCGGCATGTGTAGGATCATCTCTACCTAGATCCTCGAAGGGTTTTTTATATATTTCCCATAAAGCCTCAGCTTCGTCACCATCAACTACTTCTTGAAGTGACACACCGTTTTCTTGAGCCTCTTGTATATCTCCTGATTCGATAGCTTGTCTATAGACCTCGTAAAGACTAGGTGCTTCAAAAATCTCTCCATCAGAACCCACAACCGCAACCGGCCCAGCAAAAACATCAACACGGCTCTCGGTATCGCCACCAAAAGCTTCCATAGTGAATTCGCCCGATTTAGCTTCTTCAACAATCCTAGCCATTGGGCTTGAATCATCTTCAACATACTTGTCGGTAATGATTACGTACCCCTTGGCAAGTTTTTTACGTAAAATGGCTTCAGCTTTTTTGGCACTTTTCTCATCTGCAAATGGCGGATGTACATAGCACAAGACTTTAGCATCTTTACCATATTTCTCTTCGATTAGCTCGCTGTTATACCATTCGAGACCCTTTGCGGGTACAAGGAGGGGCGAACGAGTTTTTACACCATTCTCGTTCTTTGTGCTAACAAAGACAGTTTCCCGACTCGATACAGCCTTTTCGAGATCTTCGCCAAATATACCAATGCGTATCGCCTGGTCATCTTTATTGCGCCAGTTTGAATAAATTTCAACCTGCTTTTCCCTTCTTATATTTCTGGTCATCCTATCAACCGCAGCCCCGGTCATGCCTGTTGCTAGCACGAATGCACCGATTGTCTTGGCACTCAGCAACGTTCCTTCACCAACAGCCCCTATAAAGGCTCCTTCAGCCGTAAAATAGGCAGACATCCAGCTAGCAGTAAACAGTGCGTGTTTAACGTTTTCCTGCTTGGCTCTGCTTTGATCCTCACGCTGTTTTTCAGCAATAACAATAGCTGAGCCACCAAGCATAGCGACTCCGACTTCAATACCAGGATTCATTTTGGTGTCATTAGGGATCTTCTTCTCGATAAAGTCGTTTACCTTGGTCAGAACTCGATCACCAGCATCTGTCGTAACAAGATCAGCTGCTATAACGCCTGCTGGAGCTTCAATAAGAAAGGTTGTACCACCAAGAACTAGTCCGCCAACCAGTGCGGGCATGACACCTTCCGTTATGGAAAAGGCAAGTGCCAGCGCACCGTAGCGTAAAGCTTCATTTAGAGGACTGACCTCACCCGCAACCACTGCACACTGCAACGTACGCCAAGAGGCATGGCGCGGGTCAGTCTGAAATGCAATTGCTGCTCTTTGTATGCCATCATTAGTATTACCAGGAAAATCCACCATAAATTTACCAAAACGTTGCAAACGACTTGCCTCTTCATTATCAACACGAACCTCTGTGTTTTCGTTGTCTTGCGCTGCCGGAACAACAAAATCTGGCCGCACAAATAACGAAGGGTCGGAAACTTGTTCGGCGGGACTGATATTTTGAGCGCTCATACTTAACTCTCGATCTAGACTAGTTGAGCTGCGCTCTCCCAGTCGCTAGCCTGATAAACAGCCACCACTAATGCGCAAACTGGTTGGTGCTTACACGCACGGCCTATGACCTTCATTTTTATTGGGCCAAAATCTATATTTCGGGTTGCCATTAAAGCCTCAAGGCTCTGTTGTATATCTCTTTTAACTGACTTCTCACTATTGCCTTCATGCTCTACAAATAAACCTTTGCCTGTTGTTTTATCTTGTACCCATCCTATTCCTGCCCAAGCTTCCTCATTTGGTGTACTTACGCGTTCTTCAGCCATTACTACATATAAACGATCACCCCACTCTCCGGGGAGTTTTGTTAGAGCGCTCGTATTAACATTAATATTAGAACCAGGAGGTATCACAGAACTAAGCCTTATAATATTATAGTTTGCTACGCCTGCATGGTTTAACGCAGCATCAAAAGCCGATAGTGATGTTGGTCCAGTGCCGATTCCAGATGCAATTTTGATAGTCACGATATGATCCTTTCTTGAGAATCGATTTGATTTAAAAAATGCGGCACCATTTCTTAGGATAAAGAAATAGTGCCGCAAATATTATTTTCTAATGTACTAG
>JBBSJL010000019.1:0-10665 GCA_038257245.1 Saccharimonadales bacterium (SeqCode) | reverse complement strand
TTTCTCCTGGATTTTGGCCGACACTTTTTGTCAGCTGCATAGCAACGTTGGTGGAAAAATCGCCGAATTGTTCATCGGGGCGAGTTAATTCTATGTCGATATTGCTACCGAACAAATCAATTACAATAACCTGTATTTTTTGCTTCAATTGCTCCATAACAGATGTAATTATAACAGGTTGTATCTAAAAAGATTTGCGCTTCATTAGTCGCGGGCCTTAGCCAGCTGCCAAATTACCATATACATGCCACCGAGAAGTATAAAAAACGAAAACGTGGTCACCGACGCCCGGGATTGTGCGGCTCGATTAACAACTTGTTCACTGACATCAAATATCAAACTAGTTGGATGCAAAAACACATCCCAGGTATTCCATCTGAGTGCCCTGCCCAGATAAATTGCAAAACTGCACAACAACAAAACAATTCCTATTAGACTGTGAGCAATTCTAGCCGATATACGCTTTAGAAGCTCAATATGAACAAAATACAAGCTGATACATCCGCTTACAAACCCGTTAAAAATTAACGAGGTAAATAGCACTGCGTCATACAAAACACTAACCTCGGACGTAGTTTGCAAATGTATTAGGTCACTTACTAAATAAAAACTATTAGGTAAAAATCCAAGCCACAAAACAGTCAATATTACATTGCCGGGCTCCAGCCACTTTTGTGTTCTCAACCTAACGGTCAGCCAAAGTGCGAACATTAATGGTAACCAAGCCAATACAAGGTTCCAAACCAGAAACCAATAACGAAAGTTCCCCGAATCAATCACGCGAAGGGTAAATAGCAATAAGCTCATGCTGTTTGCAATTAACAGAGCATGGATCAGCCCTTTATGACGAGTTAACACCCCTTTATTAACTTTTGCACTCATAGTTCTAACTCTAGTATACCGAATTTAGGTATAATGGTGCACATGGATACTGTTATTGAACCAATTAGAAGGCTGGTTAAATCATTCATGCATAGGGTTGCGAAGGACCTAGATAAGCTTTCTGGTGGGCGCATTTCGCCAAACATGGTTACGATTACAGGTTTAATGGCACACTTACCCATCGCATGGCTAATTGCCACCAATGAATACGTTCTAGCGGCGATACTGTTAGTTATTTTTGGACTATTCGATACATTAGACGGTTCACTGGCCCGATTACAAAAAAGCCAGTCTGATAAAGGCATGTTGCTTGATTCTCTAACTGACCGAGTCAAAGAAGTAATGCTTTACGTAGGAATATCGTATAGTTTCGTAAGTCTTGGGCAGCCATACTGGGCAATTTGGGCAGTTGTTGCTTGTGGAGCTGCGGTTACAGTTAGCTACATCAACGCGTGGGGGGAGGCATTAACTAAAAATAAACCTAAGAATGATCATGCCAAGAATAGCTCATTTCGTAATGGGATAATGAGTTTTGATATCAGAATATTCTTATTAGTTATTGGACTGACATTTAACCTGTTGCCGGTCGTTATCGTAACTATTGCACTGGGTTCTGGAATAACAATAATTCAACGTTTTCAGAACATCAACACGAGGCTTTAAATGTATAAACTCGATCTTCATACACACTCGACTACATCATCTGACGGCGGTATTACACACGCACAGTACAAAAAGGTCCTAGAATCTGGGGTGCTAGATTATATAGCTATAACCGATCACAATAGTGTTAGTTTTGCCCTGACATTACAGAGCGAACTGGGTGACAAGATAATTGTTGGCGAAGAAATAATGACCACAGAGGGCGAAATTATAGGGCTATACTTAAAGTCTGTGGTACCGGCTGGTCTCTCGCCAATTGACGCTATCAAAGCTATCCGTGAACAAGACGGAGTAGTATATATCCCCCATCCGTTTGAAACTGTCAGAAAGGGCCTTCACCCAGAAATATTAGAAGCAATTTCGGACGAAATAGACATTATAGAAGTCTGTAATGGTCGCGCTTTTGCACAGAACAGAAGTGATCAAACCGTTGTTTGGGCTAAATTAAACTACAAACCCGGGGCTGCCAGCAGTGATGCACATGGCATTCATGGGCTAGGTAAGACCTATAATATCGTTTCGGAACCACCAACGAGAGAAAACATTATAAGTTTAATCACTTCTGGCACACCAATTACAGAAAGACCAAAAGTGCGGGCTCTTTTATACCCCAAATACCACAAACTACGTAAGAAAGTGACAAAGAATGATTGATAACATAATGTTTGCCCTTTGGTTTTTCTTGCCTGCTGGTATTGCTAACGCCAGCCCTGTATTTGCCAAAAAGATCCCTATTTTAAAAGACTGGGATACGCCATTAGATTTTGGAAAAAGTTACCGTAGAATAAGAATCTTTGGGGCAAATAAAACGTGGCGAGGACTTGTGTTTGGAGCCTTTTGTGGAGGGATGACCAGTGTTATTACTTACATAATTTACCCCGAATCCATAAATTATGTAAGTGTTTCAGCGCTTATCCCGACCTTGGACATGTTTGTTGTCGGTGCTGCCCTCGGCACAGGCGCTTTGGTCGGCGATGCAGTCGAAAGTTTCGCCAAACGTCGAGTTGGAGTAAAACCGGGTGAAAGTTGGTTCCCATTTGACCAGGTTGACTACATAATTGGTGGTCTGGTATTCTCAATTCCTTTTGTGATCTTATCATTCTGGATGAACATACTTGTTCTAGTAACTTGGTTCGCGGCTCATCTGTTTTGGAGCTACATTGGCTTCCTGCTCAAGCTAAAAGATAAGCCTATTTAGCTCTAACGAACGATTCGGTAGCAGGTGCATCTGCCACAAACCCAGGATCAAATTTTTTTGACATACTCACTCTTTGGGATTCGTAGATATAATCTAGTCTTTCAAAGCAGCTTTCAGTTTCTCAATAAGATCAACTGGTGTTGGATTTAATCCGTTTAATATAGCGAGGTACAAACTGACAAAATCTCCGAGAACAATTACCCACAAAAGAGCCTTTAGGGGTGTGTCAGCATCAACATCTACAATGTTTGGTGAAGGTCTCCTGCCAGAAAGTAGCTTCTCTGTAATTCCAAACCGCTTTGTAACTCGTTCGTGTTCCAGTTTTGACCTTAGATCAATCACGGCGTATGGTTTATCAACGGGGTGGCTTGTCCAGCCAAGAAACTCATTATGATTAAACTCGGGGATCTGATTGCACCACGCTACATTCTTAGCATTTTCGTTGAAATTAATTTTCCACTTATAGCCTGCAGGAGATAGAAGTGGGCCAGAGTATATAGCTACAGACTTACCTACTAGTTCTAGAGCTATTTCCTTTGCTAAGTTATTTTTAGTATGGGCATCAGGTAACCATGTTTTGGTCTGATCGGATAACCAATCCGCCGTGATATTCAACTCGTCCACACTCCCAGTTGATATCAACTCCATTGATTCAAACAGCTGTATTAACGCAGCAAAATTATAAAAAACAGCCATCCTGGGTTGAAAATTACTAGGGATGCTAAATAATGGATAGTTCTTATCTTGGGCGATTTGGGCTAACTCACCACCCGCCGCAATAACAACAATGTCGCAACCACTTTCCTCTGCCTGTTTCAGTGCAGAAAGTGTCTCTTCGGTATTACCAGAGTAACTAGAAGCCACAAACAACGTGTTTTCATTTGCGTATTCAGGTAAATCATAATTCCTTACAATCTGGAGAGGTACTTTTAGTTTGGGCCAGCTACTCAGTATCGATGCTGCCAAAGCCGATCCTCCCATACCACCAATTACTACATTTGTAACAGAGCCGTTAGGTTTGCACTCTACACCGTAGTCATACTTAAGTTGCTCCCACTGCTTTTCTGCTATCCCTAGTGCATCTTGTGCATCACGTTCATGAATCAACTTTAAATCGTCTAACATCTTCCCTCCGTTTAATCTGCTACGCTTATCTTAGCAAATCATGCTCCACTCTACGAAGTTTTTATGCTATAGTGCTTATGAATATTTCAACAAACTTTAGGGGGTGGAAACATGTACGATCAGAATGGTCAACAAGGGCAGCCAGCGCAGCCACAAGACAATAATCCATATGGGCAACTTCCGCCCAACGATAATAATAGTGACAGCAATAATCAGGATAATAACAACTCGGGTATCAATAACGACCAACCTCAAAGCCCACCTCCGCAGAATGATAACCCTGAACCCTTGACCACTCCGCCAGCAAGTGACATACCTGCAACTGATGATTCTAGTGGCGACTTACTAAGTATCAAGCAAGACGCTCTTAGCGCATTGAACCCTTTGATTGAACACCTTGATCAGTCACCAGAAGAAAAGTTCAAAACAACCATGATGATGATTCAAGCTTCTGATAATCAGGCACTAATTAAAGCAGCATATGAGGCTGCCAAACAAATAACAGATGAAAAGTCTCGTGCTCAAGCATTACTAGATGTAGTGAATGAAATCAACTACTTTACTCAGCAGAATAATCAATAATTATAGATCTTGATCGGGGCCAGTTCGGACTAATTCTGTTGGTCCGGTGTTTGGCTGTGTAATTGCTTGTGAAGGTGTAGAGGTGCTGGCGCTACTTGTTTGAGGACCAGGGTCTGTTGTCACATGCGTTGCGCCGTTCACTGTATCAGTTGATTCTTTGTTATCAGTGTTGCCTGAAGTGTTGGTCTGCTCACTCTGCGGTTGTGATTGTGTTGCCTGTTGATTATCATTGTCGCCAGAAATCTTATTCCATGCCCATTTTCCTACGAAAAACAGTACCAAAATTATCAATAGAGTGATCACGAATGTTGCAATAGCTAGTAACCAAGCCATTGGTTTGTTTTCAGCTTCTGGACTCTGATAATATCCAGTAGTAGCTGAATCATTCTTGTTGCGTCTAAATAATGCCATAACTATTAATCAACTTTCTCCACCGGTGATTTACACTATAATACTAGATTATAGTTAATTATGCAAGTTTTACTCTTTGGAGTGACTCCAAAGTCCATCGAAGACACCTTTCAGTGTTTTAGCCATAACTTCGTTAGTAAGAATAGTATTTACAATTCCTGGCTCATAAGTTGTAAATACGCACTTATCACCGTAGACGACCATCTCTCCTGGATACTCTTCGCCGTCCCAATACCTAACTTCATATTTCTGTTGTTTGTGAAGTTTTGAGTCAACGAGATTTCTGGAACCCTCAGAAAATAAGGCCCGGGTTTTTACTCCCAGCTTTGCTCGTTTGGCAATTCCAGCCTTTAATACTTCCCATGCCTCACCCGTTATTGGGCCACCTGGAATCAATATAGCCTCTTCTCTACTGCGCGCCATGTCGTTTAACATAACTTCTAAACCCTTGAGCCCTTGAGCCCTTCTAGATACACAACGCCGGGTTTTAGTCGCCCCAAGTTATACATTGACTTTAACTCGGGCAAATTTTGATTTAAATACTTTTGAGCCAGTTTTAATTCTTGCTGCTTATCTGTAAAAAGTTGCCTCAACACTGTAGGATCAGCTGCTACGTATCTGCGCACGGACTTTGACTCATCAGTTGTTACTAACCCCAATTCCATTAACTGTTCTAAAATCATGTAGGTATTGGTTCGCGATTCTTTAGCCTTAACAGATATTGCTGTTGCTGTTAAATCTCCATTTTCTAGCAATAACCGGTAGATATTAGCTTCTTTGGCTCGTATTCCTAACTGTTCAAATAGCTCGTTCATTCTTGACATAATATCGTCCATTGTTCGTTTTGTCAATCACTTTTTGACATATTATTCTCTGTTATTTTGTTCTTCGTCATGCTATTCTTTACATTCTGTATCATTTATTGTACTATAAGCCCACTAACCACTCGGAGGTTCAGATGATAGATATAGACAATAAGGCAGAATTAGAGTCACAACCGACTCAGACAAGTGAATTCGGAGCCAACCCAGAGGCACTTGCCTCGCCAGAAGCAATATCGTTAATGCATGAGGCACTCGGTGTACTGATAGACAACGTCCCTGAGGAATTTGTTTGGAACACTCAGCCTAATCGTGGAGCCGGTGACATAGGCACTCCAGATATCAAGAACATAAGACTTATGTCGTTGCCCTGTAGAACAGACGAGAGCGGAAAAGCTTGGGGCGAAGCATTCGTCTGGGTAAACTACATGGACAACCCTGATGGACAACGCCAAATAATGATTACCGAGGACCAGGGTTCTGCTAACCCATGGGGTGATGTTATGGGCAGCCTAGCGGCAGGCGCAATCGTGAGAAAGATTACCCGCTATGACACCGCTTTCCTTTCGCCTACCGAGGCAACTGTACGTAGAAGCCACTTTACTTTTGGACCTGCGGAACTAGAAAAAGAGCAGAACGCTGCACAAGTTCGGAACCCCTTTGAACCAATTACTAATTTACAAATGAGTCGGCTAGAAGAAATCATGATAAATGGCTCGGTACATTCTCATAACGGGGATATGGTGCTGCCCCCTATGGACGAACTAGAGACTATCCCTATTGCAGATATTCTTCTACAACAATAATAATCAAGACACATGGACAAAACTATGAGTGATTTTGAACAGGAACCTGGCAACATAGAAATAGCCACCCAAACCCCTAATCCATGGGAAGAAATAGCCATACCCCGCTTAGACACTGCCTTTACACCTCCGACTATTGAACAGCCGATAACAATAACAAAGGAAGCTTTGGTTGAGCAAGCAGAGCTGGTGGTTGGCATCGACAGAGCCAAGTTGCAGGCTTTGGAACTTCCAGCAAAACTAGAACACTTGCGTGAAACGTTTATGAGATTACCAGAGAGGCTGGAATTTCGACCTGGCGTAAACCTAATATTTGGGCCTAACGGTAGCGGTAAGACTACTTTCGCAAGAGCGATAAACTACGCAATCGAATCAGAAGCCCGCTACCAAGGCCACATTGAAGAAGGCAAGAGTGAGGAAGAAGCACGAAAGTGGGCTGACAGCACATTTGAATTACCCCGAAACAGAGGAACTAGTTTTGAAGAATACATTACTGCTGGTGCGGCTCCACTTATAGCAAGTACTCTAAGGATTGAGGAATATGCAACTAACACGTGTACGATATACTGTAATTCACAGGAACAAGTCGGAAGACACATGCAACTAAACCGCGAGATGGCTAGGCAACCGCGTGTTCGAGATATTGGTCCATTTTTTGAAATAAGCGGAGATGCACACTCCTCAGACGAATTATTAGAAGATGCTTCACAGAATCTGTCTGCTCGCCAGACAGTCGACAGAGATATTGAAGGATTTTTAGATATATCCTTCTCGCTTAAGTGGAATGCTAAAGACGACGGTAGTATCGAGTTACCAGACTGGGAAATACCGGAAGAATTTTCAAAAATGTCTAGGCATAAGGCTCTCGGTCGTTTTGGTTTGAATAGAAAGCGAAAATATTATCCAGGAATTGCTTTTATTGATGAGCCCGAGACAGGTATGGATGTCCAGAGACATCTGGCGTTGCCCAACAATATCAAAACTTGGTATCCTGAAGGGTCAATAATGGTCGTTCCTACTAACTCAACGGAACTTTATAGGTCTAATCACTCTCGCATTGACTTAACCAAACCAGAGCTCGGGATATTTACCCCGACTAGTTAAGTTCGGCTACATACCCATCATGCTACCCATACCACCCATGTCGGGGGCTGGAGCAGCTGATTTTGGTTCTGGCACTTCTACAACTAAGGCACCCATGGTCATGCTGGTTCCAGCAATCGATGCAGCGTTTTGAATTGCTTCTTTGGCGACTCTCGTTGGATCTACTACACCAGCTTTCTTTAAATCGGTTAGCTTAGTTGGATTGTTAACGTTAACACCCTGGCCTAGTTTCGCGGCTTTGACTTGTGGTAACCATTCGTCAGCGTTTAGCCCAGCGTTACTGAGCAAAATCCTAAATGGCTGTTCCAGCGCACGGGCAAGAAGTTGTCTACCAGCGGTAACTGCATGATCTTCATCCTTAACAGTCTTAATAGCACTTGTTAGGTTGATAAACGTAACACCTCCACCAGGGACGATTCCTTCGTCCAAAGCAGCCTTTACCGCAGCTACGGCATCATCTACGCGGTATTTCTTTTCTTCTATTTCAGTTTCGGTAGCACCACCGACTTTGATTACGGCGACCTTACCGGAAAGAGCAGCTCGGCGCTTATCGAAGTTTTCTTTGTCATATTCGCTGGTTGCAGCTTCTGCCTGGGCATTTATCTGCTTGATACGGGCGTTTATTTCATTAACTTCGCCGTTTCCTTCGATGATTGTTGTTTCGTCTTGAGTAGCAATAATCTTACGTGCGCTTCCTACCACATCAAGCTCTACGTTTTCGAAGGTCATTCCACGTTCTTCGGATATAACAGTCGCACCGGTTAGGATTGCGATGTCATTTAGAACGTCTTTGCGACGATCACCAAATGATGGGGCCTTAAGTGCTAGCGTATTAAATACACCTTTTAATCTATTAAGAATTAGTGTTCCGAGCGCTTCGCCTTCGACTTCTTCGGCAATTAAAACTAGGTCTTTCTTTCCAGATTGAGCAAGCTTTTCCAGTAGCGGTAAGAATTCCTGAACAGAGCTAATTTTTTTGTCTGTGATTACGATGGCTGGCTTATCATAAACAGCTTCCATCCGAGTTGTGTCGGTAACCATGTACGGGCTAACGAAGCCTTTGTCGAACGTGAATCCTTCTACAACTTCGCTTTCTAGTGCCAGACCTTGGCCTTCTTCTACGGTTACAACACCATCCTTGCCGACCTTGTCGATAACATCAGCAATCAGATTACCTATTTCAGCGTCACCAGCAGAAATTGTAGCGACTTGAGCAACACGCTTTTTATCGCTTTTGATGTCTTCGCTCATGCCAGAAAGCTGGGTAATAACATCGTGGGCAGCGGCTTCCAATCCCTTTCGTAGCAGCATTGGGTTGTGGCCAGCAGCAATCAGTTTATTTGCCTCGTTCAAAATATGATAAGTCAAAACTGTGACGGTGGTTGTACCATCGCCAGCTACATCGTTCATCTTGTTTGCTGCCTGCTTAATAAGTTCCGCACCGACTTTGTAGCCTAGAGTTTCATCATCAACATCGGCAATTTCTACACCTTTAGCAACAGTTACCCCGTCGTGGGTTATCGATGGGTTGCCGTAAGATTTGCTAATTACTACATTGCGGCCTTTTGGGCCCATAGTTGTCTTTACTGCATCGTAGAGAATTCGAGCACCTTCTAGTACTCGCCTGCGTGCATCATCATCATAAAATACTTTCTTCGCCATTCTAACTCCTCCTATTTAACTGTTGCGTAAATGTTTTCTTCTTTAACTAGTATGTATTCCACACCATCATGTTTAACCTCTGTATTGCTGTAGCCACCATATACGATGCGATCACCTACTTTAATCTCTTTTACATCCTTGCCAACTGCCAAGACATTCGCTGTCTTTGGCTTTTCCTGAGCAGCGTCTGGGATATATAGCCCGCTTGCTGTTTTGTTTGATGCTTCTTCTTGCTTTGCAACCACATAGTCTGAGAGTGGTTTTATACCTACCGCCATTACTTACCTCCGTTTAATTACTTAAATTCAGCGTTTGTATGAGTATAATAGCGCAACGAATTGGCACTCGTCAAGCATGAGTGCTAAATTTGTATGTTATTGCGCTAGGTTATTAAACGACTATTATCTTTTAACAGGTAGATTACCCGGGTTAATCTTATGCGCTAGATCTATGATGTTCCCTGCATCAAACTCTTCAAATACAGACTCGGAAACTGTTTGCCTAATCACTCATTTTTGCTTGTAAAAATCGTAGGATTTCTACAGGATCAATATCTACATCAGTAACATCAGACTGTTCTAGATATAATTTATATCCTTCGTCGGGGTCATGCCAACTGAAGCTATCGTGAGTTTCTCTCTGGGGGATAACTTCTAACTTTACATCCGCATACGATTCAACAACGAGTGGCGGCAATTCTGGTATCCACAACCTTGTAACTGCATGCCCCATTTTTAAGTATGTACCATTTTCACCCTTGTAATCACCACCATGTGCTTGGTCAAAGCCAAAACCTACATTATATAGTCGTGAATTAGGATAAGCATCTCTTATTAATAGTGCAGAGGCATATGCCCTGACAGCACAACTTGCGACGCCATGATCAAGTGCTTCATTTATGTCAGCGGCATCAGGGTGATACTCCGGGAAAACATGACCTAATGGGCCGACAATGTCTAATATTTTGTTTTTCATACTGTCTAACGGCATGGGCGAGTTCTTTCTGGCACGCTATACACCCGCATTTTCTGAACTTATTGGGTTTTTTGCCATTTGCCAATATTCTTCTATTTGATCTTCACTCACACCTTCAACAAAATTACATAATTCCTCGACCATTTCTATTGCCGGTTTACCGTAATCTGCTTCAACCATTGAGGAAGGATGTCGCAAAGTGCTTTTATATGGATCGAGTAGTGCTTGGCGCAAAATACCACTTGCATCCTGTTGATTCTGTTCCCATCTAAACCCAGCATCATGAATAGAAGCAATGAATAGAAGCATTTCGTGAAGCATAGCATCATACATCGCTTCAAGATTTGGGGTTTCTTTAGTTTGTACAAGTCTTAATTGTTCTAAATCGATTGCTCGTAGAGCCCCTGTTTTTTCGTTATATGCAACATTTTTGGCC
>JBBSJL010000018.1:0-12981 GCA_038257245.1 Saccharimonadales bacterium (SeqCode) | reverse complement strand
GGATCACCATAAGAGAATTTTTAGATGTTACCATCTGAGCAAGCGAATTCACCCCTGTAAAAAGGGGTGTTTTTGTGTTTCCAGGTTTTATTTCTTCGTAGGTTGGCAGTTTTGTGAATAGTGCCTTGAAAAACAGTGATTTTTTAACTGGTGACCTCTGTTTTAGCAGTAGTTCATCAAGGTTTTCCAGGAAATATTCTATGCGGTCCAGTGCATGCTCCATTTTTACGTCTTTTTCGTTATCTTGCTTATTTTTCTTGGCCTGCAATACAGTTATTTGTTTTTCGATACGTTCGAGGTCTGCCTCTAGGTACTGCAACGCTGTCTGATTATTCAGCACCTTCAGCTTATTTATAATCATCTCTGACTCTGTGCGTAGTGCAGTTATACGTTCGTCTATGGTTTCTAGCTCTTTCAGGGCTTCCTCGCGGTGCTTTTCGTACAGTTTGCGCACTAGTGTCATAACATCATCCACGCGTTCTTTGGGCACAACAAACTGCTTCACAAACGCATCGACGCTTTCTTCTAGTTCATCCTTCGGCACTCTAAAATAGTGGCCATGATTACTACAGTGATAGGCCGGATAGTATTTTCCGTTTTTCCCTCTAGACGCACTACCAAGTAGCGGCTTTTCGCACTCTGGGCACAGTACAAACCTTCTGAATGAAAACTCCATAGTCTTTTTGCCTCGATTGAGCACGTTTTTGGGTGCTTCGGACTTAGTGATTGTGTAGTCGCCTTGCTCATCAACGTCTATAACTTTCTTGCCACGGTTAGCTTTATTGAACAGTGCAATACTTACCAGGCCATCAAACGCGGCTTTAGTGGGCTTATTGTCAGACCATTTCTCGCAAATGATGCCTGCATACAGATGATTGTGCAGTAACTTCTGCATCGCCTTTACGCTGAGTGGTTGACCGCCAGTTTGACGGACTATCTTGGTACGGTCATGTTTACTACGAACGTTGCGGACTCGAGTTTTAAAGCCCTGGTCGTTCAGTTTATCGACAATTTGTTGGTCCGTTAGGTAGTTTCCGGCTCTTAGCTTAAATATCTGTTCTATGAATGTAGCTTCTTCTGGGTGAGGTTTTAGTATTGTGCGTTTACCGTGCTGTGTTTCGACTTTCTCGCTTGTAAATCCATAAGGTGTCTGGCGCATCCAGTAGCCGAGCTGGGTGTAGCGTATTTCGGCACCGATAACACGGCTCAATATGTCGCGTAGTTCGTCCTTTGACCTTTCGGCTTCCAGTATCTCGGACTTTTTAGTTGGTGAATATATGCTCCAGTTGTATTCAAATCCAAGGTGGTCCAGTGTGTTAACTTTCTGGCCACCAATAACACCGTAAATGTCTACTAGTGACACTCCTGCCTGGTCGAGTTGTAGTTTTAGCGGATTGTATACATCAGAGCCACCGCGCGTAAAACGGTCAATCGATTTAATAATGAACAGGTTTATGCCGTTCTTAGGGTTCTTGCAGAAATCAATCGCTTGCTGAATGGGTTGCTGCTCTTTGCTAGCTGATTCTAGGAAAACGAAGTATTGCTTGATGTTAATACCACGGGTTTCTGCGAAGCGTTCAATTTGTTCACGTTGGGCTTCGGGCGAGTCACCGTCTGTGCCTTGTTTGGTTGTAGACACGCGTATGGCTGCTACGGCATTTACATTAGCTTTCTGTAGCATGCCCGTGACCCTTTAGTTCGTCTTCAACGGTTTCAATGAGTAGTTTGGCAAGTATTTCCATTCGGTCCTCTAGACTGAGTTCCGGTTTTGGCTTGTTGGTTGATCCTTTTCTTCTACCCATTTTACCCCCTATAACCTACCTATATAGTTATAGTTTACTACCTAAATAAGCATTATTCAAGGATAAAACGTTGTATTATTCTTATAATTCCGAAATTATAACTTTTAACTACATTCACCCCTGTTTATTATACTAATTCTTGTTCTCTCCTTTATACTACGTATATGTACGAGAGAAAACTAAACCAAAAACAATCCAACTTACTACAACTCGTCTACCGCTTTCGTTATGTAACTACAGATAATCTAGCTAAACATAGAAACACTTCAACCAATGCTGCCTACAGTGCCCTACAGATACTTCACAGTAGAGACTACTTAGGTAAGATATATAAAAAGAGCTATCGCCTACAGAACAAATCAGCCAGGTATTACCTAGCGCCAAAAGCTATTAAGTATATTCAGCAAAACATGCCAGACATAGACAAGGACAGCCTAGCTAGCCGGCTGAGAGAGCGCACAAAGTCGGAAGACTTTATAGACCTGCAGGTATCCATACATGGCGCTTACATTGCCATAGTAGGCACTGGTGTAGTGATTATGACCGGACCAGAAATATCTACTATCGAAGGTATGATAAAACCCCTACCGAGCTTGTATGTGAAGCCAAAGAATGGAAACCACTACTTTATTGAGCTAACCGACGGCCAGCACTTGTTCATAGCTAAAAAACGTATCAGAAAATATATAGATCACTATGAATCAGATGATTGGGAGTGGGATAAATACCCAGATGTTCACATTATCCGCAAGTCTAAGGCCGACTGCCGCAAGCTAAAAGAATATGTTGATGAGAAGATGGAAGAGTCATATTTAGACGAGGATGACCTTTCTTTTAAAGTAGTACCTAAAAAAGTAAACTACTAAGCATGGAGACAGCACTAAACGCTTTAAATTCTATCTGGATCTGGCTGTACAGTAACGGTTTAATTCTGAATATTCTAGAGGCTGTTCTAGCGGCCGCTTCTATAGCTTTGCTTGCATTTATATTTAAGAACACTATTTTTAACACTTTAAAAAAACTTATACCTAGGCTGGAGAGCAAAGTTCCACACGTAAACTTTGAGGTTCGCAGTAAAAAAACTAAAGGAAATAACTGGACTAGCTACATAACTGTGAGTAACGCAAGTAACGAACCCGCTTACAATCTGTATGTGCATTTTTATGAACAGTTTGCTGGTGAACGATTTTCTGTAAAAGCTCTTGATGCTGAAGAAGAGATATCCAGAGCAGTCTTAGGTATTAGAGACTCTTTGGAATTTAAGTTAGCTGGAGTACAGTTTGAGGGCTGTAATGCTACTTGCGATCAGCAAATATGGGTTGAGTATGAGAATTCGGTGGGGGTCAACTTTAGGGTTGTCAGCATACCTCCCAGCCCTAGAGGAGATGCATCCAGTATCAAACCTCCTAGAATTATCAAAAGAAGATTTGAACGTTTACCTGGCGCCAAAATTGAGGGTGGCAAGAGGCAAGCCAAAAAAGTCATTAATGGAAAAGTATCTTATCTACCAAAAGTTAAGAAGCTGGATATTGTAAGGTACCGCTTTTGGAGTAGTCCTTATTGGAAAATCAAAAATCGTTTTAATAAGTAAGCAGTTTTTAGTCTTGCTCAGGACTGTAAAGCTAAAGACGCTTTATGTCTTTGAACTTGGTCGGCTCAAAGTACCGATCTTTCTCGATCTTGAGACCAAACGGCCCTTTGACCTTGGCTAGCTCCCTTAGTGAGAAGTAGCCTAGCTCGTCCTCCATGCCTTCGACAAAGCCGAAGCAGTAGTGTGAACCGTCGGACTCCATGGCGTACCACGTCCAATGCGTCCATGGTGTAAAGAATTTGAAATACGCCATTTTCTCATCAAGCTCTACTTCTTCTTGAGTGTTGATAAGTGGCATTTTTGCCAACTCGTTTTTAGTTAATAAATTCATACTACACCTCCTTTGGCGCTTTACTTTTTTAACGCCTAGGGAGCACGGGCCAGGTTCGCTTATGTTAAGGTGGAGACTTATACTACCTTGACTGTCAGAGGCGGTAAGTACGCTAAAAGACCTACTTAAAGAAAAAGCTGTATCATCACACTAAGGGCTTGTGTGACTCACGAGATCACAAAAGCCTTTTTTGACAATAGTTTCAAGTAAGATTGAAAAGTTGCAATATACAATAAATTCTAATAGATATTACCAATCATGAATCTAAATACTTTGCTCACACATCTCTTAATTATATTTGCCTGTAACCGAATTGTATAGAATAAGACTATGATCCCTAATAAGCCTAATTAGTATCCTTGGGATTCCATCTGTATGTGTACTGTAGGGCATGTGCTTCCAGTCTTCAATTCTAATAGCTTTGACCGGAAACCCTTTTATACGAGCAATGGCTAGCAATTCCATATCGAAACCCCACCCCATTATAGTCAATCTAGTAAAGCACGCCCTTGCTGATGCTTTAGTAAACATTTTAAAGCCACATTGAGTATCCTCCACTTTTACACTACCTAAAAACTGATACATTTTACTTACAATTACAGTTAACAGACCTCGTAACTTATTATTCCTGTATTTTAATAGATTCCTGGTCCCTATAACTATCTCTCTATTACCTCTCTTTATCTCCTTGTAAAAGCTAGGTATGTGGCGTAGTGGCGTAGCAAGGTCCGCATCCATGAATATAACTATTTCTCCCTTTGCGGCAAGCATACCAAACTTGGTATCACGTCCTTTTCCAACCCTAGGCCCTGGCTCGAGCAAACTAAGCGATTCAATTTTGTTTTGCTTAGAGGTGACTATACTCTTTGTATTATCAATTGAGTCAGCAACGACAACTATAACTTCTACGGATAGGGTTCTTAATAACCCATCTTTCTTCAGAAATACTGATAACTCATCCAGAGAAGCGCCAATGCGCCTTTCCTCGCTATAGGCAGGTATAACAATACTAAGATCGGGTGGCATCTGGTTCGCTCAAAGGCTTTTCATAGTAATTTTGATCAGGTTTTCTAAATACAAGATACTTATAACCGTTGTAGTTCCAAAACAACACGAAAAAAGATGCCAATAAATTCGAAATATTAATAACGATTACGTTGTTATCGAAAAATCGGCCTACTACATTCGATGCTTGAATAAAGACAAACGTTTGTATTGCGAACGTACCGATCGTAGCTACGTTGATGAACATTATAAATTTTTTAAATGGCCGTGATTTATCCTTAAAAACAAAAGAACGATTCAACAAGAAGCTGATGATTATTGCCGTAGCTGTACCCATTACGATTGATAATAGTTTACTAAAACCTAGCACGAAAAAGGCGAGGTTTAGAAACACGAAGTTCGTGATGGTATTAACGGCACCTACAGCAAGAAATCTTGCAAACCTTCTTCTTGCTATGTAGCCCCTTATCATTATCATGGTAACCCCCTCACATACGCATATTATACTAGAAGGGCGTCAAGTTTAATTCTTTGCACTCGCGAAGCAGTACTGATATCCTTACTTTAGCTATGGGAAAAAAATTTACTAGTAAAATAAACAGGGTGGCAGCGCAAAAAACCAGTAAGTCTGAGAGCGCAAAAAAAGGTTCTGCTGCGGGGAGCGTGAAAGAGGTAGAACCGACAAACGATCATTACGATAAACCAGATGCAACTGATTCCATCCTAGCTAGATTCTTGCACAGTCTTTCAAGAAAACAAGTTTTCTTGATTCTGTTTATATTTGGTTTTATCGTGTTTTCATCTGGTTTGCATGGAGAATTCCAAGGGGATGATACTAGGCAGATAGTCGAAAATACTCCCGTTCATTCAATTTCTAATATTGGAATGTTTTTCAGAGGTGGCACTTTTTATACAGGATTAACGCCCGACAAACTGGAAGGAGGGTTTTATAGGCCGATGATGTCGACATCCTTCTCCATCATATACACGCTATTTGGAGATAATCCATTTTACTTTCATGCTTTTCAGCTATTACTTCATATATTTGCAGCCTTTCTACTGTTTCTGTTTTTCCAGAAAATACTCAGAAAGCCTCTTGCTTTGCTACTTGGGCTCATCTACTTAGTACACCCCCTAAATTCACAAAGTGTGTACGCAATACCATCACTTCAAGATCCATTATTTTTCATTTTTGGTATTTCTGCGCTTTTACTCATTGTAAATGCCGACTCTAATAAAAAACTTGTGTACAGCGCCATATTTTTGCTCCTTGCTATGCTAACAAAAGAAGCTAGTTTCGTGTTTGTCTTGCTTGCATTCTCGTTTATAACGATATGGAAAAGAAAGTATCTTAAAACTTTTTCCTACACTTTTTTACCAGTTGCCTTATTTTACCTAATCATGAGAGTAACTGCCGTTGGATTATTTTCTGCAGCACACAGTGCTCCTATTGGTAGGGCCAATATCCTCGAAAGATTGCTTACTATACCTTCAATACATACACTTTATTTTACTAAACTTATTGCACCGATTGATCTGGCCTCTTCCTACTACTGGGTAGTTCGCTCGTTTAGCATTAGAGATGTGCTTGTGCCTTTCATGATTAACTTAGCCGTCGTTTCATTCTTTATATACTTAGCTATTAGAATAAGTGCTAAGGACAAAAAAGCGTTAAAAGTCTATTTATTCTTTAGTTTATGGACTTTTATTGGCCTTGTCATCGTATCACAGCTATTACCACTAGACATGACTGCCAGTCTACCTTGGATGTACATGCCACTAGCTGGTATTTTGGGTATGTTAGGGGTTGCCATATCAATACTTATCAAAGAAGAAACCTACAATAAGCTCATGCCTATTGCGGCGATTGTTGTATTAGTATTTGGCATAATGTCTTACAACAGGGGTAGTGATTGGCAAACTGAGATGACAGTTGCGCTTAAAGACATACAAAACTCAACAGACAACTACAGGGCAAACTCACTAGTTGCAGTTAACTATGGAAAGCAAAATAATTACGAGCGAGCCGTTCCTTATGCTGAAGAGGCCCTGAAAACATATCCAAATTATCAGAATTACTACAATCTGGGTCTAATTAGGGCCATGACGGGAGAATACGAGAAGTCTATAGAATTACTAAACCAAAGCATACCTTATGCTAGTGTATATTCAGCGAGAAATTCATATCTGCTGCTCAGCCAGGCTTCACTATTGCTTGATGACAAGGAACTAGGAGCAAGGCATATAAATGAAGTTCTGAACCAAATGCCTAATAGCCCAGACGTATGGACATACCTGGCAATACTTGAGGCTTCGAGGGGAAACAAAAAAGAGGCTTCAATTGCGATTGATAATGCCATCAGGTATGGAGCTAGTGAAAATTCTTTGTCCGATAGTATCAAGAATGAAAAGAAATTCACTATTAATGTTCTCAACAAAGTGATTGTGCTTTATTAACAAAGCCTACCTAATTTCTTCAAACGTTTCATCAATACACCAATGTTTTGTGTTAAATAGTTGGTTACAGTACAATATATTCATAAATTGAGGAGGGGCGCTAAATGATAGGCAAGTCATTAAACTTAAGCTTTGCAAGGAACTTACGAACAAGGCTCAGACCCCTTCTTCTTGTGGGTGTGCTGCTAGTAAGTCAATTAACCTTTGTGCCTACAGTGTTTGCTACAGGCTCTAGCGTTTCTGGAATAGCAAAGTTTCAGCATGATACTACCGATTACTTTGCAACTACGGATAATTCCTATTACGTGCAGATATTTAATGGTACTTTTAGTGGATTGTCCCATCCCGACGCTCTTGGTGCATACTCTGTTGGTGGAGTACCCGATGGTACATATAGAGTAAGGGTAAACAATCCTGGTGCTGATAATATGCCTAAACTGGATAATTTAACCAGTCTTAATTATCCGGTCGGAGTTAGTGGCTCTTCAGTTACGCGAGATGTAACGTTTGATTTGTCAAATGTATCAGTTACAGTATTAGGCCCAGATGGTAACCCTGCTGATAACTTAGCAGTAAGCATGTCATCTATTGGCTACAGCCAATTTACAGATACCAGTGGTACTATTCAGTTCGAAACATCATACGCAATTAACAATGGGAAGATATCTAATTCGGCAACCACAGGCCCAAATGGTGTTGGAGTAATTCCAATTCTCACGAATGTCTATTATTCCATATGTGCGGCTTATAACGGTAAGCAATATTGTGCACCAAGACAAACCGTGTCAGATGATACCAACGTCCAGATTAATATTCCAAACACCAACGTATCAGGGGTCGTTAAGTACAGCGATGGAGCGAATGATATATTTTTTGATACAAACGTTAATAACAATATACAGATATATAATAATGATTTTTCTGGTACGTCGACTCCCGATAGTGCAGGCAACTATTCTATGAGCAATGTACCTGACGGTAGTTTTAATACGCGCATCTGGACATCAGGTTCAAGCAATGGCTATGGTGTTAAACTTCCGTCACTCTCAAATCTTTCTAGTTCTAACTCACCGTTTGTAGTGAATGGATCTGATTTAACTAAAGATGTAGTAATTAGATTGTCATATGTAACCATCACCGTTAAGGATGCAAACGGTAATCTTGTTGAAGGAGCTAGTGTAAATTTGTCTTCCAAAGGTCAAAGTGTTTTTACTGATAGTTCCGGTTCAATAGAATTCAGCACACCCACAACTTATAACAATGGCGTTATAGGTAACGGAGCATCAACAAATGTTAGTGGCGTTGCGGTGGTACCAATACTGACAGATGTGAATTATTCGATTTGCGCCTCATACAACTCTGTCCAAAAGTGCCTGGATAATCAAATTGTTAGCTCAGATATAACGGATGAGATTGTTTTTGCCGAAGCAAATACATCAGGTGTCATGAAGTTCCAAGATAGCTCAAACACATATTACGCGGATACTACTACTTCACCTAGTAAGCCTTATGTTCAAATCTTTAACGATGTTTTTAGTGGCATATCTAACACTGATACATCTGGCAACTATACTGTGGGTAACATGCCGAATGGCAGCTATCGTGTACGAGTCTTCACTCCCAGCAGTAATAATGACCAACTGCCTCGAATAGAAAATCTTACAAGTACCAATAGTCCTGTGTCTATATCGGATCAGAATGATGCCATTCAAGACATCACTTTCGACCTAGCTAATACTGAGGTTACCGTTAAAGACTTGGATGGGAACAAGGTGTCTAACACTTCAGTCAGTGCCACCTCTATAGGCCAAAGTACCTTTACTGATTCGAGCGGAATTATTCAGTTTGAAACTCCAGCGGTTACAAATAACGGCATGATTTCTAACGGTGGTAACACGGATTCAAATGGAGAAACATCTTTTGCTTTATTATCTGGCGTCTATTACTCAATATGTGCAGTTATTAATGGCAATACCTACTGTGCAAACAATCAGACAATCAGCCAAGATACTTCTATCACGATACAGGCTGTTCCAGACGCGCCTATGAACTTGTCAGCATCAAGCCCAACAAACAACCCATACCTTACATGGAACGCTGCTAATGGTGCGACCTCTTATAAGGTTTACCGTGATGGAACATACCTCGAGACAGTAACAGCAACCAATCATATTGATAGCGGTGTTACCGAAGGTACTCACGACTATTACGTAACAGCAGTAAATGCTGGCGGAGAAAGTGATCCAAGCAATACAATTAGCATTTTGGTTGATAAAACCGATCCTGATATAACCTATACTTTAAGCCCTGCTGCAAACACAAATGGCTGGAATAACTCTAATGTCACAGTTACTTTCAATTGCTCTGATACCTCATCTGGTATTAGTAGTTGTACAAATCCTGTAACTGTTACGACAGAAGGGGAAAGCCAGATTGCTACAGGAACTGCTGTAGATAATGCGGGCAACTCAACCACTATTAACGCAACTATTAATCTAGATAAGACAAACCCAACAATTAATTACTCTTCGAGTTCAACTCCGAATGCAAATGGATGGTATGGCTCAAATGTAACGGTAACATTTACATGTGCTGACGAGCTCTCCGGGATTAGTAGCTGCACAAGTCCAATTACTGTTAGCACCGAGGGCGCAAACCAAACCGTGACCGGTACAGCAGTTGATAATGCAGGTAACACTGTTAGTACATCTGTTGACATAAGCCTAGACAAAACAAACCCTGCAATAACCTACACACTAACCCCCGCACCTAACACAGATGGTTGGAATAATTCTGACGTAACTGTAACTTTTAGTTGCTCCGATGCACTGTCAGGCATTGACACTTGCTTAGGATCAACAACCTTGACGAACGAGGGCGCAAACCAAACCGTGACCGGTTCAGCAGTTGATAATGCAGGTAACTCCGTCTCCGTTACCGCAACTATCAGTATAGACAAGACAAATCCGACCGTCACTAATGTTCAGGTTAATCCAAACGTAGTGATCAAAAATACTAACCCATTCTTTGTTGTATCAGCAAACGCTGCTGATCAGCTGTCTGGAGTAAAGTACGTTGAATACTACATTGACACGGATCCTGGCCAAGGAAACGGCACACAGATGTCGTACAGTGGCGGCAACGCTAGTGCGAGTGGCAACGCCGCATCCTTGTCTACGGGCCAGCATACGGTTTACGTAAGAGTACAAGATAGTGCCGGCAACTGGTCAACTTCTTCGTCAACTGGGTTTGTAGTTGCTGGACTGCCCTTTTAGCCCCGACAATTTTTACTGGAACAAGATAGTGTATATTTAACCTTGAGATGGGTTGGTGTCAGCGACTAGCGTTGCGATATGACAGCAACCTTTCTTTATTGTCGTAAATCCAGCAGAAAACTATCAATAAAATTAGGTATAATTGGATACATGATTGATAAGGAAATAAAAGCCTCACTTGAGGCTACGCTTCGAAAAGCCCGCAGGGCTGTTGATTTGACTCAGCTAGAGGTTGCCGAAAAGGTCGGCACGGACGTTACCTATTATGCCAAGCTTGAACGCGGCGAGGCTGTGCCATCTCTAAAAATGCTAGAAAAAGTGTTGAAGGTGCTGAAACTTAAATCTTCGGATGTTTTACCGTTTTAGTTTTCAGTCTCTTCTTTAGAATTTAGTTTTTCCAAATCATCAGCTAGTCCAGCATGGTCAGTCTGAGCCTTTTCACGAGCATCCATTTTTGTCTTGAGGAGCTTCTGGATTGCATCTTCACGTGTTGCATCGGGCTGAACCTTCCTCAAGTTCTCCAGGACTATGTCGATGTCTTTGTCGTTTAATTCATATCCACTCATAGAACTCCAGTATATCACCTCTGTTCAATATCCTTGTCAATCCCTGCATCCTCAAGAAGTCGATCAAATAACACTACCTCAGGCTCAAAGTGTTTCCAGGTTAGGCCCCGAGAGTTCACCAAAAGAGACTTCTCCTTCACAGAGAGGTCTTTTTTGATTGGTGCGTAGGTGTAAAGTGGGCTAATTGTAGAGGTTCCAAAAGTTAACGTAGATGTATCGAATGTAAGCCCCTCTGGGAATATCATTTTTTGGAACCTTATCTTTAGGTCTGGGTCAGCGTCTACCCATAAACGCTGTACGTCGTGCATGAAGTTAAGAGCGTATTCTATCGCACTCTGGACGCATTGAGAGCGTCTAGGACAGGCTTTAGTGCTTACTTATGTGTATATACACAATACCGCCGAAAAACAACTGAGTATGCTTGACTAAATATCTATATTGTGCTATTATAACATCATGAATGACCCAATGGAACGACGCTTAGAAGCACTGCAACCTAACCTTACTCCCGAAGAGGCTACTCTGTCGGCATTACTAGACTTGAACGAATTTCAAGAAATGGGACCAGGTAAAGCAGTAAGTGACTTCTATGTTGCGTTTACTGGTGAAGTAGCTCCTGATGGTCTTAGGACACGTATTTCAACCCATGCAGTTGCACAGGAGCCTCAAGACCCACCCCACTATTCACCTCAGAAGAGTTATGTAGAAGGATTTGAGATAGCAGCAACTGTTGTAGTTGATTTTGATGCTCGTAAATCAGGGGTAGGACAAATGCTCAACCTCGACTTTGTGAAGACAGCAGAAGGACTCCAGTTCATACAGCGACAGCGTTTTGATGGTGTTAATGGAAGTACCATGCGATACACCCGAAGAGTTAGTGAAGATGAGCTTACAGCGTTAGCTCGTGAGGCAGCAGCAACTAAGGAGCTTAGCGTCGAAGAAGACGCTGAACTTATGAAGCTAGGACCGCTAGTAGAAGAGCAAGCTGAAGATGGCTCTAGGCGTTTCCATGTAGGAGACATTCTCTCTATCACTACTGGTAGACTTACTTCACCGAGAGGAATGGACGGTATCTACGACATTCTTGGCTACATGACTGATGATAGTCCGTTTACCACCCAGTTAGGTCGCTTTGCCGAAGAGTGCAAGCCTTATTTAGAACAGCAACTTGGCGAAGCAATTAAGGCGTACTCTGAAGTGCCTGAAACAATTACTGATAGCCTAAGCCTGTACAAGTGGTTACACGCTGTTACTGAAGGCATGAACGGTGATCCATTCTTAAGAGTAGGTAAGGTCGGCGAAAAAGACCATGCTGTTATGGACGTTATGTCGGAGTTAGAGCTGGACCACGGACCTGAGATAATGAAGAAGGTCATACAAATTGACCCTAATCTAATCGAGTGTGACGAAGAGTAATATCGCCGATATTGTATAATATATTTATAGGGTCTGGACAATATAGTCCAACCACTCGTTCACTTGAAATAACAAACAGTACAGACAGAACCACTAACTAGAATACGCTACAGTTCTACTAACAGCAGGGTATTCTAATGACCACTGTTGTTTACCCAGTAATCTGTTCCACCGTATAATTTCCTCACAGATCAGGTTCCACTTCGACTTTATTAGGTTCACCAATTCAAGCGCCCGACTGTAAAGTCGGGTTTTTGAATTGGTGGTTTCTAACGAGAAACGAATCGAACCCCAGGCGGTTCGCTAATCCCCGCCGCTTTAGCGGCAAACGGGCGGATTATACCGTAGTATTCCCCGAGAGGTCACCAAACTAGTGTTGGATTTTGACAGCTGTTTCCGTCAATGGCAGTAGCTGTGGGAGAGCCGGGCACCTGTACTTCTTGTGGAATGAACTGACATCGATCTCATAATTTCGCACCATCATTGTTTGGTAGGCTGACGCACCTTCTTCTTTGAAGGTTTTTCTGAGTTTACGTCG
>JBBSJL010000017.1:0-15855 GCA_038257245.1 Saccharimonadales bacterium (SeqCode) | reverse complement strand
CCATCCTCGTCGATAACTCGTAATTCTTTGGCCTGAATCTGATGATTCAGACGCGTTTGTTTGCTGATGGACTTTCTCCTCTTACTAACGTAACTGGTTTCACCAATACTAACAGATAAGAGTTCAGAGGTCAACAAAAAACTTCATTCTTTGTAGAAAGAATTTAACAAAATTCTACGCATTCCTCCGTAACACTATCGACATACTTTTGTCTCCAGCTACAAAAGTATGCAAAAAGGAGCCGCCGCGACTGTAAAACTAGAGCGTCATTCGTTTGTTTCTGGTGCGCCAAAACAATGACAAGCATCCTTCGCTAATACTACTTGTCTAGCTCAGGCAAGTTTTGGCTCTATTCATCAGAAACTGCACCCACTACTTCTGTTTTACAGAGGGGTATCACTCATCAGGAACTTCCAGAGGCTGCAGTCACTTCTTTTCGTGTATTAACACAATTGTGTAAAAGTGTTCTAGCCAGTCAAAAGCTATTTCGACAGGAAGCTCTACTCCTACTCTATGGAATATACTATTTCTAAGCTCGTAACAAACAACAAGTTGTAATTCCTTGTCACTTTCACATCTGCTAATTTTTTTTACAGCACGTGCACTTTTGAACTGCTCGGAGGGGTCGTTTCTTATATTTTTCATCATCCTTCGTTCTAACGCGGTAGGAGAGTCTAGCTCAGTATCTTTAAATAAGTCAAAATCAGAGAATTCTTTCAGGAATCGTTCTATTCCCTCTGAGGTATTTTCGATGTCGTATCTTTGAAATAAGCGTGCCTCGAAAGCCAGCCACAGAAATATGTATCTCTCGACCAGGTCATCTTTTGATTTCTTGTACCAGTATTCGGGATTTACCGCGGGAATGCTATTGAAATTAAACATATCTTAGATATATTACTACTTTTAGGCTCTGTAAAACAGAAGAAACGAGCGCTGTTGTCATATCATGTTCCGAGGATGTTTGAGGGCAAAGCCCGAGTTCCGCAGAAACTGAATGACGAAAAGTGAATGACTATCTTGTTTTACAGTCGCCTGCGGGGTTTTTGCCTACTTTTGAACCTGGAATCAAAAGTGGGTCGTAGAGCTAGCCAGAATGGCAAGCGTCGAAACGGGGTTACTTATGCAACAAAAATGTTGGTGGCTTCTTGCTTGCGGTACTGCAAGGCTTCAGCAACATGTCTAGTGTCTATATCTTTGGATCCTTCTAAATCAGCGATAGTCCGAGCGACTTTAATAACTTTCATATAAGCCCTGGCTGATATACCTAGTTGCTCAGAAGCTTGGTTTAACAATGCCTCCGAATCGCTAGTAAGTTGGGCAAACTTTTTGATATCTCGATTGCTAAGGTTAGAATTTTGTTTTTGCTTGGTCTCGAATCTATTATCTTGGATTACTCTAGCTGCCTCAACCCTTATCCGTATTTCTTTACTAGAGTCTGCCACTAAGTTTTTGAGCAATCGATCGTGGCGGACTTCGTCGACAGGAATATATAGATCAATTCGATCTAGTATTGGACCGGATAGCTTCTTTTGGTATCTGTTAATTTCGCTAGCTGTACAGGTACATTCCTTGCTGGATCCGAAATAGCCACACGGGCAGGGGTTGGAGGTGGCAATAAGTATGAAATCGGCGGGAAATGTCAGGCTGTCTTTGGCCCGCGCGACTGTAATTACATTATCTTCTAGCGGTTGGCGTAGGGCCTCAATGGCACTACGGTTGAATTCGGGGAACTCATCGAAGAAGAGTACTCCGCGGTGGCTCAAGCTTATTTCGCCTGGGCGAGGGAATTGTCCACCACCAATTATGGCAATGTCGCTAGCACTATGATGTGGCGCTCGAAACGGTCGCTCGGTAACAATCTGGTCATATTGCCGACTGGAAAGACTATGCAAATGGGTAATTTCTAAGATTTCTTCTCTGGTTAGGGCGGGCATTATAGATGGTAATGCTTTAGCTAACATACTCTTACCACTGCCTGGAGGACCACTGAGTAAGACATTGTGACCGCCAGCTGCGGCTATTTCTAGAGCTCGCTTGGCTTTAGCCTGACCAACAACGTCGTTCATGTCATTCAGATATTCGTGGTTAATGGTGTCAGGCATGCTACCATCACCTGTCTCGACACGCTTTAGTTTAATGGTGTCAGCTAGTTCCAGGTATAGGTCGTAAAGATTATCAATAGGTAAAAGCGTAATATTAGGCACAAGTTTGGCTTGTTCGAGATTGTCAGCAGGTATTACAAATGTATGAATGCCGTGCTTTCTACCAGCAAGTAGCTTGCCAATTATACCTCGCACAGGACGTACGTTACCCTTAAGCCCGAGTTCGCCTATAACAATGGTCTTGCTTAGAGTATCTTTTTTAATCTGTTCATCCGCACTTAGAATGCTAATGGCGATGGCTAGATCAAAGCTACTACTATCCTTTGGTATGTCGGCTGGGGCTAGGTTTATGGTAATTCGTTTGCGAGGAAGTTTTAGTTTGGTTGCGGCAAAGCTACTACGAATTCGCTCCTTGGCTTCATCCACCGCTTTGTTGGCTACTCCAACTATAATAATATTCGGCAAACCATTAGACAGGTGGCATTCAATATCTATAAGTATGCCCTCACCACTCGTCTCCATGATGCCGTTCATATCTAATTTAATAGCACATTATAATTCGGAAACCATGAGCACGAAACGAAGGCTAATTAAAAACAGCCCGTTTTTTTTGCGGGCTGTTCAGGCGAAGTTTAGATTTTTATTATAGCGTTTTATAGTTTTAGTTTTCGTTATTTTTGTTGGAACAACGGCTTGCGAGAAGCCGTTGTTACAGATGCTTTTTGTTTTTGAGCACTAATTTTACTCAGCGCTGTTCTTATCTTAAACTAGGCAAATTATTACTGTCAACATGTTTGTGGTTAAATCATGCATTCCTGTGTATAACTTTTGCTCATTAATTAAGCTTTTTATTTTCCCTACGCCAAGATTATGCCTAGTAGGGTTTGTTGTAGTGTTATTTTTGAGTTAAATCCCTTCGATTGAGTCAGCGGATACTGGTTGCGAATATATAAATAACGAAATATATCGACTACTCAGCTTTGGTATCCAGATTCTTAAGCTCAAATCATAGAGTATGGGCAGTTAGTCTAGGCTGTAGCGCGAAGAGCGTTTGTTTAAATCAACGCAGCAGCTATACCTATAAATGATCTTCACAGCAATCTACTTGTCTATTTTTTTGAGTTTGGAGTGGTAAAATGGCTAGGCAATAGGCAGTTAAGAAAAAATACAAACAGCTTAGACTATTAAAATACATATCCTAAGAAGTTAAATGGTATAAAAATGCTCAAAATATGTTCATTTTAGTTATAATTCATGAAGCTTCAGTAAACATAGTCGTCAATATCATTTGACTTGCCAAACTTGCCAAATGCTTATCAAAATCTACAATTTTACACACAGGATAAAAGTATAAAAACTTATGCAGTCTAGGGATGGTTTAGTTATAAATAGTAACCATTGTAGGAGATATATATAGTTATAAGTATTACAACGTATATTAAAACACTTAAGTTATGCACAGAAAATAGCTGATAAGTGTATTGTAGTAAATATAATTACGGAAACCCCTTGACATTTTTGAACTAATTTAGTAGCCTTGAAGGGTAAGTCGGTAACAAAAATGACATACAAAATACTACATAAACCTAAACAAAAACACATAACGCTCGATTCGCCCTAAAGGCGAAAAGAGCGGTCAGTCAGGCCATGGACGGTAAGCGCTAAATAGTTATTTTAAACGAGCGGATTTACCGTCCGGCTCCAAGTTCAATCTCCTGATACCGTTTCACACCTTGTGGAACGGTTTTCTTTATCTGTTATGCTAATCTTATGAAAAACTTAAAACTCAAACAGTTAATATTGCTTACTGCTAGTGTTATCGCTTTGTTGGTGTTTCTTTTATCTACAAACCCAGAAAAGCTGCCTTTGCCTCTGTTAGTAATGCCGATATTGCTAGTTTTTGCGATGTTATTCATTGGGTTTTTATTACTTATTAAACTTATTCGTCCATCAATGGATAAACCAAAACGACGTACGGTGGCTGGTCTATTATCGCTATTCCCGACGTTACTACTCGTCTTGCAGTCTATCCAACAATTGACAATTAGTGATGTGTTAATTGTGGCATGTATATGGATACCATTAACCTGGTATTTATTGAAGATAGATATTTTATCGAAGTAGACGGTGCCAAATTATCCCTGTTATCATTATGCTTATTTTGTTATAATTCATACTAATGAACTCTGCTAATGATAACCAAGTACCATCTATGGAGCTGCCAGATGTTTCGCCAGAATCTGGTGATAGTGTGCAAATTGAGCAGTCACAAATGGCCCCAGTTACTGAGACAGGGGCTGCTGTTTCGTTAGAGCAAGGTGTGTCACAGTCTCCGCCTACGGATCAGCCTTTTGACACTAATCTAGGGCCTCAGCCAGCCGTGTCTACATCATTTGACCCTGCTCAGATGATAAACCCAACACCAACACAGCCGCCAAGTACTCAAAATCCTGCGATTGCTGACGATACAGATCTGATCGAGAAGGAATGGGTATCGAAGGCTAAGCAAATTGTCGAACAAACGAAGGCCGATCCACATGTGCAGAATAACGAAATGAACAAAGTAAGAGTTGATTACCTGAAAAAGCGCTATAACAAAGAAGTAAAGCTGATCGAAGAATAACGAAATGAACATAATAATTAGCGTAATAATAATAATTCTTGTCCTGGGGCTTATTGCGGCTCCAATTATCTTTTTGTTAGTACGTAAGTCATTTAGGGAGCAAAAAAACTTTGAGCGGGGGCTCAAGATGGTGCCATTATTAATTCATTTGCCACCTTCTAGTGATGATACAGACGGTGCTAACAGGGATGCCCGTGACGTTGTCGACGAAAATATTTCCAAAGCTCAAATTATCTACAATATTATTGCCTCAACCGTTCAGAAGGGTCAAAAAAGCAAATTTTATGGTCAGCGACACTTCGCATTCGAGATCGTTGGGTCCAAGGGCTTTGTGCATTTCTACGCTGCTGTGCCTGTCGCACTGGTCGAAACCGTAAAACAGGGTGTTATCAGTGCTTATCCGGCCGCTCGGTTAGAAGAAGTGGCCGAACATAATATCTTCAGCACCGTTGGTAAGATTAGCGGGACAACAGGTGGCGAATTATCACTCAGAGAGAACTTTGCATATCCAATAGCAACCTATCAGGACCTCAAGCGAGACACAATGCAGTCACTATTAAATGCCATGTCTACCCTGGACAAGGAAGACGGGGTGGGGATTCAGATCCTGATGCGCCCAGCCGATCCGGGTTGGCGTAAGGCTGCCAGCGAAGTAGCTAGTAAGAAACGAAAGGGTACTGATTCCAAAGGAGGGGCAGCCTTTGCTGGTGGCCTAATGAAAGACCTTGCAACTGCTGTAGCTAAGCCACCAGAAGAAAAGGACAAAAAGGACGATAAGCCGGAACTGTCTAGTATGGAACAAAATGTATTAGATGCCATTGATGCCAAGACTCAGCATCCTGGCTTTGAAGTATTAATTCGAGTGGTTGCATCGTCAAACATTTCTCAGAGGTCCCAGGCGATACTAAGTAATATTGTTTCGGCATTTGCTCTGTTTGACGCGCCAGGCAAGAACGGCTTCAAATATACGCCAGCTAAGGATATAGAGCGCTTTGTAACGGCATACATAATGAGGTTTTTCCCTCCAGAGAGTAAGGGCTCGATCTTGAATTCAGTTGAGCTGGCAACATTGTTTCACTTTCCAGACCAAAAGAATATCCCAACTTCCCAGGTGCAAAGACAAGCATCTAAACAAGTGGATGGACCTCGCAACATTCCTGACGAGGGGCTACTACTAGGGTATAACTTATTCAGGGGTGTTAAGAAGCCGATTAGACTGGATCTGGAAGATCGCCGAAGACACATGTATGTTGTTGGTCAGACAGGTGTAGGTAAGTCAGTTTTTCTAGAAAACTTAGCCTTACAGGATATGTTAAATGGCGAAGGATTTTGCTTTATTGATCCGCATGGTGACACCGCAGAAAACCTTATTTCTCTTGTACCTAAAGAACGCACAGAAGACGTGATTTACTTCTGTCCAGCTGATATGGAATACCCGATGGGGTTGAACTTATTTGAACATGAATTTCCTGAGCAGAGAGACTTTTTAATCCAAGAAGCCATCAACATGCTTTATAAACTCTATGACCCTCAGCACCAGGGAATCATTGGTCCTCGTTATGAACACTGGTTTCGTAATGCGGCTCTGACGGTTATGTCTAATCCAGAGGGCGGTACGTTCATAGATATCCCTAAAGTATTTACGGATAGCAAGTACGCCAAAGATTTACTAAAACACGTAACCGATCAGACGGTGTTGGATTTTTGGAATAAGGAAATGGCTAGCACAAGTGACTATCATAAGAGTGAGGTTTTGGGTTGGTTTGTCAGTAAATTCGGTGCCTTCTTGTCTAACGCCATGATGCGCAACATTATTGGTCAGACGCATAGCACGTTTAATTTACGCGAAATTATGGACAATAAAAAGATACTGATCGTCAACCTAAGTAAAGGTAAAACAGGTGATCTAAACTCCAAACTTCTGGGTATGATTTTTGTTATGCAGTTTAACGCGGCGGCTATGAGCAGGGCCAGTATTCCAGAGAAAGACCGAAAAGACTTTTGTTTGTATGTTGATGAGTTTCAGAACTTCTCGACGGATTCGTTCGCTACCATAATGTCAGAAGCTAGGAAATACCACCTTAACCTGATTGTTGCTAACCAGTTTACTACTCAGTTATCAGAAGAAATTCGTGATGCCGTGTTCGGAAACATGGGTACAATCGTTTCTTTCCGTATAGGCCAGAATGACGTAGATTCGCTAACCAGATATTTCCAGCCATTATTTGACGGAGATGATCTACTCCGCGTACCAAACTGGAATGCAGTTGTACGTACACTGATTGGTGGAGTACCAACCCAGCCATTTAGCATGGCAGGGTTACCTCCTCTCGGCAACCCCAACCCTAAACTAGGCATAGCACTTAAGCAATTGTCATGGGCCAAGTTCGGTCGCCCTAAAGACATAGTCGAAAAGGAAATATTTGCGCGCCTAGCAACAAACGAAGAAGAAATTAAAAAGCCCGCTTTTGGACAAACTGGCTTTGGCCAGCAAGGGCAGGGGGCTACTCCACCAGTAAAACCACCGACCAAGCCTGGCTCGGGTTCCTTTCTAGACGAATGGCTAGCTAAACGTAAGCAAGCACCACAGACAGGTGCGGGTACTACAGCTGGGTTACCAGCGGCAGGAGGAGTTGCGAATACGCCTATGCAACCTGCTGGCGCTGGCATGCCTCTACAACCTCAGTATGCTGGTCAAACTCAACCAACGTTACAGTCGGCACAATCAACACTGTCAGGTGGACCAGTGGGGACAGTTGCGGATCAACCTCTGCCAGCTCAGCCACTAATACCAGCCCAACCCATATCGGTACCTCTATCGGTAGACCCACTTAGTAATAATCAAAACACTTCTAGTAGTGGTTCATACCCCGAAGAGTCAACCGATATAGCGCAACAAATTCGCAGTACTATGGTAGGAGGATCCAGTATCACCCAGCCTCAAACCTATCAACAGCAGCAGACCTCAACTCCGCCAGTTTTAACACCAGCTGAGCCAGTAATCACGCCACCACCAGTAGCTAGTGATAATCCTAATCCTGTACCACCGCCAGTTCATCGTACAGAAGCAGTGCTAAGGATAAATCATCCTAGTTCAGATGGTGCTGACGATGTACTACATATCAAGCGTGATTAGTTAGTTCGCGGTTTTTTTTAGAACAGCTCTAAGTAGTAGCTCGACCATTGTGCCTACAAAGAATCCGCCCACAAACAGCAAAATAAACACAAAGAAGTTGTATCTAAACCCATAGTGATTAGCCATCCATAATATTGCTACACTACCGAGCAGGGCAAATATACCACCACCCAAGATGCCAGATGGACGTGCGACCGTTTTTGAGCCGATCTCGCTGGTCGTTTCTATGGTTTTGTTGTGAATGACCTTACTTAGTACCTGATCGGGCTTAGACAGCTTCTTGCGCACATCTTTCATTGTTTTTTTGTATGACTCTGCCTTCAATTCCTTTTGATTAACGTGATGTCCGTTGCCGTGGCTGGTTGATTCCTTTTCGCCAACGGTATACTCTTTACCGCTTACTGCATGAGTTTCAACTTTGGATTTGGCGTGTTCAACATGTTCTTCGGTCGCTTCTTGAGATTTCTCGGCCTTCTCATGTATTTTTTCTAAGTTTTTACGACTCTCGGCTGCAAGATCTATCTTTTCTCCACTGCCGTGTTCACCGCTACTATGAATTTTTTCACTCATAATTTACATGCCTCCTGATGTTGCGTATTCATTGCGTATTATATTTGCTTCTTTGGCTAGTAGACGGCTTCTCATAAAGAAGTAACCAGCACCAGTCAGTATTACAAAACCAATGGCTAGTGTTTCACCTGGCCCAGTATTGGGTAGCTGCTTAGTCGTCACAATTTCTGTTGTTTTGATTATAGTAGGTGGTAACTTGATATTCACAGTATTACCGTAGATATTTGTTAACTTCATATCATATGAGCCAGGATCTGAAATCGAAACAGGGGTTTGAGGTATAGGGTTTTTAATTTTAATAACGATTTTCTTACTAAGTGTTTCACCTGGTTTTATGTCCACCCCAGGCCAAGTAGCCACGCCGTACTGGTCGAGTTTGCCACCGCTAAGGTTAATAATTTCTGCGTATTGCATAACATCAATCATATTTTCCTGAACGACGTAATCCTCAATAGTTGTATTTTTGCTAGTGTTTTTTGTAGACAGGGTATATATGATTGTGTCCCCGGCGTTGGCGACAGTGCCATTAGCGTTTGTAACTTTTTGAGTATCGTTCTCGGCCTTTTTACTTAGGATCAAACACTCAGTATCATCTTGATCGTCCTTGTCTTCTAGGCAGGGCTCCTCAACGACAACTTCTTTTGCACAGTCACCAGTTCGATTGCCGGTGGCATCTTTGGATGAGCCTTCATACTTAACAGCAAGTCTGAATGTGTATGTGCCAGGTTTTTCTAGTGTAAAGCTTCGAGATACTTTATCTTCGGCTATTGCACCATCGAATTGTATGCCCTTGGCTTTTTGAGAATCAACAACCTTGCCTGACTTATCAATGTAGTCGTAGTACATGTCAACAAGTTCTGACTCAGGGATGTCACTACCTGATGCCTGTCCGCGTACGCTTACATCTGTTCCGGCTGTAATCTTTTGACCATTACCAAAACTAGATATCAAGTTTGTACATACAATTTTCTTTTCTGGTTCAGGAGGAGGAGTCTCTACATAAACATCTCTAATACAAGCGCCAACTCCATTACCACTTGCGTCTTTGGATGAGCCATCGTATTTAACTAGTAATCTAAATTGATAGTGACCAGCTTTGGTGACTTTGAATAATCTATTGGTCCCGTCACTTGCCGTAGCTCCTGAAAATGGTACGCCTCTAGCTTGCTGACTATCTAATACTGCCCCTGTTTTAGCATTAATATATTCGTAATACATATCAACTAATTCACCTGAAGGTATATTGGTGCCCTTAGCATGACCTAGAATAGCTATTTGTGTGCCAATTTCTACTTTTTTGTTATTGCCAACACTAATATCAAGAATAGAACACGAAATTGATTTTTGTGGTTTTTCTGCCTGTGGTTTGCCGACAATTACCAGATTACCGCAATCGAAGATTATCATAAATGGCGAGCCATCTGCTCGTGTACCAACTATGGATTTATAGTTAGCATTACCCCAGCCATTGAGGAGTCTCATATAATATGTGCCAGAGCCGGGGATGGTAACTGGTGTTTCACCGGCAATACCGTAAGGAGCTCGTCCCATCGAGTATAACTGCCCACCATAGTCAGCAGAATTGATTGTTTTTACCTGACCAAAGAATAGATCAATACACTTAATTCCAAAATAATCCAAAATCGTTGCAAAATCATAATCGTTAGCGTTACAGTTGTTTACCAGACTACCTTGTTTTGCCTGATCAGTAGATCCAACAGCACCACCGGGAATTATATCGTTGCCAACGCGGGCAAGTGTTGGCTCGGGAGGAGATATAACAGCGAATATCTGAATAAACATTGCTAGAGCAACTAAAGCAACACCAGTTCTTCGCACTACTTCTTCTTTATGCATACGCTTGGCATAGAAAGAAACCTGATTAATCAGGCTCGGATTAAACGGTAGATTACTGACTAGTTTTCGGAACATTTTTTATTTTTCCATTTTTGTTAAAAATGCTAATGTTATTAAACCATACAACCATGTGTTCAAACAAGATCTTTTAGTTGAGTATGGTGGATAAGTTATATATAATGGACCGTAACGACTTTAAACAAAGTTAAGAGAGAGGGTTACTTAAGAAGTGGCAAAAGCAAACAAAGGATATGATTCTGCACAAATTCAGGTACTAGAGGGCCTGGATCCTGTTCGTAAGCGACCAGGTATGTACATTGGTGGAACCGGCCGAGACGGACTACACCACCTAATAAAAGAAATCGCCGACAACTCTGTTGATGAGGCAATAGCCGGTCATGCAACCGACTTATGGGTCACAATGCTTGAAGACGGAGGGATTAGGATCCGCGATAATGGTCGTGGTATTCCTGTAGATAAAATGGCCAAAACAGGAAAGAGTGCCCTAGAAACAGTACTTACAGTTTTGCATGCAGGTGGTAAATTCGGTGGTGGTGGTTATAAAGTCTCTAGTGGTCTACATGGTGTCGGTATCAGTGTTGTTAACGCATTGTCATCGCGATTAATTGCCGAAATCCATAAAGACGGCTTTATCTATACTCAAGAATACGAAACAGGAGTGCCACTAACGCCAATTAAAAAAGGTGATAAAACGGATGAACAGGGCACGATTATTACGTTCTATCCTGATCCGACTATCTTCAAGGAATCTGTCGAGCTCGAGTATGGTTGGGTTGTAGATTATTTACGACACCAAGCCTACCTAACTAAAGGTCTTCGGACCCATATAACCGATAATCGTACTGGTCAGAAGTATGGCTTTTACTTCGAAGGCGGTATTCAGTCCTACGTTAAACATCTAAACCTTGGTAAGGACATCATTGACGATGACGTGTTCTATGTCGATAAAGTAGTCGACGACGTTCAGGTCGAAATAGCAATGCAATACGCCGATACCTACAACGAAACAGTGAAACCATTTGCCAATAATGTCTATAACCCAGATGGCGGGACTCACTTAACTGGTTTTCGATCGGCCCTGACTCGCGTAGTTAATGACTATGCTCGCAAAAACGGCCTGCTTAAGGAAAAAGAAGAAAATTTGTCAGGTGAGGATACACGAGAAGGTCTAACAGCTGTAATTTTAGTTAAGATTCCCGACCCGCAATTTGAAGGCCAAACTAAGAATAAATTGGGTAACCCAGAGGTTCGGGCGTATGTTGAGCAAGTTTTAAATGAGTACTTTAGTTATTACCTAGAAGAACACCCAGCTATAGGCAGGAAGATTATTGGCAAGGCTTTGCTTGCGGCGCGTGCTCGTAAGGCTGCCCGCGCTGCCCGCGAAAACATTATCCGAAAGGGCGTGTTAGATGGTGCAAGTATGCCAGGTAAGCTTGCGGATTGCTCCAATAAAGATCCTAAGGATTCAGAAATATACCTTGTAGAGGGAGACTCAGCTGGTGGCTCTGCCAAATCTGGGCGTGATAGCAAGTCTCAGGCAATCTTACCTCTAAGGGGTAAGGTACTAAATGTAGAACGCGCTAGGTTAGACAAAATGCTAGCTAACAACGAAATAGTTAGCCTAATAAAAGCATTGGGTGTTGGCATAGAAGACTCATTTGATGTGAGCGGACTGCGCTACGACAGGATTATTATCATGACTGACGCCGATGTTGATGGAAGCCACATTTCTACGTTACTTTTGACATTCTTCTTTAGATTTATGAAGCCGGTTATTGATGGCGGACATTTGTATCTTGCTAAGCCACCCCTGTTCGAATTAGTAAAATCTGGCAAAACTGACAATGTTCTTATTTATGACGAATCAGAGCTAGACGGTGTAATTGATGAGCGTATAGCCAAACGAAAGTCCGAAGGCGCTAAAGTTAGCCCGACAGAAGAACGATTCCGCCAAGCAGGCTTTACCGAAATAAAGCGCTACAAGGGTCTTGGTGAAATGAATGCAGATCAGCTTTTCGACAGTACTATGGACCCAGCAAATAGGGTACTAATACAGATTAAAGTTGAGGACGCCGAAAAAGCCGACAGTATATTTAACAAGTTGATGGGTTCAGAAGTCGAACCACGCAAGAATTTCATAACAACACACGCAAAATTTGTGAAAGATTTGGATATATAAAATGGACGAAGATAAATCAAAAGATATGATTCCTGAAAACGACGCCGAAGTTACAGAAGGCGAAGTGCTAGAAATGCCACAGACTCATTCTAGGATTGTTGAACGACGTAGCGTAGAAAACGTCATGGAAGACAGCTACTTACGTTATTCCATGAGCGTTATCGTAGAACGTGCCTTGCCAGATGTGCGTGATGGGCTTAAGCCGGTTCACCGTAGAATTTTGTATTCTATGGACAAAAACGGTTGGCGCTCAGGTTCCAGATTTGTAAAAAGTGCCCGTGTTGTTGGTGACGTTATCGGTAAATACCACCCTCATGGCGATACTTCTATCTATGACTCTATGGTCCGCTTGGCACAGCCGTGGTCTATGCGTCACATGCTCGTAAAAGGCCAGGGTAACTTTGGTTCTATGGATGGTGATCCACCAGCTGCTTATAGGTATACAGAGGCCAAAATGGCTAAAATTGCCGAAGAAATCCTACAGGATATCGGCAAAGATACTGTAGACTTTCGTGATAACTTTGATGGTTCAGAACAAGAACCATCCGTTTTACCCGCTAAGCTGCCTAACCTGCTACTAAATGGTCAACTGGGTATCGCAGTAGGTATGGCGACAAATATACCGCCACACAACCTGAATGAACTTCTCGATGCAACCGTTCACCAGATCGACAATCCTGACGCTACAGTTGATGATTTGCTTGAGCATGTAAAAGGTCCAGATTTTCCAACTGGCGGTGTTATTTATGGTAACGAATCACTAAAAACTGCTTATCATACTGGTCGTGGTGGTGTGGTTGTTCGAGGAATCGCCGAGATATCTGAAAATTCCAAGGGTAAACAGCAGATAGTTATATCTGAAATACCTTTTGGGCTCAACAAGGCATCGCTAATCGAAAAAATTGCCGATCTATACAAGGAAAAGAAAATAACTGGCATATCAGATCTTAGGGACGAAAGTTCCAGAGGTGTCGTAAAGATAGTTATTGACCTCAAGAGGGACGCTTTTCCAAAGAAACTTTTAAACCAGTTATTCAAACTAACACAGCTACAGTCGTCATTTAACTTCAACATGATGGCGCTAATTGATGGCATACAGCCACGTGTTTTGGGACTTCAGGACATTATTCAGGAACACATTAAGCACCGTCAGGTTGTTGTTCGCCGGAGGACAGATTACGAACTTAGCAAGGCCAAAGACCGTGCACATATTCTAGAAGGACTAAAGATCGCGCTGGATCACATCGACGAAGTAATCAAGGTCATTCGGGCTAGCAAGAGTAGCGAAGAAGCACAAGAAAATCTGATCAAGAAATTCAAACTTAGCGAAATCCAGGCTAAAGCTATTTTAGCTATGCAACTTCGTGCGCTAACTGGTCTAGAACGCCAGAAGATCGAAGACGAACTCGCCGAACTACGTAAACTTATTGCCGAATTAGAAGCAATTCTAGCTGACGAAAAGAAGGTTCTAAAGATCATCAAAGACGAATTCTTAGAAATGAAGAAACAGTATGGCGAAGAACGTCGAACCAAAATTATTCCGCATGAACTTGGCAAAATGAACGACGAAGACCTGATTCCTGACGAGCAAGTTGTTGTTACGCTTACATCAGCTAATTATATTAAGCGTTCCCAAATTGCGGATTACCGCAAGCAACACCGTGGTGGCAAGGGCAAGCGTGGCATGGCTACTAGAGAAGAAGACGTAATCGAACACGTTGTAAATGCCAGTACGCATGATTTCCTACTGTTCTTTACCAACAAGGGCCGTGTGTTCCGTCTTAAGACTTATGAAGTGCCAGCGGTTGGATTGAACGCCAAAGGTGTAGCAATTGTTAACCTACTTCAGCTACAACCCGAGGAGGTAATTAGTTCAGTTATAAATATCAGCAAGAAAAACGAGGCCAAGAATCTTCTGATGTGTACGGTGCGAGGTGTGGTTAAGAAGACGCCGTTCGAACAATATCAGAACGTACGCCAGACAGGTCTGATAGCAATTAATCTTGATGACGGCGATGAACTTAAATGGACACGTACGACAACAGGTGAAAACGAAGTGGTGATATCTACATCCCAAGGTCAGGCTATTCGCTTCCACGAAAGCGATGCTCGTCCAATGGGCCGTGTATCCAGAGGTGTTAGGGGTATTCGTTTGCGCACAGGTGACCAGGTGATTGGTATGGATATTGTCGAAGAAGATTCAAACATATTTGTTATTAGTGAACACGGCTATGGAAAACGCACTAAGATGGCTCAGTTTACTGCTCATAAGCGAGGTGGCGTTGGAATCCGTTCTGCAGTTGTAAACGCTAAGACAGGCGATCTGATTGGCGTTAAGAGCCTAGACGGTACTGGTATGCAGGAGGTGATCATCATTTCCAAACAAGGACAGACAATTCGTTTAGGATTGAAAGATATCCCAAGCATTGGGCGAGCTACTCAGGGTGTGCGTATCATGCGCCTCAACGGAGATGACAAGGTTGTGTCATTGGCGCTTGTCGACAAGGCTGTCGATGAGGAAGAAGACGAAGAAGATACCGACGAAGACAAGAAGCCAGCTAGGCCAGCGGCTAAGAAGTAAAGGTAACGCTTACTTTTGTTATCATGGGCGTTTTACATCTGTGGTTGGAGCAGCAACAGGTCTATCGGTTGGCGTCTGGGCTGCAGACGGCGACCTCGATATTATTAATTAACAGATTCAATCGACCAGTAATGTTGTAAAAAAGTATTTATAGGTAAAATACTTGACATGTATATACATAACAGAGTAAGATGACCTGAGTCTTTTGGAGTCTTTATTAAAGTGTCCCTGGACACCTCCGAAACGGACATTAAAAACTTAGATAGTGCAAATCAACGTCAGTTCGCACCGAACTTTATCGGTGCATTGAATTGTTTTTTTTAAGTCAGTTTTAACTGACGCTAAGATGAAATTCTACTTTTTTGAAGAGTTTGATCCTGGCTCAGGATGAACGCTGGCGGCGTGCCTAATACATGCAAGTCGAGCGGTAAGGCTCTGCACCCAGTATTTGACCAGAATAAGTCTACTTCGGTAGATACTGTCTGAAGAAATAGATTTACTAGGCTAGTGAATCTAAGTCGAATAATGAGTGTAGAGTACACGAGCGGCGGACGGCTGAGTAACGCGTAGGAACATACCCCAAAGTGAGGGATAAGCACCAGAAATGGTGTCTAATACCGCATGTGGTCTTCGGATTAAAGCTTCGGCGCTTTGGGAATGGCCTGCGTAAGATTAGCTTGTTGGTGAGGTAAAAGCTCACCAAGGCTTCGATCTTTAGCTGGTCTGAGAGGATGATCAGCCAGACTGGGACTGAGAACGGCCCAGACTCCTACGGGAGGCAGCAGT
>JBBSJL010000016.1:0-17734 GCA_038257245.1 Saccharimonadales bacterium (SeqCode) | reverse complement strand
CAGATGCGAGGTCAATATTGAATGCAAGATTGTTTGTAGCCAGAAAGTTGGGCAATGTTGCAGTGGCATCTTCGTACGTAATTGCACCAATACTCGTATAGTCTACAGTGCCTTTAGCGATTAATTGGAGATCGGCAGAGTTTGGTAGTGTAGTACAAATACGCTTCGTTTGTATTAGATAGCCCTTTTTCTCTAGCTTCTTTGTGACAGCTTGGATTTTTGCAATATTTTCAGCTGAAGGATTGTCTGTGAACTGGCAAATCGTACGAATGATTTTATTTAATGACATAACTATATGATAACAATTAAAAACTCCTCTTAACAGAGAATTTTAAACATGAGCGGTATGGAGGGTCCAGTGGGACTCGGTCACATTCCGCGACCCCCGAACTTCACTACTGTCAACAAGTTGACTTCGGAAGATTCGTTTCCGAAATGCTACTAGCATTTCTCACCCACTCCACCGACGGGTGCCTGATTTCAGATCACAATGAAATCTACCAAATAAAATACCCCACTGTTGTGGGGCGCTTTATTTGGAGGTCGTACCACCAACAAGTTTGCACCCCTACTAGCTGAAATACTGAGGTGGAGAGACATAATAGGCACAAGTATTCTAAGCACGACTAACAATATCAACCACTAGTCTTATCCTCTGTATTGCTTACACTACTTAACCTATGGAGTTTATTTAAAATTGAATTACATAGTGTTTGTTAATGCACTCTGGACATTATGGTTTGGGTATACGGGATTTGGGGGAAGCTGAACAATATTATTTTGATAGCTCTAAGGGGCGCGACTTAACTCTTAGCCTATAAGCTGATATATACAAATTACTAATATTGGATAAGCAGCCCAGTCAAGAAATCCTGTGATTGTGTAAATTAGGCCTTTAGGCATATGTGTTTTAGATACCTTAACGCCCGTCTTAAGTTCAAATAGTAAATCTGGGATTCTGCCTAAGGTAAAAAGAACTGCTGCTATTGCTGCCCAGATGTTCACGTATATTGCTAACAGATATAGGGTAATAACCAATAATATAGAAAAGACAATCGATAACCCGTCACCACCCGTCATTCTTAAGCTACCTCGTTCGTCTCTTTCGTAAAAACCTCTTATTATCATGCCAATAATATTGGTGAATATAACCACGAATAAAAACCATGCAAAAATCGCTAAGACAATTGCAATAATTATGTTCATAGTACCTCCTATATTTATTATAAATATAACATAGTAAATCAGTAAATCGAATCGGAACGTACTTCTTGGGGAGTTGGCTAGGTGAAAATATGTTATCGTGTTCACCGAGCCGATTTCACATCATAGTAACTTGGTGCTGGCGGCTGATATACTAATGCCATGGCTACGTTATCAGAACTGAGAGAACAGAATATTGAAGAAGGTAGAGAAAACTCTCTGAAGAGAGGTGTGGAAAATCCAAATCTTGGCGGCACACCTATAGGCAGCACTACACGTCCCGCCCCTGAAAACAAACCTCCTATATGGGAGAGCCACTCGGTGTTATTTGCTATTGGGCTATCAACTATATTGATAAGTGTATTAATAGTAGTCTCTTACGTACTTACTAACAGAAAACTAAAGCGTAACACTCATTGATCAGATTAAGTATGTTAAAGCACTGATGCTATAAGTGCATATTGATAAGTAGTATGAGTAACTCGTACAGTCTCGTTCATGGTCGAGAGAAACGGCTGCTACTCGAACTTTTTAAATATATAGTTGATAACCCTGAACCATCCCAGATACTACTGGAAAAACTTAAGTTCACTGAAAAGAGAAAAGCCAACATCGTTGAGGGCTTGTTATATTAACGGAAAACTACCCAAACACACAGCCTAGTGATATCATTATTCCATAAATAAGTAATGTGGTGGGTAGAGGGAGACTATATGTCAGAATTACCAACACGTGAACGCATCATACTGGCCATTGATGCATCAAAAACAGAGGACGCAGAAAGATTAGCGGGGGTTGCAGAGCAAGCAGGAGCACGCTTTGTAAAGCTAGGTTTGGAGCTCCAAACAGCTACAAGTTGGGACTATTGTGCTGATTTAGCTGGACGACATGGTCTAGACTGGGTAGCTGATGCTAAGTTGGACGATATACCTAATACTGTTGCTGGAGCAGTCAAAAACATAGCTAGCAAAGAACATGCGCCTTTTGGTATTACTATTCATACCAAAGCAGGTATTGAAGCTATGAGACTATCACAGGAAGAAGCTGGTGACATACTTATGTTAGGTGTTACAGAACTAACTTCTATCCCTGCTGAAGAGACTGAAGCTCGTTATGGCCTAACTCGTCCTGAACTAGTAACAGTATTAGCTAGGGATGCAGCTATTGCAGGCCTAAGGGGCGTTGTAGCTTCACCTAAAGAAGTCGGTGGTATTAAGTCAGACCCACTTACAAGTGAACTATTCGCAATGATTCCAGGTACTAGGTCTGCAGGAGCAGACAGTCATGACCAGGCTAATGTTGGTACTCCAACTGCAGCTATTAGAGATGGTGCTGACTTACTAGTTATTGGTAGACAAATATCTCAGGCTGAAGACCCAGCTCAAGCATACGAGAACCTAGTTGTTGAGCTAGAGGGAGCAGTCTAATGGCAATTGGCGAACACTTAGAAGAACAATTAGCCGTAGGTATGTTTGATAGAGGATTACTTGGTTTTCCTGACGGTGGTATTACCCTTAAATCAGGTAGACAGTCACCCTACTACTACAACATGCGTGGTAGTCTGTCCTTCAGTAAAGAACTAGACCGCAGTGGGAAAATGACCATAGATAGTCAAAGAGACTTCCGAAGAGCACTTGCAGCAGGATATGCAGCAATGTTCGGGCAAGTTAAAAAACCAATTGACCATGTTTTCGGTAAAGCGCAGGCAGCTACAGCACCTGCCGCTGTTGGTGCATACGAAGCTGGTATGTCTTATCTTTGGGAGCGTGTTGATGAGCCAAATAAGACCTACGGTTATCATCAAAAGATTGAGGGAGACTATGATGCAGGTGAAACTGTTCTTCTAGCAGATGATGTTGCTACAGACGGTAGGTCTAAAGTTGAAGGCTCTAAAGTATTATCTGCAGTAGGGCTAGAACCAGTTGCCATTACACTACAGTTCGACCGACAAGAAGGTGGTGTTCAGACACTAGAAAATGACTATGGCTTTGAAGTAAACTCACTAACTACTTTATCTAATGCAGCACGTTTCCTATTGGCTAACGGCCGTATTGATAACGGTGCTATTGATGCATTGCAGACTTACCATAGTAGTTTGGTGGAAGATGGTCTGGTTACGACTTATCAGTTAACGTAAAATACCTATATATTTTCCTTGGCTTTACTAGCAATATCGGTCAACCCATCTATAAGGACAAGGCCTACGGCAAGTAAAGTTCTAGTCAAGGCTGCATGCCCACCAACTGCCATAAAATCTTGTAAATCTTTGAGAGTTAATTCATCAATATCTAGATTTTTCTGATCAAAGTGGATGCCACCTTCTTTATTTGCAATGTATTTTACCAATTGTTTTAGTGTATATGGCTTACCTTTGTACTCAATAAGCACTTGCGAACCCAGCTGATTTAAACTTAGTGTGACAACATCCTGTCTAAAGGGGGCATCATCCAGAGGGTAAAACCCGTCATATATACCTCCAAACTCAAGGCCTACTTCTAGTCTTGGTTTATAAGGGCAACAAATGAATTTTAGTCTTCTACTTCCTGATACAGAAACAATTCGAGCCACGTTTGCCACTATGGAATATTGGTCAAATAAAAACTGTCTTAATATTCTTGATATCTGGTTAACTTTGTAGTTATCCAGGCTATTATTATTGCAAAGTAGCACGAGCTCGTCGTAAGCAGATACAAAAAATTTAATTGCCTTCATCTGATCTTCCGTTGTCATAATATAAGTTTAAGGTAATCTTTATAAAATAAAAAGAAGCTGGGTGTGTCGCACAATGATGATTGTGAGTCAGCCCTTAACAGGGGTAAGCGTCATTTTTTAGCAACATCAGCCCGTGTCAATAGTATTAAGTACTAAATACCACCCCTGTTAAAAACATATTATAAAACATCGTTAATTCTAACTAATTTATCTGAATGATAGGTGAAAATGATACTCTGGATCTTTATCTAAAGAGCCACACACTCAACCCCTTGGTTTATAGGATTTTGTCTGGCATTATATTTCGAGCTTAGGAGTAGGAATAAGTCGTAATTACATATTAACTGAGTATATTACTTATTTTTGAGTTGGTCGTAAACAGAATACAATGCTGCCCCACCACCGATTAGTAGCGATGCGGAGTGGAGTATTTGGTACCAGGTACTTTGGGTTCCTGTAACTACTATCAGGGTAGATAGGACACTTATTAATATTATTGCGATGATTAGCAATGCTATTCCAACCGCTAACTGGTATTTTGGGGCTGTAAATGCACCTATATATACGAACAAACCTCCGAATAAAGCGCTTTGTAATAGTCTATACCAGCCTCCATCTAGTGTCCCAGAACTTGTATTAACGCCCAGTGATACAAATAGCATAAAAAGTCCAGCAATTAACAACGACCCTGCAGCTGATGCAGGCAAAAACAATACCCATCGTAACCATAACGGCAACTTACTAACAAAACTACCTTTTGCTATATCTTTTTCAGAATTCATTAATAACTCTCACAACCTTGACCGTCATTGTCTCTATCGAAACGGTGCTTATCATAGCCAATTACTGTAACTCTGAAGCCGATATCAGGACAATCCAGATCATAGGATACATTTGGTACGCATGGGGTGTAATTTGGGTCACAGTTTGAGGGTGGTGGCGTTGGTGGGGCAACATACGTACCAATAGCCGTTACTTCTGATACTGGTGAAGTAGTGGTTTCTTCAGATACTTTCTTCTTGGATGTTTCTTTGCCGTCAGTATATGTGACTTTATAGGTTATTGTCTTTACTCCATTAGCACCTGCTGTTTGTATTTTAGTAGCACCTTTTTCAAGGTTGCCGTCTTGTACTGTGGTTTTATCAAAAGGTATTGCTTCTGTTTCTGTAGTAGTCTTAGTCTCTGTATTGGATTTAGTCTTTTCTGCTTGTTGTACTTGCTGTGTTTCTGGTTGAGGTGTTGTGGGTGGCTGTGAGGCTGCAGCTGCAAAAAAACTACCACCTAGAACTGCTGTTACAGCCCATAAGCCTACCTTACTTACTTTAGTTAATCCTGAATACCACGTTTTAGTACTACTTAGCATAGTTAACTCCTGTTTATTGAATTATAATGCTTATTTATTAAATAAGTCAAAAATGGTAAACTTAACTTATCAGCTCTTCAGCTTTTTGAAGGGCTATTTTTTTATGAAAAAATTAATAGGAAGACCTAAAATTATGATTAAAGACTTACCCCAGGACTGGGTAAAGAAGATTACTGACCTTGCTGAGGTTGGAGGATCTGACGTTGAAATGAGAGTCGCATTAGACTGTATGTCTGACGACCTTTGGTATAGGTTGATAGCGGAAGAGGAAGAGTTTTCACGAACCGTAAACAAGGCTAAACTTATAGCCCGGGCTTGGTGGGAAAGAAATGGTCGAGAGAATCTTCATAATAATAAGTTTAACTCCAGGTTATGGAACTTAAACATGTCCAATAGGTTTGCTTGGCACGAGAAAAAGGAAAGTAGTAATGAAACGATTTGCTTTAACTGTTTCACGGAAAACCAGCGAAAAAAATATGGTATTGGTTAATACCTACCCTAGAGACTACCTTGCTTTAAGCTAGCCTAGTATCCGGCTCCAGTAAAGCCAGGCACATATTGATACAAAGATGCCTACAACACTTAGTATTGCCCCTAAAACCCCTACATTACTGCCACCATGCTTTTTTGCAGACCTAAACGCTGTAATAGCCCCTGATAGACCAAATACAAGGCCAACCAATGGCACAATCCAGCCTAAACCTATAGATAGAAGCCCTGCCAAGATAACCAACACTGCTATGTAATCATCACTATCCGAAGTAGTCTTGCTGGAATGATCATCATTATCAACATGTCGGAAAACATCTGAATTACTAGTTGAAGAACCACATTCGTTACAGAAGTTGGAAGCTATACCTAACTTCTGTCCACAATCTGGGCAAAATTTATAATTTTTCTTCTTTACGTTATCCATAGTTTTTTCCTCCGAATTAAAAGATACGTTCCATACTTAGATTATCTAGTCCACCGTCTCCTTGCAACGATATGCTCCATATATTGTTTCTGGTGCTTTACAGTTTTTGCCACACTCGAAGCTAAATCTGTCGCCTGGATATAATTTTTGCGAATTCAACCAACGTAAGCACTCTTCCTTGCTGCCGAATTTTCCTCCTATCCCAATTGCAACCTGGCTATTAGTTTCGTACATACCCTGCCAGGTGTCATTTTTGAAGAAAGTGTTATAGCCCCACCAAATAATTAACCCAACAATTATTAGTCCCACTATACCCGACCCTGAGCTAGCAGCATTATTGCTTATATCCTCGTCGTCCATGCAAGCCTCCCGAAATTATCCGCCGACAATCCACATATAGATACTGTTAAAATAATACCATGGTTAATAAAAGAGCTGTACATATAGAGAAAGAAATACCTGATCATTGGTTTCGATCTTATCTGTATGAAGATCCTATTTTCGTATTAACATATAAAAGAATGATAGAAAAACTTAAAGGAATTAGAAATGGTAGACTGACGTTAATTGAATCTGACGACCCGATGTTTGATGATACTAAACCGACACCCGACATGTTGAAATTTATTGATATTATGGCCAAGAAATTTCTGATAAGCAGAGATGATATTTACTGTTACGAGATGTATTTAAACACTGGTTTTTTAACAGGTCGACTTCCTGTCTACTATAAGGATGGTGAACAGGTTGTGATCAGGATTTATCCTGAGAATAGAATACAAGACATACAAAATGTATGGGCTGATATCCAAGGTATCCAGAAGGATTTTCCAGATTACACGCAAAGAGTAAAACCTCCTGAGAATCCTTCACTGATCTACGCCATTTATAGTTATCTCAGAAATGGTAACACCATGAAAGATATTTATAGACTATACGAAAATAACGACCTAAAAAACTATACTGGCAACAATAAACTTTCGGAAGAAGAGTTTAAAAGATACTATAATAAATTCCGATAAAAAGATACTTAATTTAAAATTAAACACCCATTACAAGTAGCTAGACACTATGTATAAATTGGGTAATGTCAGCAAAGAGTAGAAAACCTAACCGCAAAGAACTTATTGACGCTTCAAAAGCGTGGGCAAAGTTTTTATATTCCGAGTACTGTTTAGAAAAAAACTTGCTAAATCAAGCTAGGAGTAACACAATTAATAATGCTACAAATCATGACAAACTTAATACGTAACCATCTTATAAATAGTAACGGCGATCTCTGTTCCGTGTCATGCGGTGTAGCACAGGGGTCGTCGTTTCTATTAGTAAGGTAATACTATGAAGACATTAGCCATAGCACTATGTAGAGTATCTACAAAAAGCCAAATGGACGATGGTAATTTAGATCCCCAAATCGAGCGTGTCAATAAAACTGCAGAGTATCTGGAAACTGAGATCGTGAGACGTTGGGAGCTGGCAGTATCAAGTCGTAAGGGTAAGAACGTGAAGCGTAAAGATTTGTTAGAAATGCGTGATTTTTGTCGTCATAATCGAAGAGTTAAATACTTGATAGTCGACGAAGTAGACAGATTCATGCGTTCAATTAACGAGTATTACTGGTGGAAACAGGAGTTTAAGAATCTAGGCGTACAGTTAAGACACGCCAATAGGCCAGAGGTAGACCCTGATGACGACCGCAGTGTATTTGATGAATTAATTGACGTTTATCGTGCAGAGCAAAGCAACAATGAACGTATAACAAAGACACCTGAGAAACAAATGTCAAAAATGAGAGCTGGATACTATACTTTTGCGCCCCTACCAGGCTATAAAACAAGTGCCACCCCTAGCCTACATGACATAGACCCAGATCGTTTTTATCTGCTACAGCAGGCTTTTAAATCGGTTGCGGACTATAGCGCTACACCGAATGAGGCACTAAAGAAAATGACCAAGGACGGCTATACAACAATCAATGGAAAGTTAATGGATATGGCACGATTTAAACAAGTAATGGTTAAGCCTTACTACGCTGGCATAATCCAGGTTGCAGACTGGGGCGTAGCAACAGAAAATGGTCTACATGTTCAGATGATAACTAAGTCTGAGCATGAGGCGCTTAAACTAATTATAAGTAATAAGAAAAAGAAGTTCACTGTCAATAAGAAGAATCCTGAGTACCCACTTAACGAGACCATCTGCAGCGACTGTGAACAAGATAAGAATAAGGAGTTTAAGATCACTGGCTACAGAAATCATAATGGCAAAATTAAGGAAGAAGATAAGAGACACTACTATCATCGTTATAGATGTCGGGGCTGTGACACATACTTTACTAAAGAAGAATTACATCAACAGGTCACGGATAGACTTACAGATATCATGCTTGTGGACGAGACCAATATACTAATCCAGGAGCTTAAGAATGAGTGGCAATCAGAAGTAGGTACAAATACAAATAAAGTCACGGCATTAAATAGCCGAAAAAGCATCATCGAAGAAGAACAGTCCAAAATGGCTCTGATCCTGGCTACATCTGATAATGAAGTCGTCAAAAAAACTATGATTCAAGCTCTTGAGAAAAAGGAACTAGAAGTACTGACTACAAACAAAGAGATTGAAGACCTTAGTAACATTGACGAACAGCTTGAAGCTTTTATAGATTACTCCATCAAGTATACGGAAGATTTAAAGACAAAATACTGGGCTTTAGATTGGGATCGTCGTAAAAGGTGCGAACAATTGCTATTTCCTGATGGTTTTTACGTTACACGTCAGAAAAAAGTTTACACCCCAACTATTTCACCAATTTACAGATATAAGAACAAACAAAAAGAGCCCCTAAAGGCTCTAGTTTTGGTGTCTGGAGGGTCCAGTGGGACTCGAACCCACGACACCCTGCTTAAAAGGCAGGTGCTCTAACCAGCTGAGCTATGGACCCGCGTCAGAATCGACGGTCAACTTACGGAAAACAAATTACATATTTGTCTTCCTGCACTCTTTGATCGTTTCTTCCTTTCAGTTTTCCAAACAGTCGAGCCGAGTAAATCGACTCCTTGGTTTAAAAAACTGGTTCAGACAAACGGTACCAAATTGCTGTGTCCAGAAAACTAGTAATCGCAGATGGGAAATTAACTTCTTACATTATGCTTATTTTGGCAGAAAAGTCAACTGTTTCTAAGGTGTTACTTTGAGTGTTTTTTATGTTTACGTTTATGTGACCTGCCAGTTAGCCACATAGTGCATACAACAATTAGTCCAGAAACAGCAATTATTATATCTTGCGACGAATTAACAGTTTTGCCAATATTGCTTTCTAGAACAGCCCCAATTACACCACCCGTTAGGAGTGGAACGGCAAAAATATACAAAGTGGCACCTGTTGATATCAATGCAGGTAACTGAACAAGGATGTGCGATTTAGGCATGGTTCCACGTAGCATTATTACTGTTACGACTATTGGTATTAACAGGAGAAGTAGTGAAGATACAATTTGACTATATTCACCTCTCACAAATCCACCAACCGCTACGGCTGCATCATCGCCTACATACTTTACCAGCAGCTCTCCCACTAATAAACTTGTATATAAATAAACAGCACCTACCCTGAAAACTATGCCCAGTAGTATTGGCACACCGATGAGAACAAACAGTAAAATTATTGGTGTCATGCGCTAATATTAGCACAAGCGTTAAAGGTTTATATGTTTCCCTATTTGAATTTGTTTGTTCGGTATAGCATTCGTTGCGGTTTCAATAACAAACATATCATTGCCGCTACCACAAAACAGCTCTGGGTATGTATCGGGCTTAACGTTCCGTTCAACATGGGTTATTTTCTTCTCACCATCTAGCCATATGATATCTATAACGAAGTTCATATCCTTCATCCACATACATTTTTTGCCCTGTGACCCGAACTCAAACAACATTGCCTGGTTTTTTGCCAAATCATGCCTTCCGGATAAACCTTTTATTTGCTTTTCGATTGTGTCGGCCTTTTCATAATGTAAACAACTCCTCTCACCCCCATCCGTGAAATAAAAATCACATTCTTGCTGCTGTGAGGTTGCAATAGTGTGTAGTGTTACTAATATACCAATAGACAGAAACAACGCTAGAATGTACGATTTTATGTTAGTTTTTGAAAACCTTTTAGGCTCCGACGCGGTCACGACGACGCTTGCCCTTAGCATTTTGCTCGATGTATTCAATAACTTCTTTGGCAACATTACGGCCAGTTACCTTTTCTATAGCAAATCCAGGGCTCGGGTTTACTTCTAGCACTAACGGGCCCTTATCAGAACGCATCATGTCAACACCACAGAACGGAAGACCCATAGCTTTAGCTGCTTTTTGCGCTAGCTTCCGTTCTTCTTCCGTTAACTTTACTGTTTTGCCTTCACCACCCTGATGAATATTTGAACGAAAATCATCGTCAAGACTTTGTCTCTTCATGCTAGCTACAACTTTGCCGCCAACGATAATCACCCTGATATCCATACCTGCTGATTCTTTTACAAACTCTTGAACCAAAAAGTTAACACCCTCAACATAGAAGGCTTGCATTACAGCTTCTGCTGCTTTCTTGGTCTCGGCTAGCACAACCCCGTTACCGTGTGTTCCCCTAGCAACCTTGATAATTAATGGGGCTCCGCCGGCCTTTTCAATAACGTCTGTGAGATCGGCCGTTTCTCTTGCAAAAATCGTTTTTGGGATTCCTACATCTGCTCTGGCCATAAGCTGCATAGTTCGGAGCTTATCCCTAGACCTTGTTATTGCTATTGAACTAGTTGTAGTAAAAACTCCTTGCATTTCAAACTGACGTACCATAGCTGACCCGTACTTTGTGATGCTTTGTCCAATTCTAGGAATAATAGCATCAATATTCACCAATGTTTCACCTTCATAATAGACAACGGGGCTAGATTTTTCTAGCGCAACATAACACTTGGCATGGTTAATGACACGGATACTATGACCGCGTAAAATTGCTTCTTCTTTAAGCCGTTTAGTACTATAGTTACCTGGACCTTTGGAGAGTATTACAATATTCATTAATTAGTCCTCTAAATCCTCGGCATCTGTTGCTGACGTAATTCCGAACTCTTTCTTTAGTTTAATTCTATTGATCGTAGATTTAGATACATCAACTAAATACCTATTTTTTAGAATTTTTCTACCTACTAAAATTGGAAATAAATTGTTACTTCTGTCAGCTAAAGTAAATGAAGTGTTAAAGCTTTTAGGTCCTAGTTTGACTCTTAGGGTAACCTCATATCGTTTTTCGTCTTGTCCAAAAGAATTGGTAATCGTCACTGTGTTATAAATTTCGGTTTCAAATCTCCTAACAATTGGGGAGCACTTGTGACCTAATAGTTCGCAAGTTAGTATATCTTTCCCGTCTTTTTGCTTTATTGTTATGTTTTTGGCGTGTATAGCAGAGCGGAAAGCGCCACTGTCGACCTTAGCTGGAACACCAATAGCAATGCCAACTACATCTATGTGTTCAGCTCTTCCTATAATAACTGGGTATCTGGCCATCTTCTGTTCCTTCCTTAAATAGTCAATATTTTGTAATATTATATCAATTATAACACTTTTTCGGATTTTTAGCTAGTACTATTTTATGTTTTTTATGTTTTTTGCAAAGGTATTTTTCCTCAACTCTTTCAATGTTTCTATGGTAACGAGTTGTGGGTTGTAGTTAACTTCTAGAATATATGTCTCCTCTGTAGTTTTATCGTAAATACAATCTACACTACCAATTTGTCGATTCATTGCTGTTATGGCGTTGGTGCATTCCCTAAGAATACTTGGTGGAATATCTTCGAGAAGAATCTGTTTAGCGTTAGCTCCGCCCTTTGGTTTATACATGTGAGCTTTTTGCTCATCCCCATCAGGACGAATTTCTAGTGAACGAAATATACTGAAGGCAGGCTTGCTATCATAATAAGTTACTAAATAATATCCATCGTTCTCAATATAATCTTGAAGAAGCCAAATGTCATTTTCTGAGCCTTTATCCAAAATATTAATAATTTCTTCACCGTTTTTAACTTTAAAGTTATCAATCCCCCTGTCGGCATCAGCCCTTTTTAACACCTTCGGGAAATCATTGACCATTGACCTGTCGATTGCATAGCGCAGCGCCTTGCTACTGCCTGCAACTGTCCAGGGCAAATTTACTTTTGCGGCCGCCAGTTTGGAAAACATGGTGAGCTTGGACATCGAAACAGGATTACCCATCTCCTTGTTTTGGTATGGCACTTCTAGTGCATCACAGCAGATTGCAACAGATGCAGCTAATTCATAAGTATTTAGAAACCCATTTATATAAACTCCATCGTATTCACGGATTGATCTATTAGTTGAAGTGTTAATTAATTCTAGTGTGTTAGATTTTTTACTGTCAAAAATAAAAAGTAAATCAATATAACCCGAGTAGTCAAAGGGTACTTCACTATCATTTTGTAGTTCTTTGTAGAACTCGACAAATTTTTCGGTTTGATTATTAGCTAGGATTAACTTCATAAACTATAGCTCAAAGTTATATTAATTAGCATTGTTAACCCTTATGAAGGCCAGCCAAACAATTCCAATAAGTACCACAACAATAATAACTATCATCGTGATGAACCCTTGTTGATTACTCTTTTGCTTGTTCATATTGTCTTCATTATTAAGCACAATCACAAATTTGTACAGACTAGCTTGTTGGCTGGCGCAAATGAGTCGCCTTTATAGTGTTGGTGGCGGCGAATATATCAATTGCCTCAGAAGCTTCATCGTACTGACTCAAATCCATTGCATCGAACGTAAATTTATACGTTAGATGATCAATGCCTAAATTGTCGACGTGTTTGATCGCATCATAGATTTCTGAATCATGATGTAAGTCTTGCCTATGTAAGTACTCGACATATCTGTCAAAATGCCAGGTCGCTTCACCTGATTTACCATCGAGATCAAAGAATTCTAACGATCCGCCAAATAACGCTTGGTTCATTTTTGCACCGGCAGGCTGGATACTAATAAACTCATCTCCACCCCATCTTCCAACCATAGCTTCCTGATTTGGCTGATCTGGGTCTCTGAATATTTCTCGCAAACCCCACCCCGTGATTGTAAGCAATAGATCACCGACTGATTGTCCATATCGGTCATTCGGGGCCTTGAAGTTCTTAATGTCGACATAGGTAACCAGTGAACCGCTAAGTGCATCACTTTCTTCACTCATCCTATTGTTAAGCTCACGTAAAAAACCCCATCGCGACATACATTCACTAACTTCACTAATGTTGGCGACGCCGAGCAATACATCATATCTAGGTTGACCAAAAAGCTCATGGAAATTATCAATAGCTCTCTGCATTCCATTTACTGCAACTCTACCTGTGTTTCTGGTAGCCCTTAAAATTCGCATGCGCCCAACCGCAAGTTCATCTACCCTATCCGTAATAATTTCACCAAACATACTTAAATAACAACTCCCTATTAATATCTGCTGATTTGTGGCCTACCAGAAATGCTTTTTATTAGTACCCTGGAACTTTTCTAGTAGTTCTTTTTGTTCTTTGGATAGTTTAGTTGGTATATCCACAATAATCGTAACTATATGCGCGCCCCTGCTGCTGCTTTTCATATCTGGCACTCCATGATCAGATAATTTAAAGTCCGTACCACTTTGAGTACCTGCTGGGATCTTCATTTTTACTGGCCCGTCGACAGTGCCAACCTCTATTTCTGTACCTAATGTAGCGCCTACCATACCTACATGTTCTTCACTTATTATCAAATTACCTTCTCTGGTGAACTTTTTGTGAGGTTTTACACGAATATTTACATATAGATCACCCTTTGGCCCATTTGCAATTGCTTCTCCGTGTTCACGTAACCGGATTGTGGCACCATCATCTACACCTGCTGGGATTTTTAGCGTAATATCTTGCTTTTTAGATTCTGTACCCTGGCCTTTACATACTGAACAGACTTTTTCTGGTATTTTCCCTTTGCCCCGGCATGATCCACAGACTGCAGCCTGTTGAATATTGCCAAATACAGTTTGGGTTACTCTGACAGTTTGTCCTGAACCTTTGCAGGTATCACAGGTTTTAAGCTCGTGACCTGGTTCAACAGTAGTGCCTTTACAGTGATCACAGTTGTCTTGCAGTGTTAAATCTAAGTCAATTTGCGTACCAAACACGGCATCTTCAAAGCTAATTTCTGCCTGAGTTTCTACGTCTCTGCCTCTAGCAGATCGCCTTTGCCTCTGGCCACCACCTGCATTGCCACCAAAAAAGCTACTAAATATATCGCCTAGGCCCAGATCACCGAAATCAAAGTGCATTTCTTGACCATTGCCACCACCAAAGCCTTCAAATGGATTTCCACCACCTCCGCCACTAGCTCCGCCAACTCCAGCGTGACCAAACTGGTCATAACGCTGTCTCTTTTTGTCGTCTTTTAGGACTTCATAAGCTTCGTTAACTTCCTTGAACTTGGCTTCATCTCCCCCGCGGTCAGGATGATGCTCAATAGCTAATTTGCGAAATGCCTTCTTGACTTCATCCGCACTTGCGCCTTTACCGACACCCAGAACTTCATAATAATCACGTTTACTCATTCCTAAACCCTACTCTACTTTCTAACCAATTTTTTGCACCTTTTGATATTCGCACAACTGGAATAGCTTGTAAAACGAAAATATCATAACTATGTACTTTCTCAACCTCCGCCTCGACTTGATCGAATATGTCTAACTTACTGTCCATGACCAGCAAAACTTCGTTACTATGATCAATCTTACTCTCCCACAGAAAATCAGAGGTAATTGGAACTTGCTTAGCACAAACTATCAATTTCTCATCCAGAAGCAGCTTGACAATTTTGCTCGCTTCTTCAGTGTCCGCGCATGTCAGCCAAAGCTGACACAGCTCAGGCATTATTTCTCTTCTTTCGATTCTTTTTCTTTTTCGTCTTTTTTGTCTACGACTTCAGCTTCTGCAGGTTCTTCTTTATCTGATTTCTTGTCATCTGAGTCAGCTGACTCGTCTTCAGACTCTTCTTTTGCTGCCTCTTCGTACATTTTGGCACCAATCGGCATGATCTTTTCGCTTAGTTCTTTAGCGGCTGCTTCTAGTGCGTCCTTGTCGGCCGCTTCATCAGCAACTACTTTCTTAGCTGCTTCTACGGCTTCGTCCAGAGTCTTTACATCATCTTCGCTAATTTTATCTTTATTATCAGACTTCATCTTTTCTGCCTGGTAAACTGCGCTATCTAAACCATTTCTGGCATCAATTGCTTCGCGCTTCTTTTTGTCATCGTCAGCATTGGCTTCAGCTTCCTTGGCCATTTTCTCAACTTCATCTTTATCCAAATTTCCACTGTTTTGAATTGTAATACTCTGTTCTTTACCAGAGCCTTTATCCTTAGCAGTTACGTTCAAAATTCCATTGGCATCTAAGTTAAATGTAACTTCGATTTGTGGTATTCCACGAGGTGCAGAGGGGATACCATCTAGCACAAAACGCCCTAGCGATTTATTATCGGCTACCATTTCACGCTCACCCTGGACAACATGAATCTCAACCTGGGGCTGATTATCTGCAGCCGTGCTGAATGTTTCACTCTTACTGCTAGGAATTGTTGTGTTTCGTTCAATTAATTTAGTAGACACTCCGCCTAGTGTTTCTATACCAAGACTTAACGGCGTCACGTCTAGTAAAAGCACGTCTTTTACGTCGCCCTGCAAAACTCCACCTTGAATCGCAGCTCCTACAGCTACGACTTCATCTGGGTTCACCCCCTTCATTGGATCTTGGCTAAATATCTTCTTAACTTTCTCCTGTACTGCTGGCATTCTAGTCATTCCACCAACTAATACGATTGAATTAATATCACTGGCTTTAAGCCCAGCATCTTTCAAAGCTTTCTCGCAAGGAGCTGCCGTTTTGTCGATTAATTCACCGACTAGCTGCTCAAGCTTCGAACGTGTCAGTTTATATTCAAAGTGTTTTGGCCCGTCAGCATCTGCAGTCAAAAATGGTAGGTTTATATTTACTTCGTTGGTTGATGAAAGTTCAATCTTTGCCTTTTCTGCTTCGTCACGAAGTCGCTGCATTGCTGCGTTATCATTCGACACATCTAAGCCATTAGTTTTCTTAAACTCATCGACAAAATGATTTACCAATACTCTGTCAAAATCTGCACCACCAAGGTGAGTATCTCCGTTAGTACTCTTTACCTCAAATACACCATCGCCAAGTTCTAGTACAGAAACGTCGAATGTACCCCCACCAAGATCATAAACAACTATTTTTTCGTCATTCTTACTACCTTTGTCTAGCCCATAAGCCAACGCTGCAGCAGTTGGTTCGTTAATTATTCTTTTTACTTCAAGCCCAGCAATTTTCCCAGCATCCTTTGTAGCCTGTCTTTGTGAGTCATCAAAATACGCAGGAACAGTAATTACCGCCTCTGTAACTGGTTCACCTAAGAAGCTCTCAGCATCAGCTTTAAGCTTGCCAAGAATCATTGCACTAACCTCTTCTGGGCTATACTCTTTATCGCCCATCTTAACTTTAATGCTACTTTTGCTCTTGACCATTTCGTAACCCATTAGCTTAAGATCACGTTGAACTTCTTTATCTTCCCAACGTCGACCAATAAGTCGCTTTACTTCATAAACAGTATTTTTAGGGTTAGTGACCTGTTGTCTACGTGCAACCTGCCCAACCAACCGTTCACCATTTTTATTGAGAGCAACCACGCTTGGTGTTGTTCTTTGACCTTCGCTATTTGCAATAATTTCTGGCTTTCCAGCCTGCATAACTGCCATTGCGCTGTTAGTTGTTCCTAAATCGATTCCAATAATTTTACCCATGTTATTTGATTCTCCTTTTAATATAATTTAGCACTTTGATGGCTATACTGCCAGTTTATATAATTGGCACTCACATGTCAAGAGTGCTAATTATATAAACTCGTTGTTTATTCTCACCTCCACAACACCCATACTGCAAAGACCCATAAATCGTTGGCGAGCACATAGGTAAACCCTATCGTGGGATACTTCAGGAACATCTTTGTCAGCTAATATTTCTGTAGAGTGTTCAGTAGCATTAAATGTAAAGGTTGGGTCTTCTGAAAACATCAACTTTGCTAGTTCAACATCTATCTCGTATCGTTGGTCTTGATTTAGCTTAAGTCTTACTGTATCCGCAGGACATGAAGAGCATTTTTCTTGACTCACAGTTTATGATTTTTCTTTGCGGTCCCTTGACGAACCTTAACCATTGCATGTCTCAGAACATTATCACCAAGCTTGTAGCCAGATTGAAGTTCCTCACAAACAACCTCAATGTCTCCTTCGCCATCTTCCATGCTCACCGCCTCATGTAGTTCTGGGCTAAACACCTCTCCGACAGTTTTAATACGCTCCACACCCATATGCTCCAGTGTTTGTTCAAACTGCTTGACCACACCTTGAACACCCCTTATATAGTCATTTTTCTCTAAGTCCTCTGGCACATGTT
>JBBSJL010000015.1:0-18894 GCA_038257245.1 Saccharimonadales bacterium (SeqCode) | reverse complement strand
TGTAAGATTTGATATTTCCTTCCAAGCTGCAACCAATCAAAGTTCCGGCCAATGGGTAGAGTGGTTTCAGCCCATAGTAGAAGGTTCACCAAACTGGAACATTGGTGGTCTAGCCTGGTTAAGAGCGACTGTTGTTCAGCCTTAACAAGTCACTAACTTGTTATTTTAGATAATCGTGTTACATAATTTTTATGGTTGAATTCTTTGGTTGTTGTTTTTTGAGAACCGTTACTCATCTTCTTTCTTAAGTTACTGTCAGATACTAATTTTGCCGCGAGTTCGATTACTTCTTTTTTATTGGTGGCTTTTAGAACTACTCCATCCGATAACTCATCATACCAACCAATTTTCCTCACAACTGGAACTACCCCATGTCTCATAGCTTCAAGTGTCGAAAGTGAAGTTTCACCATTATAACTTTCTCTGTAATTAACAAGAATGTCTAGCTTTGAAAGGTAAGATTGGAACTCTAAATCCGTTGGGTCTCCAACGAAATCTAGCCCCTCAACTTTCTGCAATCGTCTTACTTCTTTATCTTGTAAAAATGTATGCCCGATAACAAAGTACTTGCAGTCTTTGAACCTTGTATCGGCCATAATAATATCAATAAATTTAGTCCCTTTAACTTCAGCTAAAATTCCTGCAATTCCAATATTAACATGCCTTTTTACTACAGATTGTGAATTAAATTCAGAAGTTGAAACAGGTAAGTTGACTTGGTGAACTCGAATATTTTTATTGAGTACTGAATTTTTAATAACCTTTTGAGCGTATTGGGAGTGGCAAGCAATAGCAAGCTGATTATTAACGATACTCCCGACGAATCTCGCTTTTGTACCAATCATTTCGTCTAGCTTAGCCTCTGCCAACAACCGCTGCTCGGAGATATATCCAAATTCGAACATACCCTTAAACAAGCCTTCTAAATTTGTATCATGCATAATTGCAATTCCAGGAATTGTAAGGGCCTTTAAAGCAGTACCCATATGATACTCACTATTACCGATGTGATATATTATCTCATCATAGTTTTTTGCGATGTTTGGGTTGAAATCGATTATATCGCGTGATTTTGCTACTAACGGCAGATAGCTAGCACGCACCTTCCTGTGATTTGGCCCTTTGTCAAAGAAATACTCAATTTCGTAGATTTGGCTCATTGCATAGTGTGTCTCCATGACTACCTTGCCTATAGCAGAAAATCCAGTTGGATCGGGGCATAGTATTGCTATGCGTTTTTTGTTTATCAACTCTCTCGAACTTTCATTAGGAACAATGCAATCTAAAGTTTTTCTGGCTGACTCTTGCCAAGTAAATCTTTTTGATATTTTTTCATATTCATTCGTATTGATTTTGCAGCTTAGGCTTTCATTTAATGCCTCTGCCATGTCTTCAGAATCATGAGGATTAAAATAACAGAATGCGGAAACAGACATTTCATTAAAAACGGCTATGTTTGAACATGCTATAGGCTTTTTAAAATCTATTGCCTCTAGAATTGGCATTCCAAGACCCTCGTACTCAGTAGGAAAATAAACTGAATCACAGTTTTTATATAGCCACGCAAATTCCTCTTCACTAACATTGCCAGCAAAAACTAGGTCATTTGAAATTGCTTTAAGTTTAGTTTCGGTTTCATCACTAAAACTTGAAGTTATTACTAATTTATACTCGTTATTCGCATATTCATCATTGAATACCTTAAAACCTTCTACGCCTTTTTCGTTATTCTTCCTAAGATCTTCTCCTGAGGGCATTAGAATAAATTTTGATGTATTTGAAGCTATTTTTCCAGGTTTTTTCAGTTCTAGCTTAGTCCGGTCAACAGACCCACCATCGATATTAGTAAGCTTATCGTTGGGAATGCCCAGATATAACGAAAGGTCATTTGCTACAGTTTGCGAAATTGTGTAAATATTATCTGCTTCAAATATTGTATTAAAACGTTCTAAATAATTTTCAGGATACGTCACTTCACTATTTTCGTATCGTTCAAAGTATAGATAAGGAATAAGGTCATAAAAAAGTAATAATTTATTTGCTACCGTTGGGAACGTAGGGCAAATTTCGTACAAAAACAAAGAAAGGATTAAAAAATTTGGTCTTGTATACCCCTTATTTTTTAAATACTTATCTAGGACATGTTTATTCCTTTTGGTTACTTGTCGAGTTTCAAATAGATTACTCGCTAAATAAAGATTAAGTTTTTCGATCGTACTATTTGGAAATTCTTTACTGATTATATCTTCTACTCTTTTGTTTGGTTCAAGATTTGCATTAAATATAAAGACAAACTCTGAAACATTTTTAGACCCTAGTTTTTGCAATGAGCAAATTAGTTCGTAAGAATACTTGCCCATACCACGATCCCTAGCACCGCTTTGAAGAACCTGACAGTCAATAATTAATGGTTTCGCCATATTATCTTACACGCCCTTCTTACTAAATACTTTTAGAAGGTTAAAAATTATAAATTTACCTATATTTAGAAACAAGCTATATATACTCGATAGCACCTCACCTAAGTAATTGACAGCGCTCATATCCTCATATATTTCAGTATAGGCAGTTTTATCGTGATCTTGTATGTTTTTTAACAACTTATTAGTAGATACAATACCGGTTAGTCTATCTTCGTGCGCCTTAACCTTCGTAGAATTATCAATTACCTTAGGGGTTTTCATCGTGTAAAAGTAAGTTGTAATCCGATTATTGATCATCCGTAGTAACTTTCTCACCTGAGATCGAATCTTGTTACTATTGTTTAGTTCTCTAGCAAGATTCGCAACCACAATATCACGTCGTCTTATTTCTTTTTCATGATTGACCAGCGCTTGCTCTAATTGATCAATCTTTTCGTCTTTAAGAACTCTCATTCTAAGCCCCTTGCTTGTTGGAGAATGGCTTTGGCCGAATTATCCCAAGAATATTTTTTTACTTGATCTAGCCCTTTACGAATAGACATACTTCGTAACTCTTTGCTTAAAAGCATTTTTTTTATTGAGTTGTTAAGTTTATCTTTTTTATCTACATCAACTAGAATGCCTGCTTCGCCTACAACCTCTACCATGGAAGAATTATTTGCTGCGATAACTGGAGTTTGGCAAGCCATCGCTTGCACCAAACTTAGTCCAAACCCCTCGTAATGAGACGGCAAAACCAATAGATCTGCAGCTGAATAAAGTGCGGGGAGATCTTCATCTATAACGTATTTTTTAACTTTATGAATACTATATCCCTGCTTTTGAGCATCCGATATTGTTTCATATATTTTTTCGTTCAGCCAGCCTAGCCCACCAACTAAAACAAGTTCATACTTTTCACGTATGTTTTCCGGCAATTCTTTGTAGGAGTTTATCAAACCGTCAATATTTTTGCGCGGTTCTATATTACCAACATACAAAATGAATTTTTGTGGTAATTTATATCTATTGCGAACTGATGAAATTTCTAAGTTACTTCGTTTATAGAATTTGTCTACATTAACCCCGTGGTGAACAACGATAATTTTGTCTTCGACTATTTCTTTGTAATATCTGCCTATTTCATCTGCAGCAGATCTAGAATCAGCGGCGATTATATCGCTTCGCTTAATCCACTTGGGCATATTTTTTTCTAAAAACTTCTGATTTTTAGGTGATACATATTGAGGAAATAATACAAATCCAATGTCATGTATGTAGGTTATTGATTTTGATCTTAATAACCGCCAATTCTTATAGTTAGGAAATACAAAAATACCTTTTCTTAAAAATATGTCCATGGGAGGTAATATGTCATATTTCCATAGAATATTTAATAATCGTAGCGGTATGGGTATGGTCTTTATTTTTGTATGTTTAAACCCCCACCTGCTCAGATACTTAGTTGTATCAAAAGACGTTATTAAGGTGATGTCAAATTCTTTTAGATATAAGGGCTGACTTTCTAAAGCATGGACTATTTCAACTAACGAATGTCCGATCCCACTTACTCTTGCTTCTGTCAGGCTTGTTGCTTCAATATAAATATGTATCATTTCTTTTTCTTAAATACTATGTCCGGATTTACTGGATATGGCGTGTGGTGATCACTTTCGACTTCGAAACTAGTAGCCTCTTCCCACCAGTCAGCAACAGACATAGTATTATTATAGACAATGGATGGATTAAACAAATAACTCCCACTATTGAAAATATTGGGTATCAACCACTCAAATGTAATATTGTCGCCAGGCTTTAAAGGTTTTTGTTTGTGCCCAAGAATAACTGTGTTTGTACCGAATAATACTTCTCCCTTTGAATCACGGATAATAAAACCATATGTTGGGTCTTCAATGAATTCGCTTGTGGTAAGACTAACAGAAATCGAAATCATCTCATTTTTTTTGTAGAGATTGTTTTTAGATTTTACATCGTTATACTTTGCTTTTTCATCTCCCCATCGATTTTCCTCAGTTAATGCTTTAGCGGGTTCTTTCTTTTGATTGAAAAGCTTTGTGTAACGCATAGCTACTTTATCAGCCTTATCGACAGCAACAATTTTGTTATCATCTATTAAAATTGCCCTGTCGCAATACTCACGAACAGCATTCATATCATGAGTTACAAAAATTACAGTCTTGTTCATCTTCTTTAAATTATTGAAATAGTTATAACATTTACGCTGAAAGTCGGCGTCACCAACTGCTAATACTTCGTCGAGCAGGAGGATATCTGATTCAGCAAGAATTGTGGCTACTGAGAAAGCTAAGCGCACCTGCATGCCCGAGCTATAGTTCTTAAGTTTTTGATCCATAAATTTTTCAAGTTCAGCAAACTCCACTATAGATTTGTATTTTTTTTCGACTTCTTTGTCAGAGAATCCTAACATCGCTCCATTAAGGAAAACATTGTCTCGTCCACTGAGCTCTGGGTTAAAACCAACGCCTAGCTCTATGAATGGGACTATTTTCCCGTTAACTCTAATTTCGCCCCTGGTTGGTTGGTAGATACCGGCGAGCAACTTAAGTAGTGTGCTTTTACCGCTTCCATTACGCCCTACAATTCCAAAAAATTCACCTTTTTTAACTGTGAAGCTGATGCCTTTTAGAGCGTGTTGTTTTTCGTATTTTTTCTTACTAAAAATACGGACGTTCGTAAATACTGACTTAATTGAATTTACCTTTTCGTGTGGTAAAACAAAATTCTTATATAAATCTTTTACTTCTATGGCTATATCATCGTTCATCTATATTTCCTCCGCGAAGTACTTCGAACGTGATTTGAAGTAAATTAAAGCGATAACTGATGTAACGGCAACAATTACGAGGGGGATAAGCCTTGCCAGAATACTATTGCTATATAGATCCTCAATAGTGGTTGTGCTGGTTGAGACTAGTGTATATCTTATATCCTGTATTATTTGCGCCAGAGGGTTAAGTATTAATATCTTTTGTAACCAAAATGGTGCCAGACTAAGCGGGAATAGTATTGGAGTTAAATAAAAGAGTGCCTGCATCAAAACTTCCCATATGTGGTTTATGTCCCTGAATTTGACGTATGCTGTGCATAGTATAAAGCCTATTGATAAACTAAATACGAACAGTTCAAGGAATAGCAGCGGTGTTAACAATATGCTCACATTTAGCTCCGCACCTCCCAATATAAGAAAAACGATAACTATGCACATGTTAAGCATCAAGTTGATAATGGCCGAGAACCCGACTGCAAGCACAATAACGTAACGTGGAAAGTTAAGCTTCCTAAGTAGATCACCCTTTGTAACTATAGATGTGACGCTGCCACCTGTTAGTTCAGCAAAGAATGTCCACAGCACAATACCAAGAAGAAGATATACGCCGTCATTTTTAACACCGTAGTCTACGCCAACAATTTTTACAAATACTACGTATAAAATGGCAAACAAAAATAATGGTTTGAGAAGCGACCACGTATATCCTAGAACCGAGCCCTGGTAACGTAATTTAAAGTCAGTTTTGACTAATTGCTTGAGTAAAATTTTCGAATACGCAAAGCGCTGACTAAATGTTTTGAAACTTTTCACTTGTTGTTATTATACGCTAACAGATTAAACCAACAAAAATGTTATTATACTGATAATGAGTAGAGTTTTAGTAACTGGAGTGAACGGTTTCGTGGGGCATCACGTAGCAGAACAGCTTCGTGAAAGAGGTGAAGAAGTTATAGGTGTCGGGAATCAGTCTGAACTCCAAGATAATCTTGGGGCTATAGTAGATGAGTATATCGGCTGTGATCTTACAAACCCGAAAGAAGTTGCAAAAATAGCCCTGTCTGGTGTTGATGCGATCATTAATCTTGCCGGTTTTGCTAGTGTTGGGGATTCGAGAGGCAAAGGTGAAATCTATAACTCTGTTAATGTTGGTGTCCATGCGGTCTTATACCAAGAGTGTATTAACCAAGGTGTTAAGCCTAGAATAATCGCCATAAGTACTGGTGCAGTTTATGATTCATCTCAACCTCTTCCTATCACTGAAGAATCTTCTCTAGTCGAAGATGATAAAACTAACGAATATGTTGTTAGTAAGAAGAAAACCGAGGAAGCTGTAACAAAATTTACGGAATTGGGGCTAAGATGTATTATCGCTCGACCATTCAACCATACAGGGACTGGCCAAATGCCCGGCTTTCTTTTACCTGACCTATATGATCAAATTATCGCATCACAAGCTTCAGGCGAGCCCCTGATGGTTGGAAACTTATCTACGAAACGTGACTTTACTGATGTGCGCGATGTAGCAAAAGCATATATTGATCTTGCCTTATGTGATGAAGACAAATTAAGACACAATGTCTATAATATATGCTCCGGTAGGAGTGTTGCGGGCCAGACTATTTTAGATATTCTGGCTAGAACTATAGGTATTAGTGATTTAGCTACAGAAATTGATAAGTCAAAAATACGCCCAAATGATGTTATGGATATATACGGTTCTTCGGACAAATTACATGCAGATACCGGTTGGCAGCCACTTATTCCAATAGAACAAACTATTGAAGACTTTGTTAAAAATAAAAAGTCTATTTAGCTTCGAGTTTTAGATCATTTTTGACCATAAGCTTAACAAGCCCAGGAAATTCAACATCACGCTTCCAGCCTAATTCTTTTTCGGCCTTAGTAGGATTACCGAGTAATAGATCGACCTCTGCAGGCCTAAAGAACTCGGGGTTTACAGATATAAACACCTTACCGGACTTTTTATCAACACCTTTTTCGTTCTCGCCTGTTCCTTGCCATACAATTTCTATGTCAATTTCCCTAAAGGCAAGTTCACAAAACTCCCTTATAGAATGTGATTCGCCTGTGGCTAATACGTAATCCTGTGGCTTGTCTTGCTGCAACATAAGCCACATACCCTTTACATAGTCTCCAGCGTATCCCCAGTCTCGTTTTGCATCCATATTACCGAGCTCTAGCTTATCTTGTTTGCCTAATTTTATTCTTGCTACTGCCTGGCTGATTTTACGAGTTACAAATTCTGGGCCCCGTCTATCACCTTCATGATTGAACAGTATTCCGCTAAGTGCGTACATCTTATAGCTTTCGCGGTAGTTCCTAACAATCCAGTGTCCATATAGTTTAGCTACGCCGTATGGGCTTCTTGGGTGAAAGGTTGAGTCTTCGGTATAGCCTGATTCAGGTCGATTGTATTCCAGCCCTCCGAACATTTCTGATGTAGATGCCTGGTAAAATTTAGTCTTTTCTGCAAGTCCAGCAAGCCTTATAGACTCTAGAACATTTAGAACACCCTTACCCGTCACATCTGCAGTAAGTACTGGATCTCTAAATGAATAGCCCACATGGCTAATTGCAGCTAGATTATATACCTCGTCTGGTTTTATTTCTTGCATAGCACGCGTTAGTGCTGATAGATCAAGCAAATCAGCAAATACTAGATTTACGTAAGGAAACTCTTTTAGAAACTTCTGGGCTCTCGGATGACTAACTTCCATTTGTCCGCGCATAACACCGAAAACTTTATAGCCTTTAGAATGCAAAAATTCAGCTAAGTGCCCTCCGTCTTGTCCGTTAACACCTGTAATAAACGCTGTTTTCATCAAGCCATCTCACTCTCTACGGGACTAACAGGGTTGCTGCCGATAGTGTTGATGGGGCTTACCTTGTGCAAATCTAGGGTCTCTTCTTTACTTAAGTCCGATTGAGATTGTTTAGAGCCTCTCGTTGACCCTGGATTTTGTAGCTCTAGCATAGTAACCTCCCGTTAATGTGGTTTTAATTATACCAAGATAAGAACTATTTTGTGTTGTGACTATTACTGCTACAAGGCTAGTAAATTCTTATCGTTTACAGTATTTGCCCAGATTGTATTTTCTTGGGAACCGAACTCCTTGATATGCGTTGTTAGTATAGTTATCTCGTCATCCATTCCAGTTGAATCAAGTACTCGGGTGGCGTAGTTAATGAAGCTTTGTTGGGCTCTGTGGTCTTTCAAGACAAAACAAAGTGTTGGGTAGACATCTTTGTCCCATTCACCTTCATCATAGTGTTCTAGCAGATCAGAGAGCCGTCTGCGGGCATTGATTGGTGGTTTGTCATGATGAAGTTCAATGAAGTACTGGTTTGTCCTGGTCTGAGATTCTTTTAGGCGGTTAAGGAATAGGTCTGGTCGTGGGTCTGGGAAGATATCAAAACTAGATAGTTCGGTCTTTGTATAGATATCGAAGATATCAGGATATACGTCTGCTATGTTTAGATAAATAGTAACCGTATCTATGTTGTGGTCTATGAAGCCCTCGGTAACTGACTTGTTCTTATACATTGCATGGAGAACCTGTTCATCGAGCTGGAAGCGTTCTTTGAGTATCTTCAGTCCTTTTGGAGCTAGGTAGTATCGGGCGCCCTTGCCCAGTAGCTTGTAAGACTTATTGTAATGACTGTCTATGTATTTATGTCTTTTTGATGCTTCTAAGGATTTATGGCTATTAACACGATGAATGCCATTGAATGATGCTAGTAGTGTACTGGTAGTGAAACGGAACTTGTATAAGATTTTTAGTATATGGTTTTGATTGGCATTTAGAGCGTACTCTTTGTGTAACTTGCTCATGATTATTTTGATTGACTCTCTCCACACCCTGACTATTTTATCTCCCTATAGTATATAGAATAGAGGGAGAATAATTAAGTATCTTTTTATCTGTTAAGATACACGACAATAGGTGTTTTCGGTGTAATCTATTGTTTCAGTATTCATTAGACCTCACTTATTACATCGAAGCCTTTGAAACTACCCGTAATAGCCAAGCCGATTATTTTACCCCTGCATAGTCCTTTTTGCCGAATCTTCTTTGCTGTTTCATTAAGTGTAGATCCTGACCCAACTGCATCATCAATCAAAATAATGTTGTCGTATTTGCTGTTGTCGTTAATAGTTATCGTTTCTCTAGCATTTATTACTCTGTCGTTGATATTTGGGAGTGTCTTTTGTGGAACTGCAACCGGAGTTTTAATTTTATCAATGGTTACTACGCGAAGATCTAGTTTTAGAGACTTCTGTATTTGCCTCATAATCTGTAGCTCTCTTTTTACCGTAGGTGGTATAAACCCAACACCGTTTATTTTAATTTTTTAATAACATTTAATATTACCGGTCGAATTATTACAGATATTTCATCCATTAATGTTTTATTCTGGCTTTGTTTTGCAAACAATAGAAGTTGGCCTAGCTTAGTTTTACCAAATAGTTCCTAATTAACTAGGAACTAGGAACTTTTACTATTTCTTTTTTTGGGCGAGGCATTTAGTCTTCCTAACAAAACTATACCAGCGAGGGCCCACCAGGTGTAGGCCACTGCCTCGTTGGACCAAATATGTACTAAAAAGTTTGTTATCATGAGGCCCGCTAAGCTAGCCAAAAGAGCCAGAGCCAGCCAATCGCTATCGGCTAGTCTATATAACCTATAGCCAACAAAGCCAATGATTGCTAAAAACAATCCGACACCTATAACCCCAACTTCTGAAGCAATTTGTAAGTAGTAGTTTTCGTTAAGTTCAGTTCCCTGCACATTATTGCGAATAGAAGTTAGCCCAGCCGTTCCCGGCCCGCTGCCCACGGGGTTTTCAGCGACACTAGATATCGATTCCTTCCAAAACCTTATTCGAAGCTCGTTTGGATCCTCCAATACAGTACTTTGATCTGCGTGGAATACCACATTCTGAACAAAGTAACTGTTCCAGGATAGTGCTAGTACCGATATGAATAGCAGAGAACCGACACTCAACAATATTATTAGTTTTTTTAGAACTTTCTGCTCAAGTTTACTTCTAAAGTTATAGGCTAGAATTAACAACACGGAAACTATGCTACCGATCCAGGCACTTCTAGAAAAAGTAAATACTAGATTTAGTACGCCTAGTGCTATAAATCCTAAGGCCAACTGTTTAAATCTTGGTTTTTTTAGTAGCAATACCAACGCTAAACTAATGATTATTATTAGGTATGATCCGTAGGAATTTGGGTCACGAATAGTAGACATTACTCTTTCTAGATCTGGCTTATCGTCTATTAGAAATACTGGTAATACCCCGTTACTGCGGGTGTAACCAACATGCTCTAAGGCAGAGTTAGGCAAAACAGTGTATTGAATTAATCCGAAGGTTAAAACCACTAGAGATGAAGCCAAAACTGCAGTGATTGCATTTTTAATCAGTTTCTTTCTATCTATTAATTGACTCAACAAAAGCGCATATAAGAAGAAGACTAGAAATCTAGTGTTATAGACTACTCCAAGTATCTCAGCATCCATATCGGTGGGTCGGAAAAGTGCCAAAATTAAAGTTAATAGCCCATAAAATATTATTAGCAAAACGAGCTTGTCTTTAATGAGCCTTTTAAACCAATAATTTTTAGATGATGCAAACAGTGCTAAAGCAAAACCAAATATCATAACTATATCTTTTAGCACCCTTAGGGTTTCAAGAATACCGAAAGACGAACCTATCCAGGTAGAAATGAAAATATGAAGTGGCATATAAGCTAATAGACCTAAAAATATCCAGCGGCTAATACTGAGGACAATACTGTTATCCTGTTTTTTGTTGCTCATCATGACTTATTTTAACCTATTTTATGCTTGACTTTTTGTAAAAATGTAATTACAATGTAGCTACTATGGAAATTAATATTGTAAAAATTGGTAATTCACAGGGTATACGAATTCCTAAAGCACTTTTGAGTCAAACTGGTTTGAAAGGACGGGTCAAGATTAAGGTTCAGGATGATTCGCTAGTAATCTCGCCTTCTGATGAACTAAGTGGTAGAGAATTAGCTATTATGAGTGAACCTGCACTAGCAAAAGACTGGAACGACCCTAGAGAGGATGAAGCTTGGGCGAACTTGTAGTCGGCGATGTTGTTGTAGCTCAATTCCCGTTTTCAAACTTAAAGACAGTTAAAAGCCGGCCTGCAATTGTTCTTGGTCTTGGTGACTATAACGACCCTATACTGTGTCAAATTACCAGTTTTAAGGATCAGGCACTCAACACGGTACCAATTAACGACACGAGTTTTGTATTCGGAAAACTTCCCGTTAGTAGTTATGCTCGACCAGACAAGTTATTTACTGCCGACAAAAGTATTATCACACGCGTAGTTGGGCACTTATCCAACCAGACGATGCTGAATATAAAAAGCCGACTGAAAAAAGTATTAGATCTATGAAAAGCAAACATATTGTCATTGATGCCAGAATTCGCCAAGCAAGTACCGGTCGCCCTGTGGACCGATTATTAGAGTATTTGCAGGATTTAGACAAGAATAATAGCTACACTATTCTACTAAAGCGCGGTGATGAATGGCGCCCAGCTGCGAAGAACTTCTCAGTAAAACTGTGTAAATATAGGATGTTTTCCTTCAATCCGCTACAACAAATCACTTTTGCAATCTTTTTATATCGTTTGAAGCCTGATCTAGTTCACTTCACCATGACCGGACAGCAGCCAATTGGTTATTTTGGCAAGCAAACTACTTTTACTCATGACCTGACGATGTTGAATTATGTAAGAGCAGGTAGATTGCCAAAAATTCTTCATTTTGTGAGAATGCGGGGGTATAGGTTTCTGATCTGGCAAAGCCATCGTAAAGCTCAGGCAATTATTGTACCCACAGAATATGTTAGAGATGCCCTTTATAAAAAATACTTATTTGTGAAAAGAAACGTTCACGTTACTTTAGAATCGAGCGAGCCACCAATAAAAGCTGAGGCAGAACCACTTCCGGGCGTAGATAAGCCATTCATATTCCATATAGGCAGTCCTTTTCCTCATAAGAACATCGAAAACCTAATTAGTGCCTTTGAAATTATAAAACTAAAAAAACCAGAGCTTCAATTAGTATTGGCCGGTAAAAAGGAATACTACTTTAAACAACTAGAAAAATCGTTAGTTGGAAATTCTATACGTGACAGTATCACTATCCCCGGCTTTGTAAGCGATGGGGAGTTAAAGTGGCTTTATCAGTCGGCTGAATGTTATGTATTGCCCTCTTTAAGCGAAGGTTTTGGATTGCCGGGCCTAGAGGCTATGGTTCATGGTTGCCCTCTCGTAAGCAGTAACGCCACTTGCTTGCCAGAGGTTTATGGTGATGCAGCTGAATACTTTGACCCAATTGATGTCGAGGCTATGGCTAGCTCTGTTTTACGAGTTATTAATGGCCCTAAAACTAAAGAAAAGCTTACAGATAATGGCAATAGGCAGGTTAAAAAGTACTCTTGGAAAAAAATGTCTGAACAACACTTAGAGATATTCAACGCAATATAGATCTTACATTTGACATTGTAGGCAAACTTGCCTACAATGTAGGCATGAGAAGTACGCAATATACTATTCGCTCCATCCCACCGAACCTAGATAAAGCACTACGAAAACAAGCCCGTGACTCTGGTAAAAGCTTGAACGAGGTTAGTGTTGAGGCTCTTGCTAAAGGTGCTGGACTCAGTAAGCATAGACCTGTCTTTACGGACCTAGATTGGTTAATTGGAAGTTCCAAAAAATCGGCTAATGAACTTGATGAAAGCCAGAAATGGATAAATAAACTCCCTCAAGATTTAGATAATCTAGTATGAAAAAGATTGCGCTTGATACTAACGCCTACAGCGCCCTTTTAAGTGATAACAATGTCGTTGCAGAGATAACTAGAGAAGCTATTGATATAGGACTACCTATTATTGTGCTCGGTGAAATAAACTACGGAGTGCTTAATGGATCGAGGATATCAGAGAACTTTAGTAAGCTACAGGGGTTTTTAGACACCAACCGTGTTAGTGTTCTATGTGTTGATGAAAAAACAGCCTTAATTTTTGGGGAAATAGCAACTGAACTCAAGGCTATGGGCAAACCTATTCAACAAAACGATATATGGATAGCCTCTTTATGTAAGCAGTATGACTACACTCTAATTAGTAATGATAAAGGTTTTTCAAATGTAATTGGGTTGAAACTACATACTTTTAATCTTTAGTCTCTGCTGGCTTCAGAACAATATGCCTATCCCTACCTTCGCCAACTGACTCTGTTTCTATACCATCACTCTCAGATGCCAACTTATGAATAGTTCTTCTATCGGCTGCGTTCATTGGCTGTAAGTCCATAGGTTCTTTTGATTTCTTTACAGACTCTACCCAATCCATGGCCCTCGCGGACAACCTGTCGGCGCGCAATTTTTTATACTCGGCAATGTCAACGTTAACTCTGGTTATTTCACATTCATTGCTCCGGAGTGCATTACTAACCATATACTGAATGGCTCTCATTGTGTCACCGTGTTGCCCAATCAAAAATCCGTTTAAATGAGTGCTTGGGACATGAATTTCAATAACTTCATTGTCTTCGGTGGTGGCGTAGACATCGGTGTTGAGACCAAAAAACGACAGTAAATCCTCAGTATATTTTTTGGCAAATAATATTGATTCTTCCATTAACGTTTCCTCCTTTTTTTAGATTTTTTGGAGGATTTGTTCGTAGTTTTCTTTTTTGGTTTTGGTTTCTCTACTATTTCGCCTTCAATTACTTCTTTGTTAACAGCTTTGTCAGCTACATCTTCTAATTCGTCCTCATCTTGTTTTAATATCCGTGACTGCTGCCAAAGAGCCACAAGCCCACCTGTGAACCAATACAGGTTAAGGGCTGACGGCAAACTAACTGTAAAGAATAATATGAATATCGGGATCATGTATTTTGTGCTCTGGCCTATGGCTGAATTTATTTCTGACTGTTCAGCCTGTTTCCCGCTGCCCGCTTCTTTTAGAATTGATCTTAGCGAACGACTGTCTTTGTCTTTGGGCATTAATTGGCTGCTTTGGAAAAACTGAGTAACAGCGCTACCGACAACCAGTATCATTGCAGGTAAATAAAAACCTAGTTCGCCGATTGCTGGTTGAGCCAGATTAACTAACCCAAGAAGTGTTTCATCAAATTGTGAAAAATCAACAAACAATGTTTGTAGCCAAGACAAGTTTGCAATCCAGCTATATGTAAGGTCGGCCATTGCCCCCGGGTTATCGGTAACTTTACGCAAGCCAGAATATAAACCTATAAGAACTATGAATTGTATGATAATTATCCCTAGCGAACCAAACGGGCTAACCTGGCGCTCTTTATATAATTCCATAACCAGCTGGGACTCTTTTTGTTTGTCTCCCTTGGTTGCCTTTTTTATTTTCTTAAGTTCAGGTTGAAGTTTTTTGATTGCCCTAGCATGGTGCAACTGCTTTTTTAGAAGAGGCCACATTAATATACGAATTAAGATTGTGAATAGAATAATAGCTACGCCGAAATTGTGGCCCGGAATAAGTGCATAAATGAGCACTAAGAGATTAAATAGTGGTTGTACTATGAGTGTTTCAAACATTTCTTACTCTTATAATATCATGCCTGCTTCCTTGAAATGCTGTATTAATAACTTGTTTAGTTCGGTGGTTGTGGTGTCGAGTATTTTCTCGTTTTGAATGATTAATACAATGTCAAAAGGTGACGTAATCTTATCAGAATTGATTCTAATTATTTCGTAAAGCTTTCTTCGTATTTTGTTTCTGGTTACTGCTGATTTACTTACTTTTTTGCTGACAACAACTGATGCCCGAAAATTATCCCTTTTGGGGTTGTTGATATACTTAATATTCAAGTATTGGCCCCTTACTACTTTGCCATTTCTATAAACATATTTTAGACTACCGTGTCCATGGAAACGGTATTTAAAAGAAATCATAACTTGTTATTTATCCAGTTATTTTGTTGCGACCCTTAAGTCTTCGGCTTTTTAAGATAGATTGGCCGTTACGCGTGCTCATTCTTTTCATAAAACCATGAACTCGGGCTCGTTTTCTAGTTTTTGGTTGGAAGGTTCTTTTTGGCATAAATCCTCATGGCTTAATTATTAGAGTTTACTCACTGTAGTTGATAAATCAAGTAAGTGAAATTAACAATATTTACCCACCAATATTATCAGTTTTTCCACTAAACATCAATGGTTTTCCACAATTTTACAGATGGATATTATGAATGTGTATAACTATGCACATTTGTGGGTAAAGTGATTGTTTATATTCAACAACATCTAAAGACTTGTGGAAAAGTATGTTTTTTCTGTATATTAAGACTAAACCGTGTTGGAGGGAGAAAAAATGCAGGATAGTGTGTGGCAGGCCGTGTTGGGTGAAATTGAGCTAACTGTTTCACGTGCTAATTTCGCTACTTGGTTTATGAATACTCGCCTCCTGCGCTATAAGGATGATGTCCTTGTTATTGGTGTTCCTAATGTTTTTATTAAGCAGCAGTTAGAGAAGAAATATAACCCCCTTATTCTTGAACTGTTAGAGAAAAATGGTATTAAACCCAAAAGTGTTGAATATAAAATACACTCTTCGATTACTATGCCTAAAAGAAATGACGATGAAGCTGTAATCTTTTCTGGTGGAAGTAGTAGAAGCGAAAAATCAACCAAACAGCCAAAGTCTAGTCTTGTTCATACATATAGACAGGGATTAAATGAAAAATACACTTTCGATAATTTTATTGTTGGTTCTGGTAATGAGCTGGCTCATGCCGCTTGTCAGGCTATTTCCCAGTCACCTGGTTCAAAATATAACCCATTATTCTTATACGGCGGTGTTGGTATTGGGAAAACACATCTTATCCAAGCAGTAGGCAATGCAATTTTAGCTAAAAACCCAAATTCTCATGTGGTTTATGTTTCTACTGAGCAATTTGTCCAAGAATTTTTAGATGCCATCCGCTATAAAAAAAATACTGACTTCGCTGGGTACTATCGTGGAGCAGATGTATTAATTGTTGATGATATGCAGTTTATCGCTGGCAAAGAAAAAACCCAAGAAGAGTTCTTCCATACTTTTAATGCCCTACACCAAGCCAATAAACAGATAATTATAAGTAGTGACAAGCCGCCTAGAGACATACCAACCTTAGAGGATAGGTTAAAATCTAGGTTTGCTTGGGGCATGTCAATTGATATGCAAAACCCTGATTTCGAAACACGTTGTGCGATAGTCCAAACCAAAGCTCACCAACATAACGCACAACTACCCCCAGATGTTGTTGAGTATTTGGCTAATTTAATTCAGACCAATATTAGGGAGTTAGAGGGCGCATTAAACCAGTTACTAGCTTTTTGTGAGATGCGTGGGCTAGAGCCTGATATTGGTATCGCAACCAGTTTAATTGGATCTAGCAAGATGCGGCCAAAACATTTAAGCGCAAAGCAAATTATTGAAAAAACAGCCAAGCATTTTCATATTGGTATGGAAGATATTATGGGGCCAAAGCGTGATAAAGATATTGTTGTGCCCCGCCAAGTAGCTATGTATATGCTCCGGAACGAGCTTCACTTAAGCTTCCCTAAAATAGCCCGTGAACTTGGCCGTAAAGACCATACAACCGCTATCCACTCGGTTGAAAAAATTCAAAAGGAATCAAACTTTGACCCAGATATTAAGTCCGCTATTAGTGATATAAAGGAGCGTTTATATGCTTAAAACTATCTCTAAATCTGTGACCAGGCTTATGGGTTGCCTGTGGGAAAGTAATTCTTATACACAGTTTTTTGTGTCCGGAGTTTCAGCCTGTGTAAAAACACACCCACTTATGAATTCTTATACCTTCTTTATGCCACGTCCACTCCCCAACCCTACTAAACAAATTCAATCTATTAAATATTACTTATTCACACCTTCCACAAGGCTTACTATAACTACTACTAATAAATAAAAGAGGATTATAATGGAGCTTCAAGTAACACAAGAAAATATCAACAAAGCGCTTTCTAGTGTGTCCCGTATTGCAAACTCAAGAGGCACTCTACCAATACTTTCAAACATACTTATTAAAACAACTGGTAATAGGGTGAGTTTTTCTGCCACCAATCTAGACATCGCTATTACGCACTTCATAGGGGCTAAGATAAAAAAAGAAGGTACCATAACCATTCCAGCTAGATTAGTACATGATTTTATAGGTAGCCTACCTGACGGGACTATAAGCCTAAAATTAATCGATAATAAGCTCTCAATTGATACCGAGAAATACCAATCTACGATAAATGGTGTATCTGCAGAAGACTTCCCTGTTATGCCAACCATAACTGAAGGTAAAAAATGGAGTATAAACAGTAATTCATTAAAACAATCCTTAGGTCAGGTTATTGGATCTGCATCAAGCGATGAATCTAGACCTGTTCTTACTGGGGTTTACTTCAAATCTAATAATGGTGAGTTGTTTATGGTAGCGACGGACAGCTATAGGTTGGCAGAAAAACATATTTCTTCTACCGAGGACAACATATCTATACTCGTTCCAGCGACCGCCTTACAAGAGCTCCAGAGGCTAATAAATGACTATAAAGGTGAGGTTGATATCACACATGATGACCAACAAATTCTATTTAAAATTGGTGAAATTGAACTGGTGGCAAGATTAATTGATGGAAACTACCCCGACTACAAAAAACTTATACCTCAAAAGTTTGAAACGATTGCAACTATAAGAAAACCTGATTTTACAAACATAACCAAAGTATCTAGCCTGTTTGCTAGAGAAAGCGCCGGCAGTGTCAATATTGAAGTCAGCCATGAAAACAGCATGGTCAGTATCCACTCTATAGCTTCTCAATTAGGAGAAAACACAGCTACAGCAGATGCAAAAGTAAGGGGAGAAGGCTCTATAACGCTCAATTCAAGATATATTCTAGATGCTCTCGGTGCATGCGAGGGTGACGAGGTTGAGTTATGTTTTAATGGAAAGTTGGAGCCGTGCGTTATTAGGAACCCAAAGAAAAAAGATTATCAACATATCATCATGCCCTTAAAGAGCTAGCCTGATAAAATTAGCCTAGTATGATAACCAATATTCGGCTTCAAAACTTTAGGTCTTATAAAGACAGCTCATTCGAGTTCGATAAAGGTGTAAATATAGTTGTTGGCCCAAACGCAATTGGCAAAACCAACCTAATAGAAGCCATATTTACTATATGTAAAGGAAAATCATTCAGAGCTAAAGATACCGATATTATTAACAACGAAAATAGTTGGACAAGAATAGATTCCTTTATATCTGACCATAATAGAACATTAAAGGTAGCCCAAGAAAACAACAAAACCAATAAACAACTAATAATTGAGAATAAAACCTATAACAGGATTACCCAAAAACAGACAATACCTGTCGTTTTATTTGAGCCTAACCAACTCCTGTTATTAACCGGCTCTCCAGAGGGTAGGAGAAATATCATTGATGACCTAGCTACTATTTCTAACTCAAGTCTTCAAAAAACAACCAACGACTACAAAAAAATATTAGCACAACGAAATGCACTGCTTAAAAGTGGCCAAAAAGATAAAGAACAGATGTTCGTATGGAACTTAAGGTT
>JBBSJL010000014.1:0-21419 GCA_038257245.1 Saccharimonadales bacterium (SeqCode) | reverse complement strand
TGGCAGGGGAGACAGGACTTGAACCTGCGACACCCGGTTTTGGAGACCGGTGCTCTACCAACTGAGCTACTCCCCTAAATTAGTTAGTAAATAACTAATTAGTATAATAGATTACATTACTTTTGTTGTCACCTACTTTAAAAACGCGGCCAAATCTGTTATAAATGTTGGGGTGAAGAAGTATGTGCTAAATAAACCCGTCTTAATAATGCTTTATGGTTTTCCTGGCTCAGGCAAGACATACTTTGCACGACAATTTGCTGATGATATTGGAGCAGTACATCTGCAGAGTGACCGTGTGCGATACGAACTTTTTGAAGACCCCAGATATGATAAGCAAGAAAATGAAATTGTTTCTCATCTTATGCAGTACATGTCCGAAGAGTTTCTGAACGCCGGCATGAGTGTTATTTACGATGGAGACGTCAGTAAGTCTACGATTCGTAGAGCTGTTAGAGAAGTGGCCCATGATACAAAATCATTTCCCTTACTGGTTTGGCCACAAATCGATATCGAAAGCGCCTTTTCTAGAGTTGTAAAGCGGGACCGCCGCAAAAGTGATGACAAATACGCTAATCCGTTAGACAGAACAAGCTATGAAGAACAGCTAACCAAAATGCAAAATCCTACAACCACTGAAGATTATGTGGTTATTAGTGGCAAGCACAACTACCAAACCCAACGTAACGCAGCCATCAAGAAATTATTTGATGTATCGGTAGTTTCTGCTGACAACGCCCAGACTGGACTAGTTAAGCCTGGCTTAGTAAATTTGGTACCAAACGCTTACAGCGGCAGAGTTGACAACAGTCGACGTAATATATCTATTAACTAATGTCACATAAATTTTTTGATGTTGATGGGGTTGGAAGAGTTAGAATTGTAAAATCTACTCGTTCTAAACATTTACGACTCACAATAAAACCTAATAATTTAGTAAACGTCTCTGTCCCGAGCTGGACAACGTATAACACAGCTTTAAAGTTTGTTCACAGTAAGGCTATCTGGATTGATAACCACAAACTACCAGAGTCAGTGCTGATTAGTGGCACTAAGATTGGGAAAGCTCACAGATTGTTTCTAGTACCTGCAAACGTAAAGCGCCCTTATTCTACTGTTGGTAACAACGAAATACGTGTTAAATTCCCCGAGACACTTCGTTATGACGATCCAATCGTCCAGGCGATAGCTAATAAAAAGTGCATACAAGCTCTTACGAACGAAGCTAAAGAACTTCTGCCACAACGACTAAAATACTTAGCTGATCATAACAGCTTCACATTTAACTCGGTATCGATCAAGACACTTAAAAGCCGTTGGGGGAGCTGTACAAACAAAAAAGACATTACTCTTAGCTGTTTCATGATGCAGCTATCCTGGAAGCAGATTGATTATGTAATACTGCACGAACTAACTCATACGGTGCATATGGCCCACAATGCTAAATTTTGGGACTATTTGGTTAGCTGTATGCCTGAAGCTAAAGAAATCAGGAAACAACTATCTAGCAAAAAACCACATGTCGTTGGCTTATAAATATTAACTTGTGGCATAATACTTCTAATGGCTAAAAAAACAATAAAGACTAAAGACACAAGTGCGTTAGAACGTGAGCGGCTAACAAGCCTAATCAACAGTATGGCTGATGGCGTAGTTGCGATTGACGAAGATAAAAAGGTAGTAATAACTAATGGCGCTGCGTTAAATATCCTAGATATCAACACTACACTAGCTGGTAAATCTATATCGTCAGTGCTAAAACTTATTGATAATAACAACCAAGACGTCGACGTAAACGGCCTAATTAATGGAATAAAAACGTCGATTAGCTCTAGAGATTGGAAAATTCAGTATCCCGACAAGAGTACTGTCAATCTTTATATAAGTATCGCACCTGTACGATTAGGTTTTGGTATGGAGGGCATGAAAGGTTTCGTATTATTATTGAGGGACATCACCCGTGAAAAATCTCTAGAAGAAGAACGCGACGAATTTATAAGCGTAATCAGCCACGAACTAAGAACACCAATTGCGATAGCCGAAGGGAATATTGGTAACGCGGAGTTTATATTTGATAAATCTGGCATAGATAACCCAGCGATCAAAGAAACACTAAACCAAGCCCACGAACAGGTAGTATTTTTAGCTGGAATGATGAACGATCTAGCTACCTTATCGAGAGCTGAACGGGGTAAACTAACGCTTGAAATCGAAATGATTAATGCACATGAGCTCATCAAGGAACTAGCCGCTACCTACAAAAATGACGCTACTGCTAAAGGACTCGAAGTACTAACTGAAACACCCAGTGATCTTGAAGTGTTAAGCTCCGGGCGCCTATACGTGCGCGAAATACTCCAGAACTTCCTTACAAACGCCATTAAATATACTGAAAAAGGCTCAGTAACACTTGGCGCCAAGAACAAAGACGATGGCATACTTTTTTATGTTAGAGATACTGGTATAGGTATTAGCAAGGCAGATCAAGAACGTGTGTTCGATAAATTTTTCCGTTCGGAGGACTACAGGACAAGGCAAAATAATGGCACTGGACTTGGGCTTTACGTAACTATGAAACTGACCCGAATACTTCACGCAGAAATCGACGTAGAGAGTAAGTTAAACCAGGGCTCGACATTCCATATATTTATACCCAACATTAGTGCCGAGGAGCCGGATAAACAAACTACCTAGTTGCCTAGAGATCTGGCAATTTTGGTACAACGTGCATGACTGGTAAGCAAATATTTCTGTCTTTCCAGTTTACTTGCATGAACTCGTATCTGAGCATAGATTCTATTCCGAGGACTAACTCGGTCGCAACTATAATGGGGAAATTTAGTAACGCAAGAGGCACGTTCGATGGGTTACTAATGATTGTTATTAGCACATGCGTAATCGTATTAGTAATTATTGCTAATGACGCTATTATGATTGTAAGCCAATTGACCAATAACAGGCCATAGATGAGAAAAACATAAGGCAATACGAAGGTAATTATTTCGGTAATTGAAAGTAGCAACACTAATTCTGGTCTTCGATGTATTTGTGGATATCGAACCCTTATTGCTGTTTGGCGTTGGTCTTCAATAGGTTTTACGGTTTGAACGTCAATAAGGTCACTGGCACCAATAAATGCATACTTGTCACCCAAATTAAATCTCATTGCAAAACTTCTCTCAGGCAATATGGAGCGTTTTACGGCCTTAAAGCCTCCAATCCGAATAAACTCACTCCTGTTAACAATCCAAGCAGTACTAAGAACTGGAGGGCTGTTTATATACCAACGAGGCAGTGTTAGCTCCCACCAATACCGCATTGGTTGAATAAACCCAGCAAGATGATTATTTATCTGACGCCTGGGTAGTATTGATATCATATGTTTTCCGTTGGTTAACATCACACTGACTAGTTTAGTAATCGTATGGGCTGCAAATCTTGTATCTACCCCACAAAACAATACAAATTCTCCTTGCGCTGCTTCGGCAAGTTTTTGATATGCAAAGTTTTTAGGTAACCAAGTATCGTCAGGAGGAGTTCCTTGTATAAATCTCACGCCATCGTGTGCAAATTTTTTAATCTGTTCTGGAGTACTGTCATTAGAGCAGTCATCGTAAACTATTATCTCAAGCTTTGGATAGTTACTAGCTAGCAAACTAGTCAGACATATTTCTAACTGTTGTGTCTCGTTGCGAGCTGGTACGCAAACACTGACTGTCGGCAGCTCACTATCACTGTAGTTACTAAACCGAGGAGTCTTCATTAGTTTTAATATATTGATACTTGTAATCACTAGAACGACCGTAGCAATTATTAATTGCAGCACTTGAACGTACTTTATTTGATATAAATCAATACCAGAGAATAGGTATTCATTCAATCCTATGATTATTACAAGGGCAGTAACTAACATCAATGAGGTCAAAAAAGCAGCTTGTCGCAAATGTTTAGAATGGATTCGGTTTTTTATTATTCTAAAGTAGTTAATAAATCTAAAAACAAAAATTACTGTTACGAAACCCAGTGACATATACTTAAACCCTTGCATATAGAGTAGTGCCCAGCAGCTTAGATTGAACACTAGGGGTAAATATATGTAGTATTTTCGCCACTTCCACACCTCGCTCACATACATGAGCATTTCGATAGCCCCACACAAAATAATGATTAGCATTACCATTTAGTTAAGATTATAAACCAGATAATTGATATTGATAAATTTAATAAGTAGTGCTAGAATTGACTTTACAAGACCTACAAATAGTAGGTTATTTTTAATTTAGGAGTTGTTGTGGCCACAGATAACAAATCTGACAAGTCAAAGAAAAAGTCGTCTACAATGCGCGACCACGTCAAAAGTAGCCAAGAACCAAAAAAACAAAAAAACAGGTACGTAAAAAAAACCAGTGCTTATGTTAAAAAACCGTTTACTGCCGCCAAAAACATTGGTAAGAAAGAAGTGTATTTACCTCTTCCTGACAATAAAGCCGGACGTTTTCTCAATAAGAAACGCCGAATTACGCCGATGTACTTTGTTAATGCATGGCATGAACTCAAGCTCGTTACCTGGCCAGGCCGCAAAGAGACAACCAAACTAACAATCGCTGTTTTGATTTTTGCAATAATTTTTGGCGTAATGATCGCGTTGGTTGACTACGGATTAGATAAAATATTTAAGGAGTTATTGTTATCATGAGCAAACGTTACGATGCTAGCAAGCAGTGGTATGCTATTCACACATATAGTGGATATGAGGAAAAGGTAAAAGAAAGCATTAGCCAACGCGCTGAGAGCTTGGATATGAAAGACAAGATCTTTCAGGTGATTGTCCCCAAAGAAAAAATGATAGAAGTTAAGAACGGCAAACGAAAAGTAGTTGAAAAGCGGATATTTCAAGGTTATGTACTCGTACAGATGAAAATGAGCGAAGACGCTTGGTATACTGTCCGGAATACTCCATCAGTTACTGGGTTTGTCGGTAGTGGTTCTGAACCTACTCCCGTCAGCGAAGACGAAATGGAAAAGATTATGAAACGCATGGGTCGAGCAGAACCTAAGCATAAGATCGACTACAAAGTCGGTGACGTTGTTAACATTACCGACGGACCATTTAAAGGCTTTGACGGATCAATTAACGAAATTGATGCGGCTAAAGGCAAGCTAAAAGTGCTTGTGAATATGTTTGGTCGTGAAACTCCAGTAGAGCTCGACAGCCTCCAAGTAAAGCGAGTATAGCCATGGGATGTATGGACTGCGAATCAATTAAAGATTTTGCCCCTGAGCTGGGTGCAACACAAATAGATGATTATCCTGAAGCCGAAAGTGACGTGGTTGAGTATTGCTATGCCGGAGATGCTGAATATGATGACCCTTGGTGGCGAGTAGAGGTTGCTAGATATGCAGCGCGAGTCGGCAACACAGCTCTAATAGATATACAGGCACAACAGATTTTTGGACGAATTGCCGAAGGCCGTCATGATGGAGTAGAGTTTAATAAAGATCTATCTAGATGCTTTGCTGAAATCGATAGCCTATTAACCACTTGATTATTAACCTAGACAACAGGGGTAATTTATAGTACAATCTATCAGTTACGCACTTCTATCTAATATATGAAAGGGAAGGAGAGTCAGTAATTTACTGATTCGCAACAAACTATGGCAGGAAAAAAAGTAAAAGCTAATCTAAAAATGAAACTCGCGGCTGGTAAAGCTAGTGCAGCTCCACCAGTAGGAAGCACTCTAGGCCAATACGGCGTAAATATGATGGACTTTGTCCAACCGTTTAACGACCAAACAAAGGAAATGCGTGGTATTGTTACGGCGCATATTACTGTTTATGATGATAAATCTATGACTTTTCGGGTCGTATCACAGCCAACAGACGACTTAATTCGTCAAAAGCTGGGTATTAAAAAAGGTTCGGGTAAACCAAACAGCGAAAAACTACCCGAAAAATTGACGGATGCTGCTCTAACGGAGATTGCCCAAGAAAAGATGGGAGACATGAACGCTGATGATCTTGAAGCTACAAAAAAGATGGTAGCTGGCACGGCGCGTAGTATGGGGATAGAAGTTCAAGGATAATAAATTAATCAACGTGGGACCGGCATATAATTTCGCTGGGTTTGTACCACAAAGGAGAATGATCAATGGCCAAGAAAGCCGAACTATTACAAGAAGCAAAGAAATTAAAACTAGATGTGTCAGCAAAAAACACTATTGCTGAAATCGAATCAGCAATAAAGGCTAATTCTATAAACTCTGAGGAGCCAACTATAGTTCCAGAAGAAAAGAAAGTAGAAACTGCAAAAGCCGGTAAACGAAGTGCTAAAGCCATCGCAGAAGTAGAGGAAAAGCAAGCAAAGGAAGAACGAAAAGTTGTTGCTAGAGCAGAAGATGCCGAAGAAGCAGCAAAACCTAAGGTTGCTGTTATACCCGCTAGAAGTCTATTAGAACGGCGTAGCAAAAATTATCGTAAAGCTTCTGAGCTTGTCGATAAGTCTAAAAAGTATCCATTAGTTGAAGCTATTGACTTAGCAATCAAGACAAGCACAGTTAAGTTTGATGCAACTGTAGAAATTCATGTTCGTCTTGGTGTTGACCCCAGACAGGCGGATCAAAACTTACGCGACATGGTTAAATTACCTTCTGGAACAGGAAAAACTGTTAAAGTTGCAGTATTTGCTGATGTTGATGATGTAGAAAAGGCTAAAAAAGCAGGTGCTGACATTGCTGGAAGTGAAGAGTTTTTGCAGAAGCTAGACAAGGGTGAAATTAATTTTGATATATTAATATCTACACCGTTAATGATGGCAAAGCTAGGTAAGTATGCCAAAGTTCTGGGCCCTAAGGGGCTAATGCCAAACCCAAAGAGTGGCACTGTCACAACCGATGTCGTAAAAGCCATAGAAGAAGCCAAGGCCGGCCGTGTTGAGTACAGAATTGATAGTACAGGTATCGTCCATGTTGGGATTGGTAAAACAAGCTTTGGCACAGACAAGATCGTATTGAATGCCCAAGCCATACTAGCAAGCTTAAAGGCGGCCAAGCCTAGTGGGTTAAAGGGTAACTACGTAAAAAGCATATATCTAACAACTAGCATGGGTCCTTCAATTTCCGTAGAAAATTCCGAGCTTAACTAAGCATAAGCTGGTACAATATTCAGTATGATGATTCTCGGTATGACCGGACCAATTGGCCACGGTAAAAGTACTTTTGCAGATGCTCTTTCAGGGCTTGTTCCTTCTACCGTACATTTTGAGTCTAGTTTAATTATTGCTGAATTTGCGAATGAACTCCACAAAAGATTAACAGTAATTCCCGATCCTTACGATGTTGATGCATTAAATAACTGGCTAACTGTTGTACCCAACATACTGAAAGAGAAGTTTCAGGTTAATGTAAGCTTTGAAAAGATTCGTTTAAACCAAATTAGCATTGAACAACACCCCATAGAATACCAAAAGCTAATTCTTCACGTTGAAAACTTACAACGTAACCCAGAACTGGCCAAGCATAAAATTACTAGAGAAAACAAAGAAAACTATCGACCCTTTCTGCAGTGGCTAGGCGGGTACTTGGTCAGTAAGGTTGATGCAGGTATATGGTATAAGGAAATTGTTAAAAGAATACGAAAGGCAGAATCTGCCGGCAGTGACTTAAGTATAGTGGGTGGCCTTAGGTTTCCAACGGATGCAAAGTTACTAAGAGATGCAGGTGCAATTATCGTTAAAGTCTATCGTCCTGGGCATTTACAAAACGATATGCTTGATCCGACGGAACGAGAGCGTGAAAATATAAAAGTCGATTGCCTAATTATGAGTGACGGGACTGTAGATGATGTTAAATTGTTTGCTGCAAAATTCTTGGAAGATATTCAAAGCAACAGATTAGATACCCTGTATCATACCAGACAAAAGTTGTAATATTTCCGCTTATGCTTGCGTCACCTATTTGACACACCGTACAATATATATAAATTGGAGGAAGATATGGGTGTATACAGTAATATTCAGATAAAACAAGCTATTAAAGATGGTCATATTGTATGTCAGCCATTTAACGAAGCCCATGTAAGCCACGCTAGTCTAGATGTAACACTCGGGTACTACTATTATCGTACAAGCCAAACCCGCCGCGGATATGTATATAACCCCTTTGACGAAAATGATGTCAAAAGATACTTTGGAGAGCCCCAACAAGCTGTAGTCCATCAGGATTGGTGTAATGCCAACGGTGTTAAGCCGTTGACAGGAATTCCCTTAGACCACCCTGTAATACCTTTAAAACCTGGGGAAAGAGTACTCGCTCACACACATGAGTTTTTTGGCATCAAACCGCCAGGTGCATACGAAGTTAAATCAAGATCCAGTTGGGGACGCAATGGAGTCGCCGTGTGTTTTGATGCTGGATGGGTTGATCCTGGTTACATAAATAGGCTCACACTCGAGATATTTAATCTTAATGAACACGAGACAATATTACTTCCTGTGGGTGAGCGTATTGCCCAAGCAGTATTTCTGGAAACCGGCGAGGTAGAAGGGAATTATGGCAAAGGACGTGATGATGGATTTAGCGGTAAGTACCAAGTGGGCACTAATTTGGATGAACTAATTACAAATTGGACACCTAGTCAGATGCTTCCGCGGGCATATAAAGATAACAGGTCATTACCAGGAGAAATAAAAGGTTTAAAAGCACGATGAGTAGTGGCGTCACCCAAAGAAACGGGGGGTTCTTCGTAATAGAAGGCACTGATGGTTCCGGTAAGGGCACGCAAGTAGATTTACTAGTTAAAAGACTACAATCAGAAGGTCATAGCGTTGCACTGTTTGACTTCCCTCAATACGAAAACGAATCAAGCTACTTTGTTAGACAGTATCTTAATGGTGAGTATGGCTCAGTTGAGGATATAGGCCCCTATACTGGATCACTATTCTATGCACTTGATCGATTTGAAGCCTCAAAGAAAATACAACAAGCATTATCCGAGGACAAAATTGTAATTGCAAATAGATTTACTGGTTCAAATATGGCTCATCAAGGAACTAAATTTTCTAGTCCAGAAGAACGTAAGGGTTATTTTATCTGGCTGGATAACCTAGAATTTCAGATGTTAAAGATCCCCAGACCAGATAAGAGCATAGTGTTGCGTGTTCCAGCTGAAACTGCACAACAACTTGTAGATAAAAAGGATGCAAGAAGTTACACCGATAAGAAACGTGATATTCACGAAGCTGATATTAACCATCTGCGTCGATCTGTAGAAGTTTATGATGATATGTGCCAGTTATTTCCTATAGATTTTGAGAGAATTGACTGTGTTCGTAGCGGTAAACTTATGTCAATCGAAGATATACATGAGCTCCTTTGGAATACAATTCGTCCCTTATTACCTGAAGTCGTGACAAAAAAAATAGCAGTAACGAATATAAAAGAAAAGGTCGTAATTCAAAAGGTAGAAAACCCATATGTAACAAAGAATGATCAACGATGGGATATTACGCCTGAAGGTCTAAAATTCTTGGAGGAAACTGTTACCAGCACCGATAGCAATGTCTATGCTTTTACTGATAAGCTGAGTGCATTAACAATAGCTGCAGCGATGGCGAGACTTAGTCGTCGCGGCGATGATATGAGGATAACTATTCTAGATGAGTTCGCAGTGCACATGGGTAAAGACGAGAAGCTATTGCAAAGAGTTATAACAGCTTATGGTGACGACTCTGTTCAGCAACTTGTTGGCCAACACTTTGTAGTTGAGGGAGCCAGCAACCTACTGACAAAACAACTAGAATGGGGTAGATTGGCATCTTACCTAGAACAATCGACTAGATACATATATTTTGACGAGAAAGATAGAGACGGTAAATACAAATACTACACACCGAACAACCTATCGCCCGAAGTGAAAAAGACATATACGAAAACTTTGGACCAGGTGTTTGATGTTTACTCGAGAATGGTCCATCAACTTACTGACTATTTACAACGTTCCAGTACTGTAACGAAAAAGGAACAAGATGGTGCTTGGAGAGCTGCGATACGTGCCCAGGCCTGCGATGCAATTAGACCAGTACTGCCCGTTGCAACCAAATCGACGGTTGGAATATTTGCTTCGGGTCAAGCACTTGAAGGCATGATTATGCGACTTCGCTCGAGTAGCAGCCTAGAAGCTGTGGATACCGGCAATAAAATACTTAAAGAGGCCCGAAAGGTAATACCTACGTTCCTGGAACGAGCCGACAAACCTGATAGAGGCGGAGCAATTACTGCATATTTTGCAACGACACGAGAGGCTATGAATAAAATTGTAAAGAACAAGATTGCTGATTCATATAGTTCTGAACTTGGCGAAGTAAACTTAATATCTGTTTGGCCAAAAAATGAGTTAGATTTGCTACCCCATATGATGTTTGAACATACAAATCTGTCGTTGAAGGAAATCAAATCTGAAATAGAAAAATGGTCAATATCAGATAGACAAATGGCCTTCAAGACATATATCGGTGAGAGGCTGAACCGTCGGCATAAGCCCGGAAGAGCAATCGAAAATGCGCACTATACATGGGAGCTGATCTGCGATTATGGCATATTCCGTGATTTGCAACGGCACCGTATGGTTGACGACCTTGAATGGCAAGCTTTAACCCCTAGGTACGGGTATGAAATACCCCAGCTAGTCGATGAAGCAGGCCTAAGTGAAGAATTTGAGAAGTGTTTTGATCTATCAACTGCATTATTCAGTAAACTACAATCAAGCGGCTACGAAGTTGAGGCACAGTATGCCACGCTTCTTGGGCACAAAATGCGCTGGACGGTTACCTACAACGCTCGTGAAGCCTTCCACCTCCATGAGTTAAGAACTAGTCCTCAGGGACACCCCGGTTATAGAAAGCTAGTACTCGAAATGCACCAAAAGCTTACAGAAAAACACCCAATATTGGGAGAAGCTATGATATTTGTTAATCAAGGTGAAGATCCGGAGCTTACAAGACTAGCTGCCGAACGTGCCACACAATACAAACTTGAAAAGTTAGACAAACAACTATAAATTAATAGTAATGTCAAAACACCAGGATTATCTTAGTTTTGCGTATATTCGTGGGGAAACCGTTAGTTTTTCTGATGCTAACGTTTCTATTGCAACAAATGCCTTGCAGTATGGACTAGCTATTTTTGGGGGCGTAAAGGGCTATTTGCAGGATGATGGATCTATAGGAATCCTTAGATTAGACGATCATATAAAACGCTTAGGAAACAGCGCTAAAATCCTTCGTATGCCCTATAACTTCGATGAAAAATTGGTCAAAGATGTGTTTATTGAGCTAACTAAGAAGAATGATATTAACTCTAACGTATATTACAGACCATTCATATACAGAAGTGATATCTCTCTGAGCCCTGCGATAGAAGGCGACTACGATTTTGCACTATACATGCTAAAACTAGGAGACTATTTTGATAAATCAAAAGGTTTGAATGTTTGCGTGTCGTCGTGGATTAGAAATAGTGATAATTCTTTGCCACCTCGTACAAAAGTCAGCGGTGGATACGTTAACGCTGCTCTTGCAATTGAAGATGCAAGGCGTGCTGGTTATGATTCGGCTATCATGCTAGATAATAGCGGGTTTGTAGGTGAAGGAGCAGTTATGAATATTTACATTGTCCGAAACGGTAAAATTATCACACCAGATGTAAGTAGCGACATACTAGAAGGAATTACCAGGAACACGGTTCTAGATTTATGTACGCGACTAAATCTTGATATTGAAGTTAGGCCGATCAGTCGGACAGAATTATATGTTGCAGAAGAAGTATTCTTTTCAGGCACTGCAACTGAGTTAACCTGGTGTGCTAGTGTTGATGGCGTAGAAATATGTAAGAGTGAAGGTGACATTTTTACGGCGTTAAATGAAAATTTTACTAAGTTAACTAAAAATACTAAGGATAAGTACTTAACTCTGGTCTAGATGTTTTGGATCTGTACAAGTATTTGACATATTATTAATGTTGACTTACAATTCGCCACTAGTGAAAGCTATAATTATAAACTTGAACCAACTACTCGGCCTTAATGGGCTGTGCTTCAGTATGGTTGAAGCCTAAGTTATATATAACTCTCAGTACAGCCAACATCAATAGGTTTCAACCAAAACTGAAACCTATTTTTTAATTTGGAGAACGAATATGACAAACAAAGAAATACAAATTGATATATTTGATACGACCCTAAGAGACGGTGCGCAATCCTTGCCTGTCGAAAATCAATTTGCACAAGGAGACAAGGTTTATGTTGCAAGACAGCTAGGCGATTTAGGCGTTGGCGTAATAGAAGCAGGGTTCCCAGCGACACCTAGTGATTTCGATGAGGTTGTGGAAGTAGCAAGGACGGTCGGAAATGAAGAGTTTTCTGTTGGTGACTGGAATTCCACTGACATCAATGTTACGAGAAGCGCAACCTATGTGCCTGTTGTAGCTGGGCTATCCAGAACACTTCCAACAGATTTAGATATAACATGGGATGCAATATCCGCTGCGAAGAGGCCACGCATACATACTTTTGTTTCAACCGATGAAGCACATATGCGAGCAAAGTTTCCGGGCAAATCGTCCGAGGATGTTAGGAAGATGGGTATCAGTGCCGTTCGCTACGCAAAATCACTTAGTGAAGGTAATCCTCTATCTTCAGTTGAATTTTCTGCTGAGGCAGCTACAACTACAGAAAGTAGTTACTTGGAAAGAGTGATTAAAGATGCAGTCGATGAGGGGGTAGATGTTATAAATGTACCTGATACTGTAGGTGAAATGGACCCATTTGCTATGTACAAGTTTTACGCTGGTGTTATTTCATGGGTTCACTCAATAAACCCTGACGTAGTTATATCAGCACACAATCACAATGATATGGGGATGGCCACAGCCAACACTTTTAGTCTTGTTAAAGCCGCGAGCGACTACTCATTTTCAAACAGTACACATGTCAAAATACAGGCAGAAACAACTGTATGTGGTCTAGGTGAAAGGGCAGGCAATACTGATGTGATTCAATTTGTTGGTAACTTGTTCAAATTTGGTGAGGATCTTAAAACACCAGCAATGTGGCAGTTCAATCCGGGACAGGCTGTGGTCGTCGCCAAAAATGTGATGTCGAGGATCGGGAGTGAAGTCCACAGACAGACCCCTTTTGTTGGCTCGGATATCAACACGCACCGGTCGGGTATACATAGTGACGGTATTATAAAAGGCGGCGTGCGAATATATACCCCTTTCGAACCTATGTTTTGGGGACATAAAACCGACTCTGTTCACGAAGATGGTAAATACCAAGGAAAGAGAGGTCGACAAGTCGCAATTTCAACAGCTAATTGATAAATCTGCTCAATTAGCTGTGAGTCGACGAGGCCAGACGCGTTAACGAAGACTGGTTTTACTTGTAAAAAGTAAATAACTCGGCTATAAAACTATTTCTATAATGTTGACCGACGATGGCTAACCTGTTAATATGTTCTAGTTGCCAAAGACAGTGACGACTTTCATACGGAAGCTTAATAATGTCACCGAGGTACTACTTATAGACATATTTTTAGTACATAACACGCCTTTGGATAACAAGGGCGTTTTTATATGGCACATACTCACACGGTCGATTGAGTAATAAGTAACAAACGAGGTAAACATGGCACTAACCAAACAACAGAAAGATGACATTGTCAGCGAAGTCAGTGGTTTATTAACTGACTCCAAGTTGACTGTTGTTGCGAAGTATCAAGGTACTTCAGTTAAAGCTATCCAAGCCCTACGCAAGCAAGCAAAAGAATCAGAAACAGTTGTGAGGGTAATTAAGAACCGTCTAGTTATAAAAGCATTACATCAAAACAGTGATCTAAAAACTGTAGAGACAGATGCTCTTATAGGACAGCTATTATATGCTTTCAACAGTACTGATGAGGTAGCTTCAGCACAGGTTTTATCTTCATTTGCTAAAACAAACCCAAGTATAGAGTTTGTTGGGGCGATTAGCCCTGAGGGCAGATTTATGCCAGCAGAAGAAGTTAAAACACTTGCAACACTACCAAGCAAAAATCAACTTATTGCGGAAGTATTGGCTACGCTTATATCGCCCGTCAACGACGTTGTGGGCTCATTATCAAGTAATTTACTCGGTTTGCTAGACGCTGTAGAAGCAAAAGCAAGCTAGAAAGGAATCGAAACTATGGCAGATCTAAAGAAATTTGCAGAACAACTTGTTGGTTTGACAGTAGTTGAAGTCAACGAGTTAAAGAACATCCTAAGGGATGAATACGGCATTGAACCAGCTGCAGCAGCGGTTGCAATGGCTGGTCCAGCAGCTGGTGGAGACGCCCCAGCAGCAGAAGAAAAATCTGAGTACGACGTAATCCTAAAGGATGCAGGTGCTCAAAAAGTTGCAGTCATTAAGGCTGTGAAAGACATTACAGCTCTTGGTCTAGGAGAAGCAAAAGCTATCGTAGATGGCGCTCCAAAGACAGTTCTAGAAGCTGCAAAGAAAGAAGACGCTGAAAACGCTAAAAAAGCTTTGGAAGAAGCTGGCGCAACAGTCGAACTAGCGTAGTATTCTATACTGCAAAAAGTACTTAAAGAGGCTTACTTGTGAGCCTCTTTTTGCTATTAATGTATAAACTTTTCCACAGTTTACAAACATATTTTTGACATTGACTATTTATCATGATAGTTTGAGTAAGAATAGTGGAGTAAAACCAACACTTTAGGCGAAGTGTTAGAAGAGATCAAAATTATGGCGGATATACCAGATAAACAAATCAAAAGACTAAAATCACTTATACAAGAGGCAGAGACTAGTCTAGCTGCGGCGAAGGAACTATTACTTAGTCTTGTAGGTGAAGATTCAACAGTCAATCCTGCGATGCTAAAGGATGAAGTTCTAGGCAAAGTTATTGAAGGTGTGTTTGACGGCCAAAACATGGTTGGTTCTGATGGGAAGACCTATCCTGTGCCAGCAAACTACGCCAGTAAGTCTAAGCTAGTTCAGGGTGATATCCTGAAATTGACTATCGCTGAAGATGGCGCGTTTATGTATAAACAAATCGGGCCCATTCCTCGCAAGCAAATTGTTGGTCTATTAAAACAAGAAAACGGACACTATTTTGTAGAGGTAGGCAAGAGAAACTACAGGGTGCTGTTAGCCAGTGTTACATATTTCAAGGCAAAGCCAGGTGACCAAGTAAGTATAAATGTTCCTGAAGACGACACACAGGCCGAGTGGGCCGCCCTAGAAGCCGCCTTATAACGGAGTATTCTTGTGTGAAGTGCTCATGGTATATACATCAATATATAGTACTGTATTTAAATGTATCCAAGCATTTTCAATAAATTTGTCAAGAACCCAAGAATTGAACCACAGCAAAACAGTGAAGTTGCCCCATCTGACAGGGTAATAACGCCTGCAAATGTAATGACACTTTCACGTGTCCCGTTAGCTGTTGAGTGCGCTAGAAGGCTAAGAAAAGGACAGAAAGGCGCCTTAAAGTTTGCTATAGCTTCTGCTGCTTCTGATATGGAGGGAATAGCAGCTAGGACTATCGATCGATTATTTCCTGAATCAGGCTATGGTACGTCTGTAGCTGGTGCCGAATGGGACCCGCGAGTTGATACAGCAGCAGCATTGGTCATAGCAACAGGCGTGCTATTGGCCCCCAGAGTTTCACTACTTGGTAAGACATCAGTGAGTATTGTGCTCGGACAAGAGGGACTCAAGACAGCTTGGGCACTTAAAGCTGACATGAACTACCGAAGCCTTACGCACGCCGTTGACCATCTGTCTATGCAACCAACCAAAGGTGGCAAGGAAGCAATGGCTGAAAAACTCACCTCGTTATGTGGCGCTGTGGCAATAAATGAAACCGATAGCCCAATGCTTAGAACAAGTCTTGGGGTTGGAGCTACTTCTCTTGCAATTTCTGGTGCACTCAGAGGCGAGGAAGCAAGACACGAGTACGTTCAAGAACTTTCAGGGATGTTTTATGATTTTGAATCTGTTGAGCAATCAAACTGGGACATGGCTCGTTTGAACGAGCTGTAACGATAAACACAACAGACTAACTGTTTATTTAGAGTTATACTATATACATAAGTGAGGTGTTATGGGGCAGGCGTTATACAGAAAGTATCGTTCGAAGACTCTTGACGAAGTAATTGGTCAGGATCATATTACGAGCACCTTAAAACATGCTGTAAAAGATGGTACTTTTAGTCATGCATATCTATTTACCGGCCCCCGGGGTGTAGGAAAAACCAGCATTGCCAGAATACTCGCGCATGAAGTGAATAAGCTACCCTATGATGAAAATACAACCCATTTAGATATTATTGAAATTGATGCCGCTAGCAACAGACGTATCGACGAAATACGGGATTTACGCGACAAAGTCCATGTTTCACCCACTAGCGCCAAATATAAGGTATATATTGTTGATGAAGTACATATGCTTACCAAAGAAGCATTTAACGCATTATTGAAAACGCTTGAAGAACCACCAGATCACGTTATATTTATCCTCGCTACGACGGAACTGAATAAATTACCAGATACTATCATAAGTCGTACCCAACACTTTTCATTTAAACCAATTTCAAATAAGATAGCCGTCGAACACCTTTTATCAATAGCCGAGTCAGAAAATATTAAGCTAGATTCAGCAGCAGCCGAAGTCATTGCTGAACATGGCGATGGCTCATTTAGGGATAGTATTAGCTTGCTGGACAAACTGAAGACAAATAATACAACAATAGATCTTGAAACGGCTAATTTAGGCTTAGGGCTAGCGTCAGGTCAATTTTTAGATCAGGTAATCAGCGATGTGAAGAATGGGACACCTAAATCGTTGATAGACTTACTGGATAATCTACGCACACAGGGGATTCAGAGTAATGTACTGGCCAAACAACTTGCAAAGAAATTGCGAGATGAGTATTTAGTTAACTCAGATAAGAAAACTCTCCAACTGTATAAAGAGCTGGTTAATGTCCAGGGTAAAACTAACTCGGAATTACTTTTAGACGTAGTATTACTGGAAGCTCAAATTTCAAACGCTGACCATAAGCCTTTGATAAGCCCAAAAGAGCCTCCTAATGCTGCCAAAGAACCAGAAATTAGTGTCCAAAAAACTAATCGGTCAGTAAACTCACACAAGAATACAGAACCGGTGGAGAATACTGAAGCTACTGAGATTGTAAATTCTAAAATATTTGCATCTTCAGAACCAGGTGATGAGTGGGACAGGATCCTCGAAGTCCTAAAAAAACACCACAGCACTTTATATAGTGTGTTACGTATAAGTAAACCTGAGATATATAAAGACAAAATCGTGTTGAAGTTTAGGTTCCCATTTCATTACAAACAGGTTGGCTCTTCCGATAATTTAGATAAGCTAGCAAAAGTTGTCCAAGAGGTATCTGGACATAACAAAGCTATCATCTGCGAAGTTGATTCCGAGAAACGTAAAACACCTCCAGATGCGGACATAGTAACCATTAACAATATTTTTGGTGGTAGCGAAGTGCTAGAATCATAGTTGAAATGAGCGACATAAACAGGGTTCCACCACACAATACCGAAGCAGAAGCTAGCCTGTTAGGCGCCATTCTTATCGATAGTGACGCCATAGTAAAGATTGCTGACAATGTTATTCCAGAAGATTTTTATGAAGAACGACATCGCCGTATTTATGAGGCGGTTATGCAACTCTATGAAAAACGTAGTCCGATTGATGTTCTTACGCTTTCTGACCAACTAAAAAGTACTGGCTTCCTCGATGGAGTTGGTGGTAGTCAGTACCTTACTCAACTAACCAATTTTGTACCTACCGCCGCTCATATAGAAAAATATGCCGAGATTGTTACACAAAAGGCACTCAGACGTCGATTAATAAAAGCCTCTCAGGAAATCATAGATCTTGGTCAAGACGAGGCAAAAGGGCTACAAGAACTCATTGAAGAGGCTGAAACAAGACTATTTAATGTAAGCCAAAAGCATGTGAAACAAGACATTGTGAGTTTAGAAACAATTCTAGGTGAAAGTTTTGAACGTTTGGACGAACTTCACAAAGATAAAAATTCAATTCGTGGGGTGCCGACTGGGTTTAAAGACTTAGATGCCGTTTTAGCAGGATTACAAAAGTCTGATTTATTTATACTTGCAGCAAGACCATCAATGGGTAAAACTGCACTCGCACTAAACCTTGCTCATAACGTTGCGTTGAAATCTGAACAACCGGTACTAATATTCAGCTTAGAGATGAGTAAAGAGCAGTTAGTAGACAGAATGTTATCAATGGAATCGGGTGTTGATGCATGGGCGCTGCGCACAGGCAATCTCACAGATGATGATTTCGAAAAGATTGGCCATGCTATGGGCTCACTATCTGAAGCGCCAATCTTTATCGACGACTCTCCTGGAATTACCGTAAGCGAACTCCGAACAAAATCAAGACGAGAAGCACATTTAAGGCCGCTGGGATTAATAATAGTTGACTACTTGCAGCTGATGAGTGGTGGGCACAAGTTTGGCGGTGACGGTAATCGTGTCCAAGAAATATCAGAAATATCTAGGGGACTCAAGGGCATAGCACGGGAATTAAATGTTCCGCTTGTAGCACTTAGTCAATTAAGTCGTTCAGTAGAAAACAGAAGCCCACAAATCCCTCAACTAGCCGACCTACGTGAATCAGGCTCAATTGAACAAGATGCAGACGTCGTGGCATTTATATATCGTGAGGACTATTATAACCCCGACACTGAGCGCAGAAATATTACCGACATATTTATCAAGAAGCATAGAAATGGACCGACTGGCGCTGTAGAACTTTTCTTTGATAAAGAAAAACAGAGGTTCAGAAGTTTAGACACCAGACACAGCGATACGTTCAGCCATTAATAATTAAGTGATATAATGCATGTAATTGTGAAAAAGGTTAAGTTTTATTTTAGTTTAATGTGGAAGCCTGTACTCGTGACGGTAGGGCTATTGACACTTTCCGTAGTATTCTTACTGACTAACCTCTCCACCGTGCCAAACGGGTATTCTCAACCTGAGATTGATTATTTCACAAATATTGCTGATGGACCCATGGTACCTGATAATCCTATATATCTACCGATATACTTATTTCATAAACTTAGTCTAAAAGTTATTAGGAATGACATTCAGACACTACGTATCGCAAATGCATTTCTAGGGCTAACTTCAGTTATTATAATGTTTAATGTTATACGCGTTTGGAGAACCACCAGAGCTGCCTTGTTAACTTGTGGTCTATTTATTACCTCAACCTGGTTTTTGATTGTTACACGCTCAGCTCTCCCTGATGTAGGTGTATTACTTGCAACTTCTATAGCTGCAATTGTTGTTTGGTTCCAATCAACCAAAAAACATAAATTCGCCTTAATCATAACTGTCTTAACTTTAGGGGCACTTCTATACTTACCAGGCTTAATCTGGTTCGTAGTTGCAGGAGCAATTTGGAAACATAAACGTATAGTTTACGAGTTACGGAATTCTCCGTTATGGTACGTTATTGTATCTACGATTGTTTTCATTATTATATTGATCCCGTTACTCATCCAAATAGACAACCTCGAGTTTACTAAACAACTTACAGGAATAACCCCGGCTAATCTAGACGTGCGAGTTATATTATCTAATGTTTCAAGGTTTATTGTTAACACCTTCTGGGACTCCTCGTTTAAAAATAGTTATGGCATGGGGAGCCAAGCTGTATTTGATATATTTACAATAATTCTAATTATTACTGGAGCGATCAGTTTATATAAAAACCGTACACGTAGCAGGAGTAGATACATTCTTCTATCAATTATTATTAGTGCAATACTTATTGCCACGAGTAGTAGCGTACCAAGCATAATAATCTTACCGTATATTATGTTAATTATTAGTGGTGGGATTGTTTGGTTACTCCAACAGTGGCTCGCTGTATTCCCAAGAAACCCATTTGCTAGAAACTTGGGAGTCGTAATCGTCGTAATAGCCGTATCACTATCTGCATTTTATAATTCCTATAGATACTTCATTGCCTGGCCACATATGGACAGCACTAAAAATAACTACAGCATAATGCAATAACTTGTTACAATAGTAGGTGACATAAGGAGATAATATGAGTAAATTTGATCAAGCGAAAATGTTATTAAAAGTTAAGAAATTACAGAAAGAACTACAAAAAATGGTGATAACTGTCGAAGCTGGTGATGGTGCGGTTACTGTCGAGATCACTGGTGAGCAGAAAATTAAAAAAGTTAGTATAGATCCTGAAAGTATTGACCTTAGTGATATTGGCCAACTAGAAAAATGGATTGAAGACTCCGTTAAAGACGCTATCCAGCAAAGCCAAAAAATAGCCGCTGAAAAGATGCAGCCCATGATGGGCGCACTCGGCGATCTAGGACTATAGTCCGACTATGGCCATACTGCCACACGCTTTTCAGGAGATAATCAATTCCCTGGGTCAACTTCCTGGTGTTGGACCCCGTACGGCCGAAAGATACGCATACTTTTTGTTTAAAAACCCTCCTCGAGCAATAGACCTCTCTAAGGATATATCTAAGCTTAGTTCCAAGACAAAGCTATGCGAAGTTACCTTTGCTTTAATTGATAACGACCAGCAAGTTTCGCCTTTATACTCAGATCCCAAACGCGACAAACAACAAGTTGCACTAGTCGCTGAACCCTTTGACATAGTTTCGATTGAACGAACTGGCCACTACAATGGAACTTACCATGTTATTGGTGGCTTGATTTCACCTATTGATGGTATTAACCCAGATCAACTGAGAATAAAAGAACTTGTTAGCCGAATTAACAGGGACAAAGTGACCGAGGTTATCGTGGCTCTTAATGCTACAGTTGAAGGAGAATCAACTGCGCTCTACATTCAGAAACAACTGCCGGGTAGAGTTAAAGTTACACGTCTCGCCAGGGGTCTTCCGGTAGGCCTTGACCTGGAATACGCCGATCAGATTACCTTAGGACGTGCATTAGAGGGCAGGACGACTCTGTGAGCGTTGACAGTAAGCACTTAGACCATTTTGTTAAGTTAGTTGAGGATTCTAGTGAAATTGTCATTATTCAAGCCGATAACCCCGATGCCGACAGCTTAGGGAGTGCTCTTGCGCTAGATGAAATTCTGAACACCATGGGGAAAACCTCACACCTATATTGCGGGGTTGATGTGCCCACATATCTTAGATATCTTACGGCCTGGAGCCGTGTAGGTAATGAACTGCCATCTCACTTTGACCTTGTGATAATTGTGGACACATCAACTATGGACCTTATCGAAAAGATTAGTAATGATAAGTACTTCCCCAAATTCACGAGTTGCAAAAAAATAGTTCTAGATC
>JBBSJL010000013.1:0-24331 GCA_038257245.1 Saccharimonadales bacterium (SeqCode) | reverse complement strand
TATATCCTTCGTCGGGGTCATGCCAACTGAAGCTATCGTGAGTTTCTCTCTGGGGGATAACTTCTAACTTTACATCCGCGTATGATTCAACAACGAGTGGCGGCAATTCTGGTATCCACAACCTTGTAACTGCATGCCCCATTTTTAAGTATGTACCATTTTCGCCCTCGTAATCACCACCATGAGCTTGGTCAAAGCCAAAACCTACATTATATAGTCGTGAATTAGGGTAAACGTCTCGTATTAATAGTGCGGAGGCATATGCCCTGACAGCACAACTTGCTACGCCATGATCAAGTGCTTCATTTATGTCAGCAGCGTCAGGGTGATACTCTGGGAAAACATAACCCAATGGGCCGACAATGTCTAATATTTTGTTTTTCATACTGTCTAACGGCATGGGTGAGTTCTTTCTGGCACCCTATACACCCGTAATTCCCGAACTTTTTGGGTTTTTTGCCATTTGCCAATATTCTTCTATTTGATCTTCACTCACACCTTCAACAAAATTACATAATTCCTCTACCATTTCTATTGCCGGTTTACCGTAATCTGCCTCAACCATTGATGAAGGATGTCGTAAAGTGCTTTTATATGGATCGAGTAGTGCACGGCGCAAAATACCACTTGCATCCTGTTGATTCTGCTCCCATCTGAACCCAGCATCATGAATAGAAGCAATGAATAGAAGCATTTCGTGAAGCATAGCATCATACATCGCCTCAAGATTTGGGGTTTCTTTAGTTTGTACAAGTCTTAATTGTTCTAAATCGATTGCTCGTAGAGCCCCTGTTTTTTCGTTATATGCAACATTTTTGGCCTGTAAATCACGATTAGTTAAACCTTGGGCGCCATATCTGCCTAGAGTATAAGCAGCTCGTTCAAGCCCGTAACCTATATCGAGCTTAAGTTTACTTGGGTCTCCTGTACCTGCCCAATCAAGATTGTCAAAAGACTTAACGTCTCCCTCAAATCTAGTTATTAAAAACGCGGCTTTTTCATCATTAACCCAAATACCAATCGGATCGAAGGTTCTCATAAAGCCCAATCTGTTTACATACTCCGATGCAACATATTCGTGTAATGCATAGTCGTGATCAACGCCATAAGGCTTACATGCCACCGGGACCGTAACTGGGGAACCGCCAAATCCTAATGTTATATCGCCAAACAATACGTGATTCGCAGAATTGCGCCTAGTCTCACCCCATTCCCAGTGCTCATCAAACCCATTTCCTACAACAAAATTTGAATAAGGACTATGAGCTTCAATAAACTCAGGTTTTAACCAAAGGCGTCCCGTATACTCTCCGAGTGCTTCGGCAACTTTAGGAATAGAAAACATACCCTCAACAGGTATTACAGATTCCCCTTCTAGTGGAGAAATGATTGCATAATCATCAGATAACCTTAGATCCGGTCTTTCGAGACTTTCAATTATTTGTGACACAATTAACTCACTCCCGAAGGCTTTACTTTAATTAACCTATTATAGCACTTTTGGTATTATTTATCAATGATTTATACTATTTCTAATGCCTGAAATACAAATAAATAAAACTGTGCTGATGTCTGGTACCGAGTACTTTAGTGATGACTTTGCTATTAACGCCTATATGGACCCTTCCGTTGCTATAAATTTAGAAAAGGCGACAAGAGAGCACTCCTCAATCAAAATAGCGCTAGAAGAGGCTGCGGTGGAAGTCATTCAACTCGCGCCGCCACCAAACTGCCAAGATGGAGTTTACACAGCAAACTGGGGTTTATGCCGCAATGGAAAGATAGTTTTATCTAACTTACCCAATAAGCGAAAAGCCGAAGAAGCATACGCCAAAAAAGTTCTGGATGAATTAGGCTACCAAACCGTAAGTTGCCCTTATCGATTCAGTGGCCAAGGCGATGCACTGCCATGTGGAAACTTGCTATTTGCAGGCACATCTTACCGGACAGACCCCGAGGCGCATCAGTTCGTCGCCGAGCAACTGGGATTCGAAGTAATTAGCCTCCAAGCCATTCCAAAATTAAATAATAACGGTGACCCGGTCGTAAACATAGTTACAGGTTGGGCCGATAGCTTTTTCTACGACATCGATTTAGCCATTGCAGTACTTTCACCTACGCTTATTGCTTGGTGTCCCGAAGCATTTGTTCCAGAAAGTCAGACCAAAATCCAAGGGCTGTCCTTAGAAAAGATAGAAGTTTCATTCGAAGAAGCAACTAGAGGATTTGCCTGCAATCTTGTATCTACTGGTGAAACAGTGATCATGAGCGCCAATGCACCAATCCTACAAAAAAACCTCGAAAACCGAGGCCTCAAGGTTATAACTCCTTCAATTACAGAGCTTTCTAAAGGTGGTGGCTACATCCGATGTACTACACTTAGCCTTCTCTAGAAGTTTCTAAATCTATCCAGTCCTTCATAGCCGTATATTTTGCCAAAAACATTTGTGATAATGCATCATAATCAAGTTCATCCAGCCCAAGAGCATTCAGATACTCATCCGCTGCATGTTGCCAATCTAATGATTCTAGCCCCAGAGACCGTCCATACAGAGTTGGCACTATTTCCCCCCCGTCAGCAATAAATAAAATAGGGTCATCTTCTTCGCCGAGGTGACTCACACAAATATCGTCTGGCTTAACTTCGTGTTCAAAATTGTAGTTATGAATTTCTCCACCGAGGTCTTCAGCTTGAAACACTGATCCTTCTCTGCCCTCAACTACCTGAAAGCCATAAGCAAGCCGTAAAATATCAAACTTGTTTACATGCCTGGGCACAACTAAATCAATGTGTTGAATATTTAACAAGGGAGGGTCGTCTGATTTGCGACCAAGGCTAATCCCTTCTTCGACGGGTTGAGCGTGAAGTCTTGTACTCCATGCTAATGAAGCTTCAACATCATATATGTTTGATAAAGCAACGGCACCAATTACTGCATTAGTGAAACAATTACCTTGCATATTCTCCAGAGCTTCAAATGGATTTACGGCCACACGATAATACCCGGGCACTAAAGTATCTACAATGCTTTTTACTTCACAAAATGTTTCGTAACTTATGGTTGGTTCGCTAATTGTTGTATCTCCTATTTAGCCTAAATGCTGTAATCCTGGGTCATGTTCAACAATATCGTTAATCACACCCATTTGCAGACCCATATCTTCTGACCACTGACCACTACCAAAATCTACGCAAGATAATTGCATAGTGACCGGGTCAACAAGTAGGTTTGGCGAAGCTTTAAACCCATTGATTATTTCTTTGTAATTGAAGGTGTCTGCATTATCGTCAACATGTTGACGAACGTAATTTGATAATGGTCCAAGATCTAATGAATCTTCGACAATAAATTCTCCACCGTTTGATTCAACTATGCCGCTGGCCCGATCCAAAACACGGTGCATAACCTGTAATCTAGAGACAAGCGTATACATTTGGCCTCTTAAACCATCACTATTTCTCTCTTCTTTCGTAAGATCAGCTAATGTCAATTGAGGGACTCTCTCCTGAACTGTCATGGATTTAACAATACGCTTACCCATGGAGTCAACACGTTCTCCTACAAGAAAACTAGATTTTGGAACAAAATCACCTAGAAACTTCCGGATCATTTCGTACTTTGCTTTTTTGTATTTTGCATCGTCTAGGGCAGCCTCGGATGTCAAGTAGTTACCTCTGGGGTTTTCGTTACTTAATTTTACTACTTGTTCACCTATGTGTTTTGGTAACTTACTAGCTCTTTCTTTAGGAAAAACCCTATCACCTACCCCTGGGTATAGTAAAGTAACAACTCTGTTATCTTTGCCACTACCTATACTTTCGCCATAAGGGATATGGAAAGGACTGCGTTCAGATGACATGTGTTTTGACATACGACGATATTGTAGCACATTTATGTGGTTTTTTCAATAGCTATTTGATGTTTTTTACAGTGTTCTTAGTAGTGCCAATTTCATCCCACGTGTGTTCGCCATCGGCTCGTTCTATAGTCTTTTCGTGACCTTTGCCAAGTAGAATAACTGTATCGCCTTTTTTGGCACGCCCAATTGTAAACTTAATTGCTTCTGTCCGATTATGAACCAAAAACAGGTCTATGTTACGAACTTTGCCAGCAGATTCTGCGCCTTCAGCAATCTGGTCCATAATTTCTAGGCCGTCAATATCTCGGTCATCTTCTTCTGTTATTACAACTTCATCACAATACTCACCAGCCAGCCCGCCTTGTACTGCACGCTTGGCTTCGTCACGCCGTCCTGCAGAACCAAACATAGCAATTAGCTTACCTTTTACTACTGGTTTCAAATCTTTAAACAGTTTCTCGAAACTATCAGGTGTATGAGCAAAGTCTACAATTACATCAAAATCTTGGCCTGCGTCTATCCTAGTCATCCTACCTTCAACCTCTAGTGTAGCTGCTATGCCTTTTTCTATCTGTTGTTTACTAAGCCCCAACGTACGACCAACTCCAACTACCGCCAACGAATTAGCCACATTAAAACTACCCGGTATATGACACTCGATGTGATACTCCTCGTCTGATGTCTTCACGACATAGCGACTACCGGCTGGGGTTAAATGCACCTTTGTGGCACGCAAATCTCCAGTTTTCACCCCATACATAACAGGATTTTTAGTTGCCTTTGCGAACAATGCAGCACTTGGATCATCAGCGTTTATTACACCCGTCTGCAATCCTTTTGTATTCTTGCTTGCTAGCGTGAACAACCGCTTTTTGGCTTCTTGGTATCGTTCAAAAGTCCCGTGATAATCCAAATGTTCATGTGTAATATTTGTCAAAACCGCAACCGAAAACGGCACCCCCCAAACACGATTTTGGGCCAAACCTTGGCTGGTTACTTCAAATACTAACCAATCAATGCCTTCTGAACGCATATATTTTAACCTTTTCATAAGTTCTGGCACCGTCACATTAGTCATGTGTTGCACCTGTGGTCGTATATCATCACCAGCCCCATAGGCGACTGTAGTCATAAGCCCAGTTTTGTAGCCAGCCTCCTGAAGCATTCTGTGTACCATGTATGCTGTGGTTGTCTTGCCGTTCGTACCTGTAACGCCAATAACTTTCATACCTCTGGCTGGAAACCCGTTGATCACATTAAAAAACACAGCTTCGCATAAATGACCAAACGGCTCGATCTTCCTAAACAAATTCTTAGGAATAAACGTTTTTACAACTTTTCGAATATTCATCTATTTATGAATTATAACTGCTGGGCTTGTGCAACAAAAGGTTTACGTTCTGCCATAGACACAGCGAGGGCTACATGATCAAGTACTCTCGGGTCCAAGTTTGGTTCTAAGCTCTCACTGTTTCTGGTAAACATTTCACAGTTGCCTGGAAACTGAACTTCGTCCCAAGTCGTTGATACTCCATTTGAGTTCATATAAGTTCTTGCGGTGCGAACAGCCATTATTGTAAAACTATCATCCGTCATAATGCCCAATACTTCACCGCATTGATTTCTACGTCCATTTATAACAGGCAACTTGTCGCCAGGAGGTTCCGACCAGCGAGCAGACCTTCCGCCAAATGCCACCTCCCCAATAACACCATAAATTTCTTTTTGAGCTTCGCCTAATATGGAATACTGTCTTAGGCTGTCATGATCTAAAAGTTTTTTTACGAGTCGATTCCCTTTGCCTCCTGGTTCAGCCATAACTTCTCTGTAAACTTCTAGGTTATGTCGACTCATAGGAGAACCAACACCAAACTTTGGCAATCTAAACTCTTCTTCAATTCTTCTCAAAACGGTTAGCATTTATGGTATTATACCATTTATGCAATCGATTATCAATGTCTACGCAGCTAAGGCAAACTCTTCATTGCCGGCCTGACTAGCCTGCATATTCCGCCCGAGTGCTTGAGATGTCCTATAGTTAACGGAACCATTTTGTCTGTAAAGTGCTACGGCTTTGGCAATTCCAATAGCTGTTAAGGGTTGGTCTTTGTAGAGTTCGCCGAGTTCAGCAAAGTTTTTATCATAGTGAGTTATAGCTTCTTGCCCAACTGCCTGGCGCGTAATTCGCTCGAGTTGTTCTGCTCGTGTTGGGTCTAACTCTTTACTCCCACCAGCTCTGTCCATATTAACTACATTTTCAGCAATTAGAGTTTTAACTACTGCTTCTTTTCCTTGACCAACATTTGTAGGTTCAATATCGAACTTCTTAAGCGTAGCTTCCAGATGAGCCTGAACACCTTTTGACGTTTGATCTATTCGTGTATCGTCCCCAACATTTCCTGTTAATTCTTCCAACCTGAACGCCAAGCCCTCTTGTTGTTCTTTTGTTTTTGGCAATTGCTGAGCATTCTTATCAAGGAGCTGGTTCTGAGCACCAACTTGAACATCAAAATCGTGATCTACCCTATGCTCAACCTCGTTCAAAGTCACACTCTCTTCAGATACTGGATCAACATCTGGTTGAACTTCTACATCTGCCCCGTTAGGTCTTAACATTGCATTTAGTTGTTGGTCATAACCATTCAATTGGTCTCTTGCAGCCTCATTCATAGCAGCAATTTCCATAGCGGTAGGATCGTGCAGCCCCTGCATGGCTTCTAAAGATTCTTGTGACGGCATATTTGGATTTGGCATTTTTATTTTATTACTTAACATTACTATTCTAGCACATTTTTTAATAATTTACAACCCCTGATTTTATCTTTCGGTGGGGGCTGCCTTGATAGGATCACCTAGTTTGTCTGGATCAGTTACTGTCCTACTTCAGAGACATTCACCTTCGGCTTTAAAGGTGACAGAAAACAGAACTAAAATATTGGGATACATCGTGTTCAAAAGAGGTGCAGGCAACAACATTTGTCGGAATTCAATCAACAATCAAAACTTTATTCACAGACCAAATCCCTGACCATGACGACATCTTACAAGGTGTTAAACTTTAGCAGCTAGATTGGGAGTGGCTCTTTCTTGAAGCTTTCTTTTCGCTTCAAATACCGACATTCCGGTGTTTTCCTCGGCCTTTATTATCTCTGTTCCAAACGCATCTACCATTGCCTCTCTACTTGAGAGCGCAAATGGCGTAAGTCGTAAGAATGCCATTCCTCCGTCAGAACCCTTTTTGAATAATCCACCCGTTGGAATTTGAACGCCTTTATACCAAACTGGCTCCATATTCATGTGTGTCCGTGAGCCGTGAGTTTTTGCTAAGAAAGTTTTTCCTCCAACTTCATCAACTTGTAAACCCCCCGGATAGTTTATTGCTCCTCCGTAGTAGCTCGCAACATCAAAACATGCACCATCTCTTAACCGAACATCATCCTTCGTTGGCTCAACATCTGACTGCCCATTATTATCTTTTAGCTGTCGCATCATTCCTTGAATTGTCTTCAGGGCTTCGTCTTTAGTCGCATCATCTGCAAGAAATGCATCCATCGCAAAATCAAAGTCCAAGTCGCTTTCTGTAGGCGCAAAAATTTGATTCATAGAACCCAAACCCTCGCCATACATCCCGCGAGCAATGGATCTTGAAATCTCCGTAAATGGGCCTCCATATCTGTCGTCAAAAATTCCAGCGTTCTCTCCTTTTAGAAACTTCTCAAAATCAGGAGAAAACTTCAAAGCAGATCTCTCCATAGATTCAATAAGCCCAAGCCCTGTTGATGTATCGATGAATGCTTCACCCCTATTACTAGGCGATTGGTTTGCTTCTTCTTCCTGCGCAACTTCTTTATCTACTGCCCAAGCTAGTTTCCATTCTTGGTCCAAAAGCCCGAAATCAACGTCGGCACCTTCAGAGTCTGCTGCAACTAATGCAAAAGTAATCGCCGGCTCTCCACGCATTTTCCATCTAATCATATCGATCTTGCTCGGATTATCTAGGTTATATTCAACATCTTTATACACTAAGGAGTCTCGTATGCTTTTTTCTAGATTCTTTTTCATCTCGGTTTCATCAGTAGAAACCACCATGAAACCAGATCCTTGGATCAAATCTAGGGCACTGAGCATTGTTGCGTTTTCTAATGCATTGTCCCCGATCCTAAATGTAGAGTCAGAAATATCTCCATTTCCACCCCTTGAAAATCGTTCCACAAGTTCTTGAGCAACTAGCGCTCCACTGGCAGGCTCCGCTTCGTCAATTATGTCTCTAGCTTTATTAGCAGTTTCAACATCTGGCCATATCATAGCAATTGTGCCTCCAAATTTTTCAAATCCTAGGCGTCCTACAAGAGAATCCACCTCCGACTTTCCATCATCTGCCATAACCAGCTGATCAAGTATCCCAAGTTCCGAAAACTGTCGAGCGTTTGAAATTGTTAGTCGCGAGTCATAGGCGATACCATAGGCATTTGAGTCTTCACCTGGGACAACTCCCCACTCACTTGTCATCTGTCCTGCAGTAGCAAGTCGGCCTTCTGTGATATTCATTGACTTTCCTACGGCAAGTTCTACTCGATCACGATGAAGTTCCTGCCAATAAGGGCTATCGTGCATAGGCGCAACCTCAACAGGCGGCGGAATATCCATGTCTGCAATACCCCCTGGTGGTGGCAATCGAGAAGCTACGTTTGGGTTAAAGTATGGGTCTATGGAAGGCGTTTCACTCATTACGTATCCCTCGATTCCGCCAGCTTAGCTGATGAGGATAAGGCCTTTGCTCCTGGCGTTCTTGTTCTTGGGTTTCTGTCATTTTTTGTTTTTATGTAACTGTCCTTCGATTCTATCATATTGTTTACTTTTTTGCAAGCTTGTTTGTCTCGTAAGTTTGGTATGATTATTGAGTGAAGATACTCGGAATAGAATCTAGTTGTGACGAAACAAGTGCCTCAGTTGTTGAAAATGGTGACACTCTACTCTCTGTTGTGACAGCAACAAGCCTAGACCTGCACGCAGCCTACGGGGGTGTAGTCCCCGAGATCGCCGCCCGTAGTCACATTGAATCGATAATTCCTGTGATTAAACAGTCTCTCGACCAAGCTAAATGCTCGTGGGGTGATATTGACGGAATTGCAGTAACTTACGGTGCCGGACTAGGCGGATCACTACTTGTTGGTGTTATGAGTGCCAGAACCCTAGCTATAACCAAGAACAAACCACTTTACGCGATAAATCATGTCGAAGCCCACATTTATGCAAACTTCTTAATCGGTACCCCTCTACCAAGCTATACATTACCCAGTAATCAGCCTGATTTTCCAATGTTAGGCTTAATTGTCTCCGGGGGTCACTCTCAATTAGTTCTGTGGCAAAATCACTTTGATTACGCGTTACTCGGGCAGACTCATGACGATGCCATTGGCGAAGCGTTTGACAAGGTAGCCAAAATTGTTGGGCTCCCCTACCCTGGTGGCCCAAACATTGAAAAGTTTGCTAAAAAGGGCGATACAAATGCGTTTCAGTTTCCTAAGGCGAAAATGCCTGGCAAGTACGACTTTAGCTTTAGTGGCATCAAAACAGCTGTTTTACGTGCTGCACAGAAAGAAATCGGAGAAGATCACACATTCTCCTCCCATAAGCTATCAGAGAGGCTCTCCGAGTCTCAGAAAGCCAACATTGCGGCTAGTTTCCAACGCATAGCAATTGAAACAGTAGTTGATAAAACAATAATGGCTTATGAAGAATTCCAACCCAAGTCTGTAGTAATCGGTGGCGGTGTCTCTGCTAGCCCAGAATTGCGACGCCAATTATCCGAACATCTGCCTATAAATATCAACTATACAGATATGAAACTTTGCACCGACAATGGCGCAATGATTGCTGCCTTGGGGTGTTTCAAAATGCAACACAATCAGCCAACAGCCAATCCCTACTCTCTCGAAATCCAGCCAAACTTATCAATGTAGCCTACCTTTTTGTTTCTGACATTTTTATTCAGTAAATTTTGTTGTTTTTGTCAATATTGCACCCCTGTTCTTCTATTGCTATAATGTTTATGAAAACAAAAACGTTTGTGGTGAGAAGTCGTACCTTATCGAAACAAACGATCAGTCGAATATTTTGCGGAGGGCTTTCATGTGAAGAGTCTTGTGTTAAGTAATCTATTTTCACGTGAAAACTAACAGATTGGCGACAGTGTTTATTAGCTGATATAATGCTAGATATGAAAAAGTTGGTTAATTACAGTGTTGGTTCCGTCAGAGGTAATGTGCCTTCGGGCTATTAATATTACACCTCAACCAGTAAATAACATTTAACTAGCAGGGAAATCTAATGCAATTATCAAAAATATACGAACCCCAAGAATATGAATCCGACATCTATGCTCTTTGGGAAAAGACAGACTCTTTCGTGCCAAAAAACAGAGGAAACGATAAAAACTTTAGTATAGTAATCCCACCACCAAATGCAAATGGTAACCTACACATAGGACACGGATTAACCATGGCCATAGAAGATATAGCCGTACGATACCACCGGATGAAAGGCGAAGCATCCCTACTATTGCCTGGTGCCGATCACGCCGGGTTTGAAACACAAGTCGTATACGAAAAACAGCTGGCGAGCGAAGGGAAGAGTCGATTCGACTTCACCAGGGAAGAACTATATTCTCAAATCTGGGATTTCGTTGCCGAAAACAGAGAAAACTACGAAACACAGTTTCGAAAACTAGGTGCCAGTCTGGACTGGTCTAGGTATGTCTATACATTGGACGAAAAGATAATCAATACTGCCTACAAAACATTCAAAAAGATGTGGGATGAAGGATTAATTTACAGAGGTGAGCGATTAGTTAATTTTTGTACATTCCATGGTACAGGCTTTGCCGATATAGAAGTAGTCTACAAGGATGTCCCAGGTAAAATCTGGAGCATTAAGTACCCACTAACCGACGGCTCAGGCGAAATAATTGTTGCAACTACGCGTCCTGAAACCATGCTCGGGGATACTGCTGTTGCTGTTCACCCTGATGATGATCGTTATAAAGAATTTGTAGGTAAAACCATTAAACTGCCGCTTACTAACAGGGAAATACCTATAATTGCTGATAGCTTCGTGGACAAAGAGTTCGGTACAGGAGCTGTTAAAATTACCCCAGCCCACGACCCTAACGACTTTGATGCTGCTACGCGCCATGATTTACCAATGATTACTGTTATCGACCACGAGGGTAAGATGGCCCACGTCGTTCCAGAACCATACCGTGACCTACTAGTTCTTGAGGCAAGGGAAGCAGTTGTAGCAGATTTAGAAACCCTTGGCTTAGTAGAAGGTGTGGAAGATCACCCACACAGCGTTGGTCATTGCTATAAGTGTGAAACGGTAATAGAGCCACTTCTTAAAGATCAATGGTTTATCCAAATGGAACCTTTGGCCAAACGTGCCATAAAAGCCCTCCGTGACGACAAGATAAAATTCTACCCTGAGAGCAAGAAGAAGCAGCTCATTGAATATCTCAAAAACCTTAGGGACTGGAACATAAGCAGACAAATCGCTTGGGGTATACCTATACCGGCATTCCGAAGTGCTGTGGATTCAGATAAGTGGGTATTTGATACACGAGTGGACGAGGAAACTATAGAAGTAGAAGGTAAAACTTATCACCGTGACCCCGATGTATTTGATACTTGGTTTAGCAGCTCAAGCTGGCCGTACGCCACATTAGATTATCCTGGTGGTGAAGATTTTGATAAATTCTACCCTTTAAGCGTTATGGAAACTGGAACGGACATTCTCTTCCCGTGGGTGAGTAGAATGTTGATGTTTGGACTATATGTTACTGACAAAGTTCCATTCGAATCCGTTTATCTGCACGGCTTAATCCAAGACGAACACGGTGCCAAAATGAGCAAAAGTAAGGGGAATGTTGTCAACCCAATGGAAAAAGTTGACGAGTTCGGATCCGACGCTTTTCGCATGGGCATTGTTGCCAGCGAAACAGCCGGTAATAATCGTCCTTTTGACCAAAGCAAATTAATAGGAGCACGAAACTTCTGTAACAAACTCTGGAATATCGCACGTTTCATCGAAGACAAAGTTGGCGATGATGCGCACTTGCGCGCTGAACCAAAAGCAAACACAATAGCTGACCACTGGGTGTTGAGTAAGTTACAACAGTCAATCGAGTCGACATCTTTTTATTTAGAAAATTATAAGTTCAACGAAGCTTACGACACTGTTTATCACGTTATCTGGGATGATGTTGCTGATTGGTATATCGAAGCGAGCAAGGGAAGTGCTAACCCAAGTATTTTGGCCTACATCTTGGAGACAATCATCAAACTTGCCCATCCGTTTGCACCATTCCTGACTGAAACAATTTGGCAAACTCTCAAGTGGGAGAGGGATTCAATTTTAGCAACAAGTAGTTGGCCGACTGTTCCTAAATTTGACAGCAAAAAAGCAGATGATTTTGAAACTATCAAATCTCTAACAGCAGAAGCTAGATTAATCCGCACTTCTATGCACCTAAAAGGCGATCTATCACTGTACCATTCTGGCGATAAATTCCTGAACGAACATGCCGACCTAATAGCTACTCTCGCTAAACTTGCGTCCGTTAGTGAGGTCAAGGCCGGCAAAGGATTACATCTTACTTCGGTACCATATAAGTGCTGGCTGGACGTGGACCAAGAAACGATTGGTAGTTATTTATCGCGGCAAAAGACAATGGTTGAAGATCAAAGTAGACAGATCGAACAGCTGGGTGCTCGCCTTAAGAATAAGGCCTATGTTAATAAAGCTCCGAAAAAACTTGTAGACGAAACTAGACAACAGCTGGAAGACGCCAAAGAGTTGCTAGCTAAATTAGAAGAGGAATCAAACCGCTTCGGCGGGGGGAGTAGCTAAGCTTCGGGTTCAAGTGCGCTACGTACGCGCTCAGCGCTTTCTTCTGGGCGAAAATCGTCAAACCACATTACGTGCCATCCCATCTTTTCGGCGGCCATAAGGTTGGCACGCGAATCGTCAATCAGTAAAATCTCACTTGTTTCTACACCAGATCTACTTTGAGCAATCTCATATATTTTCTGCTCTGGTTTGATGGCGTTTACCTGTGAAGAATCGATTATTGAATCGTAGTGAACATTTGGCAATATTTTTAGTTCGATCATTTTGTCTATAAACCCAGGCATGATGTTACTAAGCAAGCCAATGTAATAATTGTCTGCCGCCCATTTAACAACATCTTGCATTTCTGAAATTGGATCCACCGCTTCTAGGTAGTAATCTAACCAATCAACTTCTGCAAGTCCAAGCTGTTCAGCTAAGGTTTTGTTGAACTCATCAAGCGACATTTCGCCCCTGCAAACCGCATCATTGTAGTGCCAAAAGGTTGTTTCAATAAAATCTGCACTTGATCCAGAATCGTGTGCCATTCTATTGAACGCACGGTGAAAAAATCGCACTACGCAACCGTTGATGTCAAAATATACAAACCTAATACCTGTTTTGGTTCGCTTCTTAGGTTTTTGTTCAACTGCCGTCACTCCAGCACTAGGCGCCCCCATCATTTGTTCCATAGATATACCAAGAACATTTGCCATACTCTGAACTGTGAAGATAGAAGGAGCCTTGATAGCCCCACGCTCAATCTTTGCTAGCGTCGAATAAGAAATGCCCGCCTTTTGACACATTTCCTGTTGAGTTAACCCGGCTTTCTGCCTAGCTTGCTGCAACCTTTTACCAAGCGCCTTTTCAGCTTTTTCTCCACCCATTAACCTAATATTACCACTTACGAGTTAATTTTTCACCATTAACTAGTATTAAACGGCTACTAGTTAGGCGCCAGGTATAAACCCTAAGACAATCCACATCAAAACAAAGGCCGTCGCACCAGACGCCCCTGCCACTATTAAAGCTGATTGAGTATTCCCACCAGTTTTACGTTGAACCTTAGAATAAACCCAGGCTCCAAGCCCTATACCAAGTAATAAAGCCACAATTGTATTAGACATGGGCTAATTGTAGCAGTAAACGGGAATTAAAACGCTAATTTTTTGGCAATTTCGGCCAATACGTCGTGATCTGGCTCATTGTCGGTATCTGGTTTTGCCCTAAATTCATCACCAGTATTGATAGGGAATAGCTTTACGTGTACATGGTCAACATCTAACCCTTCTACCTGAACCCCAATGCGCTTTTTGTCTGGGAATACTACCTTCATTTTCTTGGCAATTTTTTTAACGCTATCCCATAAAGCGGTGTAATCATCGGATTCTAGTTCGTAAAAGTTCGAAACTTGTTTTTTAGAAACGACCAATACCATACCTGGTTGAACAGGGAAGATGTCAAGGAGCGCAAACGTCCGATCATCCTCATATACCTTGTGGCAAGGAATTTCACCCTTAATAATCTTCGTAAAAATACTATCTTCCATGACTATATTGTAGCGTATTACAGACTAATACCTACAGGGTGGGGGCAATTTCGCGCCAAAATGTATCTGCCCACACTTCGTAGCCCTTATCACTCGAGTGAAACCAATCGGCCGAGTAGTTAAATAGTGAGTCGCGCTGTTTAGTTTCTGTCTGTAGATCCACAACTTTCAAGCTATTTTCTTTTGCAATATTAACTATAATATCTGACGCTTTGATTGCCTCGTTATTCTTTCTTATTCGTCCTCCAAAGTAAGGAATAGTCGCTACAAAAGTTCCTTCGGGTAGACTTTCTCCTAGCTTTCTATAGTCTGATTCAAATGATGACAAGTCAGTTCTGACCACATCATTGCCGCCAACCTCAACTGTGATCAAGTCTGGTTTATAATTAGCGATCTGTGGCAACTGCTTTTCTGTAACGTCATTAACAGTAGCACCAGAAACACTCAGATTAATAATTCGAGCTTGTTTGCCAGTTTTCTGTTCAATCTGATCTGCTAGTAGCCCCACATAACCCTTTTGGGGGCTACTTGCTCCTATAGACTGGGCGGCAGAATCGCCCAGGACTACATAAACAAATTCGCCAGATGATGACAAGTTCTGCCAGTACACAGAGTACTGATCGACACTAGATTTCAAACGCCAAAGCTGTATGATTTCGGTTAATACTAGTAGCCCAACCACAACCAGTACGATTACTAATACTTTCTTAAACATAATACATTCTATATACCACAACAAATATTGTAGCGTACAATAAGCTTATGAATATATTTAGAAAAATACTAATCGTGCTCGTTACGCCCGTTTTAGCGTTATCATTGTTCTTAGGAATCATAACTTTATCATTAACTAGTTACCTTAGCTCACCCGAAAAAATTAAACAAACTCTGAGCGAATCGGGTATCTATGAAAACCTTATTGATAATATAGCCTCAGAAGCTCAAAAAGACACAAAAGGGGAAGTGCAACAAGAAAAATTACCACTAGATAACCCCGAAATTAAAAAAATCATTAGTAAGGCTTTCCCCCCTGAATTTTGGCAAAGTGGTGCCGATAGTATTGTCGACGGTGTATTTGTCTGGCTAAATGGCGACTCTGAAAATATAACTTTCATAATCGATCTAAAGAAACCCAAGGAAAACTTCATTAATCTGACAGCCGATTATGCAATAAGCAGGGCAGATAATCTTCCCGTTTGTACTACCCCAGACCAAATTGGTGACCCAGATGATCTTATAAACATTGCCTGTAAACCTCCGGACTTTAATGCTACAGAGATACGCCAAAAATTTGTTACAGAAGCCCAGAATAGTGAGTTCTTCGGAGACTCAGATACATTTTCGGCTACAAATTTAAAGTCAGAGAATAACAAACCTATAGAAGAACAATTCTTGGTAGTCAAACAGGGCTATTCTCTCGCCAAACAGCTACCTTACGCCCTTCTTACACTAGCACTACTACTATCTTTAGTTTTACTACTCCTACACGAAACCCGGCTCAAAGGCATCAAAAAACTAAAAGTTATCTACAGTTCAGCTGGTATATCAATTTTGATATTCTCCGCTATTGGCTGGGTTATTTTCAAGAAAATCTCTTTGCCAAACATCAAGTCATCAGACCTATCTAGTGAACTGCAAACAAACGTACTATCAATTGCAAATTCTGTATTCGATGCAATATTCACCGTTTTACTAATTGGCGGTGTGATATACGTCCTAATCGGAATAGCTTTATGGCTAATATCCAAACGCCTGGCCCCGCCGAAAGAAGAATTACCCACTGACACTGCGCCAAAAGCGGAACCCTATCATGAAATCCCTAGCTCTGGTGAACAGCCAAAAGAATCCGAAACCAACCAAACAAAACCAAGCACTCGTAAGTAATTAGCTATGCTGTGTTGATTATCTTTTCGATGTTTTCTTGGTTGATTCCATTTGTAACTTTTGTATATCCAAGCTCTAATAATTTACCCACGGCCGTGTTTGATCGTGCTCCGCTGCGGCAATAAACAATTATTTCACTGTCTTTTGGGACATTTGATAGAGTCTTTTCGTTAATCATTGCTAATGGTATATTTATTGCGCCTTCAACATAACCTGCGGCGTATTCATCTGGTTGTCGAACATCAATCACTATTCTTGTCATGTGTCTACATATTATCAGCTAGTTTAATGCTATTGAAAGGTATCGAACTTGGTAACACGTCGTCGTATCAGCGGTGTTGGGTTTACTCCATTTATAGTATCGAGTTTTTCTGAAATCCTATCCCATGCCATTGGAGTATTTGGTAGTAACTCTCTTGCTTGATCACTGGAGATACCATCTTGTTGAGTATTTAATACATGTGCCATAAGGCCAGTTTCTTCTGGTGAATGTTGTCTCACTTCGGAGAGTTTTTGTTGTATGTGTTCGGTTATATCGTGTAGTTCATCTTTTCGGAAGCTGGTAAATGAAAAATCTTTGTTGAATGCTGCAAGGTGAATAGAAGCGTCAAAAAATTGATGAGTATAGTTAACTTCTGCGATCATGTCATATCGCACATCCTCTACGGCTAAAAACATTGGTTTTTTATCAATAATTAACAGTCGCAAGTCAGTGGCGCACAATAAAGCTGTGCCTCCTCCGTACCTACCACTAATAATGTGTCGAATCTTTTCCCCTGGAACTATTATTTTTGTTAGCTGGTTCATTTCTGGTTTTACCCAAAATGGCAAACTAGCATCGATGGCAGCTAACTGTGATTTAATTGTTCTTTTGTCTACCATGATCACCCCTCCTTAGTTACATATACAACTATATGCCTGATTTTTAGTTTAGTCTGTTAACCTAATCACCTAAAAAATGTGATTTGTATCACAAATTTGGTTAGATCGTCCGTTTGTGAAACAATATTAATATGTTTGCAAGCAAGACAAGCAACACGTCACTTGCCGACACTTTCAAAACAGGCACAGAACTCACTTATAAAAAAGGGGAGTTTATCATTCGCCCAGGCGAAACCCCCAATGCAGTGTTCTATATAGAAAGTGGTTTGGTCAAAGCGTACAACATAACGAAATATGGTGAAGAAAACCTCCTGATAATCCGAAAGGATCAGGAGGTTTTTCCTATGATATGGGCTATAACAGGCCAAGAAAGACGGGTTATATACCAAACCCTGGCACCAACAAAGGTCTATAGACTAAGTCGAAGCAAATATCTAAGCTTCATAGGCTCCGAACCAGAGGCAATGTCGGTAATCTTGGATATGACCGTAGAAATGTACCGTATACATTCTGAGCGGATAATTACGCTAGGCTTTAGAACTGTCCGGGAGCGCTTGGTTTCGTTTCTATACACCATGTATAAACGCTTTGGTGTTGAAGGCGATGGTGGCACAATTATAAAAGTACCCTTAAGACAGCAAGATATAGCTAGCTCTATAAATGCCACACGTGAAACAACCGGCAGGGAATTATCCTACCTTACCAAAAACAACATAATAGACCACCGGGATGGCCTAATAGTCGTCCCAGACGTTGAAAAGCTAAAGTCATTCTTCTAAAGTCTCACGATTGAATCGGGAGAACACCAAATAAAGTATTAGCACTCATAATTCATAGTCATGCCTTAGTAGGCAATGAATTGGCGCCAGTTTTCCTTTTGGTCCACTTGGGCTTGTCGTATAAATCGACGAAATATTCTGTACACCTTTTTGTCCTCCCTTCCGCCTATATACTATACGGGTATGGGGGTGAACGATATATTTTTCGTCACTAAAGTAATGTGATTTATATCACATCGGGTAAAATCTCAGCATGGTACACCATGGCAGAGTAGCGGACTTTGTCCTTTATCCGCTCTGCGGCATGCTCGATACAAGAACCTGCGCGTGTCCTAGCTCCACCGAACCTTGACGGTTCGGATTCGCTAAGCGAATCTACCAAACTGAAATCCCCACGATTGTGGGGATTTCAGTTTGGTACAGCGTAGTTGAAGAAGTCAGAACTAGTTTTTTAGCTTAGATAAGTTACGTACGATTACCTCAAGATAGTGTGCTTCACCTTCGCTATTGTTTGTAAGTTTACCTTGAATGAGTTCAGACAATTCATGATACCCAAAATCGTAATTTAGATTAACACCAAGGTTCCATGCTATAGATGAAGCATTTTTTAGCGTCAATTCATCCTCGCTATTTTTATAAATATTAAACAATGAACTAAGGATTTCGCAGTGTGGTTTTAACTCGGTCATTAACTAAGTATATAAAACTTCTAAGGAAAATAAAAACTCTCCGAATTAACAGAGTGTTAAGCATAAGCGTGGTACACCCGACAGGATTCGGTCACGTTCCGCGACCCCGAAACTTCATGATTGAAACCTAGTTTTCATCAGAAGATTTCCTTGCAAAATGCCACTGGCATTTCTCACCTCCAACCTTTAAGGTCGTAGAACCGAATCAGACAAATATTCCACGAAAAAGACCAGGCATAAAACCTGGTCACTTTCGTGGTGCACCCGACAGGATTCGAACCTACGACCTTTGGCTCCGCAAGCCAACGCTCTATCCAACTGAGCTACGGGTGCGTACTTAAATCTCTAGGCAGCAGAGGCAATCCTAACATAGGAATTAAAAATAAACTACTGTTTTAAAACTTGAGAATTATTTTATTAACTCAGCTGGCTTGGTTTCATCTAAGCAAGATTGGGTATAAATTACTGGGTTTGGCATAATTTGTTTTGCCATATCAACTGCCTGATTTAGTTCTACTTTTTGATTATCACTAAGGCAATCTCCAGATATACCAAAACCCAAAACTCTATCCCCACCATCAACTGATATTGTGTTATACCCTGTGTTACCATTATTAATACAGTCCACTTGGTATGTTTGAGCATACCCTGCACTACTATATTTTTCAATCAATGATGAGGTAAGCTCCTGAGACCATCCTACTCTCCCCGCTTGATCTGATAGAAAGTTAATAACTGTTGGGATATCTTCTTCTCTAGGGAATGGATCCTGTGCAGTACATCCATCAATACTCACCAACTGCTCTAATATTGTGCCTACTGAAATAGTTTGTTCTTGTTCTGCGCTTGTTGAAAATACATCTGACTTTTCTGGTTCAGTTCCGCTAGAACAGTTTGAGCTAGCAAATATAACTGCTCCTAAAAATAGAAGTTTACTGAATCTTCTACGGGGTTTAGTGAATTGGTTTTCACTATCATATTCTATAAACTCTTGTGCGTTATTGCTAACAAAATACATGATTCATCTCCTTATTCATTAAAGATATTATGTCATACTATATAAAATAGATAAAGTTACTTATGTAGATGTAAGGACAAAAGTTATTAACCTAAAATCTGATTTTGCGCATAAATGAGTCGATGGGATCTTGTGTTTTTGGTTCGTGCGGCAAATACTCACTAATTGCATCAGCGATTTTCTTCTCGTCTTTTGGTTCATAATATATCGTTAAACTAGGCATAAACCTTTGCAGGGGGGTGAAGGCAATAGAATTTATTGCACCTTCTTGAATAATGGAAAAAGATTTAAATTGGGTGTAGCTGTACGCTTTTGGCCCGATGTGTATGCCAGAGTTATCAACTATGTATTCTAAGACTGAGGGTTTGCGGTTTGCAGCAACCATAAATATCACACCAGCGACTATTACCAAAATTGGCGAAAATAAGCTTCTGCCCCCGTCAAAAAAGTAGATTAGCCCCGCAAATACTGCTACCGCTGCAGATACTAAAACATACCAACCAGCATCTTTATCATGCGCTACGTACTCTGAGGCGGTCCAGCTAACAGAATCTATACTTGGGGTACTCGTTTCTGGTTCTGCGCTAGCTACCGTCTGTTCTCCCGCCGAATAACTCCAACTTGCCTCTGGTTCATTTTTCGGTTCATAGTTTTCAACTGTATTCGGAATATTGTTTTTTTCTTCTGCCATAAGCGTATTGTACAGCAAAACAAAATAACCCACCAAAAGGTGAGCTATTGTGATTGGCGGAGGAGGAGGGATATTCGAGTCACTAGTTAAATTGCTTTGCAATTTACTCTCGACCCCGGCTCGCTGTTTCGCTGAATTGCTCAACATCGCTCCGCCTGTTCGAATCCCACGCAACTGAAGCAGTTCAGTTACTTCTTTACCGTAGCCAATCAAAAACCCACTAAAAAAGTGGGCTTGTGATTGGCGGAGGAGGAGGGATTCGAACCCTCGCGGGAGATTGCTCCCCCCTAACGATTTAGCAAACCGTCCCCTTAAGCCACTTGGGTACTCCTCCTTGGCGGAAGGGGTGGGATTCGAACCCACGGTACCGTTGCCGGCACGACGGTTTTCAAGACCGTTTCCTTAAACCACTCGGACACCCTTCCGCAACCACGTGATTATACCAGTAATCACCCTTGTTAAGGAAGTTTATTTTTGGGCAAAGGCCACAGCGTAGACTTTTTGGGCCCCTAATTTTCGCAGTTCAGTAGCAGCCGACTCCAAAGTTGCACCCGTAGTCGTAATATCATCTACTAACAATATCTTTTGTCCTTCTACCTGCTTTTTTACAATAAATGAATCCTCCAGTTGGTTTAGCCTTGTCTCTCTGTTACTGCCAACTTGCCTAGTTTGTCCTGTTCTAGCCATGGCATTTTGATGGGGAAGAGAACACAATCTTGCTAGCTCATTAGCCATAACCTTAGTGTGATCATAGCCTCGCTGTCTAACTCTACCCGTAGCTGTAGGGATATTTACCACTGTTAGGTCCTGTAGTATTGGTAACATTTCACGCAGTAATTCAGCTATAAGTTTTGCAGCTTGTCTATTACTTTTATATTTCATTTCATGTACAAGTTCTTTAGTGACACCAACATACTCACTTCTTACCCACACATTGTTTAGTTTGCTATATGTTCTACAACTAGGGCATACAGCAAAGTCACTGGTGAGTTTTTTACAACGATAACATCGGGACGGAATTGGCTGGATATTATCGGCTGCGCATTTTTCGCAAAGTACTTGTCCTTCTCCTTGGCACACCAAACACTCATAGGGAGCTACTAGGTCGAATATTTTCTCTAATGCCTTCATGTTGTTATAACTACTGTTGTAATTATTGGCCTCCGAGTTGTAACAATTTAACACTCTAAGATATACTAATAGGTAACAAAAATTGCAAATGTTTTTCAAATAAGATAGTTGGAGGGTAACAACTTATGGCGCGACGAAACCGCGACGAAGATTTGCTGATGGAAGATGAGTTAACAGCTGCTTTCTTAGGTGAAGAAGAAATGATTACAGATGAACCAGTACAGGCCGACGAACCTGCAACGGGCAACCAGCAAGACGAATGGGACGAAGAAGAAGCTGTTCCAGGACAATTGGCTGTTGATGTTTACGAGACCAAGGAGCGTTTAGTAGTAAAAGCAAGAACCGCTGGTGTTAACAAAAGTGATCTTGATGTAAGCATAGCTGACAACACTTTGAGTATCCGTGGGACTTTATCAGCAGGGAATGAAGAAGACGTAGAAAACTATTTTGTCCAAGAATGTTATTGGGGAGAATTCTCTCGTAGCATTGCTCTACCAGTTCCTGTTAAAGAAGACGAGATTGAAGCAGTCCTAAAAGACGGCGTGCTCACCATTTCGTTCACAAAGCTAAAACAAGACAGTGTCAAGAAAATCCAAGTCCTGTAGCACTATAAAATCACAAAACAAGAAACAAATAACCCGCGTGAAAATCGCGGGTTATTTTAATGATATATATAGAAAACCCTCCTTTCGGAGGGTTTAATTAGAACTATTTGAAAATACTTAACCGAACTACTTTTAGGTTGAGCTAACTTTTGCTAGTACAAACCTTACAATTACCTGTGCCAAGGCTACAACTACTAAACCTATGATAGCGTAAAGTATAGTGTTTTTAGCTCCTGATACATTTCCTGAGTCGCCACCAGACGTAATGTACTTAAGGCCACCGATAATTATCATAATTACTGAAGTAACACCTACTACAAGCGAGAAGATGTTAATAACAGTTACCATTAGTTCATTGGCAGTTTCAACGGCTGCATCCGTATTGTCACAGGAGTCTCCTTCATTCGCACTCAAATTAGCTCCGGCACATAATGACTGATCGATATTAGCCGTGGAGGCTGCATGGACGCTTGATACTAGCGCAACAGGCGCTACCAACGAACCAGTTGCTAAAACTAGGCTCAAAATTAAGTTTTTTATTGTTTTGATCATTTTATTCCTTTCTTAAATACTCTACCAAATTTATATCACAACTTCTTATGCTAATTCAATCTTATTCTAAACTTTTGCCAGTACAAATCTTACTATTACCTGGGCCATAACCACGACCACCAGTCCTATAATGGCATACAGTATTGTGTTCTTTGCGCTAGATATATTCGCTGAGTCACCTTGAGAAATAATATACTTGAACCCACCTATTATTATCATAATCACCGAGGTAATACCTACCACGAGCGAAAATATATTAATTACTGTATCTAGCAGGCCGGATACTTTTACTGTGGCTGTAGTACCCGAACCGTCTGCACAATCGCTGTCCGGAGGAGAAGGCACCCAAGTGCCGCCAGCCCCTTCACAAGCCTCACACTTAGTTCTTTCTGTGCCACTACCGGTACATGCAGCGTATGCAACCTGTGAGGACGGTATAGAAACAAATAACAGTAGTAAAATCCCCGCTATTAACGCTAATTTTGTCTTAATAAATGACACCATCATATTCTCCTAATCTAAACTTTATTGATTACAAATTTTACAATTAACTGAGCAAAAAGTGCAACTACAAGCCCAATAACTGCGTATAGTATAGTGTTTTTTGCAGAACTAATATTATTACTGTCACCTTGAGAGATTATATATTTGAACCCACCGATCATTATCATAATTACTGCAGCTATCCCAACCACCCAGCTTAATATATTTATGACGCTTGCGATCAACTCCTGGACAGACGTGCCGGTTACTGCTGGGTCACATGCGCTGCCAGATGTACTACCACTTGCAATATCTATCCCATCACACACTGCCTTTTTCTCCGCTGATATAGCTGGAGGTGCTGTTGGTGCAGCATAAGTAGCGACTGCAAACAACATATTAGACATAACTAGAGATAAGGTGATGGCCAATACTTGCAGGATTTTTATAAAAAAGTTTTGGTGATTATTAACTAGGTTCATTGTTTTATATATTTTTCAATATCGTTACTAATATTACTTGAGCAGAAACTGCCACTAATAGCCCAATTATAGCATATACTATTGTATCTTTAGCGGCACTGATTTTCTGTGGATCTCCGTTGGATGTTATGTATGTAAACCCGGCAAGTATGATCATTATTACAGACATAATCGCAACACCCATTGACACAAGCCTCACCGCCTTAAAGATGATACCTTCCTTGCCACCTGATCTTGTTAACGGATCATCTGATGACGTATTACAAACCTCCGGTTTGGTGCCGCCGTTATTGGTTGCTGCTGCATCACAGATATTATTGTTGTTTATGGGGTCGTAGGCGAAGGCTAATGAGCTTGAAAATACAAACAGACATAATAATGTAAATAGTATTGTGGGAAGTGTATTTTTGAAAATTATCATAAGTTTTGAACCACAAAGTAAACTAATGCTTTGGCGAACATTATTACTGCTAAACCAATTATAGCGTATAGTATTGCATCTTTTGCTTTCTTGGTAGCATCAGGATGGCCCATTGACATAACATATTTGAAACCAGCGATTGTAATCGTTAGTACCGCTACAGCACCCATTACTGTCAATACATACTGTATAACCTTTTCGATTGTGGTCCCATCTGTTGGGGGTTTTGGTAGTGCATTTGTCTCAATTGGGCCCGTACTCGCCGCCGACCCTGGCCCTCCCCCCGTCGTACTCCCCCCTGGTGTTCCTGATCCAGGTGCGGGGCCAGGAGGTGGATCTCGCTGTTTACTGGCGTCAGCTACTACAGAAGCTGCGAGTACATCACAGGTTGTAGTGCCTCCGTAGTTATGGCTATTGT
>JBBSJL010000012.1:0-28239 GCA_038257245.1 Saccharimonadales bacterium (SeqCode) | reverse complement strand
GCACCCGATGCAGTGTCTACGTCCGAATAACTCTCACCAGAAAATCCCGTATCACAGGTCCCCGACCTAGCCGCGTACTGGAGTTTAAACACCTTGTTTCCTGTATTTAGGTCAGCTGTGGATACGTGCAAAAGCAACCTTAGCCTAAAGGCTTTCCCCTGTCTAGGTGAGTTAGTAGCCGTAGATTCTGCTGCTAATGGCACCCCCACATCAGCAGAATCTAGGTTTTTATAAATCCTATACGAACTTTGTGCTATGGTACTTTGCGCTACTCTCTTCCCGATAATTACATCCCGATAAGGTGGAACGTGATTTGCAGTCGAGTAGCTGTTAACAGAAATTGTGTGGGTATGTGTCGAGGATGCAGTTACATCTACACCAGATCTAGATAAGGTGGAACCACTGGGGCCAAGGGTAGGTACAGAAGTATTAGTATGAGTGTGCGTTGAATTACCCCCAGTCGTGCCAAATGTTGCACTGGCTTTTAAAAACTTTTGATAAAAACCGCCGGATGCACCGGATTGTATCGTCCAATTGCTCGGAATTTCATCATCCCACATAGCTATTAATCCATTAGGTGGCGCTGCAGTAGAGGTACTTTTACCAAAGATTGCTTCTATATACAGCGGCTCGTTATTCACCGTACTGGATGTAGTGGCATTCACTGTATGTGTATGGCTAGCATTCGCTGTCAGGACCTGGGTGCCTCCAACTTTCGTACCATGTTCTGCACCAGTCGCAGCACCAACCGTGCTTGTTAGGCTATGGTTATGTGTATTGCTCCCACCAGTTGTTCCTACAGTATCTCCGTTGCCATAAGCATAGTAACCGTTCTGGCCAGAGTAACTCGACCAACCAGATGGTAAAGATCCGTCAAACATGGCTATCGCCCCTGTGGGGATGTTCGATGGTTCTCCGGTAGAGTTGTATCTAATCACTTTCAATTGCTTAAAAGACGGTAAGTTGGATGCTGTACCCTTTGTAACATTTACTGTATGGTTATGCCCATTATCGCTTAATGCTGTACCGGCCTGTGCTTGTGTGACAGGAGCATTGCCTGTGGTTGCAATGCTGTCAGTTGTCGTGTGGGTATGGTTCGCTGTCCCACTCGTTCCACCATAAGTATCATTTCCTCTGGGGAATGTTTGATAGAATGGGTCACCGCCCGTACACGAGATACAGGTCCAGCCTGTCGGGGCATCGTTACCTACACCTCCATCCCAAAAAAGAATCATTTTTCCATCACCTGTTGCGGCAGTTGCTTTTTCTTGATTGATAAATGCCAAATGAATACCTGAAGCAATGATCAGCCCCGCAATCAATACAAGGTCTTGAGTAAATATAAACATCCTCTTTATATTTACTTTGATTTTTACCCCTTGTTTGATATCCCTCATAACCCTTATGAATATTCTACCTCATCAGGGGTAGATAGTCTAGGTGTCACACTTTTGTAACCATTAACATGATTTATCTTGCGTGAAGTAGTACTTTAAAGTATACTTTTAAGGTAACTACGAAGGAAATAATATGACTATAATTGGATTAAAAGAATTGTCGCAAAATGCTGGCAGAATAGCGGATCGTGTTGCTAAAGGCGAGCGTTTCACTGTCGTAAAACGCTCCAAACCTGTGTTCTCCATTGTTTCTGCACAAACAGAATCAACCGTAGATAGCACAGTTGAGTGGACAAAAGCATACGTCAAAAAGAACCAGGCTGCCTTTAGTGAACTTTCTAAAAAATAATGCCTACGACTTACCTGACAACCGATGAGCTTATAGCAATTAATAGGGTAGTAGTGGAATTATCTGGCGGCAGTATTGGCCTACGTGAATCAAATTTACTTGAATCTGCAGCATTTAAACCTCAAACCAGCTTTGGTGGTGAAGACCTTTACCCAGATCTATTTTTAAAAGCAGCCGTTTTGTTTGAGGCCTTGGTAAACTATCATGTCTTTGTCGATGGTAACAAGCGTACCGGCATTGCTTCCCTAGCTCGTTTTATGCATCTTAACGGCTTTGGATTAACCCTCAGTCAAAATGAAATTGTTGAGTATGCTGTAGGTGTTGCTGTTGACAAACCAGACCTCGCAGATATCGCTATTTGGATAAAAGGCTACTCTAAGAAAATCAAGGCCTAGAATCGCTGAGACCTACGCTGTTTGGCGCTTCCATAGCGAGTAATACCTGCCTTTTTGGGCAAGTAATTGTTTGTGCGTACCTTCTTCTACAATTTTGCCATCATGCATGACAATAATCTTATCCAGCCCGGCAACTGTACTCAAACGGTGAGCAATGATAATAGCTGTGTGGCTACCGATTATTTCGGGGAGGGCCTTTTGAATAATGTGTTCGCTTTCGCTATCTAGTGCGCTAGTTGCCTCATCAAAAAGCAAAATTGGAGCCTTCTTTAAGATTGCTCTGGCAATCACAACACGCTGCTTTTGGCCACCACTCAGTTTTACGCCCCTCTCGCCAACAATCGTTTCATACTTTTTGGGCAACTTTTCTATAAACTCATGAGCATGTGCAGCACGAGCAGCTGATTCGATTTCTGCATCAGTTGCATTGTGATTATGATAAGCAATATTTTCACGCACTGAACGATGAAACAGTATTGGTTCTTGTGGAACATAGGCAATTTTTGATCTAAGTTCACTCTGATCAACATCTCTAATATCAACTCCGTCTACTAATATTTCGCCTGACTGAATGTCATCAAACCTCATGATCAAACTTGCCAGAGTACTCTTGCCAGCGCCACTTAACCCCACAATCCCTAATTTTTGCCCACCATCAATAGTAAGGTTCAAGTTACTAAAAATATCCTGGGTTGATTTATCATCGCCATATTTGAAGTTTAAATTTTGGATTTTTATCTGCCCCTTCGAAGGGCTGAACGCAATCGTTTTTGGTTTGTTTTTGATCTTCTCATAATCACCCGTGAGTATTTCCATGGTTGGTTCAATCTTTGTTACTAAGTCATCGTACCTAGTTATAATATCAGGTAGATCTGTTACATTGCGGAGTATCTGGAACATGTAGGTTATTGTCAGTACCAAAAGGCCGACGGTGCCACTCAGACTTGAAGAGCTGTCAATAGCAAACCAAAATGCAATGGTAATTAAAATAATGGTAACGATATTTCTTGGAAAATCTAAATAAACCCCTATCTTTCTTCTTTCCCAAAATGCGCTGCGCTCCCTATCTCTTAGATCTGATATTCGTTTCGTAGCAGCCTTTTCTTTTCCAGACGATTTGTAGGCAATGATATTTGTAACATCGTCGGCTACCTCTCCAGAAATTTCGCGGTAAACCTCGTGTGCAGCAAACCTGTATTTGTTGGCCTTTGAAGATGCCCAAACCATATATATTATTTGCACAACTATTAGTATTATGGCCACAACCCCTATTTGCCAAGACGCAATTAAAAGTACAACTGCCGGGAATGTTAGTGATATAAAAGTGCGAGTAATATCCCCACGTACCAGTCGGATTAATAACATGCCACTGTCTATAAATTGGCGGAACATGGCCGTAAGAGACCCGGTATGTGTGTTGCGGTAAAATGCCATATCCTTGTTCGTTAACTTGCTGTAATATCTTTTCATTTCTTCACCGTAAACTTCGTTTTCAGTGAACTGCGCAACAAGCTCGCCGGCAGAAGATAATATGGTCGTCACTACCGTAAGCCCTGCCCAAAGAAGAATTATATTTTGGGCGCGCTTTAGGTCACCCGTAGACACCGCAGCCGCCATGGTTGCCAAAAGTACGACAGTGATTACTCGACCATTAAATGCCCTGATAGTTTCCGCAAAAATAGCAAACCACATACCGGGTTTTCTGCCATAAGTAGCAAACAAATATTTAATAACTTTCTTGTTCATTGTGTATATAGTATCACCTCTGTTTTAGTTAATACTAGCGTGCCGACCTATTGAGTATTATAAAGATGGGGCCCTCTACCTTTTGTACCTGAAATAAAAAACCATCTATGAATATATGGTTATGCACTGATACCCTGATTAGTAGTTTGAACTTGGGGATTATTGCTTTACACAAATTCAGCGACCAAACCTGCTGCTAGCTCCTGTGCGTCACTAGCCTTGGTTGCCGATTGCCTCTCTGCCATAACTCGTTTTGAGCCTTTTGGTACATCTTCTGGCCCACGATTAGGAATTTCAGACATTGCTAAGAATTGTAGTTCATAATAGCTAACAACATCGATCTCACCGGCTTCATAAATGCGATAAACGCTCATTGATATCTTTGACTAGGCTTTTACTCAGGCTTAGGTGGCTGTACAACTCTCTCCACACCTTCTTCGAGCTTTTCAGTTAAAAACTCATGATGACGTCCTGCGGTTGCTGTAAATTCATCGAACCACTCATCACGAACATTTGCGTATTCATCCTTAAATTCTGCAAAGCGTTTAGGTGGCCAATCTTTTATTCCCATGTGATTTGAACCACGTTGCTCCCACACCCCAGCTCTGTCCATGACTCGACGAGCAGCGATGTACTTCAGCTGAGCATCATAACCTAAGCAGTATATAAAATCTTTATCATTTACTTGGTCGTCAACTGCCAAATCAAAAATCTCTCCAAACTCAACTCCTTCTTCATAGCCTTCTTTTACAAAGAGATTATGAATTGTTGCAAAATTAAGTCTTTCGGCTGCGCCAACGGAGTTATTTTGCCTATCAATAATGGCATTCTGGTTATCAGGCACTTCGCCATGTTTTATCATTTCGTAAGCTGCACGGGCAGTGCGTCCATTTCCATCAACAAACATGTGTGAACCAATAATCGCAAAGTAAGTTTCAACCGCTGCACGGTCAAGGTCTTCAGGTCCTTCTATGGATTCCTGTAAACCCTTAAGGAAATCTCCAAATGCTTCGTGAGCGTTATCAGGTGGGTCTATATCAGTAATGCCATTCATCATCACTTTAGACATTGCGGCTTTACCACTCCACCTTGTGAAGCCCTCTTCACCACGCACTAATCCATTTGTAACTGACAATAAATCAAGAAACTGATCAGAGCCAATTGTTTTAAGTGAATCAACCCTCTCTGATGGGTCCTCAATAGCTAACCCAGATAACTCTGTAAACCGCTCAAAACGGTCTATTTGCTCTGGATGAAAATCTATTGGTGTTTCTGACATATTTTTATTTTTATTGAATAGTAAGTACTATACTAGCATATTTTGTGCTTTTTGTCTAGTGCATTATCTCTGTTAGTCTGTTATACTGGCCTCTATGAGTTTATCGATTGGTATACGTATTCCGTAACCCAACTACCTTTTGAGCTAAAACTGACCATGCCACTAACCGACAGAGGTGGTCGTGGCTATTCAGATAAATTAGTAGCTGAAGCGATTAAAGAGTTGCAATTGCATTAAAAAAAGAAGATTTACAACTCAAAATCAAAGCAATGCGTGTTGCTAACTTCGATGTCATCTACTTTTTCATTCGGGAGGTTATTTTGAATAGCGTATATAAGACGTGCTATCGCTTGGTGCGTAGCTATTAGCACTTGTTTTTCAGGTCGCTTTTTTAAGTCTTTAAGAAAGGCTTGAACTCGTGATTTTTCATCTTCCAAAGACTCCCCACCATTTAATCGTACAGTCCCCTTGTTATAAGCTTTCCGCCTTGCTTCACGAAACTCACTAGCTGGTTTGCCCTCAAAGCCTGTCAAAACGTCATTGATTCTTGAGTCTTCAATCGTAGGTGCGTTATGGTAATTATTTACAATGCGAGCGGTTTCTTTAGTCCTCGGAAACTCGGAAGTAATAATGAGGTCGAAAGTCGTGTCTTTGAGAGATTCGGCTAATAGCTCTGCTTGCTCAACGCCCTTATTAGTAAGGTAAACGTTGACCTCTGGACTATCATTGCATAAACCCAAAACGTTATAGTTGGTTTCTGCGTGTCGAGCGACATATACTCTCATATGCTCACAACACTGGGCTTAATAATTGTCTGCCAGCTTGGTGTTTCGTAGTAGATAATTTCCCAAGTCATACGATGATGTTATCAGCTTTTAGCGGTTTGCTTCAATCAAGTATCTTAAGTTAATAGGGCTTTGTGTAATTCTTGTGCTCTTTTCGGGTTAACTCGCTTCAAATCGTTATGTAGCTCTCCGATGAGTGAAGTAAGCTCATCTCTTTTGAAAGCACCAACTTTGATGCCAACATAGCCGTCTTTAGCATTGCCAAGTTCAATAATCCCCCCACTAAGACTGCTGGTTGGGAATACACCAGATCCATTGATATTTACTTCTCTAATATCACTAATTTTGATTCGCTTATTACTCAATAGTGATTTTCTGGTAAGCAACCCCTCGTCAAGCTTTAGATAACCAGAGTGGGTGTCAATAAAAAAGGCTGTAAAAAGTAGGCACATGACGCCAAGCATAAATAATAAAAACAATTCAAGTGGCCAAAATAACAAAAGTACAATAGCGACAAATACCGCCATAAATATCAGCGGGAATACCTTACGGGGTTTGATAATCATAGTAGCCATTAAGTATCATTGCCCCTACTTTGTAGCTCGGCTACTTGTCGTTCTATGTATTCAACAATTTTGGGGTTTGAGCTACTAATTACTTTCAGACTAGCTTGAATAGAAGTGAGGTCGCCACTCGTCAGATTTCTATCCCAGACATCATAGCCGTCAATTTTGGCCATACGCATAGCAAAGCCTTCGTTATCTACAAACGACACATCTTTGCCGTCTTGCTTAACTACATCAATTTTGTACTCATACCCGTTGTGAGGCATTACCACCTGATACATTTCTCCATTACCAGTAGGTAGTGGTTCTTTTATGGTTGGTTCAGCTTCTTTAATGTCTCTCGGTTTAACGATAATTTCTGATACAGGAAGGTTTTGTTCAGTAGCTAATTCACGCAAAGCCTGATTAGTTTGCGGGTAGCCAAGCTCCTGACCACTGTCGGCAGCAATCCGAATAAATACACCTTCAACCTTACCAGCTTTTAGGTGAACCTGATTATACTCACCCTTATTTGTAGCTACCAACGCTTCAATACCCGTCATATTTGGCTTTCCGCTAGTTTGCATATCAACAGCTACGTCCCCAGACCAGATACCAGATATGTCCGAAGCCATTTCAGGCGGTTTGATAATTAAACCAGATACACCTTCAAATGTTGCCGTGTGCCTTTGGTCAATCAGAGAAGTGTTGAGTGGTTTATCGCCTTCAATCTTGAAACCATCTGATTGATTACCAGACAGATAGTCAAAAGTTCTACGTGGGTCGTCCAGCACGGTATGCACGAGAAAACGATATTGCTCGTCAGGTGCATATCTTCGTGCTTCTGGTTTGCTTACTTCTCCTAGTAAAGCCGTAGATTCCATATTACTACTATACATCTCTAGTAATTGCTGACTACGATTTCTTAATTCTGCCTGTAGTTCGGGCCGCTCCTCAATAAATTGTTGTGCTTCTTTGCTTCTTAGAGCAGATTCTATGCCACGACCTAGGTCTGCGTATTCGCTAGAGCTTAATTGTCCACCGTGTGCTTCATTGCCAACCTTATGTAGTAAGCCCTTAGTCTGTTCATCAAGTAGAGAATCAAGTGAACTAACATCGTCGCCATTAAATGCTTTTAGGTGCATTTCCCAGCCAAGATGACGCCATGCAACAACATTTTTCATAAACTCTGACTGCTCGCCACCTTCTTGTTCGGGACTATCTAGAATGCTACCAGAGTAACTTACTGCTTCATCAGTTGCACTGTGATAATCTTTGTCCTTCAAGGCTTCTTGTTTGCCTATGTCCCATAGTATCCAAGACTGTGATTCAGCATAAGGTGACGTCTGTAGAGTTTCAGGCATTAAAGAAGTCATGCCATCAAAATATTCACGAATGTCTTGAACAGCCTTTTGAATATCCTTACCTCTACCAGCAATCGTAAGTCTTGCAAGTTCGTGTGCATAGGCAACAGCGTGTTCGGGGTGTTCACTACTGCTACCTGCACGAACTGCTTCATCTCCTAATACATCTCGATAATTCAGGTCATTTTCCAACAGACCGTCAGTGAGTTGTTTATACATTTCATTACGTTCTACCAGCTTTTCTTGCATACTAGCAATAACTGAATTTTTAGCAGTAGTATACTCATCCCCGCCCCAAGGCTGGGCTGGCTCCTCAAGTGGGACTTCTCGCCCTGGCAAATCTTTACCCATATCATATAAAAGCATTGTCGAACGCTGATTAAGTACTGTGGCTAATCCTAGCCGTTCTGCGACCTCATTTCCACTTAAGCCTTGAGCTAGAAGTTCTTCTGCTTCTGCCGTAAGTACATCAGAAATGTCCTTGTTAATGTCTTTGCCCTGTTCTTGGGCATCTTCTGCCAATAGTGCATAGCCAGTAAGAAGTTCGTTGTCGTACGGCTTCTCTTGACTGCTTGAACTTTCATCTTCTGCGGTTGAAGCTGTTTCCACTGCAAGAACGCCCACAGTAGCAATAGATTCTTCACGACCAACAAGCTTCTCTGGAATATGTAGTTTCTCTCTTACAAAATCAGGATATGCAGTATCAAACCTGTCCAAGATACTTTCGGTGCTTCCGTCATTACCAACCTGAGAGAACCAAAAACCATCGTCTATCTCCACACCTGTTTGCACTTGTGCCTGGATAACGGCATCATTTATGTCACCCGTGAATATCTCACGGCTTTTTGGAATATCAGGCATAACTCCACCCTGTTCGGGGTGAGGACTATGGTTTAGTTGTTCTGGATTTTGTTCTGACATTTTTATTTTGTATTTAACAGATACAATAGTAGCAAATTTTAGTTGTTTTGTCAATATTAGAATCTGTGGGTTGTTCTCTAATCTGTTATACTGACTCCTATGAGCTCACTTCAAATTGGTATGATGACTTTATAACCCAACTACCTTTTGAGCTAAAACTGACTATGCCACCGACCGATAGAGGTGGTCGGGGCTACTCCGATGATTATGTAGCAGAAGCTATGAAACAATCGTCTACTAGATAAAGCTTCTTGTCATATGAAGAAGTACACCAACAAAAAGCAACCCTAAGCCAAGTAACAGTAGCCACACCGAACGAGCAAGTATGAGTTGGTGGGGCTTTTTTCGTAATTCCTCAAACATTGCCTCAACTGAAGTAATGTTTGGTAGTGGTTGAACTTCCGTCGTAATAAGTGCTTCAACAACTGATTTCTCTAACTGTGGTATATCAGTAGTCAATTTTTGACTATCTGCCAGTGTATTCGCTACTGATATATAGTCCCTGGCCTTTTGTTTTTCACCGACTAATGCACAATACCTTGCCGCAGATAAGTAAGTTGCTGGCCACTCAGGGTAAAGCCTTAAATTAACCTCTACTTGAGGTTTTATGTCTTTTATCGCCCCCACTTGTTCTAAGGCAAGTGCTGCGTAAATCCCCACACCAAGAGTATCGGGTGAATTAAGCATAGAAAATCTACTGAAGCCTGGTGAAGAATAACTCAGGTACAAAGCGTCTACTTTGGTCGCTTTTGTCTGCTTAGTTCGTTTTGTGGCACGAATAAGCATATAAAATGCACTTATTCCGCCAATTAAGGCTGCAATTAAACCAGCCTGTACGGCACTGTTGGCAAGGGTTTTCAGTATTTCTGTTACGGATTGCATTACACATAGAATATAACGCTTTATGCACTTCCAAGCTATAATTTATGCAAATGAGTAATATATTAAGCTACGACGAATACGCACGTATTGAAACTGAGGGGTTCCAACGTCCATATATTATTGAAGTGAGTAACGATAACCATAAGGTCTTGTTTTATGGCTCAGACCATATAAACAATCCTGACCACTCACAATTTCAAGATATTGAAAACCGTTGGAATACATTTATTACACAAGCGACAAATCCTATCGCCCTCGTGGAAGGTCGCTTTGATGAAGTCAAAAATGAAGATACGAAGGATCGCACTAAATCCATTATTGATGGTGGCGAGGCACAATTTGTAGTGCACTTAGCACGGCGAGATGGCGTACCAGTAGCCTCACCAGAACCAGACCGAATATGGGAGGCGAACGAGTTAGCAAATGAATTTGGTAGAGATAAGGTAGTATTTTATTACTTCATTCGGCAATTGAGCTGGTGGAGCAGATTTACTGAAAAACCAGACGTTCAGAAAGAAGCCGTATCAATGCTAGAGCTAATGAAAGAATCCTACCAGTGGGAAGATGTAGATTTTAGTCTGGGTGGAATGGAGTCAATCCATCAAGAATTGTTCCATAAACCATTAGACTGGGATGATACCCAGTGGATTTATGACGTTATTGCACCCACACCCCAGGATTATGTTACCAATTCCCTAGCCAGAAGGTCTGGTGAGCTTAGAGACGAACACATCCTGAAAGAAATACAGAAGTATTGGCAGGAAGGTAAAAGTCCCTTTCTTATATTCGGCTCAGCACACGCAATAAGACTTGAATCAGCCTTAAGGGAGTTGGTTAATGAGTAACTTCCCTTCGGCTAACACAGCCATAGTTACGCTTGGACAGCTACAAAACAAGGTTGGCTCAGCAGCCTTAGCCTACTGGGTAACACCGAACAGCATACTAACGCTTAGCGGTGTGAGAGCCTATTGCGACGGCGTCTTCTACCATTCAAGCAAAAAACAGCTTGCGGTATGGACAGCCGAGATTACACAATCCATAGAAGCATTACAATCACTCACTGATATTTACTTTGCGGAAGCAAAGATTGATAAATCTACCTCTAAAGAGAGTTACGCTGGTTATGACGCAGTGCTTACGCAAGGTCTGAAATTTGTATTAGACAATACTGCATTACTTAAAGACGGTAAGCATGAGCTTAATGGAAAAAGGCTAAGTGGCAAAAGGCTTGTTGAAGCTATTTGTCTGCTGCTAAAGGCGGATGGGCGATTTACGCAGTACAGCAAAGAAAACTTAAGCCACATAGCATTTGGCATATTAGTTGGTTACCCCGATAAAGCAATTCTTGGCTCTGTGTCCGATTGGGAAAAAGACGATCCCTTTGCTGAACCACTTATTGACGCTGACATTAGAGGCTCTTGGTATTATATTTGCCCTCGTCCTGTCTATTCATATCCTCGTCATCTGGTAAATGATACCGACATCAATACTCACGAACAACTATGGTCCAGTATCTTACGAGATTTTTATACTTCCAGCTTTCACGAAACCTTAGCAAAAGACCATGGCTTTAAGTCAAAGACTAAGGAACTAGGTTTGTACAGATAGCCCTAACTCTTTGTGCGTTTGTTGAGCTTACGTAGTTCGTCTAACGAATAACTTTTTGACAACCTGTCGCCTGTTTCATCATCAATAGCTGCAACTTCTGCCAAACCTGTCTTTGGATCAATACCCATAAATGTCCACTGGTGTTCCATTTCGCCAGAAGAACCCTGGACTGTAATCCAGTCGCCCTGCTCAAAGCCAGAGCCAACGCCCATATCAAGCTCTTGGTCGGGTTTGCTTAAAGCTTCAAAGCGAACAAATCCAGCTTGGTGAGGGAACAATCGGCCACGCTCTGCTTCTGCTTCTTTCATACGAGCTATATCTTCACGGAATGATTGGATTTGTTCTTCTGTTGCACCATGAGCACGGAAATTTGAGATAACGACTTCTTCTTGCTTGTCTCTCTCAGCCTGAGCAGTCTTTAAGTCACTTAGTGGATCGTGTACTGCTTCTAAAGCCTCTTGGGTTGCTGCTTGTTGAACATATTCACCTACGGGGTTCATGGCAGCATACAATTGTAGCGTTTCAATCATTCTTGAGCGGTTAGGATAAGTGTCGGGGTTGTAGTCAGGAGAATACAAAGCTGGAAACTCAACCCCGACAGAGCGTAATACATCTGCATCTTTAGCTGAAAGTGTGTTAAGACCGTGTCGTGCGGTATGCTCAGAAACAACGTTAAAGGTTCTTTCAAGATGAGTAGTTGTTTCTCGGTTCGGGTCAAAATCGCCACGAATGCGAGGCAAAATCATTTCTTCAAAGTATACTGGCTGTCCATCCAACATACCTTTATATACCCTTTTAATTCCACCGTCCTCGCCTATATCATTGCGTAGTACTTCTGCACCAGTGGCGTGCAACAAACCGGTAACCATAACATTTGTTTGTTCTGGGTCTTCTACTGTTTCACGCTCTGGCCAGCTATCATCACGAAGTGTTTCGTATTCTTCCCTAGTAAGATTATCCCCCGGCTGTCGCAAGTCATTCAAGTTGTAACCAGCTTTGATGTTCAATCTACCAAAGCCATAGTGTTCCGGCTGACCCTGCTTGCCTCTAATCATACTCAGATTGCTTTGCAAGTGCCGTTGCAGCTTATCGCCGTCTTGTTGGGAGGCTAACATAGAATCAAGGTTACCAATCAACTCCTCTTGATTAGCGGGCTGCTCAACCGTTACTTCCGTTGGCTCAAGTATCCATGTTGGAGCGACCTCATTAACGTATTGTAGGGCTTCCTGAATGACAGCTTGGTCTTTGTTGAAGTTACTTTCAACCTGACCCTGCTCAATAGGTGTTTGGGGCTGTTCTGGTTGTGGAAACTGTTCTTGGCTCATTTTTTGTTTTCTTTGTTTTGTTACTTTATGATTTTAATAGTAGCAAATTATTGCTATTTTGTCAAGTTATAAGCACTGTACTGCTTTAGTTCTGACTTATCTCGTAGTAATGCCGCCGTTAGTGCCAGCGATTTATTCTTCAGCATGTAAAGCTTTACCCGTCTTTTGCTCTAAAACCACTCCTACGACCTCTGGAACACGGACAGAGGGTATCTAAAGCTCTTTCATCTAAATAAGACTTTTCGATTACAGCAAGACCCTAAGAATTTTTTTTGGGATTATTTACCCCCTAACGCCGTTTTCTGTAGCAAAATAGCACTATTTATCAGACATTAAGCCTGTGATAATCATGTACCACACACCGAGTTAAGCTAGAGATATGTACGGAAATTAAAACTAACCTTATTAGCATTGTCCTGTGCGGTAGCAATGCTATCTGCGAATAGCGGTTCAGTCCTTAGGTACTTGTAGTAAGTAGACCTTGAAATCCTAGCAAATTTACAACTATCACTAACGTTGTAGTTTCGTTGAATATAAAATGTTAATTTGTCTACGGTTTTTATATTGAACTTTGGTGGTCGCCCAACAGCATTTTTGATTGCCATAATAACTCCTTTTTGTATCAACTCTCTTTTAATTATAGACAAGTGGCTTTATCTGTTAGGTATAGCTACTACCTTTGTTGCAAATAACCTATAATGTTATCAACTTATGGGAACAACAAATAAATCTAATGCAGCCAACGATTATGCAGTAGCGAAAGCATTGAATGAATACGCAACTAGCGTAATAAACATTTTTAACTTGTACCAAATCGTTGTTCACAGCCCAGACTTTGACCTAAAGGAAATTAACCGTGTGTATGTATTACTAGTGAACGAACTACAGAAATTGTATGAACATAACGCTAAGCTGTCCAATATCAAATACGAACCGATATGGAAGCAAGTCGATTATATTCATGCGGCATATGATGTTCAGAAATTCTTGGAACGACTACATGAGAGCAACGAGAGCCCCGTTAAGTACATTAAAAACCCCAGTAAATACATCGATTACCACATCGCCGAGATAGATAGACTATGTATTATTGCCGATAATGAGACCCCTGACTTCTCGCCAGAGCAAAAGAAAATAGTCGAACATACGCAAACCGTATTGGACAAATATAGCAAAATAGCGGTTGAGGAACTTCAGAAAAGACATGAGGAATCAGATGACGAAGAAGAAACTCGACCACCACGAATGTGGTTCATACCTGAATACACTCTCACTTATAAATTAAACGGCTTAATCCTAGTAAACGATGCCCTAAAACTTAAAAAAGCACATGTTGATTCGGTGTTAGACCAACTAATGGAGCAGTCCATTAGCAACCCAAACAAGCTATTTAAGCCTAACACCGACAAGACAGCACGCAACATCAGTACGGTATTAAGTAGTGCAGGTTTTACGCCAACACTGAGAGCGTTATTCTTCCCCACTATTAGGGAGGATAAGCGTATCGTCTTTCGTCCAACTATAACTCGTGAAGAAGCACTAGATGAGAAAATAGATATTTATGAACTCGATGCAGAATTGTATAGGGCGGGTGCTAAAGTAACTCTTTTTCCTGACGAGGTACTTATAGAACTCGGCTTTCTTGCACCAGACGAACCAGAATGAACCGGATTGAACCACAATTGAACCACTTCCATACAACATAAAACCGATTCAACGACTATTGCTCCTGTTTGAAATACCCTAGATTCAGGTTCGCAGGAATCCACCGACTTAATAGCGAACTCGTCGGTACTCCATAAACCTAAGGACAATAACAATGAATTACTTTAAGGAAGTAAATCACAACCAAAACAAACAAAATGGGTCTGAGCACACAAATAGTGCTATTGACCACCAAACACCGATTAAAGATACAACTTCTCAGATGAGAGTTTCATCTAAAATCGAAATAACAATCACACGTCAGCAGCTTAGTACAGCCAAGTGGCTTTTTGAGCAAGCTGGCAAACGTAAGCCAACTTGGTTACGCCAGAAGTTCTATATAGACCAGCGTCGTCGCAAGTGTCTGAACATGGAACTCATAGAAGCACAGCTAGACCGTGTATTTTGCAATCGTTACCGTAGCACAGATGAGTGGTACGACCTGCTGCACAAGCTGTGGCACGACATTAACGGGGGTTCGTCATGTATATAGAAACTACCGACATTACGGCAAAGGTCTATGCAGAGAACCTTAACAAAAGCATTCTGTACGTTAGTGTAGCCATACCAAGCCTAAAAATGTGGGTTGCTCACTGCACAGTACGCCCGTCCACTAAATTTGATGACCTATGGTTTCAAATGCCGAGGTTCTGGATTGGGAAAAGCTGGGCTGAGCCGATTGAGTTTCGTGGCGAGAGTGCTTTTCTAGACCTCATACGGGACGCAGCCATGCGGGCAGTAGACCAGTACATTCACGACAATAAGCTAGAAGCACTGTTCCCAGGTGCCAACCCTATAAAGCCGACAGACGATGAGGTACATGATGTGTAAGCAGCATGATTACCGTACCCATAGGTCTCTATATAGAACAGTTACCTATATTGGTAACTCACCTATACAGCATACAGTCACCAATACAGTAAATTTCTGTTTATTGAATAACTCTATTGGTTACTGTTCTGCATTGGTAACTCACCCTAGGTGGAAGCAATGAAGACAAAGCAAGCAGCAACGCCACCAGAACAACCAACGATTGAGTACAAGGTTGTGGAAGACGAGTCTAACATCTTAGACGAGGTATTTAACAAATTATTTGAACAGATTGATAAGGAGATAAATAAGTGAATTAGACAGATTGGTATTGATATTTACTAACAATTAACTAATAATGGAGATTACAATGGTTGACTATAAATTTCATACAGTACAGGAAGTTGCAGATATACTGCAAATCCACTGGCAAAGCGTACTAACTTACATTAAAAGCGGAAAGCTGGAAGCCGTTAAACTGGGCAGAGGTTACCGCATAAGTGAGACAGCCTTGCAGAAATTTATAGCCAACCACTCCACAAGGAAGAAGAAATGAAAAAAGCAGCAATCTATATGCGTGTCAGTACGGCACAGCAAGAAGAAGAACAAACAATCAAAAGTCAGGAGATGGAGCTACTAGCCCGAATCAAACAAGATGAGGGCGAGGTCTTACTGCTCCCAGAGTGCATATACAAGGACGAGGGTTGGAGTGGGGCTATCATTGAGCGACCCGATTTAGACCGTATGCGTTCAGACGCACGGGACAAGAAGTTTGATGTCCTCTACTCTTACGACAGAGGGCGTGTATCACGCAAGTTTCTTCACCAAGAGATTATCTTGGAGGAGTTGCGTGAGTGTGGAATTGAGTACATCAGCCTACACGACATCAACGGGCAGAGCAGCGAAGAAATCATGATGGGTAGTGTTATGGGTATCTTCCATGAATACGAGAGGGTCAAGATTACTGAGCGTATGCGTCTTGGTAAAGTCCGAAAAGTGCGTGAGAACAAAAAGCTCTTAGGCTATCAGCCGAAGTATGGCTATGATTATCACCTACGCATAAAATCTGGTGAAGACGCTCGTGACGGATACTTCTCTATCAACAAGGCTCAAGCCAAAGTCGTTAAACAGATATTTGAGTGGATCGCTTCGGGTATGTCAAAGCACGAGGTAAAGCGTCAACTATTTGAACAAGGCATTGCCCCACCCAAAGGAAAACGAGAACAATGGAGTGGCGGAACGCTTGACCGTATGGTGAGGGACACGACTTACAAAGGTATTCACTACTACAACAAGAGCGAATCCGTTCCGACCAAGAACCCGCAAAACCCCGAACAAAAATACCGCAAGGTGATTAAAGGTAGTCGCAAGCGTCGTCCTATGGAGGAATGGCTCAGCATAGAAGTACCAGCAATCGTCAGCCCAGAGCTGTTTGATAAGGTACAAGTACATTTAGCACTCCATAAGAGGGTGAATACACGCAATAACAGCAAGAATCAGTACCTTGTCGCTGGCTTAGTAAATTGCGTATGCGGCAAGGCTCGTACTGGTGACCCTGCCAACAAAGGAAACCTTTACTACCGTTGCACAGACAGGCTGAGTAAGTATCCCCTACCTCGTGAGTGCTTTGAGCACGGTATCAACGCACCCGTCTTTGACGCACTAGTGTGGAACAATATAAAAGCGTTGCTTAGTGACCCATCGTTAGTCGTTAAGCAAGCGGAACGCTGGCAGAAGTCCTCTTCCCCGCTTGAAAGTCAGCTTGTAGCACTCAAGAAGCGTCACAAGGGCTTAGATGATGAGGAACGTCGCTACACTAAAGCCTACGGTCAGGGAGTAATGTCAGAACGGCTTTACAAAGATAACTTCCACGAAACCAACACTAAACGGGCTGATATTGTGTCTGAGATGTCAGGCATTGAAGCAGAACTTCTTAACAAGCCTGTTATTCCAGTGGAACAACTGATTGACGGCGTGATAAAATTAGTTGAAAGCTTAGATTTTACAGATAAGAAATCAATAATTAGAAAACTAGTTACTAAAATCGAAGCAACGAAAAAGGAGATAACTATATGGGGTCGAATACCAATTCCAGCCACAGAACAAGTTGGGTACTATGCTAACAATAGCAACGGGTACTTTACAAAACAACTACACGAAACTAACTTTTCAGACCAGTTGTCAAATAACCTGTCAAAAGACCGAAAGGTTGGTTTAAATGCTATCAATAGGAATTGTTGGGTTGCCGAATGTCGGCAAATCTACCCTGTTTAATGCTTTGACTGACAATAATATTTTGGCAGCTAATTATCCATTTGCCACGATTGAACCTAACACTGGAATCGTCCCGGTACCCGACACCCGTTTGTCCAAACTTGAACAGATGTACAATGCACAAAAAGTCATACCTGCCACTGTAACATTTGTAGATATTGCCGGGTTAGTTGCCGGCGCAAGCCAGGGCGAAGGGCTTGGTAATCAGTTCCTAGCAAACATTCGAAGTTGTAATGCCATATGCCATGTCGTGAGAGCTTTCGAAGACCCGGATGTTCAGCATGTTGACGAAAAACACGACCCAAAAAAAGATATTGAAGTTATAAACACGGAGCTTATCCTTGCTGATCTGCAAACCGTAGAAAAACGATTACCAAAACTTCAAAAAGAAGCCCGCGCTAACCCAAAACTAAAACCTCAGGCTGATGCGCTAGAAAAAGTCCACAAACTTTTAAACGACGGTACCCCGTTATTTTATTCAAATGACTTCAACGAAGAAGACATTCAAGACTTGCACCTTTTGACTGCTAAACCAGTAATATATTTGTTCAATGTCGATGAGGAAACTTTGGCGGATCAAGCTAAAAAATCCGAGCTACAAAAGCTGGTTGGTAACGCAATAAGCGTGTTCGTTTGCGCAAAACTAGAAAGCGAACTACGTGGGCTAGATGAAAATGACCGCGTAGAATTATTAGAAAGCTATGGTGTTAGTGAGTCTGGGCTAGTAAAAGTAATCCATGCCGCTTATGACACACTAGGGTTACAAAGCTACCTAACGGCAGGCGAAAAAGAAGTCCGAGCCTGGACAGTCCGCAAAGGCTTCACCGCTCCACAAGCTGCGGGAGTTATTCATGGTGATTTCGAAAAGGGTTTTATTGCTGCCCAGATTATCGATTACAAAGACCTAGTAGAAGCAGGTTCAGAATCAGCCGCAAAGGCTGCCGGCAAAGTTCGCACCGAAGGTAAAGACTACATCATGCAACCAGATGACGTAGTCGAATTCCGTTTTAACGTTACAAAGTAACTACTGACCCAGCTGCGCAGACATTGATGCCCAGCCCAAACGTTCTTCTACACTAGCTTGAAGAACGGCATCTCCTTTTTGAGTTACTTTTCGATTGCCGGTACTGCTAGCAATTGGTGCATAGATCAATTTTAACTTTGGTTTCTTTAGACCTTGTTGCGTGGCAAGTTCCAAACAATTATCACGCCTAACCTTGCAATTCCTACCAATTTCTAGCCATTTTTTTATGTTATCGTCATATCCTACTTGGATGGAAACATCTACATTTAATCCGCGCTGGGTCTCATAATCAAGTTGATCAAACATAAAATTCCCGGTGGAATAAAAGATCGGTTTACCCATGTAGACTTCGCCATTTTGCACCCAATGGGGGCTATTGCCAATAACAAATTCGGCACCAGAATCAATAATTGCATGTCCGACATTTACTTGATCAACCCCAGCCGTAGGTAAATATTCAACACCAATATGCATAAACCCAAAGACTGGCATAATTTTGGCGTACTTTTGTTCTGTTTCTATCTCCCCCGCTCTTGGTAAACGAAAAAAGTAATGAAAGGCACAAAATGCTACTGGGAGTTCTCCGGATTCTACTTTTTCATTCGCACCTATAACCCTTACTGGCAATGCCATTACCTCGCAGTCGTCCTCCACCACAGACGGGTCGTAGTTGCCAACTACCTGTACTCCAGCCTCGTCCATGTGATTCTGCGTTTCTAAAAAACCATCAAGTCCCATATTGTTGCTGTGATTGTTGGATAAATTTACAAAGTTGAAATATTGCGAATAATTGGGTAGCCACTCCGGTCGACAATTAAAAACTAGATCATCGATTTGTTTTTGGTAGCTAACATTATTATATGTAACCGGGCATTCAAGATCTGCCATCCAGCCATCATATTTTTCTGGTTCAAATGTTGAAAGCTTACTAAATGGTTGCGCGTAATCTCCATTGGCATATTTTTCTATTGCTCTTGCCAGTACAATTGTTCCGCTAAACAAATACCTGCCCTGTACTGTGCGTTCTTCTTCGGGGGCCAGTGTCAACTGTACAGCCTGAGGACTACTGGGGATTGTGGTACTGGTCTGCACTTTTTTGGAAACAAGTACGAAAGTAACGATCAATGTAACTGCAAGTACTAAGCATATTAATAAAACAGATAACCTCTTTCTGCTACCTCCATCAAGTGTATATAGTTTATGAAAACCCGTCATCGTATATACCTAAATTTAAGTAACTACACGAGATTTAGCAACTATTACTTGAGTGATTGTTTGATTGTCTGGGCAAGATTAGCTAAATTATTAGTCCCAGCACCATTACTAAGTACAGCTATTATGTAGGTTTTGCCTTGTGGGCTAACGATAATACCGACATCGTGGTATTCGTTTTGATCGCGAAAGCCAACCTTGTCGTACATTTTCCAGTCGTCAAATCCTTTTGGTAGCGCATCACGATATATTTGTCCTTCCATGGATGACATTAGTCTCTCGGTTGATACGGGGCTTAGATCTAAGTTTTTCTGTAAACGTATAAGCACATTGGCAACATCAGCCGAAGACGTTACAAACTGTGTAAACGAAGTATTCTCCAGTCCATATTCATTCAAAACTGCTTGAATATTTGGAGTACCGATTTCGGCCATCATTTTTTCACCGCACGGACTATGAGAAGATCTAATCATTTCGTCCAAACACTTGCCACGTGTCCAATCTTCGAAATATGCAGGCTCATCATAATTCCAAACACCTTGATCAACCTTTTGGTAACCAATATAGGCTACATAAAGCTTATAAATGCTGGCCATAAAATATTGCTCGCTTGATTTAACGTCAGACAAAGGCGACCCGTCTTCGTACAAAGAAACACTGTATTGCCCCCCGTGGCTCAATAACCAGGCAGATAAATCTATCGTTTGGGATTTTATAATTGAAACGTTTGTATCTAGGTTTTGGTCTGTAGCAACAGATGGTATTGAATTTAATCCAGTTTCCGGCGTTGGTTCTTTTTCTGCTTGAACCACTGTATCTGGAGAAGCTTGCACGGTATTTGAGCTAGCGTTGATTAGTTTGCTGGAAACTATCCCAATCACAAAAACACAGCTCAAGAATGCTGCTACGACGAAGCGCGTTTTGTCTTTGTATGTGCTGAGGCTATATGCAACCGGCGTACCCTCAGCACCATACAAATATGAATACCTCATATTTGTTTTCCCTCTTTTTGATATTGTTTTTAGATGTGCGTTTTAAGTCTTTGTAGCCTTATATTATCTCAAGTAAACCGCTTATGCAAGTATTTTGTTATCTTTGCCAATGAATGGGAGTGTTTTTTATAACCTTTAATAAGTCGTCAGTTTTTGGCATGGTATTGTCATCGTAATAATGATCCGTACCCATAAAATTATCAATAACGTCAAGACACTGGATTTCATCTGCAAGCATATGGATTCTGTCCAGAGCTGGCACTGTAGTAAACGGAGCTGCCACTATAAGTTTCTTGGCCTGAACTGGTTTCAAAAAATCAGCCGCCACATCAATAGAGAATCCATTTTGAAACCCATCTGAAGTTAGTATAATTACATGCCTCTGCAACATGGAACGGTCGATCTCGCCGTCGGCTCCAAGTACACTGTGAAGTTCATGCAAATTCTGCATCCTTGTTTGTTCAATAAAACTTCTGTAATCACCCTGCATTTCTTCTATTTGGCCAATAGAAAACATCTTATTATAGGTGAATACATTGTCCGACGAGACTGTAGCCAACGGTGTCGTCTCACCTGGCAAAAATATATCCTTAGTAAGTAGCATATTTAGTGTCGCATGTATGCGCATAGCAATCTGCGCGCCAACAATTACTCCACCGGGATTAAGCGCTATAACAGCCGTGTTTTGAGCGCTATAACCAATGAGCTTGTCGGCCAACATGCGACCAGCGTTTGCTCTACTACTAAAATACATATCCGAATTTTAGCATAAGCATCTTCGTTTATGATAACTTCTTCAAGAAGTAAAAGCGTTCTTTGTTGCCTTTTGCGCCAGCAATTTCGGAATCTGCCTTGTCAACAATGACAAATAATTTTTGTACCCAGGCTTCAAAGTCCTTTAGGATGTCACGACGCATACGATCATTTTTGATAACTCCTTTGTGCTTCATGCCAGAATTTACAGCTTCAAACTGAGGTTTTACCATTGCTAACACCTTAGTATTTCTGTTACTCAACTTCGCGACTGTCGGCAATATTTCACGCAAACTTATAAATGACACGTCTATTACGACTGTATCGGGCGTGGCGGAAAGATGATCCACGCTATTGATATCAGTTTTTTCGTGAAGTTCAATCCTTGGATCATTTCTTAAGCTTGGGTGCATTTGGTTTGTTCCGAGCTCGACTGCGATAACCTTCTTGGCCCCATGTTTTAAGGCATAGTCGGTAAACCCGCCGGTCGAGGAGCCGACATCCAAAACGATAGTATCTTTGAAACTAATCCCCAGAGTCTTTACAACAGAATCCAGCTTTAGTGCTGCCCGAGACACATACTGTTCTTTAATTATCAGCTTAATTTTGTCCTCAACAGATACAACAGTTTCTGGTTTATTTACTATTTTCTGGTTAACTACGACGTACTTTAGTTTGATGTAACTCTCGGCCTGACTACGAGTAGAAACCAACCCTCTTACCACTAATTCTTTATCTAATCTGTCTTTATTCACAACTGCATTATACTATCATGATGATATCTTCTGGGGGCAAAGTAACTAATTCACTAAGTGAGCTTCCCGAGCATATCAATTCCCCTACAGCTATAATCCCAACCTTATTACCTGCTGGGATACCATAAGTAGCCGCGAACCAAGCATCGTTCAAGTCAATGATTTCTTGAGAATTTGGATTAAATTCAGCCATATGAGCTTCTCTAGCTGAATCCAATATAAAATTATCAAGCATTTGAGATGTATCAACTTCATCCGGGATAACCGAAAAACCTTCTTTATATTTTTCGAATTCTTGGGCAGATAAAAGCTCCTTTGCAAGTAAATGTTCCGACCATGCACTTAGCCCTTCTGAAACCGCACGCTCCAGTAGATTATCTTCATAACCTGCTTCATCACGGACACAATGCATAACTTCATGTAGAGCTGTGAGCGTTAATACAATCTGAAAAGCAGCTAGTTTTCTTTGTCTTTTAATAAACTCTTCTCTTACATATATCTCAAAATGCTGCGAGTCTAAGGCCTCACCTTTTAGGGCATATCCGTTAGGAACACCCCAAACAGTAGAAATTTTTGGTTCTTTTGGTTGTATGCCTAACATTTCGAGGCCGTCACAAGCCAAACCAAGTGAAGCCCGGACAGCTGAACCTACACGCCTTCTTGGCCCACCCGGCCACTTGCCCCCACCCCACCTCATTTCAATTGGTGGTACTGACATAATTTATTTTACGCGTTCACGATATGCTCCGTTTGCTGTGTCTACGCTAACAATGTCGCCAGTTTTTACAAATGCCGGAACTTTTACGGTTATCCCGGTTTCTAGAGTTGCGCCTTTCATAACATTACTAGTTGTGTCGCCTTTTACTACGTCTTCAGCATACGTTACCTTGAGCGGAACATTTTTAGGCAGTTCTATATTGATAACTTTACCATCAAAACTCTGGGCAATTACTTTATCACCTTCTTTCATATACCCAGACTGGTCACCAATCATGTCGCTAGATACTTCTATCTGATCATAGGTTTCTTCGTTCATGAAATAGAAAGTCGTAGCGTCGTTATATAGATACTGCACTGTTTGGTTACTGACATCAGCTTTTTCGATAGTTTCATTACCTTTGAAGGTTTTGTCTAGAACTTTGCCGTCGAGCAAACTCTTTATCTTGATGTTCACAATCGAACCACCTCGACCCATAACCTTCTGAGCATATTCAACAACGCGATATGGAACACCTTCATATTGAAAGATCGTTCCCTTTTTTAAATCAGTTATCCCAAACGCCATTGTTACTCCTAGTTAGTTGCTACGAATGGTAATAATGCGATGTGGCGAGCACGCTTGATAGCAATAGCTAGTCGGCGTTGTTCGTGTTCTTTTAGACCGGTTTTCTTGCGTGATTCGATCTGGCCAAAGCCGTTTACGTATCGTTGCAAGGTTTTAAAATCTTTGTAGTCAAAATATGCTACGTCTGTTCGGTGTTTAAAAATCTTTGCCATATATTCTCCTTAAAATGGGATGTCGTCTAAGTTTATTGGTTCATCACCAATATCTTCTATGACAACGTCTTTCTTACTATTTTTAGTTGGTTTTGCGGTTTTAGCTGTAGGTTCGGAAGATGAATTGTCTTCGCTGTCTCCACCGCCACGACTGTCTAGGAATGTTACATCGTTAGCTAGTACTTCTACCTTGGAGCGTTTGACTCCGTCTTGCTCCCAGCTACGACTCTGTAATCGGCCTTGCACTAGTGCACGGCGCCCCTTACTCAGGTATTGTGCCACCCGCTCTGCCAAAGTTGCCCATGCAACCACATCGATGAAATCAGTTGCTTCTTGCCATTCACCACTAGAATCTTTGTAGCTACGGTTTAGTGCAAGACTAAAGCTACATACGCTTTGTCCGTTTGGTGTTTGTCTTAGCTCGGGATCCCTGGTTAGGTTTCCCATCAAGATTACTTGGTTTAAGCTTCGTGCCATGATTATCTCCTCTTATACTCTCTATTCTGTTCTTCGCTGTCGTCTTCGTCTTCGTCATCGTCATCATTGGCTCTGTTGCCACGTTCTGCTGCCTTCTTAGCTTTTTCTGCCTTAGCTGCTTCGGCCTTAGCGATTGCCTTAAGGTCTGGGCGAACAATCAAATAACGAAGAACCTCATTGGTGATGTTGAGTGTTGTTTCGATCTTTTTAACACCTTCACCGGGGACATCTACTGTATAAAATACATAGACAGCGTGGTCTTCCTTTTTGATTGTGTAGGCTAGTTTTCGCTTGCCCCAATTATCTGTAGCCGTAATCTTACCACCATTACTAGTAATAATCTTCTTCACCCGCTCTTCGGCCTTGGTCAAATCGACCTCTAGACTAGGATGATACAATACGGCAATTTCGTATTGATTCATTGAGAATCCTCCTCTGGTTAAAGCCTGTGTGCGTATTCAAAATGTATTGAAGCCACAAGCCGAGTTAATAGTGATCTTATTCTAACTTATTTACCTCTGTTAGTCAACTTTCCGCTACCACTGCTCGGCAATTCGTTAGATGGATTTATCTGGTGGAAAGTTTTCGTCGTAAACTTCGTCGGGGACATTAGACACTGCGGTTGCACCACCAAAGACTTCGTCTAGCGAACTTACCAGCACATCACGCGGCCTGTTGCCATCAGCTGGGCTTATGATTCCTTGTTCTTCCATAGTTTCTATCAAACGAGCTGCACGGCCATAGCCAATTCGTAGCCTACGCTGCAGTAAACTCGTACTAGCTTTGCGACCTTCTATAACTGCCCTGACAGCGTCTTTATACATATCATCGTCAGCATCCTGCCCACCGTAATCTGCCACAATTCCACCACGCCCATTTAGCTGTACAGGCTGAGAGATAACCTCATCGTCATATTCTGGTGGCCGTTGCATTCGAATATAATCTGTAACCTTGTTGGTTTCCTCGTCTGAAATAAATGCACCCTGAACACGCTTCGGTTTTGGCATATCGGCAGTTAGTAACAACATATCACCTTGACCAAGTAACTTCTCTGCACCGATCTGATCAATAATTGTCCTTGAATCTACCTGGCTTGCTGTAGTAAAAGCTATTCTAGCTGGGATATTAGCTTTAATCAGCCCAGTAATTACATCAACGCTAGGACGCTGAGTTGCTAGCACCAGATGAATACCAACTGCTCGAGCCTTCTGAGCAATGCGAACAACTAATGATTCAACATCGCGGGCTGCCATCATCATAAGATCAGCTAACTCATCAATGACAATAACGATATAGGGCATACCCTCTTCTTTCTTCAGATTATTGTATTCACCAATATTTCTTTTTTTGTTTTCTGCCAAAGTTCTATAACGACGCTCCATCTCGGCCACAGCCCATTTAAGAGCACTAATACACTTCTCTGGCTCAGTAATTACAGGTGTAAGTAAATGTGGGATATCGTCATATGGGGCAAGCTCAACGGTCTTCGGGTCAACCAATATAAGCTTAAGATCTGATGGACTATTTCTGTACAGCAAACTAGTCAGTATGGTGTTTATCATAACTGACTTACCGGATCCCGTCTGGCCAGCTACCATAACGTGGGGCATTTTGCTTAGATCTGCGACTATCGGCGTACCAGAAATATCTTTTCCGATTGAAAATGCCAATGGCCCACTTTGATCACTCCACTCTTTGGAACTTAACATGCTACTTATTCTGACTGTTGCTGATTTGATATTCGGAACCTCAATACCCACCAATCTTTTTCCTGGAATCGGGGCTTCCATGCGAATTGAATGAGCAGCAAGATCAAGTGCTAGATTATTTTCTAATGCTGTGATTTTAGTTAACTTTACCCCGGTTGGTGGTTTTAGAGTATATTGGGTTACCCTCGGTCCAACGTTTGCACCCTCCATACCAACCGCAATATTAAAGTTTGCGTAAGTTTCTTTGATCGCATCAGCGTTCCCTTCGACGTCACCTGGATCAGCTTTGTCTTGCTTCTTGTTCAGAAGATCAAGTGATGGCAACTCCCAGTTCGGGTCTGTTGCTACAGTTAGTGCTTGGTGATCTTCGCTTGGCGTTAGCTTCTGGGCGGTGTTTTTAAGTGTAGTTGACTTTGCTGCTTCCCCCTTTTTGTGATGTTCAATTGGCACACCTTCGTTTAATTTAAACTCTGGTTCTGCATTCTTTTTCAGCTCACTTAGATCGGTGTCTTTCTTATCTTTTCGTTCAAATGGTTTCAATAATATTTTAGGCGATACGCCAAAGGTCCAAAAAAATGAAAATAGTGCTATCACGAAAAACATTATCGCTGCCGGAATCTTATCAAGAGCATTCAAAACTGAACCACCTAGTACTTCGCCTACTCCTCCGCCGTGACCGCCACTGTAGAAAGTAGTTACCGGGTCTTTAGACGCAAAAATAATGTACATCAAACAAGACGAAGCGAGGATCAGAAGAACCATGCCTGCTAGCTTTGGTAATGGAATACGTCGTTCTTCGTTTCTAAACTTCATATAACCCCAAAATCCAGCGGCAATTGGTGAAAACACTGCGGCATAGCCAAGTACGCTATATATTACACCGTACATACCGGTTGGTAATGTGCCGCCGGTTCCAAACATTCCAAGTAAAAGAAATACAGCCAAAACCATTAGCATAATGGCTCCAGCAATAGACCAAAAAGCTGACTTATCTTTGTCTAATACTTCTGTTTTTTGCTTTCTTTTTGCTTGTTTTTTCTTTTTTGCCATAACCTTCTTATATTATACCATTTTTATTAATCTGTCACATCTGTTGGTTAATCCTGAAACCCTAGTAATTCTTTCCTCGTGACAACATCTAACGATAATTGACGGAAAGTGTCAACTTCTTCGGGTTCAGAATTATGTATTCCACCTTTTTCTACTATTACATCTAGAGCTAATTCACGCCTGATAATTGCATCAAAAAGCCCCGAGTTACCCCGAGACTCTCTTATCAAAATTGGGTCTAATTCTACATCCATGTTTTTCAACTCATCTTAGTTAATGACAGTCTGTGCAATTAATATGCACATTATTGGGGAGGCAGAGTCTTGGGGGAGTCTACACGAGCTACTGGTCCACCCCCACCTAGAGCAATATCACCCAGATGTTGTTGAGGACTACCACCCCGTGCACGCTCAGCTGCTTCCTGCCATGACCCAGATAACTCTTTCATGACGTCACTTTCTTCGAATGTAACTTCACTCCTATCAAAAGCTGTTTCGGAAGCAATATCAGCAGCAACATCATCAGGAGTATGTTCAAAACGTGGTTGTGTGGGTTTAGTGAATTTTGTCATAAGGTATCTCCAAAATAAATTGTTCGCCAAGTTCGCTTAGTTTTCTTTTTATTGGGTTTGAGTAATTTTTTGGTTTCATTGTGCTAAGCATTGTAGCATTCTTTTCTCTTTTTGTCAACTATATTTTGTTGGTTATTGGGGTGGTGTGTGTTTTTGGTTTAGTTGTTCAATTTGTTCTGCTAAGTCTATATGAGGAACATACACTGGGCTGAACACGCTTTCATCGGGTTCAGCATCTTCAATGTATTTACCGACCGGGGCAATCAAACTTGCTAAATCAGCTACTGCAAAAGTACCCAACGCTACCGATCTGCCATTGCTCGTAAAGTTACCGCACACTCTTTGGACAAATTCACCTTGTTTTAAATGACTAGCGTCTTTTGCAACATTTCGCCAATCATAGTGAGCGCCTTGCCCGTACCATAAATCACCAATTGAGCCATGACCAATAACAACTACATCGCTTACTTCTGGATCCCTAAGGGCAAATCTCATACTCATATCACTAACTATATCTATTATAGTCATATCACGGCCACTTTTTTCTGATATCGCATGAGCTTCATTCCTAAATGCCAATTTCTGGTGGTCGGCGTGCAGGTCACTATGATAGTTCGTGGCTGTCGAATACAAGATCGCTAGTTTTCCTGCGCCTGCAGGTACACTTAACTTGCCCCCGTCTAGTAAGTCAGCACGCTTTTCAATAGCACTCTGTAGTGTTTTATCGTGCCGTCTTGCTGATCTAGAACTTTTTTTGTCTTCTTTCACTGAATATATTATATACCGATAGTGAACTTAAGTCAACTGTTAATCAG
>JBBSJL010000011.1:0-29065 GCA_038257245.1 Saccharimonadales bacterium (SeqCode) | reverse complement strand
TGGTCGGGGTGAAAGGACTCGAACCTTCGACCTGACGGTCCCAAACCGCCCGCGCTAGCCAACTGCGCCACACCCCGGATAGTTTGACAAGAGGTATTTTAGCATTTCTTCAAGTATTTTGTAAGTTGCTTTATCTGCGAACCAAACTTTGCAGTTTCCTTTTTATAGTTTATCAACCCAACTTTGATGTACAGGGGTTGCTCTGCTACACTTATAAGTATAATTTTGGAGAATCAAATGAAGAACACAGTGTTAATAATATTAGCTATTACAGTTTTCGTTTTAGGGGGTTGGATTATATATGACAATAAAGACTCAAGTAGTAACGATACGAAAGCAGATAACGAAAATAGTATTAGCTCATCTAGTGATGTATCAAAAGCAGAAAGCAAGACAACCTTAGACCTGAGTGGAAAAGGTATAACGAAAGTAGATTCTAGCGTATACGGAAAGCAAGAAACGACGGTGTTGATCTTATCAGACAATAGTATAAATACTCTACCCTCAGAAATGGGCAAGATGACAAATGTCACAACTTTCAAGATCGACCATAATCTTTTAGACGGCAGTTTGATTGGCGAAATTCGACAGATGTCAAAATTAAAAGTGCTAGATGTTAGCTATAACAAAATGACAGGAATGCCAGCCGAGATAGGTCAACTAAGTAATTTAGAAACACTAAATTACAGCTACAATGACATTACCGGATTACCTAATGAACTCGAAAACCTCAAAAATAACCTCAAAGAGTTTGACCTAACTGGCAATCCACTAAGCCAGGAGACTATTACAAAACTGAAGAACTCATTGCCGAACACAAAGATAATTTTTTGATTCAAACAGCACATTTCTATTACGTGTGCGTTTGTAGTTAGTCGCTAAATTCATACGGCGTCAACAGACAATATATAATATGCGTGGTAACAAGTTTACGATTAAGTTAGAATGTAGATAATGATTTTGTCAGTCGTATCGCTAGGCATTGTTGGTTTAATATTGGTGGTTTCAGAGTATTTGCTAAAGCATAAAATTCTTCACGGCGAAATTTCTAGAAAATTTGTGCATATTGTGGCAGGCACGTTTATTGCTAGTTGGGGCTTTTACCTGAGTACTCAGCAAATACAGGCACTAAGCGCGGTTTTGCTATTGGGAGTAATACTTTCAAAATGGCTGAAAGTCTTTGGGTCAGTACATAGTGTTACTAGAAAGACTTGGGGCGAAGTGTTTTTTGCTGTTAGCATTGGCCTGACAGCAACCCTGGCTCCAAATGAGTGGGTTTTCGCGGCCGCAATCTTGCATATGAGTATTGCCGACGGGCTTGCAGCCATAGTTGGAACAAGGTTCGGTAAAAGTACAGGATACATTGTTTTTGGGCAGTATAAGACACTGGTTGGATCCATAACGTTTTATCTAGCGTCAGCAACAATAATGGCAGTGCTGATTCTTGTTAGCCCCGCAGGCTTTAGTAATCAAGCTTGGTTAGCAGTAATGTGGATTCCATTGCTCACAACTGTAACCGAAAACATTGCTATTAACGGTATTGATAATCTAGCGGTACCTTTAGTTGTAGTTGGTGCACTGCACGTAATTAGCCAGATATATATCTAGGCTATTTTTGATTGGAGGGCTAGGTTTGATTTCTTGGTCCCGTGTGCTCGAAGTGCGTAAAGAATCACCGTAATGTCTACCAGTTCTTGAATTGCAGCACCATGCACAGCCTTAAACTTGCCAGTAGAAAATATCAACATAAGGCCAATACTTATAAAGATACCAATCATGATAGCTTGACGCGCTACTTTAAACGTTTCTCTAGCGATTCCTACACTAGTTGCTACTCTTGAGATGTCATCTTGCATTATGACTACATCAGCGGATTCACTGGCTGCGGTGGAGCCCTTAGCACCTAAAGCAATACCGACATCAGCTGCGGTTAGTACCGGTGCGTCATTAACGCCATCACCAACAAAAGCGACAGGTTTGTGTTCGACTTTTTCAATGGCGTGAATTTTATCAGCAGGCAGACAGTTTGCGACAACTTGCTCGATTCCAACCTTACTGGCGATACTTTTCGCAGTTGTTTGGTTGTCTCCAGTCACCATAAGTGTGTGTTTAATGCCAAAAGCCTTAAGGGCGTTTAGCATAGGTTTACTCTCTTTTCTAACCTGATCTGCAAATGTAATGTAGCCTGCGAACTGGCCATTTACCGCTATATAAGTAGCCGTTTGCCCAACAGACTTAGTACTAACACCTTTAGGTATCTCAACATTATATTCTTCTAGCATACTGATCCTACCCACTAAGGTTGGCCTTCCATTAGCTTTGCCAATAAGTCCTTGGCCTGATTTTTCTGTAACGTTTTTGGACTTAGGTATTCTTAGCTTCTTTGATAGGGCGGTTTCTACAACCGAACGTGAAAGAATATGAGTCGAATTCGTAGACAGTGCAGCAGTAACCTCGAGTAGTTCTGACTTTGTGATTTTACCAAAAGTTACAATTTTATCAACTTTAGGTTCACCCATTGTTAATGTACCCGTTTTATCAAAGGCAATAGTCTCAACCTCTGCGAGTCTTTCGAGTGATGAACCATTTTTAACTATTATTCCATGCTTAGCGGAACGACTCATGCCAGAAACCAAAGCTATTGGTGCACCAAGCAATAATGGACAGGGAGTAGCTACTACTAGCACTTCTAAGAATCGTGTAGGATCACCGGACATTACCCAAGCTGTTCCTGCTATAAAGAAGGATATAAGGGTAAATGGAACGCTGTATCTATCTGCTAATCGTACAAAAGGTGATTGACTCGATGAAGCAGACTTAACTAATTTAATGATTTGCTGATATTGACTGTCTTCGGCGCTATTTGTAGCCTTGATCACTACTTTGCCCTCAGAGTTAATTGAGCCACTCAACACGCCATCATCAATTGATTTATTGATGGGTAAACTTTCTCCTGTCAGGCTAGATTCGTCGAAACTAGTAGACCCTTCAATTATTGTTCCATCAACCGGGGCAACTTCACCAGGTAATATGACAATTTTGTCACCAACGCGTATTTCGGAAACTTTAATATCGACTACCTTATTACTCTTTAGAATATGAGCTTTGGTAGGTTTGTTTTTGATTAGCTCCGTTAGTTCCGTTTTTGCTCGGCCAGCAGCATAATCTTCTAAAGCTTCACCACCAGTTAACATTAGAACAATAACTATTCCTGCCCAGTATTCCCCTAAGATTACTGAAGTCACTATCGCAGTCAATGCCAGCAGATCTACCCCGAACATCCCTGAACGTAATGTCTGTATCATTCCCCATGCCAAGGGAACGCTAGCGGCCAAAGCGCTAATACCGAGTATCAAGTGTGCAGCAGTGTCATAGCCAGCTAAATCTAATACAAGGCTAATAACGAATACGATTATTACAGAAGCAAGTTCTTTGTACTCATTTGTGAAATTCTTAATTTTCTTGAACATATGTCTCCCGATTATTCATTATCCACTTTGCTATTATTATACCAGATTATATCTGTTATAATATGCAAGTTCCTCTAATTGTTATAATGCGGGTGTCGTATAACGGTTAATATACAAGTTTTCCAAACTTGCGATGGCGGTTCGATTCCGCCCACCCGCACCAAATAATTTCAAGGTACGCCCCGGTAGCTCAGCTGGATAGAGCAGGAGACTTCTAAGCTCAAGGTCGCAGGTTCGAATCTTGCCCGGGGCACCAATGTATGGGATAGAACCCACCGAGCGTGTCAGTATACCCTTAATTTATAAATTGGTTCTAGCCCCCTAGTTAGCCCATCTGTTATTCTTAATAAGATGAGAATTACAAAATTAGTACACTCTTGCATCCTGGTCGAGTCAAGTAATAAGAAGATTTTAGTTGACCCAGGAGTATATAGTTGGGCAGATGGAAAAGTGAAAAGCACAGATTTTAGTGGGATTGACAGCGTGGTTATTACGCATGCTCATCCCGATCATCTTAATGAAGACTTTGCAGATAGGGTAAATAAAACATCTCCAAATTCCAAATGGTACGGACCGAAAGATGTCGTAGGCCAGTTATCGGATTGGGGAATTACGGCTCGTGACTCAAGCAAAGACGAATTTATAGAATTTATCAAATCTGATCATGCGGATTTAGCTCCTTGGTTTGGGCAACAGCCCGATCATACAAGTTTTTTGCTTTTTGGTGAGCTACTTATAACTGGCGATTGTCAGACCTTGACGAGTAGCCATGGTGCTAAATACGTTGCCGCTGCAATAAACGGTGGGCCTTGGGGATCTATAGTCGGGTTTTCTAAGATGATCGCAGCGATGGACGAACGTCCACAAGTTGTGTTACCTCTTCATGATTGGCATTGGAACGACGCCGCACGCGATGCAATGTACTCCAGGCTACCTGATGTATTGGGCCAATTTAATGTCGATTTCACCCCACTATACAATGGTGTACAAAAAGAATTATAATTCTAACGTCGAACAGCTCGCGGAACTACGAGGTTTTTATGGCAGAAAAACAATCACATAATCCTGAGAAGAAAGACACCAATATACTGAAATGGATGGCTATGGGTGCTGTTGCGTTATTTGGTTTAGGAATTTTCTTTAATGACTAAATATACCAATAAGATAACTTTAGTAACAGGCAACAAACACAAGCTAGAAGAGTGGCACAGGCTACTACCAAATAACATAGAAATAGAGTCTCATAATATTGACCTTGATGAGATACAAAGTATGGATCCGAAGGCGATAGTTACAGATAAAGCAAAACGGGCATTTGCACAACTACACACACCCGTGATTGTTGAAGATATTTCAGCGGGGATTGATCGTCTAAATGGTCTACCAGGCCCGTTAATAAAGTATTTTGTTAAAGGTTTAGGTAATGATTGTTTAGTTAGATTGGCCGGTCAGGAAAACGCTCCAGCGTTTGTTGCATGTTCAATTGCTTATTATGACGGTATATCTGTTGTTGCCATCAGCGCAGAAGTCCGTGGTGTTTGTGTTACTCCCAGGGGTGAAAACGGCTTTGGCTTTGATTTTGGCTTTATACCGGAAGGCTCAGATAAGACTTTTGCAGAAATGACTGCAGTCGAAAAAGATGCCGTAAGCCACAGGAGTAAGGCTGTCAAAGAGTTTTTACCGTTATTGCAAAAACATCTAGGCTTGTAAAATCAAACAAACAACGATATAATCACCCCTGTTATGTGGCGGGTGTAGCTCATCTGGTTAGAGCGCCGGGTTGTGGTTCCGGAGGTAGTGGGTTCGATCCCCATCACTCGCCCCAAACATAAGTACTATAGTTCGTGAATAACGGTGATTTTGGCGCCTAATTCATTCAGTCTAGCCGCGATATCTTCATAACCACGGTTTATGGTGTAGACATTACGTAGTATGCTGGTCCCCTTGGCGCTGAGCATACCGATTAGCAGTAAACTAGCTGGCCTTAGAGCAGGAGGGCAGACAACATCCGCAGGAGTGAATTTAGTCGGCCCATTTATATAAATTCTATGCGGGTCAGCAAGTTCAACACTCATGCCTATTTTTGTCATTTCTGTGTAATATATTGCACGATTTTCGAACATCCAGTCATGAACTAGAGTCCTACCTTTGGCTACTCCACAAATCGGTACAAAATACGGTATGCAGTCGGGGTTAAGCCCTGGCCAAAGATTTGGGTGCAGTTTATCTATAGGCGCCTTAAGATTTCCATCATGCTTTTCAATCTTAATATCAACCAAATCTATTGCGCCATTGTCGGATTTGTATCTTGAGCTTGTTTTGAAAACCAAACCCATTTTCTTTAATTTAAGTAGTTCAAGTGCAATCCAATCAATCGGCACTCGCCGAATTGTTAATTTTGAGTTTGTTGTCACGGCTGCAGATATGAAGAACATAGCTTCTATCGGATCTTCGGTAGGGGCAAAAGATATATTCTTTTTAATATAAGGAACACCGTGCACCTCAATATTGGTTGCTTTAAGATCTTTCGTCTTAACTCCTAGTCTATTCAAGAACAAACACAAGTCCTGAACCATATAATCAGCACTGGCGCCTTGAATTGTCGTTATGCCTTTCGTGCGTGCCGCCGCCATCAATACATTGTTTGTAACGGTGTTGCCCTGTTCATACAACACCACATGTTCGGAAGGAGCTTTTTTGTCCACCTCAACTTGGTAAAATCCAGTTTTTGCATCAATGCTTAGGCCAAACTCTTCTAGTGCAAACAGATGCGGAGTTATGGTTCGCTCTCCTAATTTGCAACCACCGGCATACGGGATTTTGAATGAATTTAACTCATGCATTAGTGGACCGAGTAACATCAATACACTGCGGGTTTTCTTGGCCGAAGCAACATTAATTTTGGATAGGTTTAACTTCTCGGGTCTTCGAATTTCCAGGTCATTATTAGATGACCATCGGATCTTTACGCCTATACTTTCGAGTACCTCGATGATTCTATTAACTTCTTCGATTTTAGGAAAAGACTTGAACCTGGTTATCCCATGATTAAGCAAGCTTGCGCAGAGTAGTGCTACTGCGGCATTCTTGCTTCGTTTTAGTGTTACTGAGCCGCTAAGTTCATGGCCACCTTCGATCCGTAAGTTTATTCCACCCCCGCCGATAGTAATTAACTGTTTGTTTAGTACGTCACTTACTCGTGCGAGAGTTTCTAAGCTCAAGTTTTGACGCCCGTGCTCCATTCGGTTTACTGCGGACTGGCTAGTACCTAGGCGCCTAGCAAACTCTGCCTGGGTAAAGCCTCTTTCTTGCCTGATCTGGTAAATAAGGTTCCCAATTTTTTCATTTGTCGTCGTCATGCGAAATAAATTATACCCCTTGCGATATTAAACACAAGTTATTTTTTCTCGGATTTTTAGCTGATACAATAAGAGCATGATATAGCTCAGGCAGTTTTTTTAAATGCAAGTAAACTAAACTAGAGGTGCTAAATATGAAAGACATTAAAGTCCAGAAGATTATTGCTGCTGAAGAGCAACGACAGAGAAAAGGCCTAGAACTCATTCCAAGTGAAAACTATGTTAGTCGCGAAGTTTTAGATGCGCTCGGCAGTGTAATGACTAATAAGTATTCTGAAGGCTATCCAGGTAAAAGATACTATGGTGGGCAAGAAAACACCGATCTAGTAGAGCAGTTAGCTATCGATAGAGCTAAACAGTTATTTGATGCTGATCATGCTAATGTCCAACCACACTCGGGTGCGCCAGCAAACATTGCTGTTTATCAAGCATGGCTTGAACCAGGCGATACAGTTATGGCAATGAAACTTGACCATGGCGGGCACCTTACTCACGGCCATCCCGTAACAAGTAGTGCTAAGCTATATAATTTTGTTAGGTATGGCATTAAAGATATAGAAACTGGTGAAATCGACTACGATGCAATGTATGATGTAGCTAAAAAGGAAAAGCCCAAGATAATACTGGCTGGCTTTTCTGGTTATCCCCGAAACCTAGATTATGCTAAATTTGCCGAAATCGCTAAAGAGGTCAATGCCGTGCTTATGGCAGACATGGCACACATTGCTGGTCTAATCGTCGGCAAAGCCTTACCTAATCCGTTTGATTTTGGTTTTCACATCATAACGACAACTACGCATAAAACACTTCGTGGGCCACGCGGTGGCATGGTACTTACAAAAGGTAAGGTCGGGAATCCGCTAAAAGCTCCAGAAAAAACTGTAGAAAACTTGCCAACTCTAATTGATAGAGAAGTTTTCCCTGGTTTCCAGGGTGGGCCACATATGCACACTATTGCGGCTAAGGCAGTTGCTTTCAACGAGGCGCAACAACCAGAGTTTAAGACGTATGCGGCTCAGATTATCTCAAATGCTAGGAAGCTAGCTGACGAATTAATGAAACGTGGTTTTAAACTGGTAACAAACGGGACTGACAATCACCTAATACAGGTTGATATGATGAAGAGTTTTGACGTTACTGGTCGTGAGGCCCAAGACATATTGGATGAAGTTGGATTAACAGCAAACTGTAATGCCATACCCAATGATCCGCTGCCTCCATTCCGACCAAGCGGGCTTCGGCTAGGGACTCCAGCAATAACCACGCGTGGTTTAGTGGAAAATGATATGGTTCAGATTGCTGAATGGATGAAGCGGGCGATTGTTAACAAAGGTGATGTCCAAAAGTTACAAACACTTAGTAAAGAAGTTCAAGAGTTTGCTCTAAAGTTCCCACTACCGAGCGACAGCTAGTATTCCGACTTGCCAAGTAATGGGGGTAGAACTTCTGCAACAGTTTCGCTGACAGCGAGAGCAAGTCTTCCTGAATCTAGTGGGCGGCGTGCGCCACCTATACTAATAAACTTTTTATCCCACGTTGGGAGGACCCGACGATTATCTAGTGTCTCTAAGTCGTCAGAGGGGAATACACGATTTGATATTCGTTTAAATACAGCTACGGTTCTATCTTTAAACGATGGTTCTATCTCAACTGGTTGTGTTGATGCAAAAAGATCTATGCCATTGCGCACCGCTCTTAGGGTTGACTCAGCTCCGAACACAAACTGTCCCTGTTGAGTTTGTAACCCGCCGCTATCCATGAGTGCTTGGGCATCAGTTTGAGTCTTGTCCCGGCAGAAACCCGGATAGATGTTCATTAACTCTGAAAATGCGTCGGCATCTTGTGACGAAACAATACCACCTAGTACGCGTAGTGAATCTCCATAAATTTCAGAAGGCCCACGCTCCAAAGTAATAATACTCAAGATTGTCCCTTTGCTTTATGATAAATTTTTGTGTGAATGTTTGTCGGTGAAGTTATGACAAAATTCTAATGTTTATTATAACAGATCAACGCAAAAGTGTTAATTATAGTTTCCGAGTATTTCTGGCTCTTGTTGTAAGTCAATTCCGAATTTTTGTTTGACTTTGGTAGTCAACTTATCCCTGAATACGAGCAAGTCTTTAGTTTTACTGGCCTGTTCGTTGACGATTACTAACGGTTGGTTAGGCCAGGTAGAAAACCCAGTTTCTTTGTCATGATAATCTTTAAACCCAGCCTGCTCTAAAAGCCAAGCAGCAGATAGCTTGAACTTACCATCTTCTTGCGGCCAGTGTGGAATATTTTCATACTGATTAACAAGCAGTGAGGCAGTCCTAGAGTCAACAATTGGATTATGGAAAAATGATCCGACATTGGCGACTTTAGCGGGATCAGGGAGCTTGGCCGAGCGAATAGCAATGACGGCATCTCTTATTGACTGTGGAGAATATCCTGTAACACCTTTTTCGTTTAAATACTTCTGTAAGGAATTATAAAAGGGTGGCTTGGGTGGGGTTTTTGAAAGCCGAATAGTAATGCTGTTGATAAGAAAGCGATTTTGATCTGTTGTTTTAAACCGGCTTGTTCTATAGCCAAGTCCACAGTCGCTTCCACGAAGGGTGACAAACTCCTCTTCTTTAGTATCAAAGGCCTCGATAGTGGTTAGCAAGTCAGAAATCTCCCGTCCGTATGCTCCGACGTTTTGTACAGGTGTTGCCCCAACTGTGCCAGGTATTAAGGAGAGTTGTTCAATACCGGAATAACCCTTCGCAACAGTACGCGATACGATCTCATCCCAGTTTTCGCCAGCTCCAATCGTGACGTAAATATTTTCATCATCTTCTTCGAACACTTCAAAACCCAGGATTTTGTTTACTAGAACCAACCCATCGAAACCTTCATCACTCCAAATAATATTACTGCCTTGGCCAATCATTATTATTGGAACATTTTTTGTTTTGGCCCATTCGAAGGATTCTTTTATGTCATTTCTGGAGTTTACATCACTCATATATCTAGTGAAGCCACCAAGCCGCATTGTAGATAGCGTGGACAACGGAATATTTTCGAAAATATACATTATTTACTATTATAACTTGCTTTAGCTTGCGTGGGATATATTATCGCGATAACATTAACAATAGTGAGTGAGAATAATAAATCAAAACTACCATTTGAACCTCTAGGCAAGGAGCTCAAGAAGCTACGAACAAAGAGGAAAGAAACCTTAGTTGAGGTATCTGGTGCTGTTGAGATCGACAGTGATGAATTAATTAAGTTTGAAGATGGGCACAAGCGCCCAAGTCAAGACATCTTATCTTTGCTAATAAGTTATTTTGGCATAAGGGAAGAAGACTCAATTAAACTTTGGGAATTAGCCGGATATGAGGACTTGAATTCTACTAATAGTTTTTCAAGCAATGCTGATAGTACGAATTTTCACCAACAACAAATTATGGTAATGCCAATGGATGCCAGAATAGTATATACAGATCTCGTTCACGTCATGATTAATAATTACGGAGTAGTGATTAACTTCATGCAGGGAGCTGGGCCGAACAGTCAGCCATTAGCTGTATCTAGAATTGGCATGAGTAAAGAACACGCCAAAAGCCTGCTAGATGTACTGAAGACAACCTTAGAACAAGCCGATAAACCAAAAGAAATAAAACAGTTGCCCGAAACAACAAAAGAAGGTTAAGGTTTCGTGCAGGAAAAATCAGAAAGCTTAGGTAGCGTTGGTTTCGTAGAAAGAATATTACCGAAAAAATCAATTAGGCGGGGGTTGTTTTATATATCTACTTCGCTATCTGGATTGTGGTTTGTCGGCGCTCAATTAACAGAACAGGGTACAGACCAAGTAAGAGGAGAAATTAGCCAAACTGGTCAAGAATTAGGTGTCAGATTGGATGAAAAGATTGATCCAACTACTAAAGATCTAGATGAATTCATGCTAAAAGCTAATGGCTTCTTCGATGACTATCAACAGTTTAGGCTGGATATTTGTACATCAGCTTTAGGTATGCAAATGGAAGGGTGTGTAAAGGTATTGGAAGATGCAGGTGTAGAAAACCCAAATGCTGATATTGATCTACATACAACTACATCGACAACAACCCCCTAACCTGTTAAAATATCAACTTATGCGCCCGTAGCTCAGCTGGATAGAGCGCCTGTCTTCGGAACAGGAGGTCGGCGGTTCGAATCCGTCCGGGCGTACCAAATTTTAATTATTTTACAGAGAAAACTTCTAATTTGTTATCATAACCTAATGCAGAAGTATGTTTTGGTAGCATTTGTAAATAGTATAGATATAGGATTTGAATATTCATCCATAAATTGGCCTCTCCATGTAACTTTGGTTGCAAATTTTGCCGTTTTGAGAAATGCAGAAATAGATAATGACATCGCAAAAATTATTAATAATACAAACAAGATAACCTTAACGGCTGAAGGTGACGATTATTTTGGTCCACACAAGGACGTAAAGGTGACGATCATCCAGCCAAACGAACAGCTAAATCTATTACATAAAGAACTAGTTGATTTACTAAAGAGCAAATCTGCAGCTTTTGATGAACCACAATATCTTAAAGATGGATACCGGGCTCATGCTACTGTTCAGTTGGGTAATAACTTTCCAAAGTCTGAAAAATTTATATTAACAGATGTTTGCTTAGTAGACATGTTTCCGGAAGGCGACATAAATAAACGTAAAGTACTAAAGAAGTTCAGTTTAAAGTAAAACCATTTTCTTGATACTATTTAACTAATGAAAGCTAATTCAAGCAATCTAAAATATAATTGGGAATCTGACATTGTTCCGCATTTGGGCAAAATTCAGGCTGTTGAAGGCGGATATACCTCTGCAATAAGAGGCATTGTTACGTTGCCGGACGGAAAGAAAGTATTCGTCAAGAATGCAAATGACGAAATGACAAAAAAATGGTTGTCAAAGGAAATAAAGGTTTACGAAATACTTAACAAGGCAGGCTACGAACATATTCCAAAACTCCTTTCCAGAAGCGATGATTATTCCGCAATGGTTATCGAATATCTAGAAGGATATAGCTTTGAGAATAAGTGGGATGAGGATAAGCTAACAGCTGTGCTTACAGCCCAGGATTCACTTAAACAATACAGAGATCTATTTATGAACGACCCAGAATTCCACTTAGGTGATGTGGTTGATCTAGGTACAAAGTGGCCCAAACTACTGGAAGCCGAGAATGTAAAAGTAATTAACACGAAATTGCTTAAACTAGACATAAAGACTCAATTTACTCGCGAGCAAATTGAACGACTAGCACAACTACACGAGGGGTGGTTAATTAAAGAAGATAGTTTGGTTCATGAAGATATTAGGGCCGATAACTTTGGATACGATCCAAAAACCAAAACCGGCAAGTTAATTGACTGGAATTGGATTTGTCTGGGGGACGAGAGCCTAGATACCACCCCCCTATTCATTAACATATATCAATCTGGTTTCAACCCTTATGAATTGCATCCGGAAAAGTATGACAAAAAGATGTTAGCGTATCTCCTGAGCTATTGGCTGGTCATCATACTAAATGGAGACGAAGATTCAAGTGCTCGTGAGTGGAAGTTACGTACTGCGCAAGCAAAAAGCATAGAGGCTTGTGCGGAATTATTAAACAAGGAGGATTAAATGAAAAATATTATCACAATACAAAGACTCGAAGGGCTTAGTATATTTTTAGCATCAACGACAGTTTATTTAAATAATGGCTTTAGTATATTAATCTTCGTAGCCACAATTCTATTGTTTGATATTTCTATGGGCGGGTACTTGGTTAATCCAAAGCTAGGAGCCATTACATATAATATGATCCACAGCCTAATAGTCCCATCGTTATTAACGATAATATATATTTTTATCGCAAGTGATTTACTGCTTGGATTGATTTGTTTGTGGTTTGCCCATATAGGCATGGATAGAGTGTTTGGGTATGGGCTTAAACTTTCAACGGGCTTCAAACGTACACATCTAGGGGATATCGGTAAGAAGTAATTATTTTCAGGTTGTTCTAAGTTTGCAGTATTAAGATACGATTACCTAGATCGTAGTAGTATCTAAATTATGAATTATTTTTTCAATAAACGGACCAATTATTGGAACAGAATCTAACAAGCTGAGCCCCCAAATGATTAGACCAATAACAAGAGTTCCTGCTAAAAATATTCCCAATCCATAAAATAATCCGCGCAAAAAACTGAACCACAGAACTTTTTTAGAACCCGATGTATTTGCCAGATAAGTATCTTCCAGGAGTTTCCCAATTGCTTTGTATTCCGACTCGGTTCGCTTCCCAAGCTTCTTTTGTTTAGCCATGACTAGATTGTACCCACCTTTGCAGGTAAAATACAGAGGACTTATGCAAATGAACAATTTTGAAGATGTAAACAAATTTTTAGAGGGCTTTGTACCTGGCGCGATATCGGATCCGGGAGTATATACACTGGATAAGATGAAAAAGTTAATGCCATTGCTCGGGTTACCACAAGAGAGGTTGAAAGTTATTCATGTCGCGGGTACTTCAGGTAAGACCTCAACTGCTTACTACTTAGCTAGTATATTATCCAAAACCGGAGCAAAAGTCGGCCTGAGCGTCTCCCCACATATTTATGAGGTGAACGAACGCGTTCAAATAAATAATATTCCTTTGGATGAAAAAGAATATTGTCAGTTGTTCAATAGGTTTATTAGCATTGACGGAGTTATCGGGTTGAAGCCTTCGTACTTCGAGCTTTTGGTAGCATTTGCATACTGGCTGTTTAATGAACTTGGTTGTGATTATGTTGTTATGGAAGTCGGTTTAGGGGGTCTTATAGACGGGACAAATGTTATCCAAAATCCAAACAAAATAGCCGTAATAACAGACATCGGTTTGGATCATACGAGAATACTCGGACACACAATTCAGGAAATTGCTAGGCAAAAAGCAGGCATAATATTTCCCAGTAACCATGTCTTTGCCTTGGAGCAATCAGAACTAATAAACAATGTTTTTAAATCTAAAGTGGAAGTGGTTGGTGCACAGCTTCACACGTACTCAGAAACAGAACAAACCGATAAAACAAGATTTATCCCAAAGTTACCAAGTTATCAACAAAGAAACTGGCTTTTGGCTAGTAAAGTAGTGAATTTTATTGCAAAACGAGACAATCTGACAGTATTAGATCAAAACGAGTTATTTGACTCGCAGAGAACAGTAGTGCCTGGGCGTATGCAGACATTTACCATAAATGATCAAAAACTAATATTTGATGGAGGGCACAATCCACAAAAATTAAAAGCTATGGTAACAAGCGTCAAAAAACTTTATCCAGAAGACAAAGTCTCTGTGTTAGTAAGTTTTGGTGTGGCTAAATCAGAATCTGTTGTAGAAAATTTGGGAATAATTAAAGAATTAACAGACCACATCATTGTCACAGAATTTAGTATCGTCGAAGACTATCACCATAAATCAATGAAATCAAAAGAACTTGAAGCAATATCTAATGACCTTGGTTTTATTGTTAGGGGTATTCCAGATCCGGCAGGCGCATTTGATATGCTCCTTCAGGAAAAAGCAGATATACTACTAGTGACAGGGTCGTTTTATTTAATTTCGAGCATATTTTCAAAAAGAAAGGTCACATAGTGGTACGAGCGATTGTAGCAATTGACGGCAAAAGAGGTCTAGCTAACGATAAAGGTATCCCATGGCTTGGTAAAATCCCAAGCGACTATACATACTATCGGGAAAAAATATCTGGTACAGACGTGATAATGGGCTACGGCATGTACTTAGAAATGAAAGCACCGTACCCCGGTGTCAAAAACTTTGTGGCATCAAATAGGGATGAAAGATTGAGAGATGGCTTTGAGCTCGTAAACAACGCATACGATTTTATTACCAATTTCGAGGGCGATATATGGAATATGGGAGGAGCAGGCTTGTTTGGTTCAACTCTCGAACTTAATGAAGAACTGTATATAACACAATTACAGGGTGATTTTGGCTGTACTAAGTTTTTCCCAGAATTTATCAGTACTTTTGAAATGGTTAGCGAATCAGAGTCTGTGACCGAGAACGGCATATCATTTACTTTTCAGGTTTGGCAAAAGAAATTTTCAAGGTAATCGGGGGACATTCAAACGCATACCTATTTACAAACTTTAAGTAATTGGTTAAACTTTAAAGTATGAGTACTAGTAATACCGTGCGAAGCGAAAAGGTGTCCCGTGTTTTTGCCGCATTAGCTGACGGTACCAGGTTGGATATTTTAAATTTACTCATGGAATATCCAGACATTTGTGTGAGCGGCATAGCAGACGAATTAAGCATTAGTGTATCGGCGGTTTCACAACAGTGCAAACTACTCGAGCTGTCAGGCTTAGTAATAAGAAACAGACAGGGTCAGAAGATATGTTATTCAGTCAAACACGAAGATCCTATGGTAGAAAGCTTACTGAATATAATTAAAAAAGGAGAGTAACTATGAGCGACGTAACTATTTATAGCACCCCAACTTGCGGATTCTGTCATATGGCAAAAAATTGGATGAAATCTAAAGATATTAAGTACACCGAAAAAGATGTTAGTCAAGATAATGAAGCTGCTAAGGAAATGGTAGAAAAATCAGGCCAAATGGGTGTACCAGTAATTGACATAGATGGAGATATTACGGTTGGGTTTGATAAACCCAAGCTGGAGCATTTATTAGGAAAAAAATAGTGAAAAAAGTAATTATAGGTACGTTATTAGCCGTTAGTTTAGTCGGGTTATTTCTACTTTTGCCTAGTAGCAACACGGACTCTACACAAAACAAGAATGCTGATTCTGACACAAACATCACATCGCAGCAGCGTCAAAACCCTGTTGTCAGGACCAAAGAACAGGCTCCTGATCTAATAATCGGCAGCGCAAGTGCACAGATCGATATTATCGAGTTTGCTGATTTTAAATGCCCAACCTGTAATAAATTTACCAGAACAGTCTATAACGATCTAAAAAGAGAATATATAGACAAGGGAACCGTTAAGATAATATTTAGAAACTTGCCTTTTATTGCGCCAGACTCGCGGACAGCAGCAGAAGGGGCATACTGTGCAAATGAACAGGGTGCATTTGGTCTCTATCATGACATTCTTTATGGTCATATTTGGGATGAGTATTATTCAAAAGGTAAAATTAGTGAAGGTGAATCTACTCAAGTATTTTCTGAAGATAATTTGCGTAATCTTGTAGGCGGCATTGAAGGATTCAATAAAGAAAAATTTAGCACATGCCTTACAAACAAGGATTACTCGCAGGCAGTTGATTCAGACTTGGCTTTGTCTCACAGTGAGGGTGCTAATGGTACGCCAACATTTATTATTGGCGGCCAAAAAATAGTTGGCGCTCAACCTTTCGGTATTTTCGATAAATTGATTCAAGCCCAAAGCCGATGATAATACCAATCAAGTTGAAAATAAAAATAGCACTGAAGGGTATTTTAGGTGTCATGAAAAACCCACTTTACGTACTCGGTTCAATTGCGGTGGGGTTTATTACCTTAGGAATAATTCTATGGTCACTAAATACGCAATTACTATGGTATATAGTTGTTGAAGCTCCAATCAACTTTGCTCAAAAACTAGAATTTGTTACTGATGTTTACGGGGGTATTGCAACCAACTACGAGAGCACGCAGTCCATGATTATGCTTTTATTCTCTTTTCTTTTTGGTGTAAATATTATGCTTATTGTGTTTGTCGTGCGAAATGGTGCGTTCAAACTCTCTAAAAACAAAAGTAGTGTCGGTGGTCTAACGGCAGCGATTATAGGTGGTGGTTGTATTGCGTGTGGTACATCTATAATTACACCAATAATTGCAAGTTTTGGTGCCACAGCGACAATAAGTCTGAACAATACCGTAGGTACATTAGTGAATACCATAGGAATAGTTTTTATACTATATTCATTGCTAGGCTTAGGTCAGCTAGCAGCTACAATTTTGTCACAAGAACAGCACTAACCAGGTGATTTGCAGGTATTGACAATAACACTAATGATTACATTGCATAATAACTGTGGTACAATGGTTCCGGTCAAGGTGTACACCTAATTTTTCTATCATGCACATTCTACCAGTTATGAAAGATATACTTAACGATAAAAATTTAATAATCGTATCAAATCGGTTGCCTGTTACGGTTTCAAAAGAAAATGGCGAACTAGTATATACGTCTAGTTCCGGTGGTTTGGCCGTTGCGATGTCTTCACTAGGTATAAGTAATGAAAAAATGACTTGGGTTGGGTGGCCAGGTATTGCCTCGGATGAACTTTCTAAAAGTGAAAGATTACAAATAACAACTAAGCTTAGTGCCATGGGGTGCTTACCAGTATTTCTTTCTAGTGCCCAAATTGACAAATTTTACTCGGGGTATGCGAATGATACGATTTGGCCGTTGTTCCACTATTTCCAGAGTTACACTCAACACAACGCGGACTACTGGTTATCTTACAAGAACGTGAACGAATTATTTAGAGATGAGATAGAAAAATTGTCAGACCAAAATTCACTTATCTGGATTCATGACTATCATCTTATGTTATTGCCAAAAATGCTTAGAACAATCATGCCAAATTCGACGATAGGTTTCTTTTTACATATTCCTTTTCCGTCGTACGAGGTTTTCCGCCAATTACCAAACGGTGATCAGCTATTGAATGGTTTATTGGGTGCCGATTTGGTCGGTTTTCACATTTACGATTACGTCCGACACTTTTTAAGTAGTGTAATGCGTTCAGTCGGGCATGATAGTAAATACGGAGTTTTGCACTTAAGTGGACGGATGGTAAAAGCAGATGCTTTTCCTATAGGTATAGATTACGATAGATTTGCATCTGCCAAAAAAAATAAAGTAACAAAAAAATACCAAAAAGAACTTAGCAAACATTATAAAGATCAAAAAATTATTTTATCTGTGGATCGTTTAGATTATTCAAAAGGTATCATTAAGCGGCTCGAAGCATTTGAACAACTTCTAGAGTCGAATAAAAAGTATCACAAAAAAATTACAATGATTGTATTAGCTGTTCCTTCGCGCTCAGATGTAGATACATATAAAGAATTAAGGAAAACTATTGAGCTTGCAGTCAGCCGTATTAATGGCTTATATTCTACCGTTAACTGGACACCAATCAATTACCAGTACAGAAATACTCCATTTAATGAGCTAGTGGCATTATATAAGCTAGCTGACGTTGCTCTAGTAACGCCATTGCGTGATGGTATGAATCTCGTAGCAAAAGAGTATGTAGCAGCCAACAGTAGTGACACGGGGGTTTTAGTACTAAGTGAAATGGCCGGTGCTATCGATGAACTCCACGAGGCCATAAAAGTTAATCCAAACGACGTTGACTCAATTGGACAAGCGATCATAGCTGCACTATCAATGCCCAAAAAAGAACAAAAAAAGCGGCTAAAAATCATGAATGCTAGAATATCGGAATATACTGTGCAAAAATGGGGCAATGATTTTATTGAACAGTTAGTTGAGGTAAAAGCATTACAAATTCATAAAGGAAAGAGTTTGATTGACGATAATATAACCAATGATTTCCGGGAAGATTTTAAACGTAGCAAAAAACGACTACTTTTACTAGATTACGACGGTACGCTAGTTAGATTACAGTCAGATTACGAATCAGCAAAAGTTAAACCATCGAAGCAACTGAGCGGTCTTTTGACCAAGCTCACTAATAGAAAAGGAACGGACGTATTTGTCATAAGTGGTAGGCCTCATAAAATATTGAACAAATGGTTGGGTAAGATAGGTACAATTAATCTAGTCGCTGAGCATGGTGCATGGGTAAAAATATTGGGGAAATGGACAAAATCTCCAATTTCGATCGATTCTCATAAGAAAATCATTATACCGATACTGGAAAAAATAACTGCCAGAACACCGGGTGCGGACATAGAAGTTAAAACAATGTCAGTCGTTTGGCACTATCGTAAGGTACCAACCGAACTTGCTTACATCAGAAAAATGAGTCTACTCCGGGAGTTAAACGAAACAATTGATCACAGTAAACTCAGTATTCATCAGGGAAGTAAAATCATTGAAGTAAAACCAAGAGAAATAAATAAAGGCAAAATTATCAAAAAGATAATAGACGAAAACGATTATGATTTTATTATGTGTATAGGAGACGATTATACTGATGAGGATATGTTTAGTGTTCTGCCGCAGCACGCTAATACCGTTAGAGTTGGGCACGAACCAACAACGGCTAAGTACTGGGTGAAAGATGTCGACGGAGTCCTCAAGCTGTTAAATAGATTGATAATTCCCAAAAAGCCGAACGTAATAGATGCAATAAAACCTACAGTGAAAAAAGGTATAAAAAAGGCCGCAAAAACAGGTAAAAAACTAATCAAGTGATCAACCTGTTTGCATTACCAGTTGTGACTACTCTGCAACTTTCTCGAAATGATGATAATCTGGGTCTGTATTCCAGTCACCACCCCATTCCCACCCTAATTTCTTGAAGTATTGTACGAGTTTACTGTCTTGTAAAATAGTGCCTGAGACTGTTGTGTCGTAACAAGAATGTCTAGGGAACACTCCCTTCTTAAGGAAACACGGATTGAGTCTCGGGTTTATATCAACAGCTCTTCCAGTTGAATGGTTTGACATGTCGGTAGTGTCCCTCACGAATCGAAAGTTAAATGATGAGGTATTGTTATGAACCATAGATAGGTCGTCATCCCATAAAAACTTTTCAGAAGAGATCGGGATTACTGTCTGTACAGGAAATTTTTCATCCATTAGCAGATTAAACGCCCCAACAACATCTTCAGCCAATTCTCCATGAACGGCTATCTGTCCTTTATGTAGCTTACTGTCGAAGGATATATACTCAACATCAAGCACTACTAGTTCGTCCAGTATTTCTTGCGGACAATGCTTATTCGGGTTTTGTCTCAATATTTGAGCGATTGGTAATGACGAGTCAACTATTCTTCTCATTTTCATATTTACAGTATTATAACAAAAAAGAGATATATACCGTTGCTCTAAGCATAAGCGTATTGGAGGACCACAGTCTTGTCCATCGCAACTAATTTACAACTGCCCTAGTTATTCAGTAGCTATAAATGCTTAATCTTTACGGTTATATAGCAAGCTAATAAGTGCTATAGCGGGCACTATTGCTAACACAATTAAGAAAATCGGGCTTTCATCGTTACCGAACATTGTAATTGGGATGTGAGCAATAAAAGCTGCGAGAGTTCCAGTTAAAACAACCCAAGACGCTGGTTGTTTACGTGATACTTTTACCCCACCTATGATAAGTGCAATAGTTGCCACAAATGAAGCTATAGCAAGGACCCAAAATTCTAGCGTTATTGCTCCAGCTCCAAACCTAAAGTATATAAGTGCCAAAAGTGCCAAACTCGTAACTTTAAAGTACTGATTAGTTCTAGGCTTCATTGCTTTACTTGGTTTCCGTTTATTCATCAGTCTTGTTAGTGTTATTTCCTACGTGAATTACCCATAATATTCCAGCGACTAGTGGCACTATACCCGTTGCAATTACAAATATCGGACTTTCGCTGTCAGACATAATTGTTATTGGTATATGAATAAGCCAAGCTGGCAGCGTACCCCAGAACAAAAGAGCAAGAGCAGGTTTGTTATGAGCAACACGGTAAACACCAATTATTAAGGCTAGCGTAGCAAGGAATACTGGTAGTGCTTGGACCCAAATTCCTATTCCTGCCGCCCCAAGAGTAAACTGAAAATATATGAATGTTAGAGCAGAAAGACAAAGAACAATCCAAATTCTAATAATTCTTCTTAGAATAATGTTGTGATTTTTTTGTTTGTGACTCACAGATTTAATAATAACAAAAACAGAGGTTAATTGCTCTTTTTTAATCGTAAGCGTACTGGATGGCCACCGTATTCGCGGTTGCAACTAGAATTAGAGCCGTCTCACTCGGTTTTTATAGTTAGTTTTTCTTTGTTTTCTTAAATAGGGCAATTAAACCAGTAAATATAATCGCTAGGGCCATTAAGCCAACGCCTATCTTTATAAACATACCAGCCGAGCTGCCAGAACCGATACCTGTACCAACAAAAAGTATTATTACTAATGCTAGTAATACCAGGGAAAGTTTCTTATACATAGCTATAGTATAGACATATGTTTTAACACTTCATAGTGCTTATGCTTGGAGGGCCAGCGGGGACTTGGTCACGTTCCGCGACCCTCGAACTTCATCTTTGAAAACAAGTTTTCAAGAGAAGGTTCGTTTCCAAACTGCCATTGGCAGTTTTCACCCCCGACACCCTATTGGCGTGCCCGGAATTCAAGCCCATTGAACACAGCCACTAAAAAAGCCGAGCAAAAGGCTCGACTTCTTTAGTGGAGGGCCAGCGGGGACTTGAACCCCGGACACCCTGCTTAAGAGGCAGGTGCTCTAACCAGCTGAGCTACTGGCCCGTAATTCATTAACTTGGAAATACTAACATATTACCTCTGTTATTACAATATGTTAACTGTTACAATAGGCTAGATGAAATTACTAAACGGTTCAGAGTTAGTTGGATTTATAAAAGAGCGTCAAGCCAAACAGGTCCGCGGCCTAAAGCAGGCGCATGGCATTAATCCCAAACTAGCAATTATACGAACCAATCCAGACCCAGTAGTTGATAGTTACATGAAGTTAAAACAAAACTACGGTGAAGAAATAGATGTTGATGTTGATGTTCATACAATTAATCAATCGGATGCAGTCAAAACAATTAATCGTTTAAATAGTGACAATGGAGTTCACGGAATAATAGTACAGATACCGCTACCGGACAGAAACCAAACAATAGAAGTTCTCAACGCTGTTTCTTTGGACAAGGATGTCGATGGTTTGGCTGATAAAACCAAGTTTGATCCCGCTACGCCTATGGCCATTGATTGGCTATTAGCCGGTTATAATGTTGATCTACGTGGTAAAAAAATCGTAATAGTAGGGAACGGCAGATTGGTCGGAAAACCATTAGCAAAAATATGGTTGTCATCAGGATTTGACGTAACCATAGCTGATAAAAAGACCAAAAACCTGAGCGCACTAACACTGACAGCAGACATTATTGTTTGTGCAACCGGGCAACCGGGGTTGATTACAAAGGGTATGATTAAACCGGATGTGACGATTGTTGATGCTGGAGTTGCCACCGATAACAACGGCTTAGTTGGCGATGTGGCTACAGAAGTCAGGGAACTAGCAGACATAATAATTACTCCAGAAAAGGGTGGGGTAGGGCCACTTACTGTATCAGCATTGTTCGAAAACGTTATAAGATCTACGATGAGTCGCATAGATAATCGAGAGAAATAGGAAATAGTTAGTGTCAATTGAACAATCCATATTGCAGACTTGCTTCGAAAGGTTTGATAACAGGTTCGCAAGCGGTAAGGTAGCTAACAATAAACTTGATCTAGACAATATCGAAACTGATACGCCATTGTTTAATAGAATTGTATGTGGAATGGCAGATCTCATCGTTGCAAGACATGTTGATGTTGATGAAATTGACGTATTTGTATCCATACCAAGTGGGGGGGATAGGTTTGCCGAAGGTGTTAGCGATGCATTAGCCCCAAAACATAGGATCCCCGTAGTATATTTTAAAAAGGATCCTAGTTCTCCTCCTGCAAAAAAGTTATTTTTGCCAAGAAACCAAGAAACTAAGCTATTACTCAGAAATGCACGAAAAGTTGTGCTTATTGATGATGTCACAAATGAATACACGTCAACAGCTGGCATGGCAGAGAATAAACTCTTGATAGGAAAAGCATTGTCAGTCTGCAGCGCGGTTCATCGCGGTTTGCCGGATGCCGAGCAGGAGATTGATATCCCAAAGGATAGTTTAGTAGATATTCCCATTCCTATAATGCTGCCAGAGGACTCACCACTATGGCAATACGCACCCAATCTTACTGCAAGATAGAGCAAATTAACCTGAATTCTTTATCAGGTATTTCATGATCGTATATCTTCTTAATATCAAAAGGTTCAACACTGTATTTATATCTATCTAGTTCAGGGTACTGTTTCTTAACTAGAGTCATTGCTGCACGACTTTCGGCTATTTCACCAACACAGTCTAGAGGTTTGTCTCCACTAACGCCCAATAGATTTTCGTACGTATCGGTAAGTTCATTATCTTGCAATAAATTACCGTGCCAAATGTTTTCTAACTTATCTTTGTCGGCATAGGGCGATAACACCAAAAAAGTAAAAGCACATTTTGCACATTCTCCACACCATGTCATATTTGAACTTTTCTCTGTGAATGCTCGGTTACACGAGCTGAATACGTTTTTATACTTTTCGAAGCAAAGGTTAACAAAAGCTTTAGATATAGCTAATTCACTAAATGGCCTAAGTATTGAATAGTACCTAATACTGGCTCCAAAATTGTCATTTAAATAACTTTGAAAATCTTTTTCGAATTCCTGGGATTTTGAGTATTGATGATTTATTTTAACTCCCCTATATTCTAGGGTTGGCTCATTGGCAGCGTGTTCATTTGAAACTACAATATCGCGTTTACCCGAGAGTATAGCCACAATCAACCCTACGTGAGCAAATATTGCTGATATGGGAACGTGGCCATTATATGCCCCATTTTTGTTATGCTCTTTCAGACTTTTGTCCCACGATCTTTCGACTTGAAGGTGGGGAAGGTTAATTTCGTTAACTAGTGGTTCTAATTGTGTCCTGTGATTAAGAGTCCAAGTGGTCACTTGACCAGTGCCACGAAGTGCCTCAACAGTTACTAAAGAATCCTTACCACCACCAAGACCAACTAGATACCCGGCTTGATTAGGCAACACATATTTATCGGACGCGTTATTAGTTACAGGGAAGGTAATATTTGTATTAGGGTCGAGTTTGTTAACGTAATAAAATTCTCCTAGTCCTTTCTGGTAGGTTTTAGATAAATACCTACCTAATTCGGGTGTTATGGTACCCTTATTGACTGCTATATGTTCTGGCAAGTAGGTTTTGTAGTATGAAACACCAGCCATGAAAAATAATCCTTGGATCGCTTTATCTAGGGCATTATCGTCAATGTTATCTACAAATTCGAAATCAAATCGGTATGTTTCTGTAAAATCGACTTTATCATCAAGTTTGTATGATAAAGATAAGGTTTTAGCTGTCGTATCAAAAGTATAATTTTTGAATACAAAATTAGTATATTTCAAAGTGAATCAACCACGTCATTAAACTTATTTCCTCTATCCTCGAAGTTCTTGAACATATCAAAGCTAGCAAATGCCGGGGACAGCACGACAGCATCACCCTTTTCCGCGTAATTGGTTGCCTCGTTTACTATATTTTCCATATCTTTACTTTCTAATAATGTGTAATTATCGAAGTGTGACATTTCTAGGGCATCTGAAGTTCGTTTTGATGCAGCGCCTATCAGTACTATTTTCCTGATTTCTGATGACATCTTTTCTATCTCTTTTGCAAAACCAGTGAGGTCTAACCCGCGATCAAATCCACCTATGATCATTACTTTCATTCCAGGTATGGCTTTGAGAGCAGCAATAGTCGCACCCGCAGCACTAGCAAAGGAATCATTATAATATCTGATACCATTTTTCTCTGCTCTGAGCTCTATCCTGAAGGGTAGTCCAGTAAAGCTTGTTATAACTGATTTAATTGCTTCGACATTATGGGTGACTTGCCAGACGGTGGTGACAGCAGCACAGATATTTTGCCAATTATGCTTACCTAGTAGTTTTATTTCACTGGTGCTACAAATCTCATTATTGTCTATTACGATCTTGCCACCTTTTACGTATGCGCCAGGGGAGTGGTAGTAGGGGATTAACTCCCCTACACTAGCCCCTGCTATACTTTCGGAATCTTCGTTAGTTGAGTAATAAATAGCAATATCATTAGCAGACTGATTCATAAACACTTGCTGTTTGGCAGCTACGTATTCTTCATAATCTTCGTGCCAATCCAAATGTTCCGGTACTACCATTAGACAGATTGAGATGTGAGGGGCGTGGTGGATGTCAATCAACTGGAAATTGGCTAGTTCCAACACAATCCAATCATCAGTCTGAATATTGTTTTTCAGTAAATCTAGGGGAGGAGTCCCAATATTGCCCCCAACATGTACTTTTTTACTGTCGGCTTCTAGCATTTTTGCAATTAACGTAGAAGTCGTGCCCTTGCCCTTAGTGCCAGTAACGCCGATAATATTTTTTGTCGGACAAACTCGGAAGAATTCATTGGTATTCGAAGTGACTTTATTCAATATATCAGGTGATTCTGGGTTAGCGGCAATAATATCCTTGGGGTGTAAAATAGGAGTCCTTATTAACAGATCAAATTTATCTAGATTTGCTAAATATTTCGGTCCAAGGTGCGAACTAACCCCTTTGGGTATGACAACACTCTTATTGCCGTCACAAATTGTTATGTGGTTGTCGGGTGTATCCCAGTATTTCAAGGAAGATTGTCCTTGTACACCAAATCCCAAGATCGCTATATTCATTAAGTATATTTTACGATGAGAGCTGTTTCTTTACCAGCTCTGCTACTTGTCTAGGAGTCATATCAGCTTTAAGGATTACCGCGGAAACTCCTAAACTTTTTACGTCTGTAGGTATTTCTTGCTCACCCATGTTGGTCAGAATAATAACTTTTGTGTCCTTACCCCAGCTAGTTTTTCGTAGTTCAGCAAGCATTTTATCGCCGGTCATTTCGGGCATCATAAGATCTAAAAGCACAATATCAGGGCGGATTTCTTCACACAATTTAAGGCCTAATACTCCGTTTTCGGCAGTTTCAACTTCGTAGCCTTCGGCCTCGAACTTAATTCGGTACATCTGAGATATTGCTTGGTCATCTTCTATAATTGCAACTTTAGTAGCCATAATCTTAATATTACGGCAAGATATGATCCAAAACAAGCCAGGATGTTCTAGAATGATCTTTAACAGTAAGTTGAAAATATAGCCAAAAAATGTTAAACTACACTGAAATTATGACAAACTTACCATTTTATTCACCAGAATATGCACGTGAAGTTGTCTCCCCCCTAGAAACAACATATGGAGAGAGGCTTTTAGATTTGCTGGTTGATCCAATAGTTACAGAAGAAATTGATAGTGGTAACGTAACCTTAGCAATGGTAAGGCCAGGTCTTATGGATGAAACTACTCTCGATGGGCCAGATGGCGAAGTGGCTTTTGCTTTAGAAAGTGCTATAGAGCGGCTCGGTATTCTTGCTAAGTTTTCTGTTTGCTTTGATCAAGAAGCATTGGATGAGTTTTATAGTGGAGGCCCAAGAGAGATACAGATAGAGAAACCTGCAGAACGACTAGGACACAAGAATAGGTGGGACGAATTCTCGGGTATTATAGTTGGAAATCCTACCACTGTACTATTACTCCATTCTGATACGGGTGATGCTATTGATAAATGGAGAGATCAAGTTGGGTTCTGGAACATAGAAGACGAAGAAAAAAAGAATCCGAACACAATCAGGGGGCGTTTTGGAGTAAGCAACTATAACAATCTAGTTCATGGTAGTGACTCCCCAGACGCTGTTAAACGAGAAGCCGATATTTTACTTAGATTAATGTTACGGAGCCAAAAATGAGTAACATTGTCGGTGAATTTGATACCGCTATACCGGATCTTGTTGCAGAAGCAATTGGTGATTCGTCACTAGCTCCCAAAGTCCGTGATGTAATTGAAGTGTCACGCAAACGGCTTATTGTTTTTCACGGTATAAAAAAAGAAAATCGTATTGCTCAGGTTGCAGAGAAAGGTATTTTGCCACTAACACCAGAAGGTAGGAACGGTGGAGCGAGTTTTTGGACAGCGCACAAAAGGATATTTATGAGCTTTGTCGATGCTAGAGGTATTCAGACTTTTGACACTAGTTTTTTTCATTACGGTCATTCTCAGACAGATGATAAAGGTTATTCTGTAATGGCGCTGGCACTGACTAGCCCAGATCGCCTCCAGGGCACTCCAGCTAAGATAACAGAAGATGATTTTAAACGAGGCTACGTTCAAATACACAATACGGTACCACCTGACGCGTTAGATTTGCTAGTTGTTAATAGAGACACTGATACAACTCGCTCTTCTCGAGAAAATGGACAGGCTATAGAGGCTGACATGCTAGAGTTAGTTCATAAAAAACTTACTGAGGATCTCTAGAGTTTCTAGTCGATTGATCGTTCTTCTGTAGAGGCAAGCGTTTCGTCAACTATTTCAGCGAGTTCGTTATTGGAAAGATTGGCTTTAACAATATATCTTTCAAACCCTAATTCTTGGATACCTTCCGGTGCTTCTGACTCACTGATGTTAGTTAAAAAGATTGCTTTAATCTTTTTACCCCAATCGGACTTGCGCATGGCCTTAAGGATATTATCGCCTGACATTTGCGGAAGCATAAGGTCTAGTAGCGCGAGATCGGGCATGATATTTTTGATCAGTTCAAGACCTGTCACCCCATCATGCGCAACTTCGCACTTATGCCCGGCTATAGTTAGGCGTGTTTGATAAATTTCTGCCAACATAGCGTCATCTTCTACTAATACAATTTTTGCCATTCAGTCTATTGTCCCAGAAATCAGAGGATTATTAAAGTAAATCATGACAGAACTTCCTTTACTATTTCGATTACTTGACTTGGTGTATGGTGTGCTTTGACAACGTAACGATCAACATTTAGTATCCTAAGACTATGAGGGGCTTCACTCTTACTGATGTTTGTTAGAATAATCACCCTAGGTTTACTACCCCATTCTGTTGCCCGTATTTTTTCTAGCATTTCTTCGCCAGTCATAACTGGCATTTTTAGGTCCAACAAAATAAGATCAGGCTGGTAGCTTTCCGTTAGGCTATAACCATCCTCGCCATTAATTGCCGTTTTGACGTCATAGCCAGACATTTCGAGCTTCATTTTGTATAGATTAGAAATCGGGAGATCGTCCTCAATCACAGCAACTTTGTATTTTTGGGTCATTATTAACTTAATTTACAGATAAAACATCAAAAAGTCCAATGTCTACATCGAAAGAGAGACCATTGGTTCCAGTGTGTTGGGGTTGATTATGTATGCCACAAAGTATTTGCGGTTAGATGCGCCCAATTTTGACAGAAGATTTGGTTTAATCATCAGGGCGTTCTTTTTCAGCATAACTTCTTCGATTTTGCCAGATATGCCTTTAGTGTTGACGACACCCGGGTAGTATTGGTTGTATTTTGGATCATACCAGACTGATTCGATTGGCTTTTCGTCTTTTTGCAGAACAGTTATGGTGACCTTTTTGCCTACATACTTTTCACTAGCGCTAAGCTGTAGTTCCGATAATTGAGCTTTGCTTTGCTGGCCTATCTGGCTGGCCTGCACTTTCTTAATATGAGCATCAACGCTGGCACGGGTGATCTTATCCTGAATATCTTCTGGTACGAAAGTCGGGTTTAGGTAGGCACCCCGACTGATTGCGTCGAGCCCTTGCACAGTTTCTTGTTCTGATCGGTCAGCTTCTTCCTTAGCATACTCTGCAGTAGACCGCACAATCATTGCCGTACGAAAATCCTCCACCAAGTCACCGCCATTTACGTTGTTATTCGACTTATTCACTTTAACGCAGGTAAGGGTATGCCGGTTTTTTCTGCAACTTTTTCAGCCCAGTCGAGTAATCTTGCAAACTGTGCATCTCGCGCAGCATTTTCTATTTCATTATCCTCTAGTCTTTTCACAAACCCATCAATAGTGTTGACTAGCCTGTCATGTGAGGCTCTCAGGTCGATTATTTCAGATTTTATTTCATCAACCGTTGTTTTTATTGAATGTGTTTTGGCTTCAACTTTATTGAATCTATCATCAGTTTGCTGCGCGAAGTTACCTATTATTTGAGTCAGGTCATCAACCGCCTTGTTGACTATCTCTTTGACATCATCCTTTGTTGCGTAATCACTCATAATTACGTTTATTATAACACTCTGTCTTATTTGCGAGCAATCAAGGTAATCTTAAATAAATATCGGCTAGCTTTGTTCTTGGTGTATCCAGCAGCGGTAGACCACACAATCATTGCCGTACGAAAATCCTCCACCAAATCGTTAGTATTACCATAATTAGATTTACTCATCACACTAATTTTAGCAAATTTTTATACATAAGTTGCGTAAAAG
>JBBSJL010000010.1:0-30473 GCA_038257245.1 Saccharimonadales bacterium (SeqCode) | reverse complement strand
TAAGTAATAAGCACTCCGCGCTAAACGCCCGTTACCCTCTCCAAAGGGATGTACGGCAGTTATGCCAATAGCTAGTAGAAATGCTTTGTCCTCAAGTGTAGATGCTTCTTGGGCTACCTCCAAGACGACACTTAGTAGTGTTTTCTTGAGGTGAGGAGCAGGCATTATGTCGCGGATTTTTCGATCTTCGTCCAAAGTGATTTGCGCCCGATCCGGGTATTTCCGATAGCTTCCAGGGAGGTTAACTTGGATTCCATTGGTTTGGTGTAATAAATCCTCAAACGTGTCTAGCGTGAGGCTGTCGATGTATTCTGTGCGGCTTTCTGGTGTTGCAAGTATATCGTCAAAACCAGTAAGCTGTATAATCCTATCAAACTTTCTGAATTGGCGATCTCTATCTGCTTCAAAAGCTGTAGGATAACCTAGGTATTGCTCTGGGAATGAGCCTTGTGATTCGTTCGTTGGCTGCAACATAAAACATAACTATAACAGAAAAATAGATTAAAAACAATACTATTTCCGAGGGTGCTTTTCTCTTTGTTGGTATTGAAAAAAGAACAAGAATAGTGTATAAAAATATTATGATTCATTTTGAGCGGTTAACTATACCGGAGGTAGACTTGGAGCTTCTGGACGGTGTTGAACAATTTATGTTGGTTACAAATACCCTTGATTCAGCCGGCGTTAGCCCTAAACAACTCGTTTACTGCGGGATAGAGGGTGTTAGGATCTACGATGGAGAAGATCCTCCAGTGCTGGATAGAATGTTTGGCTATTCGCACGATGAATTTAAAGGAATTGTTGAAGAAGAGCAAAGATATGGATCTTCTGGAATAGGTGAAAGCCCAGTTTATTATGCAATGCTCGCGAGCAATATACCCGCGATAATTACTTACGACGTGGGATTACTTAAAGCATCAACAGAGGAAGCTGATGTTTGGACCCCAACCAGCGCTGATACATTGCGAACAGCAACCAGAGCAATCATATTCTTCACATAACCTCACCAAATATTGTTTATGGTTGTTAGGACTTTTTTTGCTTGTGCTTCGCGACATAATACCAAATTGTTGATGCCAAAAGTCCATAGAAGGAGATTACCGCAATTGTAGCTGCCACATTTGTTTTTGTTTGTATTGTATTTAAGCCGCTAGCCGAACAAGAATCCGCGGTATTGCCTCCTACACAATTATAAATTGGCGTAATGAGTACCAGAGTAGAGATCACACTTATAACAAAGGTTATCGCAAAGGATATGATTAGTTTTTTAGGTTTCATCATTTTACTATTGTTCATTATAACAAAAGATTTTTGTATGTGGTTATTCGGTTCGTTTTAGTCCTATTTGTATAGAGAAGTTCCCATTTAAACTTGGGTGACGTATTGCCATTTCTGCTTTCTGGCTTCTAGTCAGGTCTTGGATTCTGGGTACACGACCATCTTTAATGTATAGACAGACTTCATCTACAATACCATTGCAACTGATTCTGCCACATAACTCGGGAAGACTAAACTGACACCTTCCACTATGCTCACTATCGCCCCAAAATTCACATTCTTTACCCAGGTTAGCTTCTGTTGGTTCATAACTCACGTAGGTATTTTATCAGATTCGGTAGCTTTCAACGACAACCAACAGATACGCTTACTCGCAGGTTATTTTGGCTGCTTCGTCTTTAGTAACTACGAACATGATAAGGTGGAACGATGTTATCGGTTCTCCGGCCTTTGGCACAACTGGGGCCAAAGAGAAGTGATCGACGGGATAATCACGGGTTAGTTTTAGTATAACTTCAGAAAATGCATCGGGGTTTGTTTGGATTTCAGTAATGTTCAAACTATATTCGATGGCAATTACCTGGCTGTTGACCACGTCATAGATTGGGCCTCTAGGTATATCTTTCGGTAGTACATATTGCTTACCACGCCCTATCAAGCATTCATTTACAACTACGGCCTGAGGAGGTAGATCTATGGGTTGAGGATCAGGTGCCTGGATTACCACACGTTCATTACTTTTACCGTATAAATAAGCACCAGTAATCCCACCTACAAACAAAACAAGCAGGCCAAAAACTATCATTATTTTTTTGACCGGAAGCTTCTTCTTAGGCGCTAGAGTTTGGGTAACTGGTTGATGATCTGATCCTGCTGGCGTCGATGGCATCGTAGAGACTGGTGGTGTGATTTTGGACTGGACAATACCAGTTAAAGTAGAAGTTAGAGCTGAGGGCTTGGTGGGCTGAACAGTGACTTCGGTTTTGGGTCCCTCTGCGTCCGTACTAGGCGCAATTTCTGTTGGCTCACTATCCGTTGTAGGCATTTCTAATCTCGGAGTTGAACCTGCTGGTTCAGTTTCTGTTTGAGCGGCCTGCGGAGTCTCCTCATGATTAATAATAGGCTCCAAAGGGCTAGAACTGGGAGTGATGATTGTGGGCTGATTATCATTATCTAATTCTGAGTTGTTTTCTGGGGCCATAAGCATTAGCATAATAAGAGAGAACAAGGGTGTCAACATTATTTAAAAATACTAATCGAATTGTAATCTGTAATGGGTCAAATAAAGTTTCTAATCATACTTCAGCCAAATCATTCATTCACGATTAATCTTATGAGTCGCTATGGGTACTAGGGTTCGACTAAAATTATCTACAAAAATATTAATCTACTTCTTACTTGTTTCGCTCATACCGCTAATTGTTACCAACTTCCTGCTGGTATCATATGCCAATTCACAGCTGTTAAATGCTGCGAGCACAAAGCAGCAAGCAATAGCTACTTATTTGTCCGAAAATGTGAGTAGTTACCTTGATAATAACTCGAAAAAGTTAAACAACTTGGCACAGTTATATTCAACTGGCAACATTGATTCCGGTGAGCTAGATCTAAATATGGCAGTTTTATTTAGCCAAGATTCAGACCTACAAAGACTGGCTGTCATCGATAATTCTGGATACGAGCAGGCAGTATTTGATCAAGATGGTCGGGTTGAAGAGTTAAAAAACTCATCTGATTCTGATGCCTTCAGAGCAGTAAACTTTCTTGATGGTCGTCCGTATGTTAGTTCTGTCAGCTATAACGAAAATAACGAACCAGTCATTACGATAGCCGTGCCAGTTCTTAAATCAAGTTTCAACGAAAATCTAGATAACTTAGAGGGAGCAGATTTTGGAAGTTACAGTAGTCCAGATGATATCCAGGGTGCGATTGTCGCCAACTATGATATTAAAAATCTGTGGCAAACTGTCTTATCAACTCGTGTAGGAGAAGGTGGCTATGCTTATGTAGTCGATGGATTGGGTAATTTGGTTGCACACCCAGATAGTAAGTTCTTAGAAGGTACAAAAAAACTCACTAATGTCGATGCGGTTAAGCAGCTAATCAGTAATGACCTAGAAACTCGCAAAACAGAATCGGAGACAGGGTTACAGGTTATAAGCACACCACAAATAATAAAAGATAGTGGGTGGGCTGTGATTGTAGAAGAGCCTGTTAGTAGCATCTATGCCAGTGTTAACTCCTACATAAAACTAGCAACAACGGTAGGTTTAACTGCTATTGTACTTTCTATTGCTCTCAGTATCTATTTCAGAAAACAGCTAACAGGACCGATCAAAAAGCTAGCTCAGGGTGCAAAGAAAATTGGTAGTGGTCAGTTCGGACATACGATAGATATTAATACCAATGACGAGCTTCAAAGCTTAGCAGAAACGTTCAACAGTATGGGAGCTAATATACAAAAGTTGGTTACAGACATGAAGAATAACAATATTACCCTAGAAACCGAAAAGACCAAGCTGACTAATATTATTGGCAGTGTAACAGATGGAATTATTGCGCTGGATAAGTCGGGCAGGATTTTATCGATTAACCCCCCGGCGGCAGCACTAGCTGGCAAAAACGAGTCCGAGTTAGTGGGTAAATCACTACCAGATGTTTACGCCTGGCAACAATTTGACGCACCCTTTAGTCTTGATATTAAAAACCCTGGTGTCTTTGAATATAACGACCTATCTTTGCAAACGGGCATCCAGTTGAGCTTTTTAGACATTGTTGTATCTATAAGTGGCCGTGAAAACAGTGATGTTGTAGCGATAGTAACTGTACATGATTTGACCAAAAGCAGAGAGCTGGACTTTATGAAGCTAGACTTTGTTGCAATCGCGGCTCATGAACTTAGAACGCCGCTAACTGTAATTCAAGGCTACTTGGATCTAATTAACACTGACGCAGTTAATCAGCTCAGTATCTACAATATAGAAAATTTACAAAAAATGGTTAGAAGTACCAACGAACTAAGAGATCTTATTAATAAACTTCTTAATATCGCCAGAATCGAACGAGGTGAAATGGAGATATTTATTGAAAAAATCGATCTGGCAAAACACATAAAAGAGAATGTTCACTATCATCAGTCCGTGGCAGTACAGAAGAATCAAAAACTGACGTACACATTAGACACAGATAGTGCGGTAAATGTGCCCGCGGATCCGTCATCTATAACAGAAGTACTCAATAACTTAATTGGCAATGCTTTGAAATTTACAGATTACGACGGGGAAGTCACGGTGTCACTAAATGTAAATAATAAAGAGGTTCGCGTTGAAGTTAAGGATAACGGTCCTGGTGTGCCCAATGAGCTACAGGATAAATTATTCTCAAAATTTTATAGGGCAGAGCGAAGCCTAATATCGGGCACTCGAGGTACGGGGCTAGGTTTGTTTATATCTAGAACAATAATAGAACTTCAGCATGGGCAAATAGGACTAGAGCCTTTTACCGGTGATGGCTCCACGTTCTATTTCACATTACCAATCTATAATCCTGAAATACATGATAAATTAGTAATGAAACGTAAAATGACAGGAGGAGTACATGGCTGGTTTAAGAAAAATACTTCTAGTTGAAGATAACGTAAACATCAGAGACCTGTATAGGATTGCCCTAGTAGACAAGCAATATACAGTAGAAGTCGCTGGTGACGCTCAAGCTATGTATGAACTACTAAAAACCTACCTACCAGATTGTGTGCTACTGGATATAATGCTGCCTGGTGTTTCAGGATTAGAGATACTCAAGGAACTGCGGACTAACCCAGAAAGAGGCTGTATGGATGCTAAGATTGTGATACTAACCAATCTTGCTCAACGTAGTGCAACCGAAAACGCTATTTCTAACGGCGCCGACGGATACATTGTAAAAGCAGATATACTGCCCAAAGAACTGCCTGATGTCATCGCCTCACTAGAAGATTAGACGGAGCATCGGTAATTAATAAGACTATGTACTTAGAAGTGCAGAGTGTTATAATAAAAACAGCATTAATAAATAAAAATATGCACCAAAATAAAAAAACATTCCTAGGATTATTAATTCTGTCATTCAGTTTTTTATTTGGTGTTGTAACAGTAGCCCCAGCTGTCGCAGTTGATGAATCTTGTAGTGGTGTCGTTACGGCGTTTAATGCGACTGCTCCAGCGAGCGTGAACCCAGGGCAGTCCTTTAGTATTACGGGAATTAGTTCGAGACCTTCTACTAGTTACGGTGTGACTGTATTATCTTCAACACTTAGCCTCTCTGCAACAAACTCAACACCCGCTACCTACTCAATGATTAATTCTTCAACAGATCCGAGCCCTACAACAGGTGCACCTACTTACACGGCTTATTATCCGAACTACGCATTAACTGCGTCAGGCGCAGCAGGCAGCTCAATAACCGTAAAACTTGTACAGGCATCGGCAAATATAAGCGGTATAGGGATAATTAACTGCACACTAACTGCAACTTTAGCGACAATACCAATAGTTGCTCCACCACCGGCCCCAGAACCTACCCCAACTCCCACACCATCAAGTGGAGGTACTTCTTCCACCCCAACAACGACTAAACCCAATACGAAAGAGCCAGCTACTACGCCCACAACAGATAAGCCGGTAGAAACTACGCCCACAAATTCGACTAAGCCAGAAGAGCCTAAAGAAGTTACCTCAGAAAACTATGACGTGCAGGCAGTATCAATTACAGTAAAGGACAAGTTTGGAAAATTAGTTAATGGCGCAGTTGTGACAATTGATGGTCAACTTTCTGCAACAACCGTAGACGGCATGGTTACATTCGAAGATATTAGGGTTGGCGAACATGTTTTAGGTATAAGCTATGGTGGTCACAACACAGAACAGTTAATAAATGTTCAGGCAGATGCCGGGCAAAATGAACTTGCTGTTGAAGTGCCGTTCAGTTTACCCCTACTTCATTGGCTCGGTATAGCTACAATCGGATTAACTTTGTTTGGAATCACAGCATTTTTGGTATTAAAGATTAGGAGTCACAAACGGCTACATAGCTTAATGCCCGTTGCGACTATTACAACCAGTACCACCGGTCAGCCGGTGGTGATACCTGAATCTCAAATGGTATTCTCGCATCAGCCTCAAGTCATCAGGCCGACTAATCAGCCAACCCAAAATTTACATTCAACTACCTCTGTCGACAACTCTAGATTAAACGGCTAGATCTGGATCGTAACCAGATGCGGCATCTAGTTCTGCTTTGAGAGAGCCCCGTCATCTACTATTTGTTCAAGCCCTGACTTCAGTTCGGTCGTTTCTTGTGTTGTACGTGGCGTTTGTTTTTCCGAAATTGAAGTTGCAGACGCTTGTTCACTTGCTACTTCTTCGCTAGCCGAATCAACAGTTGGTGGTTCAGGAGATGTCGCAGATTGTTCTTTTGGTTTAGGGCTACTATCCAAGCCAAACTTTACACTTGGACTAGTATCTGCAGCCATTCCCACGGTTGTGTAAAACCCACCAAGTGCACCAATGCCACCAATTACCACCGTTGGAAGTGCTACACCAGCGTAATACATAAAGTGGTTTGAAGAATCATTCTCTGGCCCTGTAACATCGGTACCGATCTTATACCCAACATACGTTGAGCTGGCAAAAATGCCCATACCACTAGCAATTGCAAGTATATTTCGTCCAACTCGTCGGGTACGGTCGAGTTTTCTAAGTGTTATTGATTCTATTCGGGGTTCTTGCTCAGCACTCATTACCTGTCGATTATACAATAATTACTTAGACACGAACGTTAATTTTGGTCAATTTCGTTGAGTACTGCAAGAGTAACTAGAGATAGCCCAAAAATTTCAAACGCTTCTTCTATCAGTACGATCCAGGTTGTATATAGCTGGTCATTCTCTACGAATATCCCGCCGATGCCCTCCAATACTAAGATGCCCATAACGAATGACACGAATCCTAGAGCTATGAGTAGTCTAGATTTAGGTCTGAGTATCTTCATGAATTTAAGAAGATAAATGCCTAATATTGCAACAACGAATACTCCAACAATAATCCAGGAATTATAGAAAAATGAACCAGAATTAATGTTTAGGCTATCTCTTATAGGGGTAATGATTAGTTCATGAAATCCAGAGCCTTCGTCGATCGACATAAGCAGTAGTATCCCAGCAAAGAAACGCCATTTAGAAACGTGTTTTTTTATATTGAACGAATGCCAAAAGGCCAAAAAACTTGTTGCTAGTAGCAGGCTAGCCTGGTACCAGCTCGGCAGACTGACTTCATCATCAACGTTAAATCTGTTCGAAAGGTCATAAATAAACGCCGAATCCGGGTTGTTGATCTTTAAATATTGAAATAGTATGTGCATTACAATTAGGGTAATTAACATCGCAAACAGGGAATATTTAGCCAAAGTTATATATTTAGATTCGTGATACTTATGTTTAGTTTTCATATATTTTACGTATGATATCACAAGGTGTTGCAAAACATGAGTAATTTACGGACATATAATTATTGACATGAGCGCAATGTAGTGCTATCATAAGCGTAATTCCGAAGAAGGAACAGAGGGTCACCCATTTTTGGGCGGCTCTTTTTCTTTCTTTAGAGGCAATGTGGGAGACTTATTAATCAAGTGGAGGCTAATACAATGGCTGGAACTAAAGATGGCGGCAAAGCTGCTGCTTCAACAAACAAAACTAAGTATGGTAGCGATTTTTACGCAAAAATCGGTGCTATGGGCGGCAAAAAGGGCAAGACTGGTGGCTTTTATGCTAACCGTGAACTAGCTCGTGTTGCAGGTGCAAAAGGTGGACGAATTAGTCGCCGAACCAAAAAAGTAGCCTAAGTAACTACATATCGAAAAGCGTAATGCCCGGCAAAGCCGGGCTTTTGCTTTTCTTGCGGAATATTTCTTTTTAGGCGAAGGTCGTTTGGGGGTTATCTTCGGAGGGTTTGCTGATAGAGTTAGTGTTTCTTAGCCTGTATGGACGACAGAAACGAGAATTAGATACCTTCCAAACGGTGTAACAGTTATGACAGCGGTATTCGTTTGCTGTACTCTGAAAACAAACGCTACTACAGGTTGGGCAAGTACTTCGCTGATGTAGCCAGTCTCTGTACGTATCTAAGCAATCCTGAATATGGTCCTCATCTATTGTTATATTCAGTTTCTTGCCGAGTTTTTTGGCTTCGTCCCATGCTGCAACTTCTAGGTGTAATAGTTCAAAATCTGAGTTATATGTAGTGTGGTCGAGAATGGCATGGGAAGCCTCGTGTAATAGTGACCAACTATTATGTTCGGTATCTGTATTTATGTAGTTAACTTGTTGCTTCTTGGGTGACCAGTAAAACTCACTACCAATATTAAAACTTACTTCAGGCACCAATTCGGATAGTTTATTTACGAGTTGATCCATAGTTTTTCTTGGCCAGTTCGTAACAACCGTAAACTACGGCTTCTTCTGGGCGTTTTGCTTGAACAATCGGAGGAATTATTACCATTGGGTTCTCATATATTTTAAGTCTCTCGTCGAGTTGGTCTTTAAATTTATCTAGATGTGTGCCCACACCACCACCAATAATAATTACTTCAGGAGTTAATGTAGCAATTACATCGATTAAACCAATCGCGATGTTGCGTGATATCACATACCAATCTTGCTTATCCGTTATCTCACTAGCTTTCTTACCGAATTTTGCTACTATTGCCCTGCCTGATGCAAAGTCTTCCCAGCGTTCAAGATTACCGTTGTGTTCCAATAGCATATGGCCAACTTCCATGTCTTCAAATTTTGGATCGATGATGCCGTCAATAATATATCCGCAACCAATGCCAGTACTAACAGTAATATAGAGGGATTTAGTATACTTTTTAATTAGAAGGTTTGCTTCGTAATAACCTGCAGTCTTAGCATCATTTTCAATTAAACCAGGTGCATTGAAAACAGTCTCCAGGTCACTTAGTAGGGGAACGTTTTCCCAAGTCAGATTGCCGAACGTAACACCTACCCCATTTTTTCTGTCTATGCGACCCGGGGCCGCAACACAGAAGGCTTGAACGTCTTTCGTTGACAATTTAGCAACAGTTTCTGACAATACTTTACTAAATTCAGGATATTGTTTTGGAGTAGGGAACTTGGTCTGCTCTGTTATTTTGCCTTTATTGTCAAAAATAGCCACTAGCGTCTTAGTCCCACCAATATCTATCGCTGCGTAATGTTTTGCCACAAACCCCTCCTTACATTTAGTTTAATTTTAACATAAAACAGCGACTCAGCACTTACACTTTACATTCAGGGGCCGAACAGATATAATGCAATTAACCGAAAAATATCAATTAATCATCACGGGTGTTAATTAGTTAGATCCTGATCTGATATTCGAGGAAATACTATACGAAGGAGGCATGATATAACATGTCAAAAGCAACTAACATAACAATGGACGATCTGCTCGAACAGAACGACATCAAACAGCTAAAGACTGGTGATGTTGTTGAGGGTATTGTTAATAATATAAAGAAACACGAAGTCTGGATTGATCTTGGACCCAACGGTCTAGGTGTTGTTATACGACGAGAAGTCGGTGGGCAACAACTAGAAGTAGGTAAAGAGGTTGTAACTAGTGTTGTTGACCCAGAAATGGATGAAGGCTACGCGTTGCTTAGCATGCGAAGAGCTGTCAAGGATCGTGGTTGGGACGAACTACAAAAGACATTTGATGACCAAGAAATAATAACTATCACAGCTTATGATGCCAACAGGGGTGGTTTATTGGTAGAACTAGAAGGAATTCGCGGATTCCTACCAGTTTCACAACTATCCGCCGGTAATTACCCACGAGTATCTGGTGCAGATAAAGACGAGATTTTGCAGAAGCTAAATCAGCTAACCAACAAAGACCTAAGAGTAAGAATCCTAGATATTAGCCGTAAGGACAACAAACTTATATTTTCTGAAAAAGAAGCTATCAAAGATGACATGCAAGACCGCTTTGCCAAATTAGAGGTTGGTTCTGAAGTAGAAGGAATCGTAACTGGCGTTATCGACTTCGGTGCGTTTGTGAACGTAGATGGTATCGAAGGACTAATCCATATTTCTGAGATTTCTTGGGAACGTGTCGAAGATCCACGCAAATACATCAAGACTGGTGAAACAGTAAAAGCCAAGATCATTGCTATCGATAAAGATCGCCTTAGCCTAAGTCTCAAGCAGATGAGCGAAGACCCATGGTTGACCGAAGTACAATCATTCAAAAAAGGCGACATAGTAGAAGGTAAGATTACACGAATTACACCGTTTGGTGCGTTCGTACAACTTAGTTCTGCAGTCGAGGCCTTGGTACATGTTTCTGAAATGAGTGACGACGACAGTGTAGACCCAGAAAAGCTATTCCAACTTAACGAAGATAAGAAGTTCAAAGTTATTGATGTCGACCTAGAAGGCCGCAAGATCGCTTTGAGTCTAAAAGATTCTTCTAAATCTAAGACAGCTGCCAAGACTACAGACAAGAAGCCAGCTAAAAAATCAACCAAAGAAGGCTAAGCCAAAGATGTAATAATCATCGGCCTTGAAACAGCCAGAAAGGATTCGACAATGTCTAACCAAATCGAAATAGAAGATATGATAACTGTCGGAGCACTGGCTGAGAAGTTGATGATTCCTGCTACAAAACTGATTGCCGAACTCATGAAGAACGGGGTTATGGCAACCATTAATGAGCGTATCGATTTTGACACGGCTCAGATTATTGTTGGCGACATGGAAGACTTGGACATTGAACTTACCAAGAAGGTTGCTTCGGAAGCCCCAAAGCGTGAGAAACGAGCGACTGGTGATAACGCCCAAGACCGGCCACCAGTAATAGCCGTAATGGGTCATGTCGATCACGGCAAGACCAGTTTGCTAGATGCTATTCGAGCCGCAGACGTTGCCAAGGGTGAAACAGGCGGTATAACTCAGCACATTTCTGCCTATCAGATTACTCATAACGACCGCAAAATGACTTTCCTAGACACGCCGGGGCATGAAGCATTTGCGGCCTTACGTGAACACGGTGCACAGCTAACAGACCTAGTAATTATTGTTGTGGCAGCCGATGATGGAATCAAGCCCCAGACACTAGAAGCTATAAGATTTGCCCGTAAAGCTAATGTAAACATGCTAGTAGCCGTAAACAAGATTGATAAAGAAGGTGCAGATGTTAATAAAATCAAGCAACAACTTGCCGATAATGATCTAATGATAGAAGAATGGGGCGGTGAAACCATAGTTGTTGAAGTTTCTGCCAAAAACAACAAAAACATCGACAAACTTTTGGATATGATATTACTAGTAACAGATGTTGACGAATTAAAAGCAGATTATGATGTACCAACAAACGGGTTAGTCATAGAAGCGCACATGGAACAAGGTCGAGGTCCGGTGGCGGTGGCTCTTGTAGAAGCGGGTGAACTTACACCTGGTAAATTTATCGTAGCTGGCAGTACCTATGCGCGCGTTCGGAACCTAGAAACACCAGAAGGTATCCCAATCAAATCAGCAGGTCCATCCACACCAGTAGTTATTAGTGGGTTCAAGGAAGTTCCCCGTTTTGGTGACGAATTTACTGAAGTAAATAACGAAAAAGAAGCCAGAAATTTGGCCGAACAAACTAATAAATCTCGCAAAAGTGAAGGTGGCCGTGGAGTAAACAGCTCGGAGTTAATCAGAATTATTGATCGCAGTAAAAAACTCAATAGTCTGAACGTTATCATCAAAGCCGATGTCCAAGGATCAATTAAGTCAGTTATTGATAGTTTGCATGCCATGGACACCGAAGAAGTAGCGGTACGTGTCGTTGGTTCAGGAATTGGCTCGGTCAATGAGAATGATGTTCATATGGCACACTCTAGCAATGCTATAATCTACGGCTTCAATGTAACTATTCCAACTAGTGTAAAACAGACTTCTAACAGAGATAAGGTCAGGGTCAGAACATACGGAATTATTTATGAGCTTGTTGATGATGCTAAACAAGAATTAACTGAATTACTCCCGCCAGAAGTTGTTGAAACCGAAATGGGTAGATTATTAGTAAAGGCTATATTTAAAACAACCAAGACAGAGATTATTTGTGGCGGCGAAGTAACCAAAGGCAAGCTGGTTACCCCAAGCCAGGCAAAAATTGTTCGTGACAAAGAAGTGTTGGGCGAAGTTCAGATCACTAACCTGAAACATGGTCCAACTGACACTAAAGAAGTTATAGAAGGTGAAATGTGTGGTATGAATATAGCCACTGAAGCTAAGATTGATCTTCAAGAAGGTGATCGGATAGAATGCTTTACAAGAGAAGTGATTGCCAGAAAACTTTAGTGATTGTATAGTAGCAGTATGAAGGAATCGGAATTCGGTGGACCACCGCCACGCGAATCTGGAGACTACAAACCAGATCAATTGCCAGAAATTGAATCAACCCCTGTTGATAAAGCAGCCATAACAGAAGCAATACTTAGTAATGTTATTGCGGCGTCAGAAAGCGGTCGTTCGCTGGTGCAAGAGTATGAATTACCACAAAACAGGGGTGATATAAGCATACCACCAAATAATACGCCTATGCAGTCGCTGGGGGATATTTTAGAGAAGCAAGCCATGGAGAAACAGGCAAAGCAACTAGTCGATGAAAGCCACGCGCAGAGTAATTTGCAGGCTATGGGTGCTAACGCTTCTAACAGGTCGGGTATTAGTAACTCGCAGGCGATTAAATACGGGATAGCGTCAGCAGTAATATTCGCAGCTATTATATTAGTCGTAATGTCGTAATTTGTATATTGTCTATCATCTAACAGGCTTAGAATATTGCATAAAAACTACTTGCAAAAAACACAAGCTTATGCTAATATAGTGCTGTAACAACATATTAAAGTACAATTTGTCTACTGAAAGGACTAAACATACTACAATGAGTGAACAAGAACCTAACTTCCCAGAGATTGAACAGAAGATCTATACTAATGGCGCCGTACATCTATATGGTGTAGATGAAGCCGGCAAGAAGCATCACGTAGCAGAACATGATGTGCTAGAATCTTATGGTTATCAGCCCGGTGCTGATGGTAAATATGAGCCAATCCCAGGTGATGACGTTGTTGATGTAGTAACTCCTACTGACCCTACCCCAGAAACCCCCACCTACGCAGACAACCTAAACAAACTCGGCGAAGCTATGAATAAAGCTGGCAAAGAGGTTGGTGATGATCGTATGCTTGATGCTTATATGGCTGCCGATGATTATGCTGAAGGGCATGATAGATTAGATGATAATGCTCACACTCAACACCTAGATGGTGCTGCTAAAAAACTATTTGCACTTGCAAGCCAGGAAAAGCAATCTCATGCTGATCGTGTAGTAGAAGACGGTGCATATGATAGACGCTTAAAGAAAATAACTACTGGTGTTCGTAGCAAAATTGATGATGAAATAGATGAACGCAAAAACGACTCATATGCTTTCTGGAGTGGTGAAGAGGAACCAACAGGACCTAAAGACGGTGGAGATATACCTAAAGATGATCAGCGTGAAAACCCTGAACTTAAATCAACTCCTGAAGGTGCTGATGCTAATGAAAAACTTAAAAGAGCGCGAGCCAATTTGGCCAGAGTTAGGGCTGGGCGTGAAGCTCGAACAGCCCACAGACGTGGTGGAAAGTTTGGGAATAAAGCCTTAAACCAGGCAATCAACGATCATAATCAAGCAGAGAACGAAGCTGGTTTGATAGGTATGGACATGCTTGAAGCAGCAGGCTACAATAGAGACGAAATCGATAAATTGATTAACTGGTCGGTTACTATAGAAGCTTTCCAATTAACAGCTGATCAATACAATAATGAAATTAGACAATCGGGAGACAAAAGGCTAAATAAATTCTATAGCTTTTGGGCGCGTCACAGCCAGGCTAAGTTATTTAGTGCTCAGGGTATCAAGAATACAGCCATGAAAGCTGGGGTTATGGCTCCCGTTGGTATAGGTATGGGTGTATTATTAGCTCCTGTTGCTGCAGGTGCAGGTGCTGCAGCCGGTGGTGCGTTCTTGGCCAGTCGTATCTCACGTGGGATTATGGGTGCCAAGATGAGCAAAGAAGCAAACGCTGCAACATTAGCTGGGCAAAAAGCTGACGCCAGAATAGCTAAGATTGCCTCTGTCTCACACTCCGTTAATGCTGAACTAAATGCTGGTAATCAAGGTACATCCGTGGACAAGGAAGCAATGGGGGATATGTATTACGAAGACACCAACGAGGTTGTTAAACAAAGCCGCAAACGTGCAGCAAAATCAGCTGGAACCGCAGCTATTATAGGTACAGCTGCATCCGTGGGGCTAGAATTAATTGATTCAGAACTTGGTTTCCATAGTAGTAGCGGTGGTGGAAATACACCTGAAGATACTGGTAGCGGTGGTGGTAACACTCCAGAACACCCGGGTGGTGGAAACACGGACCCAGATACTGGTAATGGTGGTAACACACCAGAAGCCCCAGAAGCAGACCCTTTCGAAGACTTTACACCTGAACAACTAGATGCTTTTAAGCGATACGTAGAGTGGTCAGATAACTTCAAGGCGGAGAACCCAATCCTAAATACACCATCTGGCGTAGATGTCTCAGCAGGTACCGAAGCATATTGGAACGAAATGCAAAGACTTTGGACCGTCAAATTTGGTCAATAAAGACGTAAGCACAAAAAATATTAGACTGCCATAATACAACAAGCTATAATAAAACAAACAAGGAACCACAATGTTTAAATTAGATGACAATTTACTTAAAGAACTAGGCTTGGGTGAACTTCCAGCTCAAGAAAAGAACACTATGCTTCGGCATATCTATGAAACACTAGAAATGCGAGTAGGTATGAAGTTGGCTGAACAGATGACCAATGAACAATTGGATGAGTTTGAAGGATTTATAGATAAGAACGACGAAGCCGGCGCGCTCAAGTGGTTGGAGACTAATTTCCCTAACTATAAAGACGTAGTTGCGGCAGAGTTAGAAAACCTAAAAAGTGAGATTAAAACTACGTCTGCACAAATAGTCGAAGCTTCTAAACAAGCAGCTGCCCAGGCTCAAGTTGCTCCTCAGCAACCCCCAACAGAACCTCAACAGTAAAAAGTATTGCTAAAAAATCAATAATATGCTAGAATAGTACTATTAAAACATTTATTAATTCACTTCAGGACAATTAAGTAATGGAAACTCCACAAGCCCCAGAAACCCCCACCTACGCAGACAACCTAAACAAACTCGGCGAAGCTATGAACAAAGCTGGCGATGAGGTTGGTGATGATCGCATGCTAGATGCTTATATGGCTGCTGATGATTATGCTGAAGGTCACGACAGATTAGCTGACAATTCTCACACCCAACACCTAGATGGCGCAGGCAAGAAACTATTTGCTCTTGCTAGCCAAGAAAAGCAATCTCATGCTGATCGTGTAACAACAGATGGTGCATACGATAGAAGCTTAAAGAAAATAACTACTGGTGTTCGTAGCAAAATTGATGATGAAATAGATGAACGCAAAAACGACTCATATGCTTTCTGGAGTGGTGAAGAGGAACCAACAGGACCTAAAGACGGTGGAGATATACCTAAAGATGGCGGAGATTCTCCAACAGAGCCCAAAATCCCAGAAGAACCAAAGCCAAGACAACCTACAAAACCTGATTCACCAAAACCACCAGCACCAGCTCCCGCAGCTGCATCTGTTGATATACCTGACTCCAAAAATGACAGCAGCGAAAAGACAGGAAGTGGCGATGAGACAATAGAAAGATCTCCATATGAAGTATCTGAAGAAGATGCACAAATATTCCGTGCAGCCGTTAATGGCGTGATTAAAAATTTACAGACAAAATTATTTGGTGGGGTAATACCCGAGGATAGACTTAACTATGATGAAACCCGTAGCGACAGAGGCGCAACCGTTGAGTTCGATGCTAACGACTGGAAGGCACAAATGGCTATTCTTAAGGGTGTCGATACTATTATTTCATCAGCATCACCACAGCACGATGTTCAGTATCCACTTTTCTATCAGCAAGAAGCCTATGGAGATAGAGACGAAAATCTAAGAGACGAAATACTGCATACTATTTCGCGAATAGTTGGTGACGATGTAGAGGCCCGATTAAATAGCTCAGAGCAAAAAGATGTAGAGGTAAGCTTAACGGACAATGATAAGAAAGCCCTAGGCCTAGATGAAGGCACACCAGACACAGTTAGGGGGCTTACCCGAAGTGTTATCATCCCAATTTCAGGGCAAGGTATGTTAAGAGTTTACGAAGCAGAAATACCTAATACCGTAGTACAAGGCGATACAACCAGAGAAAGAATGCTTCGTTTTGTACAGTTTGGGTGGACTACGCAAGAAAATATTCAACAAGAGTCAGCAGGAGCAATTGAAGATAAAATAACACCAGAACAACCTTCAGAATCAGCCGGTGTATTACCTAAAAGAGCTACGCCAAGACGTAACCCTGAAGTGACTCGACAATCTCAAAACAGACGTACTATTTAGGTTAGTTTGTGTCCGGCGAGGAAAGCCTCGGCGGTCATTTCATTTTTGCCAGCTGGTTTTAGCTTTTCTACACAAAGGTAGCCCTCACCGCATTTGATCATCAAGCATTTGTTTGATGAATATGCGTCACCAATACCAAGATTATTGTCGATTTCTGACATGTGTGCGTGAGATGAAGTCATAACTATATCTTTACCAGCTAGTGTTGTTCGGCTTTTTGGCCATTCAATAAATGCTCGAATTTCACGTTCTATTTGATTGGCTGGTTTATTCCAATCAATAATTCCATCTTCTTTGGTGAGCTTGCGCGAGTAGGTTGCACGGTCAGGGTGGGGTTGGTTTTTGGGCTTTATATCACCCACCAGGTAGCCCGGCAGACATTCTTGGAGTAGTTTGTCACTAAGCTCAATTAGGCGCTCTGTAAGTGATGATGTGGTGTCAGACGGCCTAATGTCTAGGCTTTTTTGGGTGATTAATTTTCCAGTGTCCATGCCAGCGTCAATTATCATGAGACTAACGCCTGTTTTTGCTTGACCGCTTAAAACAGAAAAACTAATCGGGTCAGCACCACGCCACTCGGGTAATAGTGAGAAATGGGAGTTAACAATTCCAAGTGGGAACTTATTTATAACCTTTTGGCTAACAATAATCCCAAAGTCGATAATTATACCTACTCGGCTTCGAGTATCTTGTTTACTAATCAACGCATCTAATTCTTGCTTGTTCGAAACGTAGTGAATGGGTAAACCTAGATTGGTTGCTACATCAATAACAGGGAAGTTTCCTTTGTGATGAGTGGGTTTTGGTTTGGTAATTACTGCTTCAACCACGAAGTTTTTAGTAAGTAATTCCAAGGATTTGGCAGCTACCGGTCCGCTACCTAAAAATATAACTGAGTCTTGCATGACTAATCCCACAACTCGTCGTTGTTTTTAATGTCATTATCGTAGTCCATTTCGGCTAATTTACCTTCCTTATCCAGCATAAAGAATGCATCTGGCACGCCTTTGATATGATCTATAAAAACCTTACCGTTTGTATGGTCAACTTCGTGTTGGAATATGCGAGCCATGAATCCATCTATGGTTACGCGGATCTGCTTACCAGTTTCATCAATAGCCTTAACCTTAACTTTGGAGTAACGAGGGACTTTCCCATAAATGTCCTTAATACTCAGACAGCCTTCGTAATCTTCGACTAATTCACCATCAAACTTGGTTATCTCGGGGTTAATGAATACTCTAAATGAAGTATCTTCTTTCTTATCGATGTCGCTACGGATTACAATTATACGTAATAATTTATCAACTTGGACTGCAGCCAGCGCAACACCTACTTCGTGCTCACGGCTGGCTTCCCAATCGAGCGTTGCAGATTCCATATCGCTAATTAGTTTTTTTATTTCAGCAGAAATTAGTCCAACTTTTTTGGATCTTTGCCGTAGGCTAGCGTGGGGTAGTTTTATAATATCTTCTTTTTTCATCGACATATTTAGATAAATTATACCAGATTTGCTATGGTTAAGTTTACAACAGATTTGTTGGGTCAATATCGTAGGATACCTGGGCCGGCAGTTGCTTGATAATACTAGTCAGAGCTTCTCTTTCTTTGGACTTAACTACCAGTTGCCAATAGTGAATATTGTTCTGTTTTTGCTTAAAGCTCGGCGACGGGCCGATTAATTCTGCCGATAGGGGTAGAGTACTAATAAATGTATGCAAATTCCGGCAAGCTTTTTCTGCTGCGGCATAGCTTTTTCTACCACAAACTAGCTTTAAAACGTACGAAAAGGGTGGAAATAGAAACCTTTCTCTTTCAGAAATCTGTTGTTGATAGAACAATGAATAATTTTTGTCTACAATAGCTTCAAGGGCCGGATTTTCCGGATAATATGTTTGTATTATGACAGATCCTGCTGCATGTCCACGCCCTACTCTACCAACTACTTGGTTGAGTTGTTGGTAGGTAATTTCCTCTGCAGTGTAGTCTGGGAAGAACAATGCAGTGTCAGCTGTGACAACCCCGACAACCGCAAGCTTCGGCAGGTCTAAACCCTTGGTTAGCATTTGTGTACCAACCAAAATATCAACATTACCATCGACAATATCTTGATAATTTTGGTCCAAACGTTCGTTTTTTAGATTATCACTGTCGAACCTGACAACTTTGGCTCTAGGGAAAATCCGGGTTAGTTCTTCACAAATTGCCTTTGTCCCGGTACTCTTAAAGATAATATCAGCTGCCTTGCACTCTGGGCAGCTACTGGGTGCAGCAGATTTATATCCGCAAGTGTGACAGCGAAGTTTATGAATGTCGCCATGGTACGTCAGGGGTATGTCGCACTTAGGGCATAATGCTTGCCAGCCACAAACTTGGCACATAACAACTCGGGCTGAGCCTCGACGGTTAAGAAAAACTAAAGATTGATTTCCATCATTCAGAGCAGTTTGGATTTTATCTAGCAAGGCATTTGATAGCCACGCTGACCTGGTAAAGTTTTCGCGCCCCATTATAGGGATAATATTAATGTCTTTCTCGTCGTTGGTATTTGATATGGCTAGACTGGTCATTCTTATAATCGGTAAGCTTTTCTGTTCGAAGGTGTAATAATCAGCAACGTTTGGAGTTGCACTACCTAAAATTAATCTGGCATTGCACAATTTACTGAGCTGAGCTGCCACTCGAGTTGTCTGGTAGTGAGGCGCTGATTCTTGTTTGTAGGCACTGTCGTGGAATTCGTCGACAACAATCAGCCCCAGATTGTTGATGGGCATAAATAGGGCTGATCGGGGGCCGATAATAATAACTGGTTTCTCTCGGTTGGCGATACTTAACCAAGTATCGCGCTTCTTGGCGGGTGACAGATTGGAGTGAGTAACTTCTGTTTGCCCAGGAAAGCTTTTAGAAAAGGTCTCTACGAGTTGAGGAGTTAGGCCAATTTCGGGGGTAAGTATTAGGGCTGATTTATTTTTCTCCAGGCATTTTTTGGCTAGTTCAATATATACTCTAGTTTTGCCTGTTCCGGTATCACCGTGCAAGATGACAGATTTGCCAGGCTTGGATTCTATCTGGTTAAGGGCGTTTGTTTGATCTTTTGTTAGCGGTGGCAAAGTTTGCGGTTTCAGAGTACTAGTTTTAGCCGGCTTGTCTGTTTTGCCTGATATTCGACTTTTGGTATCGATATTAGTAGGGATAAACAGGGAAGTTATTTGGCCCAAAGGGGCTGGGTAATAGTCGGATAGCCACTGCATTAGCTTGATTTGTTGGGGCGTTGTTTTGGCAGGTTGTGCGATAAATGATAATGATTTTGTGGCAAATTTGGGTTTATTAACTTCACTTTTTATAATTCCAGGTACTAGTTTATTTTGCAGCGGAACGGTTACAATTGTCCCGACAGAAACAGCAGCCTCACTAGAGTAAGTAAGCGGTTCTTTACCGTGAAACGACAAGCTACTAACCCATACCTCATAAAACTTCATAACTAACATTATAGGCTGTAAATGAAAAAAAGTATTGAAATGTTGTAAGACCTATCCTATACTTTACGTTGTTGGAAAGACAATAAGAGCTTATGCTAGACGTATTTATTACCTCACGAGTTAGACGGAAAATCATAGTTGTGTACGCCAAGTACCCAGACTTTAAGACGCACGTTCGCGGCCTTGCGAAGCTAATCAAGGAAGATGCTGGTAATATTCAGCGTGAACTTAAGCGATTAGAGAAGATCGGTTTCCTAATATCTGAGCGCCAGGGTAATACCAAGATCTACCATACTAACAAGCACTTTATTATCTTTAAAGAACTACAAAGTATAGTGTTGAAGTCACAACGCATGAACCAAAAACGTCAACAAAACGGTGCATAACACTTGCAAATTTTAATCTGTTAAAGTAAAATACACCCCTATGATACAAGTTACAAAGAAAGATTCTAAGGAATCAAACGAAAACCTACTCCGTCGCTTTACCCGAAAAGTACAGCAATCTGGAGTATTGGCAGAAGTTAAAATGAATCAACGATTCGAAAAACCACTTAGCAAGCGTGACAGGCGTACTAAGGCGATTATCCGCAAAGAGCGTAAAGATGACAAGACTAAGAAGATGAAGCTTGGCCAGCGCTAGGTTGACTCTATAAATTAATAGATTATCCGGCAGAGATGCCGGATTTTTTATTTTTCTCTTTTCAGCGATGGATGATTTTTGGTACACTTTAGTTAAGTGAGTATATCAAAGGACATAGACGCCGATTTGAAGGCTGCAATGCTGGGTGGAGACAAAACCTTGGCTACGACGTTGCGTGGCCTAAAAAGCGTCATCTTGTACGAAGAGGTTGCCAAAGGCCTGCGTGATACCGGACTAGAAGACGATTCGGTAATAACCCTGCTGTCTAAGGAAGCTAAGAAGCGACAAGAAAGCGCTGACCTTTATACCCAAGGAGGCAATCAGGAACGAGCCGACGCTGAATTGGTCGAAAAGGAAGTGATAGAAAAATATCTGCCGGCACAGATGAGCGAAGAGGATCTAGTTAAGATAATTGATGAAGCAATTGAATCAACAGGTGCTGACAGCATGCAACAAATGGGTCAGGTCATGGGCGTAGTCAAGGCGAAGGCAGGCGCGGCGGCGGATGGCAGCTTAATAGCAAAAATAGTAAAGGAGAAACTAAGCTAGATGATAATTTTTACGGGGGTAGCAGGGGCAGGCAAAAGTGTTCAGGGTAAAAGATTAGCAGATGAACTAGCTGTGCCTTGGCTGTCGACTGGAGAGTTCCTTAGAATGCTAACGGCTGGTGATACTCGCAAACACATGTTGTCAGGAAAACTACTAAATGACGAAGAAATTATTTCTCTTGTCAGGAAAATTTTTGCAGTTGTAGACACTGAACACGAATTTATTTTAGACGGCTTCCCAAGAAGTGTCGGTCAGGCAGATTGGCTGATTAGTCAAGCAAAATACGGACAGCTAGACATAACCGCAATTGTAAACATTACAGCGACTCGTGAAGTCGTAAAGGATCGATTACTTAGTCGCGGACGACAAGATGACCACGAATCGGCAATAGAAGATAGATTTAAAGAATACGAAGAAACTATAGTGCCAATACTAGAACAGTTTCGAACGGCCCGCGTACCTGTGCTCGACGTCGACGGCGACAAATCTATCGAAGAAGTTCACGATGCAATTGCAGAACTCCTAAAGAAGGGTTAGTGAAGTTATGCTAACTAGAGTCAAAACTCCTGTAGAAATTCAAGCAATGAGGCATAGTGGCGAGTTGCTTTCTCATGTTCTCATGAAATTAAAAGCCGGAATAATCCCCGGTATGACCACAAGAGACATTGCTGAAATAGCTAAAAAAGATCTAAAAGGAACGGGTGGTGTGCCGACTTTCTTAGGTATGTACGGATTCCCGAACGTAATTTGTGTATCTGTAAATGATGAGGTTGTTCACGGTATACCCAGTGGTCGCATAATTAAGGATGGCGACATTGTTAGTATGGATTTTGGCGTTACTTACGACGGTATGATTACCGACTCCGCAATAAGCGTTATAGCAGGGAAGATCAAAAATCCTAAACACGCCCGACTTGTCAGGGATACTCAAGCTGCATTGCAGGCGGGGATAGACGTTGTTAGAAATGGTTGCAAGGTTGGCGATATTGCCGCTGCAGTTGAGGGTAGTTTGGGCAAAAATTACGGTATTGTTAGGGACTTAGTTGGTCACGGTGTTGGGCATCAGCTGCACGAAGAACCCAATATCCCTAACTACGGCAAAGCCGGGACAGGCATGAAGTTAGAGGCAGGCATGACAATAGCTATCGAACCCATGGTCACACTTGGTGATTACAAGGTGTTAACTGCTGATGATGCCTGGACTGTAATGACAGCTGATAGCTCCATGGCAGCCCACTTTGAACAGACTGTATTGATAACAGAAGATGGCTCAGAGATATTAACCCCACATAAGTGATTGAATAGCTTTAGTTTAAGCGGTATACTAATCTCATGCGCGATCAATCGCAAGAAGTTCATTATATTGGCCTAGACATAGGAACCAGCATGGTTCGCTGTGTTGTCGGCATGCTAGACCAGGATGACCCAAGCAGGGTCTCGGTTATTGGTCATGGTAGTGCGCCAAATATAGGTATGCGAAAAGGCGTAATTGTTCACGTCGAAGACGTAGCCGACGCTGTTGCCCATGCGGTAACTGAGGCGGAGCGCGTATCTGGTGTTCATATCAAAAGTGCTACTGTCAATGTCAATGGATCACATGTAACAGGTAGTAATTCCAAAGGCGTAATCGCCATTAGTGCCGCCAACCGCGAAATTGACGATGATGATCGTATGCGCGTAGAAGAAGCAGCTACCATTATCCAGATGCCGACTAACCGCGAAATTATTCAAGTATTTGCCAAAAATTATCGTCTGGATGGCCAAGACAACATTAAAGATCCTGTAGGCATGCAAGGTGTGCGTTTAGAAGTTGATACGCATATCCTGACCGCAGCGACGCCAAACCTACGCAATATCGATACCGTACTGGATAAAGCCCATGTTTCCGCCAATCACAACACCGTATCAAGCCTGGCGGCCGCCGAAGCCGTCCTAAACCGGCAACAAAAAGAAGCTGGCACTCTACTACTCGATATTGGTGCTGGGACGACCAATATGATTATCATAGAAGACGGTGAGGTCCAGCATATTGCCGTTATACCAGTCGGTGGCATCAATATCACTAATGACCTTGCAATCGGGCTTAAAACCGACCTAGACATCGCAGAGCTTGTAAAAGTTAACCATGCGACACTGGATCCAAAGCCAGTTAAGACTTTTGTCCGGGTAGAGCACGAAGGTCGATCGCATCAGTTCGATGGTGCTGAAGTCAAAATGATTACCGAAGCGCGCGTCGAAGAGCTACTGGAACTAGTCGACAAAGAACTTAAGAAAATTAACAAATCTCGCAAGCTCCCAGGAGGAGTTGTCATGGTTGGTGGAACAGCAAAGTTACCTGGAATTGATGATTTTGTGAAAGAGAAACTAGAATTGGCTGCCCGCGTCGGTAAATTACAGCCACTAAATGGCTTAGTAGATACAGTTCAAGACTTATCATATACATCGGCAGTCGGCCTTATGATCTTAGATATGCTTCTTACTCCTTCCACCGGCCACCACAGAAAAGCTGGCGAGCCCAATAGTTCTGTCTTCGGTGCCGTTGAGGGAATTATCAAAAGATTTCGTAAATAATAGCATCCAATAAATCTTACAATTGAACACAAGTCTTTCATGGGGTATACTCCCAAGTATATATAAGAGAGGTTTAGAAAAATATGCCACAAGTTGATCCAGCTATTGAAACGTTCGCAAGAATTAAAGTAATTGGCGTTGGTGGTGCCGGTGGGGCTGCAGTTAATCGAATGGTTGACTCAGGTGTAACAGGGGTAGAATTTGTCGCTGTTAATACTGATGCGCAGGCGTTGCACCATTCTAAGGCCCAAACAAAAATTCATATTGGTCACGAAACAACCAAAGGCTTAGGGGCAGGCGCAAACCCAATTGCTGGCCAAAAAGCAGCCGAAGAATCAATCGCCGACATCAAGAAAACGATTGAAGGCACAGAAATGGTCTTTGTAACCATCGGTGCCGGTGGTGGAACTGGTAGTGGCGCTGGACACATTATTGCTAAGACAGCTAAAGATGCCGGTGCTCTCGTTGTAGGATTTGCAACAAAACCATTTGCATTCGAGGGAGAGAAGCGCCGACGAAACGCCGAAGCTGCAATTGAAAACCTTCGTGACTCAGTAGATACACTGATAGTTATTCCTAATGATCGACTGCTCCAAACTATTGATCGACAAACACCACTTCTTGAAGCCTTTAAAGTCGCTGATGACGTATTACGCCAAGGCGTTCAGGGAATATCTGATCTGATCACTGTCCATGGTTTAGTAAACTTAGACTTTGCAGACGTAAAGGCCGTTATGAGTAATGCTGGCTCAGCACTAATGGGAATTGGTCGTGCGAGTGGCGATGATCGTGCTATACAGGCTGCACAACAGGCAATAGAGTCTCCACTGTTAGAAGTTTCAATAGATGGAGCCCGAGGCATTCTATTCAACGTTATAGGCGGTACAGACGTTTCCATGCACGAAATTAACACAGCAGCCGAAACTATCACAGCTGCCGCAGACCCAGATGCCAATATCATATTTGGTGCTACTATTAACGATGAACTAAAGGGCGAGATGATAATTACAGTTGTAGCTACGGGATTTGATGCTACTTACTTTGCTAACAGAAGTGCGAATACTAATAATATAGTTAGTGACTCGCCAACCGTTGGTAGCGTGGCTACGCCGTCCATAGATGATTCAGATGATTCTAACGACAAAAAAGAAGATGATAGCGACAACAAGAACTTAGACGATATTGATATGAAATTAAATCCTGTCAAAGCCTCTGGAGCCGAAGAGTTCCATAGTGATAAGCCTATCCCAAACATATGGTCAATCGATAGTAACGATGACGATGACGATAGTAACAAGTCAAAAACTGAAGACAAATCAGACTCAAGCATTTTGCCTGATGACGATGAAGACGAGCTAGAAAAACCGTCATTTTTACGACGTTTGACTCGACGCAAACAACAATCTGAAGAAAAAGACGACAAAAACACCCCTGATAAAGACGACGATAACAGAGATAAATAATCGTAAATAATACAGCGTTATTGTGCTTGCAAAACGCTATTTGTGGAGTATTATAGTTGGTATAGGCACTATATATAGCGACGAAAGTAGCAAAAAATTATAGTGACGGCACATTTAAACGAATAAATAAGTTGTACTAATAAAACTAATTTCCGTTAGTTTTGGGAGTGTAGGGTTTCCAAATTTATCGAAAAATAGCAATAAAAAGGTACAACGTAGGAGGTGTGCAATATGAAATGCAGCCAATGCCAGCAAGTTGACACTAAGGTTATAGAATCACGTGACGTTGCAGAAGGAGAAGCAATCCGGAGGCGACGTGAATGTATACAATGTCGATTTAGGTTCACAACTTATGAACGAGTGGAACGGCCACAGTTGATAGTTGTTAAGAATAACGGCAATCGTGAACTCTTTAACAGAGAGAAATTACTTGCAGGTCTGTACAGGGCATGCGAAAAGACACCCGTTACTAGTATGCAGCTAGAGCATCTTGTGTCCAATATTGAACAAGAGACATATGCTTGTGGCGAGCAAGAAGTATCGTCAAATAAAATTGGCGATATGGTAATGGAACGTCTATCGAAGCTAAACGAAGTTGCTTATGTACGATTCGCAAGCGTTTACCGACGCTTTAAAGATATTGCTGGGTTCGAACGCGAACTTCTGCAAATCAAAGAGCGAAAAACAACCGTTGTCAAACACTAACAATGTCGGTTCTTCCGAGATCTTCAAAGGAAAAGGGGAGATATCAGGAGAGCTGGCATCGAAAGTCACAAGGACAACGAAGCAACTCTAACAAAAATATCAAACATTAATAACTTAACAGGTGGTCACTAAGCTTAGCTTAAGAGGCGTTTTGAGAGCCGCTTCAAATCTAGCAAGACAAGACCGCAAACAAAGTGAGGGTACTATGGGACAAACAACAATCCTAGGGCGCAGGAGATTCTTTACTCCCGCCAAAAGCAAAGCATACGAACAATTAAAGTGGGTTAAACGCGATTCGGTTATTATGAATCCAATGACCGGAAAACCAGTTTTCGAACAAAAAAACGTAGATTTTCCAGAGGGCTGGTCACTAAACGCCATTAATATTGTTGCCCAGAAATATTTCACAGGTACTCCGGGCACAAAAAGTCGGGAAAGTTCACTAAAAGAGTTAATCGATCGAGTTGTCGATACAGTAACCAGGCAAGGTTTGAACGAAGGTTACTTCGAAGATGAAGCCGAAGCCGAAGATTATAGAGAAGAATTAAAATACGTATTAGCTACTCAGCGTGCGGCCTTTAACTCCCCAGTTTGGTTTAATATTGGCGTACCAGAGCGCGCACAACAAGCCAGCGCTTGTTTTATTCTAGCCGTAGAAGACACCATGCCATCTATTCTGAATTGGTATAAAGAAGAAGGGATGATCTTCAAGGGTGGTTCAGGTTCTGGTATTAATTTGAGTACCATTCGTTCGTCTGTAGAAACACTCGGGAAGAGTGCCGGTACAGCTTCTGGTCCCCTTAGCTTTATGCGTGGGGCTGACTCTTCTGCTGGTGCTATTAAGAGCGGTGGTAAGACTCGCCGCGCCGCCAAAATGGTTATTTTGAATGCTGACCACCCAGATATTGAGGAATTTATTTGGTGCAAGGCTAGAGAAGAGCAGAAAGCACGAACTTTGCAGGAAGCAGGTTGGGACATGAGCCTTGACGGTAAGGATATCCACTCTGTGCAGTATCAAAACGCCAATAACTCGGTACGTGTAACAGATGAATTTATGGAAGCAGTAACCGCTGATGAAGATTGGAATATTGTCAGCGTGCAAACTGGCAAAACTGTTAGAACAGTTAAGGCCAAAGATCTCTTCCGGCAGATTAGCAAAGCTGCATGGGAATGTGCTGATCCAGGCATGCAATTCGACACAACCATAAATAACTGGCACACCACTCCAAACGTCGGACGTATTAACGGAAGTAATCCGTGTAGTGAGTACATGCACCTAGATAACTCAGCGTGTAACCTTGCATCGCTTAACCTTCTGAAGTTTCTTAACGAAGACAGTACATTCGACATCCGGGCTTTTATACATACTGTTGAGTTGATATTCACTGCTCAAGAAATACTGGTTGGTTATAGTTCATACCCAACTGAGAACATTACTAAGAATGCCAAGGCTTATCGTGAGCTTGGTATAGGTTACGCTAATCTAGGTGCAATGCTTATGGCTCAAGGATTGTCATATGATTCAGACGAAGGTCGGGCTCAGGCTGCAGCAATTACAGCTCTATTAACTGGTCAGGCTTACGCAACAAGTGCACGTCTAGCTAACCGCGTTGGTCCGTTTGCTGGCTTTCATAAAGACAGTGAAAATATGATCAATATACTCAAAAAACACCGGGCAGCGGTATCCGAAATTAGCCCAACTCTTGTATCCGAAGAACTATTAAGTGCGGCTGCAACGTCTTGGGACGAAGCAGTAGAACTAGGTAGTCGTTACGGAGTTCGCAACTCACAAGCTAGTGTATTGGCACCAACAGGCACAATCGGGCTTATGATGGACTGTGATACTACTGGTATCGAACCTGACCTAGGGCTTGTTAAGGTCAAAAAACTAGTTGGCGGCGGAACAATGAGCATTGTTAACCAAACAGTACCCCGCGCCCTCAAGTCACTAGGATATACCAAGAAGCAAATAGACGATATCGTGAACTACATTGATGTAGAAAAAACAATACTAGGTGCACCTGACCTAAAGAAAGAACACGAAAATGTATTTGCTTGTTCCATGGGCGATAACTCAATTCATTATCTTGGCCATGTCAAAATGATGGGTGCCGTCCAGCCGTTTATATCTGGTGCTATCAGTAAAACAGTTAACATGCCAGAAGAAGCAACTATCGAAGATGTCGAAAAGCTACATATTGATGCTTGGCGATTAGGCCTAAAAGCCGTCGCGATTTATCGGGATAATTGTAAAGTGGCTCAGCCACTTTCTATGGCTAAAAAAGAAGGCGCCGAAGACAAAAAAGAAGATCAAACAGAATCTGTTAACGACAGGATAATAGTCAAAGGAGCAGTTCGACGACCACTCCCTAAAGTCCGAGCTAGTAAAACCTTTAGTTTCAGGGTAGCTGATAGCCATGGTTACATGACTATAGGTGAATACGAAGACGGTGCCCCTGGAGAGTTGTTCGTACATTTTTCTAAGCACGGGTCTACACTGCGTGGGATTATGGATGCCTTCGCAATAAGTGTTAGCCATGGCTTGCAGTACGGTGTACCTCTAAAGACCTATGTTAAGTCTTTGATGAGCACGAGCTTTGCCCCAGCCGGTATAACGGATGACGAAGACATTAGAACAGCTTCCTCTCTAATTGACTATATTTTTCGAAGATTAGCACTAACTTATCTTTCTTTCGATGATCGTCTAGAGCTTGGACTGGCTTCTTTCGATGATATGCCAGAGGAGCAAACAACTTTGCTGGCTTTGAACGAAATGGTAGATGAACAAACCGAAGAAACAGTTACGGTTAAACCACAACAGCCTGAGATGCCAGAGGGACAACAGTCAATCATCAGAGAAGATAATGATTCTGTAAAAAACGATGACACAGCTCCAATGTGCTACAACTGTGGTAATCAGACACAACGCTCAGGATCATGCTATGTTTGTACCTCCTGTGGCTCAACAACCGGCTGCTCATAGTAGAGTCATTGCTTAAATTCTGTTAAACTCTAGGTATATTTACACTAGAAAGGGGATAATGTATGGGTTTGGATTTTTTGAAAGGTGTGGTTGACGAAGAAGGTGCAGCAATCTATTTATTGCATGATGGCGGTGGCTATCAAGAACGTCGCATAAGTGATTATGCTAATGAGCTTCGTAAGCTAACCAAAAAACAAGTAGTGGTCTTTTCTTATCGTGATGGGGAGGGTGCCCAACTGGGTGATTTCTACGATATTTTAGAGGAAAAGCTGCCGGCAATTTTAATTGTTCGCGACACCGACGAGCTGTCTTTTGAGTCGTATGGTCTTGATCTGCCAAGGCCAGAAGAAATTATTTATCAGGCCGATCAAGTTTCCAGCTAAGTGATACTGCTTATGGTAGAATAACGTAGTGAAAACGATTATTTTATATCACCCAGTTTCAGATCATAGTAGTCGTGTAGAGTCCTATGCAAAAGAATATGCAAGTAGAGGGTATGGCGCAGTAGAACTACTAAGCTTAGAAACTAAAGAAGGCTCAGAAATGGCAAAACTCTATGACATAGTGAGATACCCAGCCGTACTATCGTTAAGAGAAACAGGTGAACTGTTAAAAAACTGGGAAGAAGATCAATTGCCGCTTATGCAAGAAGTTGCAGCTTATCAGAGATCGTAGTTGTAAGGTTCGGGCTTAGTTGGTATAGTTGTTAGTACAATTTAGTACATCCTATTGAGTAGTTATCACCTACGAGGAGCGGGAAGAAAGGCCAAAAGCTTACTAGACCCCGACGTGTCGAACCGACGTAACCGGTGAAGTGAGTGTCAAAGAGTAATCTCTTTTGAAAATCAGATGGTACCTCCCGCAAATGGGATCTGATAAGCAAAAGAGATTATTTTTATTTTAAGGAGAAAAAATGAAATTCATAGCACGAGATAAGCAAAAACATTCTGAGATAGAGAAGAAGGTAATTAAACAGTGGGTCAAAGACGATACGTTTAATAAATCAGTCGACATGCGCTCAGAGGATAATGCATTTGTTTTCTACGATGGGCCACCATTTATAACTGGGACACCGCATCACGGTACATTATTGATATCTACGGTCAAGGACGTTGTCGCCCGTTATCAGACGATGAATGGTAAGCGTGTTGAGAGACGGTGGGGCTGGGATTGTCATGGTTTACCAGCGGAGGTGTATGTTGAGAAACAGCTAGGG
>JBBSJL010000009.1:0-31633 GCA_038257245.1 Saccharimonadales bacterium (SeqCode) | reverse complement strand
TTAAAGTAGGTGACAACAAAAGTAATGTAATCTATTATACTAATTAGTTATTTACTAACTAATTTAGGGGAGTAGCTCAGTTGGTAGAGCACCGGTCTCCAAAACCGGGTGTCGCAGGTTCAAGTCCTGTCTCCCCTGCCAAATACTAACTATTCTGGCGTTTCCTTTTATTAGGATCTAATTCACGTTTCCTTAGTCTTAAATTTTCTGGCGTTACTTCCAAAAGTTCATCATTTTCAAGAAAATCTAAGCACTGTTCTAAACTAAATATAACTGGCGGCGTTAACTGCACCACACCGTCACTACCGCTACTACGCATGTTAGTTAGGTGTTTTTCTTTGACCACATTTATTTCCATGTCCTCGCTACGTGTATTTAATCCTATTATCTGCCCTGCATAAACCTTAAAACCTGCTCCAACAAAACAAACACCCCGATCTTCAGCATTTTGCAATGAATATGCAGTTGTGATACCCGTTTCGTATGCAATTAACACGCCGCTTCTTTGTTGGCTTAATGGAGAACCCATCTCTTTGTAGCCAATAGTCAGACTATTCATTATGATTGTCCCCTTGGTGTTTGTAACAAGAATGTTTCGAGAGCCTAACAACGTACGCGTAGGGATTTCGTAAAGCAGCTTGGTTACACCCCTTGAACTTGTAAACTGATCTTTTAGCTCCGCTCGTCTTTTACCAAACTCCGATTGCACTGCACCCGCATGCTCTGGCGGCACTTCTATTGTTACCTCTTCGAGTGGCTCCATGGTCTTACCATTATCTTCCTTAGTAACAACCTGTGGACGCCCAACTTCAAATTCATAGCCTTCGCGCCGCATTGTTTCAATTAGAACACCAAGATGGAGCTCACCTCTACCGGAAACCAAAAATCCAATACCGTCCGGTTTGACCAATAATCCAATATTTGTTTCAAGTTCTTTTTCTAGTCTCTCACTTATTTGCCTACTGGTGGTAAATTCGCCTTCTTTACCCTTAAACGGAGATGTGTTCGGCCCTAGATAGATTCTAAGTGTGGGAGCTTCTATCTCAAGCACCGGAAGCGCTTCTGGATTAAGAACGTCGGCAATTGTTTCCCCAATCTGTGCATCAGCAATCCCAGTCATACTGACAATATCACCGGCTGCGGAGGAATCAATTTGAATCTTTGTTAGACCTTGGTGATTATATAGTTTATCAATTTTTGCCTTAGTTTGACTACCATCTTTACGACAAAGCATTACTTGATCTCCAGCCTTGATGGAACCTCTGTTAATTCGTCCTATGGCATACTTGCCTTGAAAACTATCCCAAGTTAGGGCTGTTACAAGCATTTGAAATGGTTGATCGGGCTTAACTTTTGGCGAGGGAATATGCTCAACAATACCAGAAAATAGTATTGATAGGTCGGCTGCAGCTTCGGTATCGGAAGGAACCTTATCCCAGGCCTTGCCATTTCTACCTATAGCGTAATATACAGGGTAATGGAGTTGGTCTTCATGTATCGCAAGCTCAAGAAACAAGTCAGCCAGTTCGTCCTCTACTTCTGATATACGACTACCTGGTTTATCGATTTTATTTATAACTACAATCGGTTGCAATCCTGTCATAAGCGCCTTGGTTAGAACAAATTTAGTTTGGGGCATTGGACCTTCTTGCGCGTCTACAATTAGCAAGCAACCATCTGCCATGTTCAGTGTACGTTCAACTTCGCCACCAAAATCAGCATGGCCTGGTGTATCAATAATATTTATTCTGTAATCATCGTGTTGCACAGCAGTAATCTTGGCGGTAATAGTTATGCCACGCTCTTTTTCTTGATCACCACTGTCCATAATTAGACTTTGATTCATCTCAGCCTGGTTGTCTCTAAAAGTATTAGACTGTTTTAATAGACCATCAACAAGCGTGGTTTTACCGTGATCAACATGTGCAATAACAGCAATATTTCGTATTTTCTTGTGATCTAACACTGTTTCCTTTCAAGATTGTAATCGAATGAATGTAAATTTTAACATAAGTGTTAATTATTGTCTATTCTTATCTATAAAACTCGTTGTAATTTCTTATCACTTTCTCTATAATGCTTATGTAAATTAATAGAGGTAAAAAACATCAAATGAGAGTTTTGATGCTGGGTTGGGAACTACCTCCACATAACAGTGGTGGGCTTGGTATTGCTTGTTATGAGATGTGTAAAGCACTCGGGAGCCTGGGTGTAGATATTGAGTTCATACTACCCTATGATTCTACCCAGCAGGTTAGTTTCATGAATATTTCTTCGGCACAACCTAACGATGTATCTGAAATAATACAGGTTGGAAGTGCTTATGATAGCTATAAATACATTAAAAACGATGGCACAATTGAGTGGCATGACATTTATTCGCAACAAGCTTACTATGAGAAGGCTGTCGAACGACTAGTCTCATCACTGGAGTTTGATGTGATACATGCGCATGACTGGTTAACCTTCAGAGCAGCTATACGGGCAAAAGCAGTCAAAAACCGTCCCATGATACTTCATGTTCACTCTTTAGAACACGACAGAGCCGGTGGAAAATATGGTAATCCACTTGTCCACGAAATAGAATATTCTGCATTAACCATGGCCGACAAAGTAATTGCTGTCAGTAATCATACAAAAAAATTAATTGTACAGGACTATGGAATACCCCCAAACAAAATTAGTGTTGTTCATAACAGTATAAACAGTACAGATATATATTCGAACTTGACTGATGATAATTCATTCGCGTATTTAGAAAACATGAAAAATTCTGGTTACAAAGTTGTCACAAATGCCGGGAGACTAACAATACAAAAAGGTCTAGTTAATTTATTACATTCCATGAAAGAAGTAGTCCAAAGAGAACCTAAGACAATATTGCTACTTGTGGGTAGCGGCGACCAATACTTTGAACTAATCGAACTGGCTGCAAGTTTAGGCATAAGTAAAAATGTGATATTTACTGGTTTTCTTAGGGGCAAACAACTACGTGACGCTTTCATTATTGCTGATTTATTTGTAATGCCGTCTGTGTCCGAACCTTTTGGGTTAACGCCGTTGGAGGCTGCAGGATACAAAACACCATCTTTAATATCAAAGCAATCGGGTGTTACAGAGGTGTTTCGAAACTGTCTTAAAGTCGATTACTGGGATATTAATAAGATGGCGAACGATATTTTAGCTGTGATCAAAAACGACGCCTTACGTGATGAACTTAGCCAAAATGCATACTCTGAGCTCATGAACTTATCATGGGGACCTGCTGCAGAGCAAATATCTGGACATTACCTTGAACATACATCTGGAGTGCAAGTATGATCACCAGTAAAGCTATTTCACTGTATTTGCATGTACATCAACCATACAGAATTAAAGACTATTCAATTTTTGATTCTGGAGTTGATCACGAATACTTTAACTCCCCGGCAGGGTCTAAAACTTCAAATGAAGACATAATGCAGAAGGTTTCTGCAAAGTCATATATTCCGACCAATACCAAACTCTTAGAACTAATTAAAACCCACCCAGAATTTAAGCTTAGTCTGTCTATTTCCGGCACTGTTATCGAGCAGTTTGAACAATATTCGCCGGAAACACTAGCTTCGTTTCAGGAACTTGTGGCAACTGGCAAAGTTGAAATTGTTGGAGAAACTTTCCATCATAGTCTTGCTTTCTTCTACAACCGACATGAATTTGAAGAACAAGTCAGAATGCACAAGGAAAAGATCCAAGAAGTATTTGCACAGACTCCTAGGGTATTCAGAAATACCGAGCTTGCATACAATAATGATCTCGCAGCTTGGGCTGACCAGACTGGATACCTAGCTGTTCTTGCCGAAGGCTGGGATGAAGTCCTAGACTGGAGAAGCCCTAACTATGTTTACCGCCCATCGCATACCCAAAATATCAAACTATTACTAAAGAACTATAAACTAAGCGATGACATTGCTTTCAGATTTGGAAATAGAGACTGGCCCGAATGGCCCTTGACTGCAGATAAGTTCACCAACTGGATTAATAGTACCGAAGGAGAAGTAATAAATCTGTTTATGGACTACGAAACATTTGGCGAGCATCAGTGGGACCACTCAGGAATTTTTGAATTTTTGGGTGATTTGCCTGCCAAATGGCTAAACAACGACAATACTTTCGTAACTGTTTCCGAAGCCTCAATGCTGAACCCCGTTGGTGAACTCGACATACCGCAAACCGTTACTTGGGCAGACACAGAGAGAGATCTCAGTGCATGGTTGGGAAATGGTATGCAACAACAAGCAATTTCTGCGCTTTATGAATTAGGCGACAAAATCCATGCGACCAGAGACTTACAGCTAATAAACGACTGGAGACGCCTGCAAACATCTGATCACTATTATTATATGTGTACAAAGTGGTTCAATGATGGCGATATACATGCCTATTTTAGCCCTTACGACGACCCATACCAGGCTTTCATTGCATTTATGAACGTTTATCATGATCTCTTGTTCAGACTAAACTCGCACGAGGAGGGCTCTAATGGCTAGACCAGTAATGCTTGGCAACAGCAGCTTAACGGTTGGTTTAAACGAAAAAGGACTTGTCCATGATTTTTATTACCCCTACGTTGGTCAAGAAAACCTGACTAATTCAAGGATTATGAATCACCGAATTGGTGTGTGGGTTAATGGAAACTTCTCATGGACGGACGATGAAAACTGGTCTCACGATGTCAACTTTGAGACAGAAGCATTGGTCAGTCAAGTCAGGTTAACAAATAGTAACCTTGAAGTAGAAATCCACCTACAAGATTTTGTTGATAGTTCTATGAATGTTTTTTACAGACGCGTTCGAGTTATCAATAATTCTACATCAGATATTGAGCTTAGGTTGTTTATGCACCAAGTTTTCGAAATATCTCATGATGGCCGTAGCGATACCGCTCTTTTTGTGCCGGAAGATAACTATATTTTAGATTATAAGGGGCGTTGTTGCTTACTCATTTATGGCCAGGATTCAGCTGGTAAACCCTTTGATCAATACGCGATTGGAAACTATGGCATTGAGGGCAAAGAAGGCACCTATAGAGACGCTGAAGACGGAGAATTAACCAACAATCCAGTTGAACATGGTGGTGTTGACAGTGTTATTCGGTTCAGTACTAAACTTAGTGCTGGCCAACATTATGATATGGATTACTGGGTAGTCGCGGCCGATTCCCAGTTTAAAGCCGAAGAAATTCACAATCAGATCGTTCACGAAGGAGCAGAAAAACGCCTAGCCACCACCCGACACTTTTGGCAAACATGGCTATCGATTAGTGAGCCAAAACTCAAGAACGTTGACAGGAAATATCTATCTATTACAAAAAAATCTCTAATGATTATAAAGACGCATATTGATAAACGCGGCGGCATCATTGCTTCCTGTGATTCTTCTATCTATAACTATGGCAGAGACTATTATAGTTACGTTTGGCCCAGAGATGGTGCTTATGCTATATGGCCACTTATTAGACTTGGCTATACCGAGGAGCCTAAAAAGTTTTTTGAATTTTGTAGAGACATTATCACTGATGACGGGTATTTAATGCATAAGTTTCAGCCTGACCGTGCCGTCGGAAGCACATGGCATCCGTTAGTTCATGGCCGCCGGAAGGAATTGGCAATTCAAGAGGATGAAACAGCTATAGTGTTATATATGCTTGGTGAATACTTCGAACACACAGGTGATAAAGATTTCATAGAAAGTTTCTACAATACGTTTATCCAGCCGGCTGCTAATTTTTTGTCAAAATTTATTGACCCTAAAACCAATTTACCTCATGCAAGTTATGATCTATGGGAACAAAAGTTTGCGACACATACTTATACCACAGCTGTAGTCTATCAGGCTTTATTGGTGGCGAGTGATCTTGCTGAAGAATTTGATCACCCAGATGACGCATCCTACTGGCAAGAAACTGCTAGTATGTTGCTCCAGAACCGAGAAGTATTTTTTGATCATGAGCGTGGAATGTACCGTAAGTCAGTTATGACAAAAGATACTGGTTCATTGGAATTTGATAACACGCTCGATGTGTCTAGCTTGTACGGGATAATTATGTTCGGATATCATGAAAAAGACTTCGACAAAATATTATCTACACAGAAACTGATTGAAACTACACTTCTAAACCAATCACATTCTGGCGGCCTCCCAAGATATGAAAATGATGATTACTTTTTAGCCCAAAAAGACTATATGGGTAACCCCTGGTTTGTAACCACACTATGGTTAGCTCAATTTTACCATCGTGCAAAAAATACGGAAGCAGCTGAAGAATGTTTAGCCTGGGCTATCGATCACTCTCTGCCGAGTGGAGTTATATCTGAACAAGTTGATCCAGTCTCTGGAGCACATGTTTCAGTAACCCCATTGGTTTGGAGTCATGCGGAGCTTATTAATACTATTGTTGATCTAAGTTAGGCTACTTTCGACCCTTAACTTCGTTACGTCCAAGATTTTTCTTAGTTTCAACATATAATACATGCTTTCGAAGTACGGGATCGTATTTCTTTAAGCTAAGCTTTTCAGGGGTGTTCATAGTATTCTTAACAGTGTAGTAGTGACGGTGGCCACTTTCTTCTGAAACTAATCCTACAACTTTTCGTTTATCGCCTTTTTTTGCCATATCTGATAGATAATAACAGATATGGATCTAATAATCAACAGACACTTATCGATCTATATATGGAGCCGTCGTCGAGATTTGAACTCGAGACCCCCGCCTTACCATGGCGATGCTCTACCACTGAGCTACGACGGCAAAATTACTAACAAATAATAGCGCAGTCCTACTGTTTAGTCCATATACTCTGTGCTTTTGGGTGCTCTGATTTGTGCTTTCTTTCTGCCAATATCAATAGGGTACTCTCCGGTAAAGGCTGCTAAGTTTAATTGGTGGCCGGGTATGCCTGTGGCTGCAACCATGGCACTAACAGATAGAAATCCTAGATAGTCGCAGTTAATATCACGCTGCATTTCTTCTATTGTCATATTCGCTGCTGCCAGCTCGGATTGACTAGGGGTATCTATGCCATAAAAGTCTGGAAACCTAACAGGTGAAGACGCTACTAAAACTGAGACTGTATTAGCTCCTAGTTCTTTTGCTAATTTCACTAACCTTGGCATTGTATTCAAACGCACGATTGAATCATCGATAAAGATCACATCCCTACCATGGATTAGTTCGGGTATCATACTGTGTTTTCTTCGTAGTTGCCGCTTTCTATCTCCTTGCGTAGGCTGCATAAATGTTCTTCCGATATACCTATTCTTAATAACCGCGGTACTTTCTTGTAGCCCTAAGGTTTCAGCATAAGCTTCCGAAGCTGGAATTGACGTATCTGGGATACCTACAACTAATACATTGCTGGCATCGTCGGCAATTGGTGGATGTATTCTAGCTAAATTTCTGCCTAGGTTTCTTCGAACATGGTCTACACTCTGACCCTCAATCACACTATCCGGTCTTGCAAAATATACAAACTCAAATATATCTAAATGTGGGTCTGGGCTTTGGAACTGCTTTCTTTCAAACCCATGCTCGTTAAATATGACCATCTCGCCTGGGTTAATTGTAAACTCCGGAGTACCATCAACAATTTCAATTGCACATGTCTCGCTTGCAGCGATGTACCCGGAGCCATTAGTTTTTCCGAAGTCCAAAGGACGAATACCTTTCGGGTCTCTAAACGCCACTACGCAACCGTCATGTGATGCTACGCACGAGTATGCCCCCGTAAAAAGATGATGAACTTTTTCTATAGATTCGGGTAAGCTTGATCCTAGACGTATTTCCTGTGCCAGAATAAGTGACATTTTTTCAGAATCGTTAAAGGGTTCAAGTCTTATACCCTGGGATTCCAGATACTCATCCATCAAAGTTGTGTCAGGGATGTTACCATTATGAGCAAATGAAAATCCTAGTGGGGTATCTATACACGGTTGTTTGTGTTTTTTATCATCTCCCGAAGTTGCATATCTATTATGGCCAACTGCAAGTGGATTCTCGAGACTGGCTACGTCAATTTCGTCATAAATATTGGAGACTAAACCTAATCCTCTTTTGTGTAACAAATTGCCGTCCACATCGGAAGTCACAACTCCAGATGCCTCAGTTCCACGATGTTGTAGAGCAAACAATGCCTCAATAGCAATTTCAGGTGTACTTTCAAACTCGCCGCTATTTGCAACACCAACAACAGCACACTTTTCGTGTAATCGTTCCAAATTCACTCCGTTCAGTTTAATCCTAGAAGATACACAATAAATAACAAACACCACATTTCAGTGGTGTAAATGATGTAGCGTTATTGCTGAGGTCAGAACTAAAATAGTATACTTTAACGCGAAGCCTAGGTCGAGAGTTCATGTCCAATCTTATCAGCTAATGAATGAGTCCAACGATCTAGTCTATCGAGCTGATGTCCCATAACCAACCTTTCGTCATCCGAAATCTCTACCCTTTTAGCAAGTTCGTCTAGCAAACTGAGTACTCGCTGCATATCAGCATTACTGGCTTTCTCTTCCAAAACTTTATCAATCTTATCAAAACGCTCCGTCATGTATTTAAAAAGTCTAGTAAATTCATCTTCGCTCATGCCTAAAATTATACCATGATTAGGTTATTGGGAGTACGCGATAGCTTCCTCGCGTTGTGTCATTAACGAACTAAACTACAAGCATTAGCGTTTGGTTCAGCATCGTGGCTGAGGTCAGAACTATTTTATGCTGCCCACTTAAAACTACCTGATGCTCCTTGAAATCTTGAATCGTCTTCTATAAGCGGTCGTAAAGTACCAACTCCCTCAATACTTGCGTTTATGTCATTCAACTGTGCAATAACATCATTGTATGGTTGAGCTAGCTCGGTATCTACCAAAAGAGTTGAGGTAGTTTCATGGTTTCGGTTTAGCCTACGAACTGCAATAGCAATTCTTTCTGCATTTCTATGAGATCTGTCGGGTGAGGTGGAAAGGTCAATAAGTTTAAGGTATTCATCGGAAATATAGTCCCCAGACTCCCAAATCGGTCTGTGTAATCCATTGCGTACGCCATCTATTTCTATCATAAATGTAATTATCCTCACTTTACATCGTTAGTGCAAGCATAAGCGATTTGGTGCAGGGTGTAGGATTCGAACCTACGAAGGCATAAGCCAACAGATTTACAGTCTGTCGTGTTTGACCGCTTCACTAACCCTGCAAAAAATGGAGCCACCTGTCGGATTCGAACCGACGACCCCCTGTTTACAAAACAGGTGCTCTAACCAACTGAGCTAAGGTGGCATATATAATACAAAAGTACTAAAAAAGTGTACCAGAACCTCTGTTAAATAACAACTCGCTTAGGTCTAGCAATTTTTTTGCTTTGGGGTTTTGCAGAAGAACTTAACTTTTTGAGTTTGTCGGCTAGTATATCTGCATCAGCCTGGCGTCCTTGAGATTCATATCCTTTGATAAGTAAACTATAGCTTTCTTTATTGGGTTCTAATCCAACTGCTATTTCTAATTCTTGAATCATTAGTTTTCCATTTTCTAGCTTCTCTTGGACTTTTGCATATGCAATGTGGCGGGCAGCTAGTGAATCATCAATCTTTAGTGCTTGTTCAAATGCCGAGGCAGCCTTGGGATAGTTTTCAGTTTCATAGTATATCAATCCTAGGTTATGTAGGCTAGACGGTGTTGGGTCAATACTCGAAGCTATTTCGAAACAGTCTATGGCGTCTTTGTATTCTTTTTGTTTAGCGTACAATATTCCTAACCTATTATATGCAGCAGCATTTTTATTATCAATCTTTAGAATTGTTAGGAGAGCCTTTTCGGCACGCAACAATTTATTGTCTTTCATCCCCTGGTGAGCAATATCCCATAGGTTTCCAAGTTTATCTGTGACTTTTGTTGGGATATCACTAAGTTCTTTGTCGCTAGCTCTTAGACCACGAAATACCATTGATGCGAAGAGGGTGATTATTGCTATATCAAACATACAGTTTTAAATTATACTACAAATTAATTGCCAAATGAGTAAGTAGTAGCTTTGGGTTAACATTTACGGTGTTTAAACTATGTTCACTCTCAGAAATAATTCTCAGAGCCCGATTATATTTTTGCATCTTATTACTACTGTCTGCTGACCTTAATAAGTATTTATATATTTGAGCCAAACTAAATAAGAATAGTTCTAAGGAATATTCCTTGTTAACTTCTTCGATTTTACAAAGTCTATCAAAAAGAGGCGAGCTGGAGAAAGCCTTTGCAGCGTGGATAACCTTGCTGAAATATGACTCTCCGTCCTCACGAATTTCTACAATATACCTGGCTCTACCCCCAGCCATAGCGTATTGCGAAATAATTTCCTTGGGCCGACAGGTAAAGTACTCAGCACATTCATCAACACTGGGGTTAACAATCAATATGTCTTGTGTTCTAGAGTCTATAGTTCCTAGCAGGTTAAGACTCAAGTCTGTATTCAGTATAAAATGTGTTTTCTTTGGTGTTTCTTCAATTATTTTTAATAAAGCATTCTGAGCTTCATTAGTGAGTTTGTGGGCATTGCGTATCACAACTAATCGGTTTGTTGTCTCAGATAAATCTATAACCTTTAGTTTTAGCCAAGATTTTATTGCCCTTGCGTCATCGATTGAAATTGTTTTGTTTGATTCATTAATATCCATGATATATTGGGGGTTTGTTTTGCTAAATCCTTGCTTAGCACAAAGTTTATTGATTATATCATTTGTAATCTGTTGTTTCCCACTGCCATGTCGGCCTTTTAGATTCACCACCGGGTACAAATTTTCTACATATTTATCAATTTCAGTCTGCGTAATTGATGATACTGGTAACGATCTACTCATTTAACTAACTCATTAAAATTCGAAGGTAACTTAGATATGAATATCTTCCGTTCACTATTAGGTAAGGTAATCTCTAATTCTTCAGCATGTAGGTACATTCTGTCTGCTTCCTCGCCACCATATAGTTTATCTCCAATTATCGGGCATTTAAGCTGTTTCATATGTACACGAATCTGGTGTGTTCTACCTGTTGTTGGTGACAATTCAATTAATGATTTATGGTCGTTTGATTTAATTACTTCATACTCTGTAACGGATGGTTTACCGTTTGAGCCGACTCTAAATGTTTGTGGAGCTTTTGGGTTGCGCTCTATAGGCATATCAATTATTGCGTGGTCTGGATTGGGCCTTCCGGACACGACAGCTATATATTTTTTCTTAACGTTACGTTTCGAGAACTGCCCCTGGAGCCACTTCATTGCCTCCGGTGTTTTAGCACAAAGTATTACGCCCGATGTTCCCCTATCAAGTCTATGTACAATGCCAGCCCTGTTTCCTTCCATTCCGTTTGTTTTGCTCTCAATAAACGATGCTACGGTACCTTCTTGGTTAAATACACCCTTACTGTGTGTTAGTACTCCAGCTGGCTTATCCAACACTACACAGTCATCATTCTCAAAGATGATTGGCATTGATATAGTATCATTTACTTTTGGGGCAATTTCATCATAGTTAACAGATACTTTGTCCTTTAATCTGAGTTTGTAACTATTCTTAAGCACTGCACCATTAACGGTTATTTGTTTGTCCTTAATTAGCTTCTGAAGCATGGAACGACTCACTGATGGAATTAATTCAACTACAAGTACATCTAGACGCTTTCCAATATCACCTTCGTTAACCCTATATTGCATATTATTTTCGTAAACCTACAGCTCTTTGGGCTGTCAATAGAACCGTGCTAGCCTGCTGATTCATTGATTTTTCTCCAGCGTCAAGCTTACTCATAAGCAGTTTCTCGTCGGTGTTATTAACCGTATTTTGAAATTCGTTCAAGAACTTTACTACTACATCAGCAACATCTGACTTCAAGGAGCCATACTGTTTCTGACCTTCATATTGACTGATAATTTTGTCAAGGGGCTCTCCTGAAAGTGAACTCAGTATTACCATAAGGTTACTCACACCAGGCTGGGTTTTCATATTAAAGTGTATTTCTCCTATACTATCGGTAGTAGCACCCATAATCTTTTTCTTAACAAATTCAGGTGTATCACTTAAAAATATTACACCCTTGCCAGACTGGTCAGATTTACTCATTTTTTGCTCAGGTTTTACAAGGTCTCGGATCCTAAGTCTTTCTTGTTGGTTAGTAAAGGCAATCTGGGCTTTTTCTGGCTCTGGAAGTTCAAAAACATCGCCAAACTTGTTGTTAAACCTAATTGCGATGTCTCTAGCAAGCTCAACATGCTGGGTTTGATCCTCACCCACCGGCACATATTTAGCACCGTACAACAGTATATCAGCTGCCATAAGTACTGGATAATCAAATAGACCTGCACTTATGTTGGCACCAATTTTACCTTTTTCTTTAAACTGAGTCATACGGTTAAGTTCGCCCATGTATGTAAAGCAATTCAAAATGACAGTTAACTCACTATGAGCTGGTATATAGCTTTGTCGATAGATGAAAGTGTCTGGATTATTAATATCAAGTCCAGCGGCTACAAATAACTTAAGGTTATGGATTGTTTGTATGTAAAGTTCTGAATGGTCTATCGGCGTAGTAAAGCTATGTAAATCTGGCACAAACATATTGATTTGATATTCACCAGCATACTTATTTTGCAATTGAACCATGGGTAACATAGCCCCAATATAATTACCCAGGGTTAGATCGTTATTGGCTCTTAGCCCGGTTAATATTACTGGTTTACTCATTGTTACTCTCCATTATACTTTATTTATCTCTCTAGTGACTAGCTACTCTATTTATTTCGATGATTTTATCTAACGCAATACTTACAGGGATTGTTGGGTCTGTAGGACTTTCTATATTACTGGCTTCTATCATTACACCAACAGGGACTACCCCTCGTTTGACTAGTTCAATTAAGTGATCTAAACATGCCATCTGGCCAACTACTGTTTTATTGAACTTCATACCTGGGTCATGAGCCATTTCTCCCCCGTGTGCAACGTCAACAATCACCCTGCCCTTTGTGAGGTGTACTGCATCAGTAACCTTATCCTCCCAATCGTTGGGTGTTTTAGCATTAGTACCTCCCCTGTATATCATCACTATCGGCGCGGCACCTTCTCCTCGAATCATGACGAGATGTTTGATTGTTTCGAGTGTGTCACCTATGTTACCATCAAGCCCATTTTTTACACCCAGTGGCAAGTCTGGTGCTGACAAAGCTATCTTTTCCATTAGATCGATATTATTTGAGTTTCTACTACCAACCCAAGCAAATGTTAATAGGTCAATATATTTGTCTATGTGTTCTTCTTTTCCTATTTCAATACACAAATTCCTATATTTCTTGGCTGTTTGGGCTAGCATTTGTAATGTCTCATCAGGTTTTGTTGTTTCTTCTCCGTGCCAATCTTCTGGGTTGGTTCTTGGTTTCCAAGGCGGTAATCTTCTAAGAATTGTTATACCCAACTGACTAGAAACATCTTCGGCCATTGAGTTCTCCTTTTCAGTATTTCCAAAATCAGACGTTAAGGCACAAGGACCTTCAATACCAATTATGGAACCGCCTATTCCCTTCAGTGCCGAGGTAATTTTCTGACGCTGTTCATGTATTTCCATTGTTGGCCCTTCTCTCATTGTTTCTATTGTGTCCATATTATCTCCCATTAATTAAAATAACCACCTTTTTTGTGGCGGTTATCTGGTTGTTCAGCTAAATCTTTGTAATCAATATGAACAATAACGCCACTCCGGTGGGTATATAAACCAATACAAGTAGTTCGTTATTTTTTTGATCATAATAAAGGATACTACGGTTTTATAGTAATAATGTCAAATGTGACTGTTTAGCGTTTTGTGAATTGGCGTTGCTTACGAGCGCCTTTAAGACCGAACTTCTTCCGTTCTTTTTCACGAGGATCGTTACCAAGCAAATCAGCACGCCTTAGGGTAGCTCTCAAATCTTCATTCATGATCGCAAGTGCTTTGGCAATTCCGAGTCTAATAGCATCAACTTGGCCAGAATGACCACCACCAGAAACAACTACCGATACATCAAACTTATTTTCAATCTCAAGCACGCTAAAAGGTCTGTTAAGTTCATTCAGCAAGTTTTTGCTGTTTTCTAAGTATTCGTTTGCTGGCTTGCCGTTAATGACTATATTGCCTTTTCCGTTCATTAAACGAACTCTAGCTGTTGCACTCTTTCTTCGGCCTAGTGCATAGAAGTAGTTTTTTGTTGCTGTTGTAGTCATTATTTACCTTCCTTAACTGAGTATTTCACCGGCTTTTGAGCTTCGTGCGAGTGATCTGAACCAGCATAAACTTTTAGTCGCGCTAATCTGTCATCTCGTAACTTATTGACAGGCAACATACCTTTAACTGATGATGTTATAACGCGGGTTGAGTCCTTATCCATGACTTCTTGAAGAGTTAACTCTTTTAAATTACCAGGGTAGCCTGAGTGTCTGTAGTATATTTTTTTCTCTAGTTTATCTCCTGTAGTTACTAACTTATCAGAATTAATTACTATAACGTAATCACCACAGTCGATATGTTTTGTAAACATTGGTTTTTTCTTACCAGTTAATAGGTTAGCTATTTCTGTTGAAATACGACCCAATGGTGCTTCAACAGCATCAATAACATACCATTTTCTTGTAACTTCGGTTGGTTTTGCGCTATAGGTAGTCATTACTTAGTCTCCTTGGCTTTTGTGGTAGTTATCTTAGCAGTAGTAGTCTTACGTTTTGCACTTGGCTTTGTAGATGCAGGTTTTTCTGATAAAGTAGTCGCTTTTTTAGCAACAGGGGGTTCTTGTAAATTATCAACAAAACCAATTGTTGCCATTTGAGCATTATCGCCTCTTCGAAGTCGGGTTTTTACAATCCGGAGATATCCGCTGTTTCTAGCAGTAAGCTTGGGAGCGATCTCATCAACTAATTTGTGAGCCGACGTTCTTGTCTGTAAACTCGATACTACTTGACGTCGGCTGTGTAAATCGCCCTTCTTTGCTTTGGTAATCAATTTCTCAGTATAAGGGCTCAGTTCTTTTGCCTTATGCAATGTAGTTTCAATCTTTTCATGAATTACTAAAGACTCAGCCAAGCTCTTTATGAGAGCACGACGCTGATCCTTTTCTCGGTGCAGTTTCCTGCCTTTATATCCGTGACGGTGCATTTATAGCTCCATCTCCGCCATTTTTTCCTTAACTTCGTCTAATGCTTTGCTACCAAAACCTTTAAGTTCCCGCAACTCACCGTCACTCAAACTAAATAGGTCACGAAGTGTATGAATATCATTATTAATCAGCGCGTTTGTTGTCCGGGCTGAAAGATTAAGATCTTCGATCGGAGTCATTAGTTCTGCAGAGTCGTCATTGTCTTCTTCAGTAGCCTCTGCTGCGTGTGTTAGGGGTGCCATCGCTTCGACAGTTGTTTGGCCAGCTAGTGCACTATATTGGTTTACTAGTATGGCTGAGGCTTCTTCAAATGCTTCGCGTGGGTTTATTGATCCGTCAGTATCAATAGTTATCATTAACTTGTCGAGATCGGTAATCTGTCCAACTCGAGTGTGTTCAACCTTATATCGAACCCTTAAGACAGGAGTAAATATGGCGTCGAGAGCAATCGTGTCATTAGTTTTGTTAGCGCCAACTTCTTCAATTGTTCGATAACCACGACCAGTTTCAACAATAATGTCTAGTGTGAAAGTGGTTTTGTCATCATCTATAGTTGCAATAACTAGTTCTGGGTTAACTATCTCAACATCAGCGTTGACTTGAATGTCTTTTGCTGTGACTTTTCCTTTACCTTTTTTTACAAGTCGAAGTTCTTGTGATTCGTTTCCAAAAACACGGAATCGTATCGATTTAAGGTTTTGCATTATATCGACAACATCTTCTTTAACGCCTTTAACAGTAGTGAATTCATGTGATGCACCATCTATCTTAAATGATGTTATCGCTGCTCCAGCAATACTCGAAAGTAAAACTCGTCGCAAGGAATTACCAAGTGTCATTCCGTAACCGGTGTGAAGTGGCTCTACAACGAAAGTTGCAGATGTTGTACTGTGTTCATCAATATTGATGATTCCTGGCGTGTGCATTGAATTTGACATATATATTAGCCTCCCTTTATTAACGTGAGTAGTACTCTACAATTAGTTGTTCATTAATGTCCGGTTCTGCTTCTTCACGAGAAGGTACACCAGTAATACTTATTTCAAGTTTCTTTCGATTAACTTTCATCCACGTCGGTACTTCTGGCGGCGCTGGACTTACATCATCAATTCTTTTAAAATAATCGGTTTTCGTGCTCTTGGTTCGTACCTCAAGCACATCTCCTGAAGCTAAACGGATAGATGGTACATCGATTCTGTGACCGTTAAGAGTAAAGTGTCCGTGAGTTACGAGTTGGCGGGCAGCTCTCCGGCTAGTTGCCAAACCAGATCTGTATACGGCATTGTCCGCTCGTCTTTCTAAAAACTCAAGCAATAATGCACCTGATTGACCTTGTCTTTTGGATGCTTCTTTCATAAGGTTACTGAATTGTTTCTCTAGTAAACCGTAGAGTCGTTTCACTTTTTGTTTCTCTCGCAGTTGAATTGAATACTGACTTGGTTTAGCACGCCTACGAGAAGTACCTTGTTCTCCGGGTGGTGTTGGACGTTTTACTAGAGCTTTATGAGCCTTAGGATGAAGCGCGTAGCCTTCTCGTCGACTCATTTTTACGATAGATCTTGTATCTCTTGCCATATCTAAATCCTTCTCGCTTTACGAGGCCTACAACCACCATGTGGTACGCCTGTAACATCTTTTATACTTTCAACTTGTATATCAACCGATTGAAGTGAGCGAATTGCTGCGTCACGACCCATGCCAATTCCCTTAACCAGTACATCGACTTTTGTTGTGCCGTGAAGTTGTTTTACTGCTTGTCCTGCTTTTTCAGCAGCAATCTGGGCAGCATATGCAGTACCCTTTTTTGAACCACGGAATCCACATGCGCCAGCACTTGATGCGGCTAAAGCCCCACCTGTTCTATCGGTAAAGGTTATAACGGTATTATTAAATGTAGCTTGGATGTGGACCTGACCATACGGTACTGGTCGCTTGGACTTCTTCTTCTTAGCGGTTGTTATGGGTACATCTGGGGTTGTAGTTTCTGACATATATATTCCTTATTTCCTAAGTCTTTGATGCTGATTTAGGTTGTGAGCCACCGATTGCAACTTTACGACCTCGACGTGTCCTAGCGTTAGTCCTGGTTCGTTGACCACGACTAGGCAAGTTACCTCGATGACGTAAGCCACGATAGCTATTTATATCTTTCAGCCGTTTTATATTACCGACAACAATTCTTTGTAATTCACCCTCAACAGTAAATTTATCATTTATTGCTTCTTGGATTTTCGAAATTTCACTATCTGTCAGGTCTTTAGCTCTAACGGTTGGCTCTACTTTTGCGGTTTTTAGTATATCCGTGCTAGTTTTGGGACCAATACCATAAACATAAGTTAAAGCAACATGAATTTGTTTGTGATCTGGTATTGTAACTCCTGAAATCCTTGGCATAACTTAACCCTGCCTCTGTTTATGTTTAGGCTTAAACTTGTTAATAACATAAATACGCCCTTTTCTGCGGACGATTTTGTCATCTGGACTTATTTTCTTAACACTTGCACGCACTTTCATGCCGATCACTGCCTCCTCATCTTACATCTGCAATGACACACTGCTGAATTTTATGATTGTCTGTAAGTGATTCTGCCCTTAGTAAGATCATAAGGGGTTAACTCAACTTTGACATTGTCTCCTGGCACAAGGCGAATGTAGTTCTTCCGCATTCTACCAGCGACGTGGGCTATAATTTTGTGGCCGTTTTCAAGCTCAACGCGGAACTGAGTCCCTGGAAGGGCTTCAGTCACTACTCCTGCTAGCTCAATAACTTCCTTTTCTTTTGCCATAAATTATAACGTCACCAAATTCTACCAAATATTACATCTATTGTAAAGGGTTTTATCACTTTTTATTCTTTCTGAACTTAGGCAGACGCATCTTTAGCCTACGTGCGCCTGTGGCGGCATCGATAGGTTCGCTTACGTCGTAAAAGAAATCAGGCTCTTCATACTGATCATATGTGACCATAAGCGCCCGTGATTCAATCTTTCTAAGCGTCTCTAGGGCAACCGATACCAAAATCAAGATACTTGTACCGCCCAAGGCAATGTTAGACGAAACAAATATCTGTGCAACTATTGGCACTATCGCTAAGAGTCCTAAACTAATGGCACCAAAAAGCGTTAATCTGTTACTTACTTTTGATAAGTACTGCTCTGTTTGCTTACCTGATCTGATATCTTCTATGAACCCACCTTGTTTTTGCAGATTCTCAGCGATTTCTTTTGAGTCAAACGTAATTCCTGTATAGAAGAACGTAAAGACAAACACAAGTAAAAAGTAAACAACGGGGTAGATATATGGAGTGAATCCACCGATTGCAAAAGTTTGAGCACTAGGATTTTGAAACCATAATACTAAGTTGCTACCTAACTCTTGTAGGCGTTGACTACCTGCGGTTGCTAGCAACTGCCCTAGGAAACTAGGCACACTTAAAAATGCGGTTGCAAATATAATCGGTACAACACCTGCGGTAATAAGTTTAATCGGCAGAATCGTCGTAACGCCACCATATGCTCGGTTACCTTGGACACGTTTGGCGTAATGAATCGTTACTTTTCTTGAAGCTTCGTTAAGTTTAACCACGAAGATTGTCATCAAAAGCGTTCCAAGAGCAATAAAGAATGCATATAAGGCCTGTGTCTTATTTATAGGAATATTCTTTCCAAGGAGTGTAAACTGCGACGATTGATCAATTACTGACCCTGCGATACTTGATATGGTCGCCGGTAATTGGCTAACTATACCAACAGTAATTATCAGGGATATACCGTTACCGATACTTTGCTCTGTAATAAGCTCACCGAGCCACATGAGCAGCATAGCACCACCCGTAAGCGCAAATATCATAAGTACCCATTGCATTGGGGAAGTATTAGCTGTTATGTCACCAATCCCGCCTATTCTGGAAGCAGTTTGACGAACCAAGTATATAGCTCCTACGGATTGGATGATTGCCAGTGGCAAGGTCATTATACGCGTGATTTGGTTTATCTTCTTTCGACCATATTCACCTTCTTTATTCAGCGTCTCTAATTGCGGGATCGCCTTGGTGAGTAACTGCATTATGATCGAGGCATTAATATACGGCCCAAGTCCAATTAACATAATTGAGAAGTTTGCTAATGCACCACCTGAAAGAACGTCAATAAAGCTTAGGAGTTGAGGGGTTTGTGAGTTAAATAGGTTTTGCAGAACCTGCCTTAGGGTCTCAGGATCACTTAGCGGGATTGGAATATGTGCCAAAATACGAAATACGAAAAGCATTCCAAGCACAGCAAATATGCGCTTTCGCATATCCTGATTACCCAGTGATTTCCAAATTACTTTCCAACTCATATTAGTACTATTACCCCTACTTTTCTACGTGAAAACATATTTAACGATTATACGCGAGTCTACCTTGAATAGATAGCATTGCTGTAAATCTTACTCTTTGATTGCTTTTTTGGCAGTTCTTGCAACCTGAGGTGTAGTTGTAAAAGTCCCACCTGCTTTTTGAACCATGGCTGCTGCATTTTCACTAGCACCCTGGATCTTTACAACGGTCTTTTTCGTTACTTCACCCTTTACAACTAACTTGACCTTCACGTATGGGCTTGAAGTTAGTCCAGCATTAAATATCGTGAAATTATCAACTACTCCTGATAATGAATCAAGCTGACCCGTGTAGATATTTTCGGCTTTTGGTCGTATGGATTTAAAACCAGGCATTTTGGGTAATCTTTGCATTAAGGGGTTCTGTCCACCTTCGAATCCCGGTTTTCGTGTACTGCCTTTACGGGCACCTTGTCCCTTAGTACCACGACCTGCGGTTTTGCCACGCCCAGCTGCTATACCTCTTCCAACTCTTCTACCGGACTTATTGGATGCAACATTCAGTTCATTATATTTCATTATTTAGCCTTCCCAGCCGTCTCTTTGACGTCAGTAGATACAGATGCTGTGGTTAACCAATCCTTTTTAGCTCTGATACTCTTTAGTGCGTCAACAGTTGCATATGCACAGTTGATTTTATTCGTTGATCCGAGTGACTTAGATAGTACATTACTGACACCAGCTACTTCCAACACTGTTCTAACAACACCGCCAGCAATCAAGCCAGTACCTGGAGATGCGGGCATTATCAGTATTTTTGCGCCAGAAACTTTTGCTTCAGCTTCGTGAGGCAATGTCCCATTATAGATTTCAACTTCAACAATATTTTTCTTAGCTACTTCTACGGCCTTCCCGATCGCTGTTGTTACATCAGCACCTTTTGATACGCCGATACCAACTTTACCTTTATGGTCGCCTAGAATGACTAGTGCCCTGAATCGAAACCTTCGGCCACCCTTAACAACTCTAGCTACACGGTCAATGCTTGCTACACGCTCATCAAACTGTTTTTCTTCGGGCTGTGGTCGATCGCGATGCGGTCTTCTTGAATTTGGATCCATACTAAAACTCCAGTCCTTCTGCACGTGCTGCATCAGCCAGTGCCTTAATTCTGCCATGGTATTTTTTGCCATTTCGATCAAATACCACTTGCTTGACTTTAGCTTTTTTACCCTTGGTGGCAATTTCTTTTCCAATAACTATCGCTTTTTCAGTCATTGTACCAGTTAGCTTTTTGCCTACAGATGTGGTTGCTGCAATAGTTGTGCTTTTGCTATCATCAATAATCTGGGCAGCAATGTGAAGATTGCTAATAGTGACGGTCAAACGTGGTCGGTCTGACGTGCCCTCAACAACTGAACGAATTCTATTCTTTCTTCTAAAATTATTGGAGTTCTTCTTAATTAGTCTATTCATAATTTATTCCTATTTATCCTTACCTGATTTACCGGATTTTCGAATAATTCGTTCTCCAACATACTTAATGCCTTTACCCTTATAAGGCTCTGGTTTTTTAAGTGATCGAATTTCTGCCGTAACTTGTCCAACTTGTTGCTTTGATATACCTGATATAGTAATTATATTTTGTTCAACAGTTGCTGTAACCCCTGTAGGTAATTTGTAGTTAACTTCGTGAGAAAGCCCAATGTTAAATTTCAATCCTTCGCCTGCTAATGCAACACGATAACCAACACCGTTTAATTCTAGTTGCTTGGTGAAGCCTTGACTAACACCGACAACCATATTATTAACTAAAGACCTCATCAATCCATGTTTTGAACGGTTGACAGCTTCATCATCAAGCCTGGTGACTGTGGCCATGTTGCTATCAACACTAACAGTTACTCCGGGCATAGTAAACTGAGACAATGATCCTTTGGGACCATTTACACTAACATTGTCATCATCGACAGTAATTGTCACACCGCTTGGAATTTCTATCGGTAGTTTTCCTATTCGACTCATATTAATCCTTCCTTAATAAACTCTACAAATTAATTCACCGCCAAGACTATTTTTCTTGGCCCTATGTCCAGTCATCATACCCTTGCTTGTTGATACGATAACGATACCTCGCCCACGCTTTACGACCGGGATATTATCTGCTCCTATATACACCCGGCGACCTGGGGTACTTAAACGTTCGATTTCAGTAATACTAGAGTTTACACCCTCCTTGCTCAGTGTTAAACGAAGAATTTTACCTACTTCAGCGTCTTCGATATAAACTTTATCAATGAACTTATTTTCTTTTAGAAGCGAAGCAACTGCTTCTTTAACTTTCGAATGCGGCAAAGAGACTTCATGTTTTCGTACTGCTATTGCATTACGAATCCTAGAAAGCATATCTGCGATTGGGTCTGTAGTAGTTGTTGACATGTTTCTCCTTTCCTACCAGCTCGACTTAGTTACACCAGGGATTTCTCCCTTGCTTGCATGTTCACGAAAACTCAATCTAGAAAGACCAAACTGTCGCATATAAGCGCGTGGCCGACCAGTTTCACTACAACGATTCTTCCAACGAGTAGGGCTAGAGTTACGCGGCAACTTATGCAGTCCCTCGCGATCACCCATCTCCTTGAGTTCTTTGCGTTTTGCTGCGTATTGCTTTATCATTTTCTGACGTTTTAAGTCTCTTGCTACAATCGATTTCTTAGCCATTACTTGCTCTCCTTCTCAAACGGCATACCCATTTTAGTTAACAGCGCTTGGCTGTGACTCTTATCTTCATTCTTAATTACTATTACCACTTGTAGTCCGTGTGTTGTAGTTGTCTCATCGAAAGTTAGCTCAGGAAACACAGATTGATCATTTATGCCCAGGCTAAAATTACCGCTTTGGTCAAATGATTTAAGACTTAGTCCGTGAAAATCACGTAGTCTTGGTAATACTATGTTTACGAGTCGGTCGTAAAATTCATACATCCTGTCCCCACGCATCGTAAGTTTAAGCCCAATTTTATTGCCTTCACGTAATTTAAAACCTGCAATTGATACTTTTGCAAAAGTGTCCACTGGTTGCTGACCGGTGATCTTTTTAAGGGTATTCTCAGCAACTTCAAGCATTTTTTTGTCGTCTTTAGATTTACCAAGCCCAATATTGACCACAATCTTTTCTAATTTTGGAACCTGGTTAACATTGGCGAGTTTTAACTCATCTTTTAATTCTTTGACTAGTTTGTCTTCGTAAAGTTGTTTTAAACGCGGAAAAGAAGCTGATTTAGTTTTAGTCGCAGTAGGCATTACTTAATCTCCTTGTTATTAACTTTATAAACACGCTTCTTGTTGCCGTCCTTGTCAAATGTGTAGCCAATTTTACTCGGTTTCTTAGAAGTTGGCTCAAGTATTGCAACCTTACTGACCCAGATTGGCTTTGTAATATCAATTATTCCACCTTGTGGATATTGTTTATTTGGCTTTTGATGCTTCTTAACAATATTTATTCCTTCGACAGTAACCTTATTCTCTTCTGGGTGAACAGTAGTGACTTTGCCTGTTTTGCCTTTGTATTTTCCGGTAGTAACGACCACGATGTCGCCTTTTTTAAGTCTAATCTTATACGGTGCACTACTCATTACAGTACCTCCGGTGCTAATGAAATAATCTTACTAAAGCCCATCTCTCGTAATTCGCGCGGTACAGGGCCAAAAATACGAGTTCCTCGAGGATTCTTGTCGTCTCCAATAATCACTGCTGCGTTGTCGTCAAACTGAATTGTAGACCCATCTTTGCGTCTAATTGTGTTCTTAGTTCGAACAACCACAGCTCTAACAACAGACTTCTTCTTAACCGTACCTGTTGGGCTGGCTTCTTTAACAGTAGCAACTATCGTGTCACCGACATGAGCATAGCGTTTTCGGGTACCGCCAAGAACGCGAATACAAAGAATCTCCTTGGCACCAGAGTTATCGCATACGCCCAATCTTGATTCTTGTTGAACCATCTTACGCTTCCTCCTCTTTATGACGAATAGAAGCGTGTTCAACAACTTTTGCAAGAATAAATCGCTTGCGGGCACTTATTGGACGCGTCTCGGATATAATGACTCTATCGCCCATTTCAGCTTCGTTTTTTTCATCATGTGCCATAAATTTCTTACTAGTTATGTACTTTTTCTTGTAGATTGGGTGAGTTTTATGGGAAGTTACAGTTACTACAATTGTTTTGTCAGTCTTATTTGATGTAACTACACCTGTAAGTGTCTTAGCCATTAGATGTTCTCCTTTGCAAGTTGGTCGCTAAGTACAGTCAACATTCTAGCCAAGTCTTTTCGTTTGTTGCGCAGAATACGAACATTCTGAACTTCACCCATATGTAGTCTTCGTTTTGTCTCTGCAATGTCTTCTCTCAATTTAGTACTTTCTGTAGCTAAGTCTACTGTTGATAATTTACGAATTTCTGTAATCTTCATACTACACGTCCTCCTTAACCAAGAACTTTGTTTTCACTGGTAACTTGTGTGCCGCTAGCCTCATTGCTTCTCGGGCCACTTCTTCTGTGACACCTTGCATTTCAAACAGAATAGTGCCCGGACGAACTTTTGCTACAAAGAACTCTGGGTTGCCTTTGCCGCTACCCATCTTTGTACCTAGTGCCTTACGAGACACTGGAGTATGAGGAAAAATACGAATCCAAATCTTTCCACCGCGCTTGATATATCTTGTCATAGCCTGACGTGCTGATTCAATTTGCCTTGAGGTAATTCTATCCATACTTTGTGCCTGAAGTGCGTACGATCCAAAAGCAATATAATTGCCGGTTGTTGCTACACCACGAATGCGGCCTTTGCGGACTTTCCGGTGTTTGGTCTTATTAGGGATTAACATCTTACTTTACCTCTCCCTTATAGATCCATACTTTAATACCAATAATCCCAGAGCCTGGGTATTTAGCCCGTGCTCCATGATAATCAATATCTGCACGAATCGTGTGCAATGGTACGCTACCTTCTACAACTTTTTCACGGCGAGACATTTCTGAACCTCCAAGACGACCGGAAACTTCAATTCTAATCCCCTTTGCACCACTTCGCATGGCAGCACCAGCTGTAGATTTCATAGCTCGTCGGAATGCAATTCGCCTTTCAAGTTGGTGCGCAATGTTTTCAGCTACTAGTTTTGCAAAAAGTTCTGGTTTTTTGACTTCTTCAATGTTTACTCGAGCTGGGATACCAAATATTTTCTCTATAGAAGCTTTCAGTTCCTGGACACCAACGCCACCACGACCGATAACAACACCAGCTTTTGCGGTAGTGATTGTTACAGAGACAAGGTTAGGTGACCTCTCAATATCTACTTTATTTATAGCTGCTCGTGAGCCTAATTTGTCCTCAATTAATTTGCGAACTTTTAGGTCTTGTCCTAGTAACTGAGCATAATCGCGCTTGTTTGCGAACCACTTGCTACGCCAGTCCTTGTTGACTTGAAGGCGCATGCTAATTGGATTAACTTTCTGTCCCATTATTTTGCCTCCTTGGTAGCTTTAGTATCATCTTTGGTCTCAGTCTTTGTCTGAACTTTAGCCTTCTTTGCAGCTCGTTTTTCGCCATCTACTGTCACATAAATATGGCTACTTTTGCGCTGGAAAGGTAGTGCACGACCGTGCGCTGCTGGGCGAAAACGTTTGTAGCTCTGTCCTGGGCTAACATGAATAGAAACAATACTTAATGTATCGGGTTTGTAATTATGGTTGTTCTCGGCATTAGCCCGGGCGCTTTCAATAACTTTGATAACTGGTTTCGCAGCGCCTCTTGGCGTATGACTAAGAATAGTCAATGCATCAGCAACAGTGTGTCCTCGTACCAAACTAACCACTACACCAACCTTGCGTGGGCTGACACGTACGCTTTTAGCGGCTGCAGAAGCACTCACTATCGGCCACCTTTCGCTAGCTTACCACCGTGTGATCGGAACTTACGCGTTGGTGAAAATTCACCCAATTTGTGCCCAACCATATTTTCTGTAACAAATACTGGTACGTGAACTTTGCCGTTATGAACAGCAAACGTACGACCCACAAATTCAGGAGAAATCGTAGATGACCTTGCCCATGTCTTAATAATTGTTCGATCTTCTGACCCAAGTGCGGCAACTTTTTTAGCTAGCTTTGGGTCGATAAATGGACCTTTTTTAAGTGAACGACTCATCGGCTATCTCCTCTTACTTTCATGGCGACTCTTAACTATAAACTTACTGCTAGACTTCTTACGACTACGTGTCTTGAATCCAAGAGTCTTTTGACCCCAAGGTGTACGCGGATCTCTACCGATACCATGTCGGCCTCCGTCACCACCACCGTGAGGGTGATCAGCCGCATTCATAACAACTCCACGTACAGACGGGCGAATACCTTTGTTTCTATTGCGTCCAGCTTTACCAATCTTGATGTTTTGGTGTTGCTCATTACCAACAACTCCTAGACTTGCTGTGCAGCTTGCATTTATCATTCGAACTTCGCCACTCGGCAGCTTAATCTGTGCGTATTCACCTTCGCGGGCCATTAATTGCGCGCTTGTTCCTGCAGAACGTACAATCTGTGCGCCTTTGCCAACCTGAAGCTCAATAGCATGAATAACACTACCTATAGGGATATTCTTTAGTGGAAGTCTATTGCCAACATCTATTGATACCTCATCACCAGATGAGATTGTTTGCCCGACCTTCATTTTGCCTGCAGCAAGAATGTAATGATACTTATTGTCTTGGTCTTTGATCCGAGCAATTCTGGCACTACGATTTGGGTCATATTCAATAGCTTCAATAGTTGCGGTTGTACCTGATTCTAATTTGAAATTAACTAAACGATAATACTTTCGAACTCCGCCACCACGATGCCGTGTAGTAATTCGTCCTTGGTTATTACGACCACTGTGTTTCTTCTTAATAACAACTAGTGACTTTAATGGCTTTTTGGCTGTGATCTCGCTCATGTCTTGAGTGGTCATGCCACGTAGACCTGGAGTAGTCGGCTTGTAAGTTTTAATTGCCATTATTTTTTGCCTCCAGATTTTTTAGACTTCTTTTCATCATCTTCAGAAGCAAAAACAACGATTGAATCACCTTCTTTTAACGTTACGTAAGCTTTTTTAAAGTCAGCTCGTTTGCCGATTGAAGCTTTGCCACGCTTTTTGAAGGTTCGCTTTAGTTTGCCTTGAACATTCATAATATTTACAGAGGTAACTGTAACGTCAAACTGTGCCGACACCGCGCTAGAGACTGTCATCTTGTTTGCATCTACTGGTACCTGGAAAACATATGTGTTTAACTTTTCAGATACACCGAAAGCTTTTTCGCTAATACGAGGCTTTATGGCCATTGATTTACTCATTATTTGGCTCCCTTCACTACTTCAGTAGGAGGTTTTGCTAGCTTCAGCCATTCGTGAATTACTTCAACTGACTTCTTACTCATGACTACAGTATCGGCATTTAGAATATCGTAAACGTTTAAGTAACTAGCTTGAACCGCTTTTACATTGCTCAGGTTCCTAGTAGCCTTATCGACTAAGTCGTCTTTGTTGCTTACTACTAAAAGAATATTACCTTTGGCATTGATCTTTTCTAGTAGTTTTATAGTTGGGCCAACTTTTCCGTCCTTGCACTCAAATGTTTCGATAATAATTAGACCATCGTTCTGAGCAGCTAATGTTAAAGCCTGTCGCACTGCTGTTCGTTTGTTAACAGGAGTTAACTTGTGTGTATAGTTTTCTTGTCCTGTTGGTCCGAATGCAATACCACCACCGCGCCAAATTGGGTTTCTGCTTGAACCAAACCTTGCTCGACCAGTACCTTTTTGCTTCCATGGCTTCTTTCCGCCACCACTTACCAGCCCTCTTGTTTTCGTTACTGCAAGATTTTTGCGTCCGTTTGCAAGGTAGCCCACGTATGCACTCTTTAATAGATCGTGATTTTCTACGTTAACATCAAACACTGCTTTATCTAGTTTTACTGGAGTAACGGCCTTTGTGCCTGCTTTTGTATATGTCGCTACAGCCATTATCTTGTCTCCTTAATTAAAACAATGCCCTTGCGAGGTCCAGGAACTGCTCCTGTTACGCCTATGACACCTAGTTCTAAATCTATTAGTGCAACCTTAAGGTTTTTGACCGTTACTTGTTCGTAACCCATTTGTCCAGCCATTTTTTTACCTTTAAAGATCTTCTGTGGATACATTGATCCGATTGATCCAACTTTACGAGTGTTACCTTTACCACCGTGCGTTTTGCGCTGACGATGGAAGTTGTGTCTCTTAATTGTTCCGGCCCAACCTTTTCCTTTGCTTGTGCCGGTTGCGTCGATTGTGTCGCCAATATTAAAAACGTCGGCTGAGATACTTTCGCCGACTTTTATTGATTCTTCTATTTCGTCTACTCTAAATTCGCGCACAATCTTTGGTTCTACCTTGGCTGGCTTGAATTGTCCTGCCTGTGCTTTACCGAGTTTTGCTTCTTCTGCACCAAGCTGTACAGCTGTATAACCGTCCGACTCCATGGATTTAACTCGCGTTATTACACAGGGACTAGCGGAAAGCAGAGTAATGGCTTGAACAACACCATCATCACTGATAGTACTTGTCATACCAACCTTGCGGGTTATGAGTGCTTTCATAGTTCTCCTATTTATGGTACAGAATCAAAAGTCTTGGTATTTTGCGGTATCTACCTCTGTAGACCTACAAACTTACCAAGTTTTTCTGTACTCAAATTTTGATATACCAAAACAGATTAGCACGTTTGTGTAACTTCTGTCAATATGTTGTTTATTCTACTTTAATATTCCTATATAGATTCCGGTTTGCAACCAAAAGCCAACAAACATTCCGACTGTTAGCATAGCGTATTCTATCTTGCGGTCAATCTTAAAGTGATCATGAGCCGCAAAGAACATTCCAATAATAAAGCCGACTGGCACTGGAATCTGTTTGGTTAAGCCTGGATCGACAAATCGTACCCACATTGACCCGATGATTAAATACATTACTATCTTAAAAAAGTATGCGGTATCAGTTTCTGCCTGAGATTTCTTACTGCTTTTCTTCTTCTGCTTTTTTGTAGCCATAAGCAGTATTATATCAGCTTATTTAATAATTCCATGCTCTGCGGCAACCGAAAAAGACTTATCGAATTGAGAGTGGCGAGGCTCAGGTAAATTTTTGCTATTAAACCAGCCTATTTCGGCAATTTTATGTGGTTCACCTATTTTAACCTTGCTTGGATCAACCTTAACAGCATGAACTAGGGCAACCCAGTGTGTTTTGTCGCCATTGTGTTCTCTGTGTGCATCGTACACTGTTAGGAAATCAATCTCTTCGGGCACTACGCACAGTTCTTCTTTGACTTCTCGTGCCATAGCTTCATCAATCGATTCGCCAAACTCAAGTGCACCGCCACAAATGTCCCAACGACCGTTTTCGTCGCGGGCCTTTTTACCTCTTTTCATAAGTAAAATATTACCTTGGCCATCATGAATAATGCCACACACGCTTACGCCAGTATGGTCTACGCCTCTTCTGAGGTCAGTGACTTCGTCTGCAATCTGTACTTTAGTCATACTTATTCTATTACCTCTGCACCTAATTTATTCTAACCTGGAATTACATTTTTATTTCGGCGTCGCAACCAGCGGGAAGACTAAGGTTCATAAGCGAATCAATAGTCTTTGGCGTTGGTTCTAATACGTCGATAAGTCGTTTGTGAACGCGCATTTCAAACTGCTCACGGCCTTTTTTGTACACGTGAGGGCTCTTTACGACTGTATATAGAGTCTTCTTGGTAGGTAGAGGGATTGGGCCGGCAATTGTTGCACCTGTTCGAATTGCAGTATCTACAATTTGTTTAGCTGACTGATCGATCACTTTGTGATCATAAGCCTTAAGACGAATACGTATTCGTTGGTTGGTTGATGCAACTGCTTTAGCTGCAGGTTTGCTTTGATCGTCACTTGGTTTCTTGGCTTCTGCCATAATAAATATCTCCTTTGATATTTATGCGATGTAACATCTTTTTGGCGATATAGAGATCAACCAAAACGACTTTTAGTCATCACAATTAGTTTACATAGTAATTGTACAATATTACCGTTGTATTTAAAAGAGCGGACTGCAGTCCGCTCTTTTTGGCTTCTCGGTAGTTATTAACTACTATTTTGTGATTTTGGTTACAACACCAGCACCAACAGTTCGGCCACCTTCACGGATAGCAAAACGTAAACCTTGTTCCATAGCAATAGGAGCTAGCAACTTGACCTTAAAGGTTACTGTATCACCTGGCATAACCATTTCTTTGTCAGCAGGTAGTTCAACTTCACCTGTTACGTCCGTAGTACGGAAGTAGAACTGAGGCTTGTATCCCTTAAAGAAAGGAGTGTGTCGACCACCTTCTTCTTTCGTAAGAATATAAACTTCTGCATCAAATTCTGTATGCGGTGTGATTGTCCCAGGCTTTGCCAAGACTTGACCACGTTCGATATCATCGCGTTCAATTCCTCTAAGAAGAATACCGACGTTGTCACCAGCTTGTCCTTGATCAAGATTCTTCTTGAACATCTCTACACCAGTAACAACAACTTTTTTAGTATCTCGAATACCAACGATCTCAACTTCTTCGTTTACCTTTACGATACCTTGTTCAACACGACCAGTAGCAACTGTGCCACGGCCTTTGATTGAGAAAACGTCTTCGATAGGCATTAGGAAAGTTTTGTCTAGTTCTCTTTTCGGTTCTGGAACGTAATCGTCCATAGCCTTAACAAGTTCCATAACTGCATCTTCATCTTCTGCTGAACCAGCTAGTGCCTTAGTTGCAGAACCTTTGATGATTGGACAATTTTCGTCAAATTCGTATTTTGCAAGCAACTCACGAATATCCATTTCTACTAGCTCAACTAATTCTGGGTCAGCCAAGTCCATCTTGTTCATGAAAACAAGAATACTTGGTACGCCAACCTGTTTTGCAAGCAAAACGTGCTCACGGGTCTGTGGCATAGGGCCATCAGCTGCGGAAACAACCAAAACAGCACCGTCAATCTGTGCAGCACCGGTGATCATGTTCTTAACATAGTCAGCGTGTCCTGGCATATCAACATGTGCGTAGTGGCGTTTTTCTGATTCATATTCTTGGTGAGAAGTAGCAATGGTAATACCACGAGCTTTTTCTTCTGGTGCATTATCAATTTGGTCATAAGCGATTGGCTTATTAACATCATTTGGTAATTTCTTTGCTAATACTGCTGTAATAGCTGCTGTTAGTGTTGTCTTACCATGGTCAACGTGACCCATAGTTCCAACGTTTACATGTGGCTTGCTTCGATCAAAATCTGCCATTATTGTTAGTACTCCTACTTACTTTAGTTTACTTGATTCGCGTTCCATATTGCACATTAATAGCAAAGCCCTCACGCGAGTTACCGAAACATAGTAGCTAATTTTAATGAATTTGTAAACAGTTATTACGGGCTATATAGTGCTTTCTGTATCGTCGGAGCTTTGACGAAGTTCTGAATCGTTCATTGGGCACACGCTCACAGACCCTAAGGGAATTTTCCAGATCTTTACTTCTTGTTCATATGGGCCAAGGCAATCTTCATCACATCTCACAATTTCTAAACCAAATAAAGGAGTTACGAGGCTGCTGCAGCTCCCGAAAAACATGTTTCTTTTATCTGGGCAAATCCTCGATGGCTGGTTCTCAAAGTCCATATTCTATGATACTCCTACAGTTTAAATTAAGTTGCGAGCAAAAGTACTAAGGTTTACTGTTTCGTTTTACTTAGATTTTTTAGCAACAATTGCTTCGGCGGCATGACTAGGCACATCAGCGTAGTGATCCAGCTCCATGCTTGAACTCGCTCGGCCTTGTGTGCTACTTCTTAAGTTTGTTGTATAACCAAACATTTCACCGAGAGGCACAAAACTAGTAATTTCTTTGATGCCTGCCTGAAGATCTTCCATTGATTCTATGCGACCACGCTTGGCGTTCAAGTCACCAATTACTTCTCCCATAAATTCTTCTGGAGTCACGACTACAACCTTCATTACTGGCTCAAGTAATACTGGCTT
>JBBSJL010000008.1:0-33831 GCA_038257245.1 Saccharimonadales bacterium (SeqCode) | reverse complement strand
CGACCAAATTTTCGGATATATAGAAATACCTCATTATTATAGGGGTATTTTTATATTTACAGTCATTTTTTGGAGTAGCGCGTCGATAGATTCTAAGGTGTTTTTATGATATAATTAGTCTATGAAATATCTTTCGATATTTATGACGATTCTTCTTATTTGGGTGGCCGTCATTATTATTGCACTGACTAGAAATAGTGGTAGCGAAATTTTTCAACTCTACCTCGCATTAATGGCATGTACTGTGGCATTGTTTTTTATTGGCTTCGGGAAGAAATAAATGTCCTCTGACAGTAAAAGCATAAAAGCGATAAAAAGAAATCGTACTACTCGCTTAGCAAAACTAATTACTAAAACTTACTATCTTAGTAAACGTGGCAGAGATGAAGAAGCGTATACACTAGTTTGTGATGAATTCATGAGTCTAGGTGGTGTGTATGTAAAGTTCTTACAAGGTGTGTTGCTTAGAAGCACCGTGATGAAAAAATGGAAAAATGCCGATAAACTTAAAATATTCGAGAATCTAGATAGTGAGCCGCTGGATATTGTATCGATATTACAAACTGAATTATCCAAAGAAAACCTAGCCCAGATTGCCAGTATTCAACCAGAACCGTTTGCAGCGGGAAGTTTTGGACAAGTCTATTATGGTATTCATACTAACGGTTCAGCCATAATAATTAAAGTTCTGCGGCCTATGATTCGTGAACTCCTCAAACACGATCTTAGACTACTTGGTATGTTCACTAAAAGGTTTTCAGCCAAACTAACTCCTAATATGGATATGAACATAGAGAAAGCCATCCGGGAATTTATACATTCAACTTTGAATGAGACTGATTATATCGCAGAGGCAAAATTTGCTAACGAAATGTACGACCACTACGAAGGGAATGAATTCTTTATTATTCCGAAAACCTATATGGATCTATCGACGACCAATATCATCACACAAGATTACGTGGATGGTATTTCTGTTGCCCAGATAATAAAACTCCAAGAGCAAGGTGTTGAGCCCGGCTTATATGTCGAAGAAACCCTAGGATCGAACTTAAATGTACAATTAGAAACACTCGGGTTCGAGGCAATAAATGGAATTTTCAATCTGGAAAAAACCCAAGGTGACCCTCACCCGGGCAATATTAGACTTATGACAAATAATAGGGTTGGGCTGATAGATTTTGGTATTTCAGCAAACACACCCCCTGACAAATCAGCCTTTCTTGGGTTACTAATTGAGTGGGAACGAATGTATAGTGAAAATCAGGACATTATCAGATTGTTCGAACAGTTCATGCGATTTTTTGTCAGTGATCTATATAAAGCATTAAAAAAACTTAGTAGTATGAGTAAAAACCCAATGGCTGATTCTAACTTTACAAACGAAGTAGGAAAGGTAGCACAAGCTAGTTTTAGCGAAGAAACTGGGGGGCAAGATATTGGACCAATGCTACATGATGGCCGAATTCTACAAATCATCAACCAGATGATCAATAAAAATAATCGGTTTGGGTTAGTTATGAAAATGGAAGCTTCAGATATTCTGCGTGCAGCACAGACATATATTAGTCTAGTCGAAAGTCTTGGCAAAAGAGGCGCGGTACTTCCAAAAGTATTTTCACGCGTGGTAAAGCAGGTAAGTCAAGACCACCCCGAACTTCTTCATGGTGGTGATGATACAATGAGTGCAGGCGAGGCCATAGACATCGTATCTAGCTGGCTTGAGCGAGTTGCAGATCGAGACCCAGCATTATTTAGTCAACTTATGGAAAAGATACGCATGAGCAAAGTGAAACCTAACCCAGAACCTAAGGAGGTAACAACAAATGCATAAAGAATTCCTACTATTCATGAAATATCCTTACACGGCTGGTGTAATTGCTACTATTTGGCTAGGCAGCGCAGCCTTGTTAGCCATAAACAAAGATCTGCCAATGATAAAGATCGTTATTATTGATATGATTGCTAGCGTCGTTATCGCTCACGTGGGGTTTAACGGCAAAAAAGAAATCTAATCTTTAATTATTTGAATTTGTTCTATAGAATTTGCTAAACCGTTTTCGCCTACGTCAATCAACACAGCATTAAATTGGTACGGCCTATCCGTTGCGAGTTTATTCTTACTAACAATTCCGTCTTTCCAACGAGGAATAACTGAATCGAGAGTAACGCCCAAACTAGAATGCAAACTGCCACACATACCTACGTCCGTAATATGTGCAGTGCTTTTAGGTAATATCATGGCGTCCGCAGTTGGCACGTGCCAATGATCACCAATCACCGCAGTAACTTTTCCATCTAGATAGTAACCCACGATGCGCTTTTCACTACTATAATCCCCATGATAATTTAAAATGGTTGCGTAAGTATCGTCATCTCTTAGAGCAATCACTTCGTCTAAAGTTTGTAAAGGATTGCGGATTTCTATTTCTTTGCCCACCTTTGAGCCCATAATCGAAATAATCATTACTTTGCCGCTTTTTGTATTTACATATTTGTAGCCCGGACCACCGCAACCAACCAAATTCACTGGACCAATCACAGGCGACTCAGGATTAACTAATAAGCTATCCAGTTCTTCCTTGTTAGGCGTGTGATTACCCCCCGTGAAGAAATCGATTCCCAATTTTTGTAGTCGTTTCATGTCGACAACTGTCATGCCTTTACCTTCAGATACGTTTTCAGCCTGAGCAATAATAAAGTCAGGGTTATGTTGTTTTTTTATTTCTGATAAAACTTCTGATACTACCTGAATCCCTGGTTCGGCCATGATGTCACCTATGTAGAGTATTTTCATGTTTTTCCTTTCTTAAACCATTTTGGTTGTTTAGCGCCAAATTTAACTTCAGGAACATCTCCAATAGAATCATCCCTCGTCCAAATTGGATACTGCAATCTGTAGACCGTATCCACACTACCAAATTCTGCAGATTTCCAATCAAATCCTAATTTATTGGCAACATCTTTTATAACTTCTTCAGTTTTTCCTTCAATTTCAATGTACGGATTCAGCCAAGGCCATTCGTCTAGTTCAATCTCTGTGTCTTCTAGTTTCCATGTTTCTCTTTTAGACTCCTGATAGCTGTACTTATGGAGGCCGATGCTTTCGAACAATCTACACATCTCCTCAAATGAGCCTACATTTGTCTCAACTTCATATAGATAATTGCTATTCGTGCTTTTTTTGTAGGTAACGGTTACTTTATCTCCTTCATCCCTGACTCGAAGGTGTTCATGTTGTTTGTTTTTCTGAAATCTATCGTCTAAATGATCGAACATTACCCTGCGCATTATTCTGACAGGGTGAATACATTGCGCACCAAGTGATTCTAGTTTTGTGCGAACTTTATCATGACTAACATTAATAAATTTACATTCTATCTCTTGTTGCATTAGTTTAAGTATAAACTAAACAATGATATCTTCACACGACACAGTGCTAAGAACAGAAAGGAATCCGGTTAGTTCCTGAGCATCGTCTCTTCACCATAATATTTCTTCGAACTTATCAAAATCTGTTGTTAATTGTGGCTCTACATAATCCTTGCCTGTATACACTGCGGGGATTGCACCATTTAGTCCTACGATTGGACCATGATCTTCCAATATGCCTGTCCATGTAAAACTATGATGCCCTCTTTTCATCCAGCAATGATCGGTAGCAATAATATTTGCATTCCTCGAAACAACAAAGTCATCAATATTCATTCTACGCCCATCATTTGGCAACGTAGTCTCCCTATTCACCATCACCCTGTAGCCTTGGCCAAAACTTTCTATAACAATAGATCTAAATAGTAAGCGTAATGTGCCTCCCGCGATGGGCAATGTATGAAAAGATTGTTCGAACTTGTTACATCCTACACTGAACTCAGAAACGCGCTCTAGTTGTTTACGAAGTTCTCTAAAATCTTTCTTGCGTTCGCTTCGCTCAATTCTTACAGCGCCTGAAATATTATCAGGAATATTGACACCTACTAAATAGCCGTTTGCCTCTGGCAAACTTTCCATACTCATTCAGACAATTTTAGTGCGAAATATCTAATATGCAAGCATGAGCAAGATAGATTATTTTATTTGGCGAACTCTACTGCGCGAGTTTCGCGGATAACGTTCACTTTAATCGTACCGGGGTACTGCATAGTGCTTTCTATCTTGGTGGAAATATCTCTAGCTAATTTAATTGCACCAAGATCGTCTATATCGGTAGGTCGGACAAATACACGGACTTCGCGTCCGGCGCTAATTGCATATGCTTTCTCGATTCCACCAAAACCTAAAGCAACGTTTTCTAGTTCTTTCATACGTTCCCCGAAGTTCTCAGCACTAATGTTACGCGCACCTGGACGCGATGCACTAATTGCATCTACAACACGAACAATGAGCGCTTCAACTGTAGTAGCTTCCATGTCATCGTGATGCGCTTCTGCAGCATGTGCCACAGCCTCTGGTGCGCCATATTTACGTAACATATCGCCACTAATGTGGTGATGTTTACCCTCTATTTTGTGAGTAAGCGCTTTACCTAGGTCGTGGACAAGTGCTGCGTACTTGGTAATCTTTACATCTGCACCAACTTCTTCGGCAATAATTCCGGCAATATGCGCCATTTCTGTGCTGTGTTTAAGTACGTTTTGACCATAACTCGTTCGGTATTTGAGTTCGCCTAATAATTGCAATACTTCCTTTGGAATGCCAATAATGCCGACTTCTCTCGCGGCGTCTTCGCCAGCACGTATTACTTCTTTTTGAACTTCTTTTTGAGCTTTCTCAACTACTTCTTCTATTCTGCCTGGGTGAATACGCCCGTCCTTCATCAGCATCTCCATTGTCACACGAGCTACTTCTCGCCGAACTGGATCGAAACTGGAAAGCACCACCATGCCAGGAGTATCGTCTACCATGATGTCTACACCCGTAGCTCGTTGTAGTGCCTGAATATTGCGACCTTCTTTACCAATAATGCGACCTTTCATGTCGTCATCTGTGAGCTTCAGGGAAGAAATAGTGCGTTCTGCCGTAACCTCACTAGCCATCCGCTCCATAGCAGAAGTTATAATGAAGGCTGCCTTATCTTCAGCTTGTTCTTGAGCTTCATTTTGTAACTTAGCGATTAGTCCAGTTAGGTCTTCACGAATATCGCGTTCTGTCATCTTCATTAGCTTGTCAGCGGCATCTGTTTTTGTAAGCTTGGCAATCTTTTCTAGTTTATCCTGCTGCTTAACCCTAATGTCCCTTATTTCATTCTTTAGGGCTTCTACTTCGTCCTCGCCCTTACGTAATGATTCTGATCGTTTATCGATTTCGTCTAATTTTTTATCGAGTGTTTCTTCTCGCTTTATTAAGCGGTTTTCAATCTCTTTGAACTCTTTGCGCCGAGTGTTTTCGTCGGCTCTGGCTTTATCTGCTACTTCTGCAGCTTCTTTTCTAGCCTCGTCAACTAACCTTGTGGCTTCCTTTTTTGCCTTATCGAGTTTTTTATCTGCATCGGCCTCAGCCGTTCCTAGCTTTTTCTTTGTTGCAACAGTACTTGCCCCAAAACCTAAGCCAATACCAGCAATAGCTAGCACTATGGTAATTGGATCCATAATTATCCCTTTCTATCGGTGCAGATCAAACCCCAACATCACTATCACTTCATTAGCTGAAGATTTAATCTGAAAAACGAAAATATTTAATAAAATCAAACGGTCGGATTCTGCTCTAAACTTCACTGCAATTAATCCTAGATAATACTATACTCTCAATTATTATTTCTGGTCAATTCTATTCTTTTACTGCGTAAATAATATATCTATAGCTTACTAGCTCTGGGTTTATAGAGTTGCGATCAGTGAACGATACTATATTAACGCCTTCTTTACCCTCTATTCTAGATTTCTTTAACCCTTCAACGTTCAGTTCGCTAGGCAGTATTTTTTTGACTTCTACAATATTAAATAATATAACCCTTCCGTCGCCTGTATCGACTCTTATTGAGTCGCCAGCTTTCATTTTAGATATTTCTTTGAGAGCACCTGTGTTGTCGTCACCAGAGACATGACCAGCAAACACCATGGCTCCTGGTTCCCCCGGTTTACTACTATGTTGATACCAACCTATCTTGTTGTTATCTTGCAAAGCCTGGGAATCATCATCAATACTATCAACTACGTCAACCCTTGCCGGAACGTCCATTATACTGCTAGAGATGAAGTATTTCGGTAAATCACTTCCTGTTATAAGTTTGTTTTTTACACCCATTACTATACCTTGAGTACCTGAAAGGTTTTTGTAAAATAGATACGGTGTGACGGCTGTCAAAGCTAACACAGCCATTCCTGCACCGATAAGTCTAATATTGAATCTTCTCTTTGGTTTTATTGGTTTAAATGGGGGTAGTCTATTCAGCCCCTTTCGTTGCAAAACTCTAGATTTATCTTGTTTTGGGGTGGAAGGATTACTTGAAACCGGCGAACGTATAAAATCCTGTTTAGTGGTTCTCAGACTGGCCTTTTTGGTACCCTTGATCTCAGGTGTTTCTATAGCTTTAGGATCAAATCCTGTGATTCGACGAGAACCACGCCCAGAAGTATGCTTAGTATTTCTAGGTGTAGTTCTTGTAAAATCGCTTATTCTTTCTCTTCGTGACATAATTTTACCAGTTTTCTTTTGTACTATTTTTGGACTGCGTAAACTACGATTCTTTCCTCATATGTTTTTGTTGATCGATTATATTTTCCACCACATGTTATAAGGTTTAGACCATTTTTACCGTCTTCTGCAGACTTCATTGCTTTAGCCATATCGGTATTTTGATAAGGGAACCTGTCTAGATTAGCGACACTATAGTAGAATTTTCTTCCATCACCCATTTCAATTTCTATGTCATCGCCTGGGCTAAGCGTATGAATTTTGTGGAAGGCACCTGGCATTGTTGGACCATGAACATGGGCATCCAATAGTGCGGTTCCTTCTTCTCCGGGAAGAGTACTACCTTCGTACCACCCTACAGTATGTATATTATTTGGGGCTATTAACTCGTTATTGGACTTTACCCCAACTCTTTGAACCCTACTAACAACTCCAAGTTTGCCAATTCTGATATATTTCGGCATATTTGGTGCGACTACGTATGGCCCCCAATTTTTTTCATCTGGGACGGTTTCATCGGGTACTTCTTCTCTGCCTTCCGAATCATAGCCTGTTGTGTCGCCAGTAAGTTCGGCAACCTGTGCTTGCACATGTTTATTTGTTAAAACCCCTTGCAATGCCACACCGCAACCAAACATGAATATTGCTACTGCCATAGCTGGCAAAGCAAACTTCATGGTAAACACATCCTTACGATTTAGTTTACCGAATAATGGGATTCGACTTTTGATGCTTCCGAGACTTCTTTTGGACTTAATATTTTTTGTTTTCTTCGCAGGGGCGACAGTGCCAGCAATTTGTTTTAATGATTGTGCTATGTCGTTAGAATCTGGTTCTTCAGGTATGTGATTGAATGCCTCAGATGTAGGTGTAGGATTTTTGGGTCGCTGGGAGAGGTACTGTTGTTGTTGCCACTGTTGAAATTTTTCAGCACGTGACAATTCTTTCTTTTTGGCTATTGGACCTGTGATTGTCGCAACAAATTCAGTACCCGCCGAACTAGAATGTCCGGCGGGTTGAAACAAAGGAGATTGTTTTTTTACTGATTTTTGCTGAGCTAAAAGAGGTTGTGGAGCTTGGGATTTTACTTGGGCTGAGCTATTTTCGCTATCATCTAAGACACCTACTTGTTTTACCTTTGGTTTTCGTGGCTCTGCCACGTGTCGCCTTCGGTATGTTCGCAGATTTCCTTGGAATGATGGGTTATCCAGCCCGATAAATCCTTTGCTCACTACCGCCTCTTTATTTCTTTACTTTTTAACTTTCTGACTAAACTTTTAGCAAGTTGTACTTGCGAGCAATTGCTAGAATTGCGCCAGCTATGGATGTCGTTGAGAACATGATCATTGCTGGGTTAGTCATTAGAGCTGCGAAACCTGTGTCAGGAGTTCCTGGAGTAGCTGCAGCAGCTGCAGGCGCTGGCCCTGTGACAGGAAGCGTTACTACTGTTTCACCTGTATAAGTTAGTGTGACGTCATTACCATCACCACCTATGTAACTAAGTGTGAAATCACCTGTTCCGATAGCTACTGTTGCGCCTTCTGCAAGACCGCTAAATGTACCCGTTACAGCATCTGCAACATCGTTGTCGATTATGACAAGCTCGTCACCTGCTGTTAGTGTTGAAGTATCAAAACTATTGTAGATAGACGTGTTAAGCGTTGCACCTGTTACATCTACTGCACCTGTGACCTGTGTTTGGTCGTAACCAGTACACGCAGTTGCACCGCCAACTTCTACATCGTAACTAGAACCAGATACAAACGTTAGGTTTCCTACGATTATGATACAACCTGGTGAAAGTCCTGGTGAAAGCGTACCCGTTGCAGATATGTTTACATCACCTGTTATTGTGAATCCGCCACCGTAAAGTGTACCGTCAACTGTTATTGGACCTGATATGTCTGAATCTAATTTTGCACCATCACCTGCTGCAATGGTCATACCATTTGTTGCAGAAGGACATGATGATGGACCAGTTGGACAATTTGCTGGACCACCTCCACCGCCGCCAGTGTATTCGTCTAACGTTTGAGCTGTGTCAACTGTCTCAGTACCGGGGCACTCTACAGAATCCATTTTGTATAGAGTGTTTCCGCCGAGTGTTGGAGATGCGATGTCAAATGTATTTGCACCACCAGTTGAACATATGCCCGCATCGGCTGACAATGTCACATCCGTTAGAGTTGCATTAAATGCACCTGTAATCAGCGCACCTACACCTGAGTCAAATTGATCGTTACCAAACCCAGCAATTGTAAATACTTCATCGTCTCCGGTTGCACTTATGCTGCCGACAAATTTAACAGCACCACCGCTTTGCACTGTAACGCCGTTTGCATCTGTAGGATCACCAGCCGTTGAAGCACTCAGAACTAACGAACCCGTGCTATTAACTGTTGTAGTGCCCGTGTAAGTATTGGAACCTGTGAACCAGGTAATACCTGAAGCAATCACTACACTACCGCCACCACTAATTGCACCGGTTAGCCGTACCTCGCTTGTATCACCAAGCGGATCTGTAACAACTGCGCTTGATATAGTAAGAATTGTTGGAGCACCAGTAATGGTTATGCCACCACTGATCGTTAGTGCGGTATCAGCATTTGTTCCGTTATTTATTGACACCCCCGGTGTAGTACCGTCAAAATCTAATGCATTTGCGATAGTATGAGGGTTTGTAACAGTACCAGAACTGTTATTAGTAATTCCTGTTCCTTTTATAAGTAATGACTGACCAGTAAGTGCAACTGAATTTGCACCAAACGCACCACTAAAAGTAAGCGTATTTATCTGTAGGCCTACAAGATTATTATTTATTGTTCTCTCCGTTGATGGTATCGTTGCATCAATTGTTATATTGTGCGGTGTTCCCGTACTTGGCGCCGCTCCAAGAACCCAGCAGTCACCATTTGAAAATGCATGATCAACATTACATGCAGCTTCTTGGCCTCTAACTGTACCACCGTCGTATGTATACGATGCAGCGTGTGCGCTCGGTACTGCAATTATGGCTAGTGAGGATAAGCTCAAAGCCAATGACGCACTAAAAGCCGCCATTCTTTTTAATATTTGTTTCATCTATTTTTTCTCCTTTGTTTCTCGGTGCTTTTTATTTTCCGAGGTTATTACTATTTTTTAGCAATACTTTTCCACAACTACTGACACGAAATGCGCCAAAAATGGCAAACGACCACATATTATTGATCATTTACCATCTATAAAAGACTTGCGAGATCTTCTATTTTTCCCTCTTTTTGTTGTTTAAAGTACTACTATTTACTACAGTACTAACAGATTAAATACTTGTCAAGCCTTTTATGCTTTTTGTTGACTTTTTTACAATAAACATTAGTATTATTTTTTGGGTGTCGTAATGTGGACTGGCGCACCGTATTCCGGTGTCACTTGTTTATCATTCTGAGACGATTTAAGCATTTCCAAGCCGTTTTCTTTCCAATTATCGGAAGTAGTGCTTACTATCGGTATATCCAAGCTATAGGCCAGTGCATTCGCCACACTGATTCCAATTCTAAGCCCAGTGAAGCTCCCTGGCCCTTTATATATAACTATCCCTTCGATGTCTTCTACCATCTTCTTGTTCTTTTCTAGTAGTTCGGCAATCTTGCTATGTAGCGATTCAGCCAACTCTCTATGGGCCTGCCACTTGTAGTAGTCTACCTTTACGCCTCCATCGTACAATCCCAACTCCGATTCTGGCTTATCTGTTCTAATCGTCAATATCAACATCTTACTAGTTAATCCTCCTCACTTGTTGCCGTACAGGTTGGGTCTACTACAATTACAACATCGTTAAAAATATTGTCGTCGGTACCACCCGTAGTACTAGAGCCGTAATACTGGGGCGCATCTATGATTATCCTATCGTTTGGGACACCACGTGATTCAAGTTCTTTCTTGACCTTGTTGGCTCGTTCATTTGCTAAATGTTCAGAAACAGCATTACTTTCCACTTTTGTCTTATTGATAGAACCGCTTAATCTGAACTTCCATTCTTTGTTAGAGTTTTTTGATGCAAAATCAGCCAAATTATCATAACGACCATCGTATGTTTCTATTATTGAGTTTGGTTGAAAAAATACATAAACGGTCTTATTAAACGATTTAGGTGGATTAAATTCACTGTCGTAGTCATATTTATCAGGTTCGTTACCGTAATTCATCCACCTGTAATCCTCTAGAACCAAACAACCGCTGGACGAAGTTGGATTCTGTTTACTCGTAACCTTATCAGCCGACTCATATATATTGGAGTTATTCTTTACAAAATCTGTTACCAAATCTTGTTTGCCGTTTACATAGTTAAATATGAGGTACGAGCCTATTATTGGCAAAATAATGAAGAATATAAGTAAAACTAGCTTAACCAAATTGGGGCTTGAGGGTTGGATTGAACTACCCCCGATTGAACCTTCTCCAACCATGGCTGTATATATTTTTTTAGGTTTGCTTGCGGGCGGCTGTTTTGGTTCTGGGTTAGCATGTAATGTGGAGTCTGTGTCATTGTCATCTTTGGTAGTGTTGTTACCTGTCTTCATTTGTTTTCTCCACTAAGATTTATATGGTTTACAGTTTGCGGGTGCCTTAACTTGATCAAACGTTCGTTTTCACCTGTTCGAGATATATTAATCATAATTATCTCTTGGTCTGCTAATACGTTTTTTACCACACCCGCCCACTCAATTACAATGATTGCGCCTGGGTCTTCAATAGCTTCTGCTAATTCATGCGCGATCAAACCAGGGTCTTGCAAACGGTAAAAATCAAAATGGTAAATCGTAAGTTTTTTAGATTTATAGGTGTTGCATATTTTAAAAGTCGGACTAGATACATGGTCACTACTGCCAGCACCCCTTACTAAACCCCGCGTGAACGTCGTCTTACCGCCCCCTAGATCACTCACCAGCTCTATTATTTCGCCACCCTTAAGTTGTTGCCCCAGCTTTTCTGCGAATCGTTCTGTTTCGTTTGAACTGGAGGAGTTTATTTCGAATGTCGTCTTTGTACTCATATAATAGATATCCTACCGCGATTGTGCCTACACCCGCAATCATCCATGACTGTGGTGAAAACCCACCTGAACTGCCGTCATCATCATTTGCCCCAGTTGCACCTGCGCTCTGTGAGTCTTTTTTATCCTTTTTTGCCTTGGTAGACTTAGCAGCTTTCTTCTTGGCAGTCTTAGGTTTTGCTGCTTTCTTTTTGGTAGTCTTTTTCTTGGACGCAGTTGCTGTTGTCGATGTGCCCAAAACCGACTGCAACGCTAGTATATTCTGCAAGCCCGGCGTGGGCGTTATGGACCATTGCCAAACTCCGTTAGCATAGACCCAGACCTCGCCATCTTTTGCGTCCTGATATTGATCTGTCACAAATATAACTTCTCCGTTAGGATCCAAAATCCTAGCCTGACCAGAAGTATTTGCAAGTGTTAATTTAGTCTGGGTAATATAAAACACCATGTAGCTATTTGGGTCAATCTCTGTGTCGTCGAAAGTATAGCTATATGAAAAGCTATTACCTGTTTGCAGTTTATAGTCGATCAGATCTACAGAAGAATCGTTCGGGTTATATATTTCTATGTACTCGTCGGTACTATCAGAAGCGGGCGGCGCAGGGTTTGGTAGTAGTTCTGTTATTTGAACTAGCGGGTATCTCTCAATAAGCAATGATTCCTGTTCTATAAATTCCTCTGCCTCTTCCTGGCTATCTTCAATGGGCGCAACTTCTTCTACTATCTCTTCGTCAACTTCGTCGTTTATGCCAGTGTTAATGTTGTCTGATTCGGGGCTGGGGGCCGATGACAATTCAAAATCGTCTTTATTGTTGTCTGAGTCAACGTACTTACCTGTATCATCCGTTTTTCGAATCATGCTCATGCCAGCTTGGGCATAGTCAGCCGAAGCGCCATCCGGATATAGGGCAGTACCCCAGCCTACTAGATCTTCTACAATATCTTTTTGATCATCGTACGGATCTGGTTTAACGATTCGGACATGTCCCGCTTCCATTTTGAACCCAGAGTTAAAAGATATATCTGCAAACTCTGTCAGATAGTCCTTGCTTGATAATAGAATCCGACCATTCGGATAAATATAACCATTTAGTGTTGTCTTTGTTTGCCACGAAGACCCACTTGCGGACCTGTATTGTAATTTCCATTCGGATATATCAATTTTGGTGTCACTTGTGTTGAATATTTCAACGAACTCCTGGTCGGTGGCATCATCAGGGCCAGACGTTTGAATTTCTACTATTTTTATTCCGGAATCTGAGCTCAAAGATAACCCATATACCGGTATTAATAACGGTAAGAGTATGACGAAGCACAATAACCCTCGTAGACGCCTCATAGTAATTTGAATTTTACTCCCAGTTTGTTCCAGAGAAAGTGCTAGACCTTATAAAAACCATGTATTATTTACAGCGAATATATTACTTCTTCTTTAGCCACCTTATTTTTGTAAAAATTAAGTATAATAGGTATTATGCTTCAGCTTTCTGTTTCTTATATAAACAAACCCATCTTGTCACTACGTACTGGCGGAACAGTTGGAACGGTTATTTCTGCGATTATTAACCCCAATAACCTTAAGGTTGAAGGATTCTATTGTTCAGACAAGTTTAGTAAGGAAAAATTGATTCTGCTTTCACAGGAAATTCGCGAAGTCATAAACGACGGTGTAGTTGTGGACGACCACGAAGCTATGTCTGATGAAAATGATCTAGTGCGCTTAAAAAAAATAATCTCTTTAAACTTTACGCTTGTAGGTAAAAAAGTTATGACCGACAGCAAACAGTCACTTGGCAAAATCAACGACTACGCGATCAATAGTGATTCTATGTTTGTACAAAAAATGTACGTAACGCAGCCATTAGTAAAAAGCTTCAACGGTGGTCAGCTTAGTATTGACCGTAGTCAAATTATTGAAATCACAGATAAAAAAGTCGTAGTTCAGGATCCAACTGTACTCGTAAACAATAAACGACCAATGCCAAGTCCAGCCACCGCTTAATAATTATTGACTTGGGCTTTGTACTCTATTCTTCACCTTCTGACTCTAAAACTGATTTAATATCACCATAACCAAAACCCTGACGGCTAAGATATTGCATAAGTTTCAGATTGTCTTGGTATTTTGTTTGGTGGCGCTTTTTGGCAACTAATTCTTTTAGGACTTCTTTTTCATCTGTTTCATCGTTTTCAAGAACGTTATCAATCACATCATTGCTTATTCTTTTCTGTTTTAGTTCTAGTTGTAGCTTTCGCTTGCTTGTTGACTTTAGAAGTCGTCGGTTTTCTACCCAAGAGGTAGCAAACTTCTCATCATTTATGTAACCCTTTTCTGATAGCTTTTTGATAATTTGGTCGACAACTTCAGGTTCGTATTCTTTACGTTTTAGATAATCACGTAATTCCCATTCGCTCCTGGCGCGCCGTGCCAAAAGATCAATTGAACGCATATAGGCCTTATCCTGTACGGCTGTTTGTTTGAGTTGTTCGAACTCTTCTTTGCTGTATTCTCGGCCAATTTTTATTCCACTAGACAATAGTTCATTTTCACTCAAGGAAAACGAGTATTTTCCGTCTAGAAAGACAGAGTATCGTCCTCGACGTTTAACCTGCTGTTTTATATTAGTAACCTTCACGGCTAAATATTACTTAAATTAAATGACATCATCTAAAGTTAATTCATTTATAAGTTCTGGCAATTGAGTAATGCCGGACGTACCCGCTAGATGGTGACCATTTTTTATAACTATCATCTTACCTTTTAGATCTTTGCAAAGTTTTTTTGCATCTTCAAAATCACAGTATGGATCGTCGTCACCATGAACAAAATAAAACGTACCAGCCCGTTTAATTATCTTATTTGTGTCATAATCATCCATAAATAAGTTTTCGAATTGACCGCCCTCATACCATTCAGCTGATTTAACTAGATTTTCATTTAAAAGAGCTCCCACTAGAACTGCAGATTTAATATTCGGCATCCATGTTGAATTTAGAAGATTAAGTAAAGTTGTAGCTCCTGATGAATGACCAATTATAATATTGTCCGTAAAGTCCCAGCCAGATTTTTTAAGAAATTTATCATATAAATCAATATTGGGCGTGTGGTTGTCGGGTAGTCTGGGGCAAAAAACTTCATATCCCTGTTCTTCTAGCCACTCCTTTAGCCACGGCATCCAAAACATTGAAGTATCCCCATCTGTCCCATGAAGAATCGTTGCCCGTTTTATCACGCCCTATTCCTTTTCGGAGGATTCAGTAACTTTTTTGGCTAGTTCATCAAGTATTTTAGGATTTTCTTCTAGGTATTTCTTAGTTGCCTCACGACCTTGACCGATTTTTTCGCCTTTATATGCATACCAAGCGCCAGATTTTTCAACGATTTCTTTATCGGCAGCAAGGTCAAGTATATCTCCTGACGCACTAATGCCCTTGTTATACATAATGTCGAATTCAGCCAGTCTGAACGGTGGAGCAATCTTGTTTTTTACAACTTTCACCCTAGTACGGTTACCAATAATTTCATCACCCAGTTTGATCTGAGAGATTCTACGAATATCCATTCGGACAGATGCATAAAATTTGAGAGCGTTTCCGCCAGTAGTTGTCTCTGGGTTACCGAACATAACGCCAATCTTCATTCTAATTTGATTGATGAAGATAACCGTGGTCTTGGATTTACTAATTACGCCTGTTAATTTACGAAGAGCTTGGCTCATTAGCCTTGCCTGTAAGCCCATGTGACTATCCCCCATATCACCTTCGATCTCTGCCCTTGGTACTAATGCTGCGACTGAGTCTACTACTACCAAATCAACTGCGTTAGAACGGACTAATGTTTCGGCAATTTCTAGGGCTTGCTCACCATTATCTGGCTGTGAAAGAAGAAGGTTTTCTACATCTACACCAATTCGCTTTGCATAAGATGGGTCAAGGGCATGTTCAGCATCAATAAATGCAGCTGTTCCACCCTGTTTTTGTACTTGAGCTATAGCATGTAGTGTCAAAGTTGTTTTTCCAGAAGATTCCGGACCATAAATTTCAATTATACGACCCTTTGGTATACCACCACCTAGTGCAATGTCTAGTGAAATACTCCCGGTCGGTATTGTTTCAACTTGTACTTTGTACGATTCGCCAAGCTTCATTATAGAACCCTTGCCGAACTGTTTTTCGATGGATTCTAACGCTAAACCTAGAGCTTTATCTTTGCCACTATTTTGATCCTCACCCTTGGTCTGCTTTGCTTGTGCCACTATAATACTCCCCTTTACCTCACATTAAGTGTTGTGTCAGATAGTATACCAAAATAATCTAGGTATAAAAGAGATAATGCTTTTCGAATCAACGATAAAATAAAAAAGTCTACTCTTATTGCGCTTATTCTTTTATAATTACTAGTAATGCGTATATCAGATTCATTGGTGGAGAAACTGTTGAGTGCTTCCGACAAAGTCGACACAGAGCAACTCAAAAATCTTCAATCACAAAGTTCTACCGAAAAGAAGCCCTTACAAGATATAGCTGTTTCTAGTGGGCTTATCTCTGACGTAGAGCTAACTAAACTCTATTCTGCCGAAATTGATGTTCCTTTTGTAGAAATAAATGCCAAAGAAATTAAACGCGAAGTTCTGCGTCTGATACCAGAGCGTATTGCGAAACAGTATAATGTCACTCTTTTTGGAGTTGAAGAAGACGGTTCTAAGCTGTTGGCAATGGAAGATCCCGATGACATCCAGGCAATCAACTTTTTGCAAAAACAACTCGGCGATAACATTAAAGTACATCTTGCGACTACTTCAAATATTAAACAAGCCCTGGAGCAATATAAAGGTAACATCGGTACAGAACTTACTAAGGTCATGTCCCCGGATGGTGAAGCAGAAGACATAGAGGAAGAAGTTGACGAAGAAGATCTGGCCGAAGATTCGCCAATCGCCCAGACAGTGAACCTGCTAATTGAATATGCCGTAAAATCAGGGGCAAGTGATATCCATATTGAACCTCGCGAAAATCACGTTATTGTGCGTTACCGTGTTGATGGGATACTCCGTGAAGCTAACAAGCTGCCCAAAAAAGTCATTGGCTCATTGGTGTCAAGAATAAAAATATTGGCAAACCTTAAAATTGATGAACGGCGAGCGCCCCAGGACGGTAGATTCAAAGTCCAAATTGCAGGTGAACTATATGCCCTGCGCGTATCTACTTTACCTATTGTTGATGGCGAGAAGGTTGTTATGCGTATCCTGAGCGAAGGCAACAAAGCCCTGACTTTAGAGGAGCTTGGTTATTGGGGGTTAGCGTTGGATAGCCTCAATAAAGCCATTAAACAACCCCACGGAATGATTCTTGTGACTGGCCCTACTGGGTCAGGAAAATCAACAAGTTTGTTTAGTACCCTAAGCCTGCTTAATAAGCCCTCCGTAAATATTTCTACCGTGGAGGACCCTGTTGAGTACAGGATTCAAGGTGCCAATCAAACCCAAGTAAACCCCAAAGCTGGTATGACTTTTGTCAACGGACTGCGGGCACTACTACGTCAAGATCCAAATATAATCATGGTTGGAGAAGTTCGAGATAGTGAAACTGCTAGTCTAGCCGTTCAGGCAGCCCTGACAGGCCACCTAGTGTTCTCCACTCTTCACACAAATAATGCTGCTACTTGCTTGCCACGCTTACTGGATATGGATATAGAACCCTTCCTAATAGCCAGCACAGTCCGAGCCATTGTCGGCCAAAGACTCGTTAGACGGCTCTGTGTCGATTGTCGTGAATCCGTAACGCCAGATGCCCCTTCAATAAAAAAGATTGATGATATTTTTGACACCGGGACTCCGTCAACTATGAAAACCGTCCACCAACTAGAGCAATCGGCACTAAATGGTGGGATTGGCAAATCAAATACCGGTAAAAGCAAAGACCCTACTGAGGAACTATCAACATCAGACTCAAAAATAGTAAGGATCTGGCGTGCGAAAGACAATGGCTGCGAAAGCTGCGGGCACTCTGGGTATAAGGGTCGGATGGGCATTTATGAAGTACTCTCAAATTCCGAGAATATTCAAAAATTAATCGTGAGCAATGCAACCAGTGACGTTATCCAAGATCAGGCTGTTAAAGAAGGCATGGTTATCATGCAACTAGACGGTTTCATTAAGGCCCTTAGGGGACAAACATCAATTGAGGAAGTCCTTCGAGTGACGGCAGAGAAGTAATATGAAGTTTACATATACAGCCACGACAAACTCCGGCAAAACTATCAAAGGCACAACTGATGCTATTGATAAAGAAAATGCCGTCAGTAACCTCAAAAAACAGGGCCTACGCCCAATAGTTGTCAAAGTAGCTGGAAGTGATACAAAAAGTTCAAAACGACGAAGAGGTAAAGTAAAAAATAAGGACTTGGTCATTTTTACTCGCCAATTATCTACGATGATTTCAGCAGGCGTTCCCCTGCCGCGGTCACTAGTAACTATGCAGGACCAGTCTGAAAGTAAATATTTTAAAACTGTTATCAGCAGCATAACTAAGGATGTTGAGAGCGGTATAGCATTAGGTGAAGCATTTGAAAAATTCCCAAATGTGTTCTCAGAAGTTTACATAAATATGGTGAAGGCAGGTGAAGCAGGAGGAATTTTGGATGAAATCCTTAAACGCCTAGCTGAACAAGTTGAACAAGATTCCAGCATGCGTAAAAAAGTAAAAAGCGCCATGACATATCCAATTGTTATATTATCGATAACTATTATAGCCTTCTTCGGCATTATGATTTTTGTCATACCTACAATCGGGGATATAATTAAGGACCTCGGTGGCCCGGATGCAAAGCTACCTATATACACAGAAGTCATGCTTGGTATTAGTGCATTTATGCAAAAATATGCGGTTCCAATTATTATACTAACCGCAATTATTGTTTACATTATTAGAAGATACATAAGTACCCCTGGAGGAAAGTTTAAATTCCATGCCTTGTTGCTGCGCATGCCTGTAGTCAAGACGATAATAGTAAAAGTAGCTATCTCTAGATTTGCTAGAACATTTGCATCACTTATGTCAGCGGGTGTGGGGGTGCTGGACGCACTAGAAGTAACAGGCGGCGCAATTGGTAATAAAGTTATAGAAAAAGAACTCATGGAAGCTGCCAAAGAAGTAAAAAACGGTAAACAACTCAGTGAACCATTGTCAACAAGTAAACATTTCCCTCAAATTGTTTCTCAAATGTTAGCTGTTGGTGAGGAAACAGGACAAATTGATACTATTCTAATAAAAGTTGCTGACTTTTACGAAGAAGAGGTACAAAACACAATAGATAGTTTAACTTCTATCATTGAACCACTGATGATTGTGGTTCTCGGTGCAATGGTAGGCATAATTGCAGCCAGTGTAATGGGGCCAATATCTAGTCTTAGTAAGAATATAGGTAGTTAACATGACGCTCTATAAGAATAAATTAACTACCGATACAGGATTTACAATCATTGAAGTAGTAATTGCAATAGTTATATTTCCAATATTAGTAATTGGCATCTCCAACGCCTACAACTCGGTTAGTAAGTCTTATACAATCGCAAAACAACTCAATGAGATATACGCCGTTCTAAGCGCGTGCCCAGAGATTGATAGAGCGTTGGAATATAATTCATTATCCAGCTCTACGAACTGTTTTCCAAACAATAGCTTTAAAGCCGAAGGCGGTAGTGGCAGCATCATAACCTACTCACCTACGCTAACTGTTACAGATACAGCAAGTCTGCCTTCTTCTGATCCATTAAAAGCAGTTCCTGATTCAAAAGTCATCAGTATATCCACAAGTTTCATAAACAGCACCGCTCCGCCACTCGAGCTAAGAATGCTCGTTACTAGGAACGGGGTGGGGCAACAATGATTAGTATGAAAAATAGTTACGCTCAAAAAGGCTTTACTCTTGTAGAGGTATTGATAGTGCTAACACTCACAGGGTTGTTTGCTGGACTAATATTTTCTTTTGCCTTTGGTTTTTGGCGTTATGGATATCTATTAGAGGCTGATCTGAATACTTTTGTTTCGAGACTAAACGCCGGCGACTACTTGAGAGAAAATGTGGGTTCATCTTCGGGTCTTATCATTCAAAATAGTATCGCGGACCCAAACGCTATGAACCCCGACCCACTAATAACTAGCAACGACTATTGGGAACCTATTCATGCTATACCAGGTAATATTTCAGTTTCTACTGGGACAATACCTATAATTTATTTTAAAAGGCCAAGTCTGGATACCTCTGGAGATTTTGCTATGAATGGAAGCCAGCCATATGAGGACGAATATGTTGTTTACATGGATGGTGACAAAGATAAAATTTTTGTTCGCACACTTTCTAACCCTAGCGTTACAAATAATCGGCTTCTGACGAGTTGCCCCGAGTCAATAGCTACAATTTCCTGCCCCAAAGATAAAGAGATAATAAGCGATATCGAGTCCGTAGATATGAGATATTTTTCACGTACTGCAAATACAATAGACTACACCTCGATTGTAGATGGCTTTGGTAACTACATAGGCCCAGATTTTTCTGTCGTTGAGGTGGCTGAGTTTACATTAAATATTGAGAAAAAACCTATTTTGCAGCAAACTAATGCAACAAAAAGCAGTACAATTATACGTATTGCGCTGAGGAACACATAGTATGAAAACTAACCGAAAAGAAAATGGGTCAATAATAGTTTCCATACTAATTATTACAATCTTTCTTACCACTTTTATTTTTGGATTACTGGTTTTAGCTAATGCAAATATTGCCCGCGCTAGGGGTCGTATTTTGTTACTTCAGTCCCAATACGCTGCAGAATCAGGTGCAGACTCGGCCATCGCTGAATTAAACGCCGGGAACACCACATACACAGGTAGTTCATCCGATATTGAGATATTATCGACTACCCAGTACAGATCGACATTTACGACCACTGTGGCAGCTGGTGCGGATGGAAAAGAAAAAATTATAACTGCCGTAGGTAAACTTTATGCCCCAGCTAGCTCAACAACGCCCCTGTACACAAGGACCATCGAAGTCACGGCCCAAAAATCCAGTGATACTACTTCTTCATCAATAGTAAGTAGAAACATCATAGATATAGATAGTGGTGTCAAAAATATTGACGCGAAAGATATTTTTGTTAATGGGTACGTAAACTTAAACAAAAATACTACTAACCTCATTGCAGAAAACATCACAGTTGCCGATAAAAATACAGGTGCCAGTAATTGTTCTATCGGTGGAACGGGTAATCTTGTAAAACCTACTGTATTTACAAACCCAGGACAAACAAAAACGATAATAAGGACCGCCTATAGTAATTGTTTAAGCCCCCCGGGTAATACAAGTAACTCAAATTTTGATGTATACCCCAATCAGACTACTATACAAAAAATTCAGTCTACATTAATCCCATGGTCAGACTATATGGATAGTTCTTACCAGAACTCACCCGGCGGCTGTACAGACTGGACAAGCGGTTCGTCACCAAGAAGTATCCCTAGCACAGGTAACACTAAAAAAACGCACTACCCAGATACGAGTAGTAATGTAAGTACTTCTTGTGGTACATCGGGCAATATTAACTTAGCTAGTAACACCTACATCATAAAAGATCATGCACATGTAAGAGCAAACTTTTGTGCCACTTCAGCATGCACCCCAACCTTCAATAACCCTGACGCAACTATAAAATTTATATTCATAGAGGGCAGTATTAATTTTGACAATATTATTACATCGGCTGGAAGTGGACCAATTGTTTTTGTTTCATACGGTAGTGACCCCTCATCGAAAGCTTCGGTTTGTCCACTAGGTGGATCAATATATATCGGCAAAGCCACCGGGTCGCTAGAAGTAAATGCCCCAGCAGCATATTTTCTAGCATCTAACGGTATATGCATAAATCAATCAAAATTTGGCAGCAGCCCGGCATTAGGTGGATTATCAGGCAAAAACATATACATAGCGTCGAATTCCGGAACTCCGTTTGACCTAAAGCTCGATCCCTTTTTCCCTTCTGATCAAATTCCTATTGATTTGGCATGGCGAGCAGTGAGGTTTAGAAGACTGTAAACTTAATAAATTATTACCTGTTTATATGATATAGTTTATATAATACTTACGTTTATGGGTGGCATGAATAACACATATTTTTATCAAGACAAATCAGTTTTTGGGCTAGACGTCGGTTTTAGTAGTCTTAAGGTAATGCAAATTGACCACATTGGTGACAAACACGTCGTAACAGGCTATGGGGTAACTAGCTTTGACCCTCGTGCCATCAAAGACGGCGTTATAATCGAACCAGAGCTAATAGCCAAAGTCATGAAAGATTTGTTTGAGCATAATATCATCGGTGAGATAACCACTCGTCGTGTTACTGCTTCTATACCAGCAAGCAGAACCTTTAATAGAACAATGAGTTTGCCAAAACTAAATAAAAAGGATCTAGAGGAAGCACTAAGATTAGAGGCTGAACAATATATACCTGTCCCGATAGATGATCTATACATAGACTATAATATTATTGAGGAAGACGATAAAGAAACAGAGTTATTAGCAGTTGCTGCTCCAAAAATAATCGCCAATTCATATACTGATTTATTTAAGTTGACCGGTTTAGAACCAGTCGCCATAGAAACATCAATTAGTGCAGCCGGCAGACTGTTCGTACAGGCCGAACAGAGTGACATACCTACGATACTAATTGATTTTGGATCAGTTTCTTCGGATATTACTATCTATGATAACGGGTTAATCGTTACTGGAACTGTATCGGGCGGTGGTGACAATTTTACTGACCTTATTGCCAAGAAACTCAAGGTCACGAAGCAAGAAGCACATATAATTAAGACCAAGTACGGTCTTGGTGTAAGTAAAAAACAAAAAGAAATAACAGAAGCGTTGGATCCAATTCTGGATCAACTACTTAAAGAAATTCGTCGTATGATTAGGTATTACGAAGAACGGTCTTCAACTAAGCGAAAAATCAGCCAGGTAGTTACTATGGGTGGCGGTGCAAACATGCCAGGATTATCTGAACATATGACAGATATACTACGGCTTCCTACAAGGATGTGTGACCCGTGGCAACATCTTGATTTTAGTAGGTTACAACCCCCAAACACAGTAGAGAAATCTATGTATGTAACTGTTGCAGGTTTATCTCTATTAAATCCTCGTGAGGTGTACTCGTGATAAATCTCTTACCTCCAGAAGTTCGGGAAGATATTTCCTATGCAAGAAAGAATACTTTACTCCTTCGCTGGGTTGCACTTCTTATTATTGTAATAATAGGTATTTTTATTGTCGTTTTTATGGGTCAACTATATATTAACCAATCGAGTAAATCATACGCATCCCAGATAGAAGACGCACAAAACGCCTTAAAGGTGCAAAAGCTAGAAGAAACACAAGAAAAAGTAAAAGGTATAAGTAGTAGTATAAAATTAGCGGTGGATGTTTTATCAAGACAACTACTTTTCTCATCTATTCTACGACAAATTGGAGCAGCAGTCCCTGAGGGTGCCGTTCTAACCGGCCTAAGTATTGACAAAGTCGAGGGGGGTATTGACCTTTCTGCTGCTGCAACTGATTATAATACTGCAACCCAAGTCCAGTTAAATCTCCAAGATCCTAATAATATGATATTCGAAAAGGCAGATATAGTTAACGTTCAGTGTAATACACCATCTGGCGCAGTCAACGCTACCACCGGCGTAGCTAATACTTCTCAGCTAGATATTTTATACCCATGCAAAATTACCGTCAGAGCGTTGTTTGCTAAAAATAATTCCTTCCTTTTAATAAACAAGGGGAATAACTAAATGACTAGTAAGAAAGTTTACTTTGGGCTACTCGGATTAATCGGCGTTCTCGCTCTAGGTGCTATTGGTTCACTAGTATTAGGTAATTCTATGCTTAGGAGTAATGCAAACAACTTGGTTGAATTAAAGCTTGAAAATAGGGTTTTAGAAGAGCAACAAATAGCTCTACTGCAAGCAAACAAGGATGTAGAAAAATATTCTGAATTAGAAAGCCTAACAAGGACTATTGTTCCTCAAGACAAAGATCAGGCAAAGTCGGTAAGAGAGTTAGTCAAAATTGCTGCCGAGAACAATATCAATATAACCAGTATTACTTTCCCGACTTCAACATTAGGGACTACACCACCAAAAACAACTAAATCTACAGAAAAGGCCGAGGATACTACAAATGAGCCAAAAGCTACGACACCTCAAGTGTCACAAGTCACTCCTGTTGATGGGATTTCGGGTGTTTATCAAATGGAAATAACCATACAATCGGATAGTGCTCAGCCTGTTTCGTATAATAATCTTGTTGATTTTCTCGAGGCACTTGAAAATAATCGTCGTACAGCGCAGGTAGCAAACATCAGTATCCAACCAAGACCGGATGACCCTAAACTGTTAACTTTTTCTATAATAATTAAGGTATTTATAAAGCCATGAAGTTAGAACTAAAAGATATTCTCAAAAAAATAGAACCATTTATTGAAAGACTGAAACAATACAAGGTAATTCTCTTTGTTGTAGGTTTATCGTTAACCTTTGGCTATCTAATACTACAAATCAGTAGCTATGCGCAACAAGAGCCAACAGATGACGCAGTTGCTGAAAAACTAACCACTGTCCAGCGTCCAAAAATAGACGAAAGTGCTATTAACAAAATTGAACAACTAAAAGATCAAAACATAGAAGTCCAGAGTCTCTTTGACCAAGCCAGAGATAACCCCTTTAGTGAATAATCAGCTGTTTCTTAGTTACCGTATTTTATTAGGTTTTGTTCATGTGAACCAACAATATTTTTAGCTCGTTTATATGGATCTGGAACATAATTGAAATGGTAGTTATCTTGTTCGCCAGTCGTCTCGACGACAATTGTTCCATATTTGAATATGCGAGGCAGTATCCCATTTTGTGTAACCGTGACATCCTGAATATCGCCAATGCTTAACTGAGATATTTTACGATGAAATATAGTTATATATAAAACTTGGGCTATTTTTTCACTGGTTATAAGAATAACGTCATTTTTATACAAATACGAACCAATAAACGTAGCGATAACAGCCAGTAATACAATAATGAGACCGGCAAACATAAATATAGATGTATAAGTTGTTAAGTCTATTTGAAGTTGTTCACTCTTTAAGAACAATGGCCCTAACATAAATAAAAGTAGTACGACTAGGGTTACAAAGCCCCCTGTAAAATAAATAATAAATAATCCAAACCAATGTTTTCTTATTTCTTCTACCAAAACTTCATCTTCATCAAATTCGATTAGTTTAAGTAAGTTTTTGCCAACTGCTGATAGTTGCTCTGGTTGTATGCTCTCGTCAGGTTTCATCTTATATACATTATAGCAATTCGGACTGGTTATTGGGCTTCTTTTTCTTGTTTAAATGAGAATAGGCCTTTTGGGTAGCTTTTCGGCCGCGGGGTGTTCTTTCCAATAGGCCAATTTGCATCAAATATGGTTCAAAAAAGTCTTCAATAGTGCCGCGCTCTTCTGAGGTCAATGCAGCTAATGTCTCTACGCCAACAGGTCCGCCACCGTGATTATCGATTATTGCCGTTAAAATCATTCGGTCGGCCGGATCTAACCCAAGATTGTCGATCTCTAATAACGCCAAGGATTTTGTACTGATAGCTGTATCGATTATTCCATCACCATTAACATCTGCGTAGTCGCGTGTTCGTTTTAACAGCCTGTTGGCTATTCTAGGCGTGAGCCGTGATCGCTGAGCTAATTCTGCTGCGGCTGCTTTGTCTATTTTTACGTCTAGTATTGTTGCTGCCCGTTCTATTATTTTTTGGATTTCTTCTGGTTTATAGAATTCAAGCCTGTGAACCATGCCAAATCTATCTCTGAGAGGCGCTGCAAGTGACCCGGCTCTTGTAGTAGCACCAATAAGTGTGAATTGTGGAAGGTCTAGTCTCATACTGCGTGCACTTGGTCCTTTGCCAAGCATAATGTCTATTTTAAAGTCTTCCATTGCGCTGTATAGAACTTCTTCCACAGTACGATTAAGTCTATGAATTTCATCAATAAACAATATGTCACCATCTTGTAAATTAGTAAGCAGGCTTGCTAGATCACCTGCTCGCTCTATTGCTGGGCCAGATGTTACTCGTAAGCCTGCCCCCATTTCGTTAGCAATAACTGTGGCCATCGTGGTTTTACCCAATCCTGGCGGGCCGTAAAGAAGGACATGATCTATGGGTTCACCACGCTTTGTTGCGGCAGCTATTGCAAGCTTCAAATTCTGCTTTAGCCTGTCCTGGCCAATATAGCTTGCAAAATCCTGAGGGCGCAGAGTTACTTCAAACTCTTTTTCATTTTCTTCGTTATCGCCGTCACTGATAGTATTTACTATTCGCTCTATTGCCATAATTAACTCTTCAATGCCTGTTTAATGCGCTCTTCTGTCGTTAGGTCTTTATCGATTTTTTCAAGTGCCACTGCTGCATCTTGCACAGAATAACCTAAGGCAACTAGAGCTTCCATAGCCTCGTCTTGTGAATTGACACCTGCTCTACCTACAATTCCTTCTGCAGTTTCAGTAACCATAGCTCCAACCTTATCACGCAGCTCGACAACTATCTGCTCAGCAGCCCTTCTGCCTACACCTTTTGCTGTTTGTAAAAATTTAACATCTCCGGCAGCAATATTTGTACGAATAGTATCTGCATCGGATATGTCTAAAACAGCCATGGCCGCTTTCGGGCCAACATTTTTAACATCAAGGAGTTGTTCAAATAACTTCTTGCTATCAAGCTGAGTAAAGCCATAGAAATCGTGTGAATTTTCGCGGATGTGCTCATAGATATAGAACTTTACTGCCTGACCAGCTTCACTAATACTAAAATCTCGAGTAGTTACTATCAGCCCATAACCAACCCCACTAACATTAACTACAAGCATTCCCCCTAGTTTTTCAGAAACCTCTCCATTCAAAGTAGCGATCATATGATAATTATCTCATACCAGTGTTAGATAATCTAAAACTATCCCGTTATCTTGTAGTCATGCTGTGGCAAATAGCTGCTGCTAGTGCATCAGCACAATCATCGGGCTTGGGTACTTGCTTGAGGCCCAAAATAACTTTTACCATTTCTTGGATTTGCTTTTTCTCGGCTCTACCATATCCTGTCAGCGCTTGTTTGATTTGCAGTGGAGTGTATTCAAAGAGGTCGAGCTTATGTTGTTTGCCACAAAGTAAAACAACACCTCTAGCTTGAGCGACCGTCATCGCGGTTGTTACATTCTGGGCAAAAAATAGTTTTTCAACAGACATAACACTAGGTTTATGTTCGGTAATAAGTGTGTGGAGTTCGTCATATATTGTTTCCAATCTTACGCTGTCGTCTTCTTTTACTGGGGTTCTGATCACGCCGCCGTCAACTAGGGACAACTTACCCTTGTCATAGTCGACAATACCAAATCCTAAAATCCCAGTACCAGGATCTATCCCAATAATTCTCATAACGCTCTAGAATCTTTTACCATTGTTATCAGCGCATCGTGCATTAAACCATCACTTGCCACAAAACCATTTGTTTGTTGGCTATATTTTTGCTCGTTCCCATCAAGATCAGTGACTTTTCCACCCGCCTCTCTAATAATACAAGCTGTGGCGGCAACGTCATGAGCATTACCGGGTTCGAATACCTGACCGTTAAACGACCCTTCGGCGACCATGCACAGTTTAAATACAATTCCATGGCAATGATGAACGAATCCAGGTATATAATCTGGTCGCTTCCAGTTATCAACTTGCTCGGTTATATGACAACTCCCGATGACGTTTACCTGCTGATCCACACTCATTGGGGATTTTGCAACGAAGATTTTCTCACCGTTTCTATACGCTCCCATGCCTTCACTAGCAATATATATATCATCCACCCAGGGGTTAAATGCCACACCAATAACGGGATTGCCATCAACTACAAATGCCAATGAAAACATACTAGTCGGAACATGATTTATATACGACATAGTTCCATCAATCGGGTCACAGACCCACAGATCAGACCTGTCAGGTTTGTAGCTCTCTTCTTCACCCAGTACTCCATGGGTAGGAAAGGTTTCTTTGACTTTGTCTATCAAAATCCTGTTAATTTCAAGATCGGCTTTTGTAACCGGACTACCGTCTTCTTTACTCGAACTTATATCTGGCGTTCGATAATATTTTTTCATTGTATTACCTGCTACCTCAGCAAGTTCTTTTGCAAAATTCAGCTCATTTTCGTATGCCACTATGCTGCCAACAATTCTTCGGGAATTTCGAAGTTAACATGAGTTGTTGTTACATCATCAAGATCTTCTAAGGCGTCCATCATCCTCATTATTTTGCCAGCTGTATCTCGGTCAGAAATATCAACCGTATTATTCGCAACGAATGTTAAATTAGCTTCCAAAACCTCAATCTCTGACTCTTTAAGATTATCCCTAACTTTTGGCAAATCTTTTGGACTGGTATAAATTACTGACTCCGAACCTTCTTCTATTACGTCTTCGGCACCTGCATCAAGTGCTGTTAACATGAAGTCATCTCCACTTCCTCGTGCTCTTATGACGCCTTTTCGTTCAAACTGAAACGCCACAGCTCCCTTTTCGGCAATATTCCCCCCATGTTTACTAAACGCCAGCCTAACCTCCGGATACGTCCGATTAACGTTATCTGTGGCACACTCTACTAAAACAGCCACTCCACCGGGACCGTAACCCTCATACAATACTTCCTGGATTTGCTCTCCACCCAATTTGCCTGATCCACGGTCAATTGCTTTCTGAATATTTGCATTGGGCATGTTGGCAGCTTTGCCTTTATCAATAGCCATTCTAAGAGCAAAGTTCATATCAGGATCAACCCCTGAACGTGCAGCGAGTGCGATTGCGTTACCTAATTTGGTAAATATCGCTCCTCTTTTAGCATCGTTAGCGCCCTTTTGTCGTTTGATTGTCTCCCATTTTGAGTGTCCAGACATGATATTCTTTGCTCCGTTTATATCAATGTTTCATCTGTTATTATATCATGATTATCTTTTGTTTTTGACCAAAGAGTCATGGTGATTATGATAATTGCTGCGTAAAATACGCTCATCGCGAGTACTGATATCCCGACATCTACAACTGAATGTGGTATTTGGGACAAAATGTAAGCTACGTACAATATATACGAAAGAAGGATTTTAGCTGGCAAAGCCAAAACTGCAAGCCCTGCAGGATTTATCATACCTGCTATCCCAGCCATTAATGTAAACAGCATCGCTAAAGGTATCAATACTACTACAAGCATATTGCTCACTAGTGATACCGTTGAAAACTGGCCAAAAATATACATAATAAGTGGTGCTGTCATAAGCTGTGCACAAAAGCTTTCTATTACGGCCGATGTTAACGGTTTTGGTTGTCGCCTAAAAAGTCTGATAGTAATTAGTGGAGCGAGTATCAGCACCCCAAAAAACGCTAAGAATGATAAATACCATCCGATATCAGACCACAGGTAGACTGGGTACCAAAAAGCTGTAATGGCGGCCGTTAATAACAATATTAGTAATGGTTTAAACTTTCGGCCGTAATACCAGGCAACCAGGCTCAGCCCACAAACTATTGCAGCACGCACAATCGACGCACTAAACCCAGTTGTGAGTAAAAACAGTCCAATTATTACGAATGCATACAATACAGTCTGGTATCTTGATCGTTTCCCGAATATTCTATGCACAAACCTTACGATTATGGTTAGGTTATAGCCCGATACAGCGATTATATGTGTTAGTCCAACCATGGACAGCCATGCAGTTGCATCTTCCCCCAATGTTGTCTTTTGGCCAATTAGTAACCCAAGCCCAAACGGGGCTTGCGGATCAGGCAAAACATTACTAACACCAGCTGCAAATTCGCGTCTGGCCTTGTCAATTGCAGAATCATTTCTTGATTCTAAACCAATTGTTGCAAACCCAATACTCGCCTGTTTCGAACCCCGTGTTTGATACAGCTTGCCTTCTATGTGTAGATTATCGCCTTTGAAAACTGAGTTAATACCAAATCCGGCTATCTTCATTTTGCCCACGACTTTTCCGTATTTGGGTTCAACAATATTAATTTTTGTAACTTCGAACTCAAACTGCTTTCTATCGTTGTACTGCGCATCAGTGTCTGCCACCGCTAATATTGTTACCTTTTTCCCGTTCAATTCCTGGTAAGGCGACAGACTGGTCATGAATGATTGGCCTCTTATGTGCCCAATTACAAACATCAATGCAAAAACAGAAAATATAGTAAACACATCTTTCCTGGGAAGGACCACAAATAACATAGGTGACAGTACTAATAGCCATGTTGTTGATAGTTCGTTGCCAAACCGAGTAAATGCCAAGCCCACCAATAAACCAACACACCCAATCATTAGAATAGTTGTTCGTCTATACGAGCGTCTTGCACTCATATATACTATTTAATTCACTTGGCGACTATTTGCAAGCATGAGCAAATAGTTACTTACATATTGAGTTGGAAAGTTTTATCGCCAGTTTTTAGGTAATTTACAATTTGGTTTGCTGCCGCTAACCCAGCTGCGTAGTTTGCCTCGGCTGTTTCGGCCCCAAGTTTCTTTGGTGTAGCAAAAACCTGGTCCGGACATTGACTGTGTAGTTCATCGTAGTTACCCGGCATAACATCTGTTAAGTATTTGATATCTGTTCTCTCTTTTAGAACTTTCATAAGATCTTCTTCATCAATAACTTCTTTTCGAGCTGTATTAATTAGCATTGCCCTGATCGGCATTTTGGATATTAATTCGTAATCTATTGAGCCTACGGTGTCAGGCAACGCTGGTATGTGCAAAGAAACATAATTACAACTTGCGTAGAGTTCTTCAAGCTTGTTAACAACCTGAACGTTGTCCTTTTGAATTGTTTCTGCAGAGACAAAAGGATCATAAGCGTAAACTTTCATCCCGAGTCCATTTGCGTGTCGTGCGACAAGCTTTCCTACGTTGCCATATGCATGCAGGCCAAGTGACCTTCCCTTTAATTCGGATCCTGTTCCTGGAGTATAGAAATTGCGATTACCATAAATCATCAGTCCGATTACTAGTTCCGCTACGGCGTTACTATTCTGCCCCGGGGTATTCATAGCTACAACTCCGTTAGCCGTGCAAGCATCTAAATCAAGATTGTCATACCCAGCCCCTGCTCTGACAACAATCTTTATGTTAGGTGCATTTTCAATAACCTCTTTGGTTACTTTGTCGCTTCTAACAATTATCCCGGTTACGTTTTTTACTGCCGCAACTAAGTCGGATTGTTCTTTATAGCTTTCTAGTAGTTCTAATTTGTACCCTGCTTCTTCTAGCGTAGTACGTATTCCATTAACCGTATCTTCAGAAAAAGGTTTTTGAGTAGCCAGAAGTACTGTTTTCATGAATTCTCCTTTTCAAATTTTTTCATACAGTCAACGAGCGCCTTAACACTGCCTAGTGGCATTGCATTATAAATAGAAGCTCTGAATCCACCTACCGAACGATGGCCCTTGAGACCTATCATACCCTGTTCAATAGTAGAGTCATGGAATGCATTGTCTAGTTTTTCAAATTTTTTGTTCATAACAAAACAGACGTTCATAAGTGATCTATCTTCTTTCTTGGCTGTACCCTCAAATAACTTGTTACTATCAATTTCGTCATATAGTAGTTTAGCTTTGGCTTTGTTTCTTTTATACATTTCAGGAACACCCCCTGAGTCTTTAACCCACTTAAGAACCTCTCGTAAAGTATAAATAGATGCGACCGGTGGGGTGTTATATAGGGAATTGTGTTCAATATGTGTACGATAATCTATCATTTTTGGTATGCGTCTCTTCACACTACCGAGCACATCTTCGCGGATAATCACGAATGATACACCGGCTGGGCCCATATTTTTTTGCGCTCCCCCGTAAATCAATGCATATTTACTAATATCTACTGGTCTACTCAGAATATCTGATGACATGTCAGCCACAAGTGGTATTGGGCTATCTATGTCCGTATGTAATTCTGTGCCAAAGATCGTATTGTTGGTCGTAATATGAAAATAATCTGCGTTTTTGGGAATTTCATAACCTTTTGGGATGTAACTATAGTTTTTGTCAGCCGATGATGCTATTACGTCTACATCACCAAAATGGGCTGCTTCTTCGATTGCTTTTTTAGCCCAAGCTCCGGTTTCTAAATATACGGCTTTTTGATCAAGCAAATTATATGGCGCGACGAAGAACTGGGTACTTGCGCCGCCGCCTAGAAACAAAACCTTGTAACCAAACGGAACATTTAACAGTTCTCTAAGTAATGATTCTGCCTCAGAAAATATTGCTTCAAACTCACTGCTACGGTGTGATATTTCTAGCAAAGAAAGCCCACTTTTGTCTAGGTCGTTGATGGCATCTGCCGTGCGCTTGAGTGCAATGTCTGGCAAAATACTAGGTCCAGCATTAAAATTATACAGTTTCATATATCTCCTTGGTTTGTATTTATGTTACGTCAACTGTGCTTAAGCGGTCAATCCAATCTGCCAAATAACACCCCGCTTTTGTGGGGCGCTTTATTTGGAGGGACCTATGTATGGTTATTGCAACTAGACTGCGGTTAAGCAAAGAATTATTTAACGTAGGCCTTTAAAATTTTGTAGGCAGGCAGACTAACAAGTTCAGATGCATTTTTATTAGTTGTATTTGCATAGTGCTTACAGGCATTGTATCCGTAAGTATAGCCAAACCATCTATCAATTTTTTTACCGCCAAAGAACCATTCACTATGGTCGTATTTATTTGAATCTAACAATTCCTTAGCTTGTTGAATATGTTCGTCCTTTATATTAACCTTTGCATAAATCGGGGTTTCTCCGCTGTGTTGCTCTTCATATAGACAAGCAAGGCCTTCTGAGACCATAGCCTCACCCAAAGTATCGCCATAACCTGGGTCTCGCCATCTCATACAATGGTGTATTTCGTGAAGCAGTGTTTCGGTTAAACCTTTTTGTGTAATTTTGTCAGAATTAGGGTCAAAAGAAACATAGATATGATTTGGACCAGGTGAATTTCCGCCAATGCCATACTCAGGGATTGCCAACATCGAAGCAGATATAAAAATAATGTCTATCTGGTTTGCGTTCAGTTCTTTTTCAACAATAGGAATAACCTCACTTAATGAAGTTGCTATCATATTCTTTATTTTGTTTAATTCACCTGTTGAATTGGCAATGTAATGTTTAATTGTGGACATAGTTGTATTGTATCAAAAAACAGAGGCATATTACCTCTATTTTAAGCATAAGCGGTATGGAGGGCCGTATGTATGATTGTTGCAACTAAACTACAAAGCTCGCACTGTGCAGTCAGCTAAGTATTGATTCTCGAAGTTGGTCTTATCGCCAATTTTTGATTTACCGTCTGACACAAATCTGGTAGAAAGCGGTTTTTTGTATTTGTTCGACAAAGCTTGGATGAGCTCTAAGATTTCTACTACTCTTTCAGGATTCTCGTCTATGCCGATTGGATAGGTATCGATTCCAAGACCTGAGTGAAGAGATAAGAATATGTTTCGTTCGATCGAAAAATTACCTTGATCATATTCTGCGGCTAATTCGTCATCTTCTAAGCAGGGTAGCATCATACCGCATAGTCCAATGGGTTTTGGATTATTTTCCTTTATGAAATGTGTGATGGTCGTATACAGTCTCGATGTAGCTGATTGTTCAAAGCTATATCCAAGCTTTTTCACGAAATATACAAAGCTGCCATCTCCCCCGCCAATCGGAGCGATTGAGCTGTCTATACCTAAAAACTCAGGATCATTTGAAAACAATTCAGCAATCTCTTGCCAACAGTTCTGCATAGACATTAGCCATTCATCCAGAGATTCGCAATTGGCTGCAAGATCAGTGGGTTGCATACCGATTGCAAAACCATTTTCTTCATAGCGTGCCGACGGAAAGTATGGGCTTGAAGCTACATTGTTAAATGTAAACGTAAAGTTCAACGTCTTTGAAGGATTTTCTTTGATTATTTTAAAAAGCAGATCGACATGCTGTGTCTCGATGGGCTCGGATGCGAGGTGTGTGTTGTGTGGGGGTGG
>JBBSJL010000007.1:0-37262 GCA_038257245.1 Saccharimonadales bacterium (SeqCode) | reverse complement strand
GCTTGTGATCTATCACCCTCATGCTTAATGTTAGTATAACGCACAACTACAGATTGAAGAATTGTTAAATTTAAGTTAAACTTTATCTTTTCAACCAACAATCGATGGGGCGTGGCCAAGTGGAAAGGCACCAGTTTTTGGTACTGGTATTCGCAGGTTCGAATCCTGCCGCCCCAGCCATTCCATACTACAGCAGAACAAGTATCATAAGTCCAGGGCATATGGTCTAGACCGTGCCGTTCAGCCAAGCCAAGCTAACAGGGGTAGTGACCAGGTTCCTAGGCCTGGTTTTTTGCTTCAAAATTACCTCTGATAGAAGTTACGTAAGAGTTACATGAACTGATTCTCTAGTGGGGTCGGACAGAGCTGAGAAAAGATTGGGTTCTGTGACCATGAAATACTACTCGGATAATCTAGCCGTAGTATTACTCTAATGATTTAGTGTGTGTAAAAGCCGCGGCCAGCTTTATCTGGAACCATCATTATACTTGCACCAGCATCGGTGAGAGTCTTAATCACGTCATCATCCTTGATTGACCCACTCGAAGTTAGGATAGCTTTTACGCCAGCCTTAACCAGCAGTTCTGGACCATCAGGGAATGGGAAGAAGCTATCACTATATGCAACTGCTCCTTCAAGTTTATGTTTGTCTAGAATAACCCTGAGTTCTAACTTATCACCTTTATCTTCTATCTCTGGAAGCTCGATAGTTGTTCGAGAAATAGCCAGTTGACCAGCTCCTACGCGGTCTTGTTGACCGACGCCGTTTCCAATTAATTGTCCATTTTTAACTAATGTAATTGTATTGCTATTGCTTGTACTCCCAACTGCCCAAGCTAGGATCATATCTTGCCTTTGTTGTTCTGTTAACTCGCCATATTGTTGCATATTCTCTGCCGCTAGATCCTGCACGAAGTCGTAATTTGGCTGCTCGAGTGCACCTCCGCGTATTGGTCGGACTCTACGACTTGAATCAAGAGAACCTTCGTTTAGATCACCTAGTGCCGGGTTAGTGATGACTCTTAGTTTTTTACGACTCAAAAGCTCAAGTGCTTCATCGGTCACAGAGGATCCAATAACACCATCCAGAAGTCTAGACATATCACCGTCCATAGCATATTTCATAAGAGTTTCAGCTACTTCTTTGTCTATCTCACCATTTAACATCACAACTCCGCCAAATATTGCTCGCGTATCACCCTCAAGCATTTTCTCAACAGCATCGACTAGGGTTTCACCAACTCCAGCTCCACAAGCATTTCCATGCTTAACTCCTACTGCCATGTGAGGTACTTCACCAAAATTACGTTCAAATCCTGCAGCAATGTGGGTTGATGTCTGTAGTAAACGATCTATATCTGTCATATTTACATAGCTTCGCTCCATACCCTGAACATGCTCAAATTGGTCAACTCCTAAAGGATCAACGTCCACTCGATTGTCGGCATAAAAACCTGCGTCTGCTTGCTGAGGGTTTTCACCATATTTGGTGGGGCTATCAAGCTTAGCAATGAAGCCACTTACACTCGTTCCGCCTAACAGCTTAGTCAGAGGCATATAATAACGTGTGGTTTCATAGAAAGACTGGGCAACTAGATCATCTAGAAATTCTTCTTCATTCGGCTTGCCATCCTGTAGCCACTGCAAAACTCGTGGTCGTTGTTCGGCAACCGAAAGTACAATCTTCCTAGATTTTGCAGCACCATTCAGCATTGTGGGGCCACCGACGTCAATTTTCTCGATAATTTCAGCCATTGTGACACCTGGCTTGGCGATTTCCTCTTCCAAAGGATACATATCAACGCAGACTATATCGAAGATCGATATGCCTTTTTCACGAACCGTCTCCATATGCTTCGGATTCCTTGTATCGGCTAATATACCGCCATGAATAAGTGGGTGAAGTGTCTTTACGCGGCCATCAAGCATTGAACCCCAACCGGTGATATCGGCAACTTCTGTTACGGGTATATCAGCCTCGCCTATAGCTTTAGCCGTTCCACCAGAAGAAATAACATTATAATCTAGATCTACTAGACCTGCTGCCAAATCTACAACCCCAGTTTTATCGTATACAGAAATTAAGGCATTTCCTGCTGATTCACTCATATAACCTCCTAAGTTAATTGTATTCGTTGCTTGTTAAATATGAATTTAGTATCCTATAGTCCAGTAATAAAAAGCAAGCATAAGGACTTTAGAATTTTCTAGAGTATTTGTCCTGGGCGATACTCTGAAGCACCCTTGTGTTTGGCTAAAACTTCCTCCGCCATATTTACAAATTTCTGTACTTGCTTTCCTGCATTGCCAGTAAGCTCAATTGGATTTCCGATTGCGTCATCGAGTTGCTCAACAGTTACACCTAAATCGGGATCTGATGCAAGTCGCTCAAATAAGTCGTTCTTATCTATGCCGTCCTCTCGCATTTCAAGAGCAACAGCAGTAGCGTGCTTTTTAATAGCCGCGTGGGCAACTTCGCGTCCAGCCCCAGATTTGACAGCTGTCATAAGAGCTTTTGTAGTTGTCAGGAATGGCAGATAACGATCCAATTCTTTCTCAATGACAGCAGGGTAGGGGCCGTAGTCATCTAGCACGGTTATAGCGGCTTCAAGCATTCCGTCAGTGGCAAAGAATGAATCAGGGATCATAACTCTTCTTAGGACAGAACAACTAACATCACCTTCATTCCACTGATCACCAGCATTGGCAGCAGCCATAGCAGCGTATCCAGCCATGATTTTCTTAAAGCCGTTAATCCTCTCAGAAGTTCTAGCATTCATCTTGTGCGGCATAGCTGAAGAGCCAGTTTGTCCCTTTTTGAATCCTTCCGTGGCCGTTTCGCTACCAGCCATCAACCTAGTTGTAAGGGCAAAATTTGAAGGTGCAAAGTGCAGCCCATGTAAAGCCGTGACAACATCATAATCCTGTGATCTAGGATAAACTTGCCCAACACTGTTCATGACAGCAGTAAATCCGAGTCTTGCAGCAATATTTTGCTCGAACTCTTCTAGTTTTTCGGTATCTCCTTCAAAAAGATCTAACATGTCTTGTTGTGTTCCAACAGGTCCTTTTATTCCCCTAAGAGCATACCTTTGATAAGTCTCTTCAAGATTTTCATGAGCAGTTAGGTGCTCTTCACCCCAAGTAGCAAATCTTTTTCCAAGAGTAATAGTCTGAGCTGCAACGTTATGTGAGCGACCTGCCATTACAAGCTCAGTGTGAGCGACTGCACGTGCAGCAAATCTACCCAGAAGCGCAGCCGAGCGAAAACGTATAATTTCCAGACCACTTCTGATCTGCATTTGTTCAACATTATCTGTTGCATCGCGAGAAGTCATACCAGTATGAACCAGTTCATGTCCAGCCAGTTCATTAAATTCTTCTATTCTTGCTTTTACGTCGTGTCTTGTTACTTTTTCACGATCTCTTATTGATTCGTGATCAATTATACCTCTAGCACCACGATAATCTTCGATAGCATCCTGTGATAAATCTTCAATTTGAACACCACCATCTATCTGTTCTTCCATGACTGCAATCCACAAGTCTCGTTCCAGAACAACTTGTGCATCTGGAGAGAAGAGTTCTGCCATTTCTGGGCTTGCATACCTATTTGCCAACACATTGAGCACCGGTGATACTTCACCTCCTAATCCTAAACTTCCCATAATTAACTCCTTTGTTTCGTTAATAATATATAGTATCTATATTTAGAAATATTTGTGCAAGCATATGCGGTATACATTTACAAAGATCATGGTTTGCTTATGCTTGCAAATATAAAACCAGTGGACCATTATTATTACCATGAGTTTAGAAGTCGGTGAGACGATATTTATACATAGCCCAATAGATGTTCATACGCATCTAAGGGAACCGGGTGGTGAAGATAAAGAAACTATTGCCAGTGGGACTGAAGCTGCGTTAGCTGGGGGGTATCAAGCAGTATTTGATATGCCGAATAACCCAGGAGGAAACCAGACTTGGACAGAGGACAGATTGGATGAAAAGTATAGAATAGGGAATAGGAGTTCTAATACAAGGATTGGTTTTTATGCAGGTGTTGACCTAGATAACCCAGCAATTGACGAGTTTCCAGGCATGGTTCTTAAAGCAGCTGGTTTGAAAATTTATATGGGGCACACCACAGGCAATGTAAAGGAACATGATCTTGAAGTCGCTCGGCCTGCCATAGATGCGTGGATGGATGCTGTTGGTGAACTGCCAGGCAACCCACCCATACTATTGCATGCTAGGGAAGGAGTTGGCGAGGAAACAGCTCGCTATGTTGCTAGTAGAGAATATCCTGTACATTGGTGCCATGTATCTACAGGATCAGAAGTAACAAGTGTTAGAGCATTGTCGAAAGATTTTCCAGATAACTTTACTGCTGGTGTAACTCCACATCATTTAACAATGACTCAAAGAGATGCAGATCTTAAGTATGGGTGGAACGGGGCAAGAATGATGCCTCCACTAGGTAGTGAAGTTGACGGTGAGAGTCTAATAGACGCATTTAATGAAGGTGTAATTCATATTTTAGAAACTGACCACGCTCCGCATACAGCAGAAGATAAACTAAATGCTGAAATAAATAACCCAGAGGGGAGAGATGAGCCCGATTGCACAACCTGTTTTGGCATTAGTGGTATAGAGTTTGTTCTACCCGTGATGATGAGTCTAGTGAAACGAGGTGTAATTACATTAGAGCGGTTAGAGGACTCCCTATATTATCAGCCTGCTCGGATGTTACAGCTAGACACCTCTCAAGACAATTCATTAACAGGGCTTAGGATTGGCCCAAGAACTTTGACAGAAGATGATGTTGTAGGCAAGTCACGAAATAACCCATATGTGGGCTGGACGGGCTGGGCTAAGGTCAATGACTTATGGCTAAGAAAAGACAGAAGTATTGTACTAAAAACAGGATCAAAATTATAAAGGAGTTAATAATGACAGAAACACTATACAGATTTGGAAATATTGAGCTGGAGTCACCACTAATAAATGCGGCGGGGCTTATTAACGGCACAGAACCACTTGGCATCATGAGAGATGTTGAAGAATTAGCTGCAACAGCAATTGGGGCGATAACTGTAGGATCATTTACAATACCACCACAAGGTGGAAATGCTGCAAAATTTGGCGAACCAACCTTTTATTATGATCCAAATACTGGATTAATGGTTAACTCCTTAGGTCTGCCCAATGTGGGAATAGAAGTAGCTGAAACAATGGTAACTATAATCCAGCGTGCTGCAGGATATAAACCTGTGATCTTTTCTGTTTCACCTACATTAGCCACTCCTGAGATCGGCGGTGCAGTTCAACAATCACGTACATTGTTAGAAAGAATGTACGATGCAGGTGCGAAGATTGTAGAACTTAATGTAAGTTGTCCTAATGTTGTTACCGAAGATGGAGGAAGAAAGCCAATACTTGGACACGATATAGGGAGCATGCATGATTTATTTGAAATGATAATAGAAGATATTGATGACGATATGATGGTCGGCATAAAATTGCCGCCATATAGAACAGCAGAAGAAATATGGTCACAACAACGAATAGCCAAGATGCTACTCGATGAACCAGTCGATTATATAACTACGTCAAATACTATTCCTGGCGGACAACCCGTAGATCAGCAAGGCAAGAACAGACTAACGGTACCAAACGGCATAGGTGGGATGAGTGGACCGGCTACAAAAACAGAAGGTCGTGCACAGTTATCTTCGTGGAAACACTTAGTTGGCGACACCTTACCTATGATAAGTACGTTAGGCGTATACGATGGAGAAGAACTGTTTATACGACGTAGTCTGGGTGCAGACGCAGCATCAATGAATACCAGACTTTGGAACAGCACTAATATTCAAGCTACTGTTACTCAGGTTCTTGCCGAGTTTGCAGAACATGATCGGGTTGTTTAGTCCCAAGTCCGTCTGTCAAGCATAAAAACTATGACCCCAACTCAATAACTCAGAGACCCCATAATACCCCTGGCTTCAATAAACACATTACTCTCAGTATAATCGCCAAACGCATAATTAGCTTTAAGGTTTAGTTCACAATTAAGTTGTCCCACTACTATGTTTTTCATATCATATTAGTAATTTAACTATTAGTCGTCAGTTACCAATTTCAAGAGTAGACCCATTTATTTTATTGGTAAAGTAGCTATCGTGGCTAATGTAAACGATAGCTCCATTGTATTGCTCAAGGGCTTGCTCTAGCTCTTCAATACTTGGTAGATCTAGGTGATTTGTTGGTTCATCAAGAATAAGAATGTTCGGGTCACCAGCAAGCATACTAATAAGCTGAAAACGGGCTTTTTGACCTCCACTTAGGATCTTGATTGGTTTTGTGCCGTCAACTGCTGGATTAAACAAGTAATCGCTTAGGAGAGATCTAGTTTGTTGATCCGTACAAGATAGCCCTTTGCTGATATAGGCAGCCTGAATAGCGTCTGAAAGATTTAGGGATAGGTACGATGCATCTAACTCTTGTTCATAAACACCGATATTTGCAGATGGATGTCTGTCTATTTGTCCGTCAAAGATTGTTGAATTAATCTTAGATTCATTATTGAAAGCTATGATGGCTTGTGCCAGCGTAGATTTTCCAACGCCATTTCGACCATGTATACGCAGCCGATCTCCTTCTCGAATCTGTAAGTTGATACCATCAAACAGGGGAATCTTATATCCTAGACTAAGATTCTTAAGTTCGATCAGTGGTTGGTTCGACTTGGTTGTTTTTTTACTAGTACGAATCTTAATGTTTCGCGTCTTATGTTCATCATATGCATCTGCAGTTTTAGTTTTTAAACCCTGTGCAGACTCTTTATCTATCCAGAAAGATGGCTTTTCAAGCTTCTCTAAGCGCGCAAGCTCGGCTCGGGCTTTTTGTTCCTGACCCTTAAATCTAGAGATAGTGCCCGGATTACGGGCTTTTTCTTTAAGACGTTGGAATCTAATTACATCACCTTTAAGGTTATTTATACGGCTTTGGGTTATGTCGTATTCATTAACTGCAGATGTAATACGCGAAGTATTCTTTTTTAGATATGCATCATAATTACCCTTGCTGCTCTCGGCTTGGCCATCTCGCAGCTCAATAATGCGATCCACGGCATTAAGCACATCACGATCGTGCGAGATTACTAATACAGCTTCTTTGGTAGTTTTCAGCCACTTAATAAACATCTCCTTGGCAACATAGTCCATGTGGTTAGTTGGTTCATCAATGAGGGCTACGTCGGCTCGAGCTCTTTGCACCTTAACCAACTCAGCCAGTCGTTTTTGGCCACCACTTAGGTTGCCAAGCGTCGACTTAGCCTTATCTTCATCTATTTGGTATGCCTCAAGGGCACGAAGAACTTCGTCTTCTACTTCAAAATAACCAAGTGTACCAAATCTTTCAAGTGAGTCGCTATAACGCTGAATTAAACCATTATTTGACCCCATCTTGGCAGGCAATTCATCTATATCGCATTTTAACTTAGTGAACTCTGGGAGATCGGCAAAAATGTAGTTTAATACCGACGTCTCTTCAAATTCCTGGTGCTCCTGACGCGCAGAGATAACTACTAAACCTTTTCGCATTGAAATATCACCGTCAAAATCATCATCCTGGCCAGAAATAATATTAAACAGCGTGGTCTTACCGGTTCCGTTGCGACCGAGTAGCCCAATTTTCTCACCAGCTCGAATACGAAAATCTAAATCTCGATAAAGAGCAAGATCCCCAAAGACTTTTTCGTTAATTTGAATATGAGCTATCATAAGGGGTGTATTATGACAGGTGTACTAAGCCATGCAAGTTTATCGTGAATATAAATACTGCTGAACCACTGATTACATAATAGTGACGTTAATTCTCGCCCTATAGCTGACAATACTATATACAATGAATTTATAGTTGATTGACAAAGTGCTAACGTTTATATAAGTTAATACAATATGGCAAAATTTAAACTACCGAAGACAAGCACTCTAAGATCACCAGTTTTGCGAACAACAAGAGCCCACTTTTTTTATGTGCTAATATTCTCTGCGTTTGTGCTCCAAATAGATGCATGGAAACTAATAACGCCCGAGGCGTCCCTGCAAAGATGGACCATGGCAATCATTATGCTAGTAGTTACTACGACGTGTTGGTATGCAGCGCGTCAAAGAAAATCAACTGAAAGCTATTATCAAGCTATCATGTTCGGACTAATTGCACTGGATATATACGTTGCGGGGTTTTTAGTATTCGCAGGACGTGGGATGGCTAGTAGGGGCGTAGCTTTGTTTGCCATACCGATTGTACTTTCTGCCATTATTTCTAGACCGGCTATATTTGCAACAGCGGCGTTTAGCTTGGCGGCCTATTGGTTCGCAGCAATTAAGTATTTTAACCTATACCCTAGCGAAGGTTATAGAATAGAGCTTTATGCTGACTTATCATTTTACGGTGCAGCATTCTTTGTATTAGCGGCATTACTATATATAATCCGCTCTCGTGATAAAATCGTAGACTAGTTAACTATTTACTTCTTTTTGGGTGTTATATCTTTTTTAACTGGCAAGTAAGAACTACGTATTTGGAATAATACGTACAACCCGACTAAGGTCCCAACTATATAGCTAACGAAGTTAGTCCCCCCTGAGTAGCCATTGAACAGTGATATCAAACCATATACTGCGCCGACTAGCAGTGCTATGAAAAGTAAATTCCAGCCACTTTTCTTTTTAGCTTTAACGCTATTGAATGAAACTATCCATAATACTCCCTGTGCAGCTAGCAAACCTAACGAAATCCATATCATAAATGTTAACCTAGAAGATTGAACGTAATTGTCGACACCGTAAGTACGTGCTGCTTGGTTTGCGTAATCAAGCAATCTATTTGCAACAGTAGCCCACCTATAGAGCACGACCGCTGACCAAACAGAAAGAACACCAATAAAAAGATTGATGTAGGGGAGATATGTTACTATCCATTTTTTAAAGTCTTCTGGTAGCTGAAAAGGTGCATTCTTTACAAATACCTCATTTAGTTGTTTTTCTAACCCATCTAAGTTCCCCATACTGACTACTCCTTGTTTACAATATTGATTTAATGATACACCTAGCAATTATAAATTGGAACGCTAGTTATAATTATCTATATCCAATAGACTATACATATGGACAGTAACAAGTTTGCCACGAGATACAAACAACTCAACACAGCACAAAAACAAGCGGTAGACTCAATCGAAGGCCCTGTACTGGTTTTGGCCGGCCCTGGAACAGGGAAGACTGAACTATTAAGCTTACGTGTTGCAAATATTCTAAAGCTAACCGACATACAACCTTCTAACATTCTCTGTATTACTTTTACTGATAATGCCGCTAGGAACATGAGGGAAAGACTTGAGAGTATTCTGGGCAAGTCAGCATTCCACGTTTCAATCAACACCTTTCATGGTCTTGGGTCGGAGATAATCAACAACTATCCGGAATACTTTACGGACAGGCTGCTATTGCAACAAATTGACGAACTTGGTATGTATGAACTTGTCCATGGAATACTGGAAGGCTTGCCATACTCTAATTTGTTGGCTACTAAACTTGGCGACGAGTTTGTTTATACCAAGGAAATAATCAGTGCAATAAGTTGGCTAAAACAGGCAGCGCTGAGCCCAAATGATCTAATTGACGTAGTCAAGGCTAATGCTGAGTACTACGAGAGTATCAATGGATTGATTTCCGAAACGTTTAAGAATAGCTCTGGCACAAAACATATAGCTGATTACACGAAGCTTTTGAAAAAAATGTCAGCTTTTGAAAAACATAACAAGTTATTTGGTTTTCCACAATATAGCGAGGTTTGCAGTAAGTCATTCCAAATAGCCGTCGATGCTATAGACACAAATAAGCGATTCGCACCTAGCATAACAGCGTGGCGTAACGTATGGTGTGTAAAAACATTTACGGGCGACTATGTTCTGAAGGACTCTCATGTCAACCTAGAAAAAATTAAGTCTGTTCATGAAGTATACAAAAAACTCAATGAAGTAATGAGCACTAGAGGAGTCTACGACTTTGATGACATGATAATGGAAGTCGTTCATGCGATGGAGGCTCACGTCGAACTTAAATATACCCTACAGGAACGATTCCAATATATATTAGTTGATGAGTTCCAAGATGCCAATAAAGCTCAAATGAGAATTGTTAAAGCACTCGCTGATAATCCTGTTTTTGAAGGCAAGCCAAACATTATGGCTGTAGGTGATGATGATCAAAGTATATATGCCTTCCAGGGTGCTGAAGTATCAAATATGCTCGATTTTAGTTCGTCATATTCAAACGTAGCTCTTATTTCATTGACAAGTAGCTACCGATCCACGCCTGAGGTTCTGGAGTCTAGCTATAGCGTAGCTAAACAAATCGACAACCGACTTGATGGCTACGCAGATGTAGCTGATAAAAACATCCAATCCACCAGGAAGTCTAATAATGACTCTATAATTTATCACGAGTTTGTAAGCGAAATATCGCAGTATCATGCAATTGCACAAGAAATAAAATCACTAATAAATAACAATGTCTTACCTAACCAAGTTTGTATCATAGCTCCAAAACATAAATATTTAGAAAGAATGGTGCCGTTTTTAGCAACAGAAGACATTCCAGTTGCATACGAAAGACGCGAAAATATTCTTGAAGCGCCTGTGATTGAGCAGCTAATTACTATATGTAAACTGCTGGTAGCTCTTAACCAAGATAGCCATACTTATGCTAATGAACTACTGAGTAGCGTGCTGCGTTTTACCTGCTGGGAAATATCAACACGTGAGTTAATTGACCTAAGCCTCAAATCATATAAAAATCGTACCTTATGGATCGAAGAGACCACACTAACTACAGGTAAGATTATGATCATCACGGGCTGGCTAGTTGAACTGTCCCGACTAGTTGAGAGTGAGCCATTAGAATACATACTGGATGTGCTGATTGGAACTAAGACATTGGATGTTACAGCAGATTCTTTTACATCTCCAATTAAAGATTACTACTTTAATGACTCTTCGTTTGAAAACTCAACCGACAACTACCTGTCGCTACTAACTCAGTTGTCAACGCTTAGGCGGAAACTACGTAACTGGCAGATGAACACCACATTGAATGTTAAAGACTTTGTAGACTTAGCAAGCCTTTATGCTAAAGCACACTTAAAAATAATTAATACAAACCCCCATACCGAATCAACTAATGCGGTGCAGGTTATGACCGCATACAAAGCGAAAGGCCTAGAATTTGACTATGTGTACGTGATTAACCTCCAGGACAATGTTTGGGGCCCTACGACCAGGAATAAACCTAATCTAATTCAGTTCCCTAAGAATCTACCTATCATGCCCAGGGGAGCCGATGACAACGATAAGCTAAGACTATTATTTGTTGCAATGACACGAGCAAAACAAAAACTTTCACTCTCAAGCTATCAAGTCGATAGTGACAACAAGCAGACTTCAGCACTGGGCTATCTAGATGACACTGGGTTACCTAAGCTAATCGAGGAAGCTCATATTACGACAAACGATACCTTTAAGATACTCGAGACTGACTGGGAATATCGATTTATTCCAGTACTCGCTGATAAAGCAACATTATTTGAGCCAATTATTAATTCATACCAACTCAGTATTACGCATCTTAATAACTTCATCGACGTGACCAAAGGTGGGCCTAGATATTTCTTTGAACATAATCTGCTCCGCTTCCCGGAATCTATTAGTCCTGCTGCAGCGTACGGAGATAGCGTGCATAAGACACTTCACTGGATACACACTGAATTAAAAGCAAGAGGTAAAGTTCCGACACCAAAACAAATCAATAACTTTTATTCAGAGTCTATTGGCTCTAAGCACCTACGAGCAGCAGACGAGTCGCGATTACTAGATAGGGGAAAGGCCACGTTAGAACAGTACATGGCGAATAGAAAGTCACAAATCGTGGCAGATGATATATATGAACGTAGCTACAGAAACGAAGGGGTAATGATAGGTAGTGCGAAGCTAACCGGTAAAATCGATAAAGTTCATTTACTAGATAGTCATACTGTCGAAGTTATAGATTTCAAAACAGGTAAACCAGCTATTTCCTGGCAAGGCAAAGATGCTTACGAGCAAGTAAAGCTACATAAATACAAGCAACAGTTACTATTTTACAAGCTCTTAATAGAGGGCTCAGCGAATCAAGGCAATAGACTATCGGTCAAACAGGGAAGTCTAGAGTTTGTAGAGACCGATAAATCAGGTAGTTTTGTAGATAATCTTCACATTGCCTACACAACAGAAGATATGGATAACTTTAAATTACTAATAACAGCCGTCTGGAATAAGATTGTTAGTTTAGATTTTCCTGATGTTTCACAATATTCAAACGATCTAAAAGGCATACGCGAGTTTGAGGCCAACCTTATAGGAAATTAGTTATTTCTTCTTAGATTTTTTGGTTGTCTTTGCCTTTTTTGTCTTTTTTGGGCTACTCGTAAACATATACTCGTATAAATTAAATCCGATTACCGCACCGACAAGAGGGCCCAATACGTAACTTGCATTAACCGATCGTATTCCGACAGCCACTGCAGGGTTTACGACACCGTTTGATGCCATAGAGGCTATAACAATTCCACAAAATAGTGATATTCCGATTGCGCCAGCAAGCTTTCCATCTTCAAGTTTCTGGGCAAGTGCCGCTGCAATCCCAAATGTAAAGACAAATGCTCCCACTGTTTCTGCAGAAAATACACGCCAGTCAAGATTACTACTAGCCATAACTGGTAGTTGTTGTGCAAAGAAATACACTCCAAGTCTCCATGCGCATAATCCACCAAGTAGTTGTGCCGCAATGTATGCAATGGCTTTTGTTGTTGGAACTTTCCGTACACTCCAAAGTCCAAAGGTTACAGCCGGGTTAACATGTGCCCCAGAAATCTTCCCGATTATCAATACCATTAGTCCAAGTGTTGCTCCGGCGGTTACGGCCCCAAAAAACGGAATCCCGATCTTTGTTATCATCCCTAATACTGCGCTTGCTAGAATAAACGTACCTAGAAATTCAGCTACCAATACAGCTGTCTTGTCCTTACTTAGCATAATTATCCTCCGTTAGTTATTTGTCTAAGGATAGATAGTTTTTGAGAAATTGTAAATACTACGCGTTCGGTACTCTTGCAAATACCTTGAGGCTACCGTCTGTAAGATCCATTAATGTGGCTACCGCATCCGTCAATACAAATACTGCATCTTCGCCATGTTCTTCAATAACATTCCATACATCTAAGTTGAAGTTTTGGAGCTTGGCATCCGTCTGAGCGTTATAGTGATCTCGGTGAAAGGTAGTTCCGGTTACAAAGTTGAGCGTTAATGAAACTTCTGCGTGAGGTCGCACCAGCTTCTCTACTGAATTTGGGTTTTGGGTCTGTAAGTATTCTAGTATCCCATGTGCCTCGCTATAATATTCAGATGCATGCTCGTTTAATGTTTTTCCTGATGCAAGAGCTGTTACAAGTTTGTCTTTTGGCAAATTAAGTCCTGCTTTGTCATATAGAAATCCAACGACATCAGTAACAGTTTTACTTCTTAACTCGTCGGTGTATATCTCTGATCTTCTTTCATGTCCATCAATTTGACCACAGCCAGTTTTATCGCCAGATGCATGATCATCTGTATGATCACCGGGTGCAAATTCACTACTACCGTTGTCAGCAACATCTCTAACGTCCTCTAATAAAGTAGCGCCGGCTTCATAACCTTTTGCAAGCCTAATTCCAGAAGCATCACCAGTTGTACCTCCTTGGATTTGCGGCCCAAGCGAACGACCGTACCATTCAGGATCATTATCATCATAACCTTCGATAGTACTACCGTCTACGCAACGTTTAGGCGCACCGATCGCAACGGGGACGAATGAACTATTCAATGCGCTCCCCAGCGCCTCTGTTTCTATCTCTGGTTCAGTTATCTCACCACTAGCCAGTCTATTTTCTAGTGAAATTGAACCAGTCCAGTGTTCTTTTGGGCCATCACCCGATAGTTCGCCTAAATATACTAATTTACCGTCTTGCATTGCTATCTCCTTAAGCTCGTATTTAGTGATATCCAATAGGCTGTCTATAGCACGATCTGGTGCCAAACCAACTAAATCAGATATAGGGTCAACTTGTTCTGCCATTTTGTCCTTATTATTAAAATTACAGATTATATACTACCTTGTATAAGTTAAAATTTCAACAACGTGGATTATGCACACATATGGTGTGTGAGAATTATCACATACAATATATGTAGTACATCCTATTATTCTATTAGGAGTACAGTAAATGCATAGAGGACAAGTTGTTCACAACCCAGAAATGCAACTACCAATCAGTGTTGGGGCATATGAGTCTGTAGTTCATGATATTGGTTTTGATCCAAGTAATTTTGATGGACAATGGGGAGAACTATCACGATCAGATCCTGCCCTAGCCCTATCATTATTGAGTACCGCAAGGTACGTTGAGGAAGCGGGTCTGTCTGCCAGCGATGCTTTTGTCAGTAGCGCCGTTATACTTCTAAACTCACTAAATAGAGAAAAACAAGCATCTGTAGAGGAACAGCTCTTAGTAGATGAAGCCTTTCCGGAATCTGCACCAATCATAAAGTTGTCAAAATTTAGGGAACTCAAACGAGCTCTAGCTGCTATTACTATTTTTGCATCTTTTGTAAGAACTTAGCTAGCGACGGTTGCGCCGTTTTAGCCCAGCAACTTGGATTCTTACGGCACTTCTATCTATTAAACTCTGGGCTTTTTCTAGTGAAATCTCGTCCTTGGCCTCTGACTTAAGCTTTTCGGCACGTTCTAGGGCCGCTTTGGCATCTTGTTCGTTGATGTCGTCTGCGTTGTCGGCTTCATCAACTAGTACACTAAGTGTGTTATCTGAAACCTCTATAACGCCACCATTCGAAGCAAATCGTTCCATAAAATCATCAGGGTCTCCTGCGTTTTTACGAACACTAATAACACCATCGGTCGCCACACTAACGAGTGGCATATGTCCTGTAAGAACACCTATATAGCCATCTAAGGTAGGGAGTATAACTTCAGTCACTTCTTCATCATACTTAATGCCATCGAGTGTCACTAACTGAAATCTAAGCATCTGTGCCCTCCGGAACCGTCGTCTCAGCATGTGTCAAATGAATAGCTGCGAGTCCAAGGTCTAATACAGCCTGATCTATATCTGACTGCGATGGACAATCTGGCATACTTAAAACTCTAATTCCTGCCTCTACTCCAAGTCTTACGATATCATCATCAGTAAGTGATCGTTCGATCCCAGTAGGCATTATTTCTTCTTTTCTTCCTTGACATCACTAATATCGCCTTGCATGTAGAAAGCACTCTCTGGTTTATCATCATGTTTGCCATCTAGAATCTCCCTGAATCCGGCAATTGTGTCAGATAATGCAACATATTTACCTGGTTTTCCGGTAAATACTTCACCAACAAAGAACGGCTGAGTTAAGAATCTTTGTATACGACGTGCTCTAGAAACAGTCTGTTTATCTTCATCGGATAGCTCTTCCATACCCAAAATTGCAATAATATCCTGAAGATCTTTATAGCGCTGCAATATCCTCTGGACTTCACGAGCTACGTTATAATGCTCCTCGCCAACAATTTCTGGATCCATTATTGTTGAATTACTATCCAGCGGATCAACAGCAGGGTATAGTCCAAGCTCGGTCAGTGCTCGGTTAAGCACAATTGTCGAGTCAAGGTGTGCAAAGGTAGTAGCAGGAGCTGGGTCAGTTAGGTCGTCAGCAGGGACGTATACAGCCTGAACCGATGTAATAGAACCTTTTCTTGTGCTAGTAATTCTTTCCTGAAGTTTACCCATTTCTTCGGCCAAGTTTGGCTGATAGCCCACGGCAGAAGGCATTCGTCCTAGCAGGGCAGATACTTCGGCCCCAGCTTGGGTAAAACGAAAGATGTTATCAACAAAAAGTAGCACATCATTACCTTTGTCACGGAAACCTTCGGCGATAGTTAGCCCAGAAAGTGCGACACGAAGACGGGCTCCTGGTGGTTCATTCATCTGACCAAACACTAGAGAAGTTTTGTCCAATACTCCGGACTCTTCCATCTCATAATACAGATCATTTCCTTCACGTGTTCGTTCACCAACACCAGCAAAGACTGAATACCCACTATGAAACTTAGCAATATTGTTTATTAGCTCGGTGATAAGAACAGTTTTACCTACACCAGCACCACCAAACAAACCAACCTTTCCTCCCCGAGTTATGGGGGCAATGAGGTCAATAACCTTAATTCCGGTTTCTAGAATTTCTACACTTCCAGACTGTTCTGTGAGTGGCGGTGGATCACGATGAATAGGGGCAGTGTTCTTGAAGGTGCCTTTTTTACCATCAATAGGTTCACCAATCACGTTAAACATACGGCCTAAGGTTTCTTCGCCAATTGGCACACTAATTGCACTACCGGTGTCGGTCACTTCAGAACCACGTGCTAAGCCATCAGTAGAGCTAAGGGCGACAGCACGAACACTCGATTCGCTAAGATGTTGGGCAACTTCAAATATTATTTCTCGGCCATCCACACTAGTTTTTAGAGCATTATATATTGCCGGCAGGTGACCACTGACAAATTCAACGTCTACAACCACCCCAACAATTTGGCTAATTTTACCGTTCTTAGTTTTTTCCTTTGTTGCCGTTGTCATTATATTTATCTCCCTTTCCTTATTATAGGTAACGCCCTTGTAACACCATTAAGATGTATTAAGTCTGAAAAAAAACGTTGTCGTTCAAAGCTAACGCACATTTCTACTTCATGGCCACTAGAGCCATCTTCTGTAGCTTCACGACGTACAGTATCAATATTTGGATATTCTGATCCAGCAACTACTTCAAATGGTTTTATTAACACTTCTTTTATAGTCATTATTTAATCGCCTCCGCTCCGCCTGTAATTTCAGCTAGTTCTTGTGTAATTGCAGACTGCCGTGCAGTGTTAAAGGCAAGTGTCAAATCATCAATCAAGTCCGATGCATTATCAGTAGCACTCTTCATGGCCATCATTCTCATAGAATGCTCGCTAGCAATACTCTCAAGCATAGCTTGCCAAATCTGAGTCTCCAGAAGTCTTTCGGTAACATTATCCAGGACTACTTCAATGGAAGGTTCAAACGTCGTATTGTTGAGTGGTGGCCGATCATCATCGGCTTCTTCTTCAAACTTTGCCGGCAATAATGACATATTTTTTGCTATTTGCAAAATACTCGTCCTAAGGTCAGTGTAGAGTATCCTGACACTATCAACCTTTTCACTACTATAATATTCCGATACTGTATCCAAAATTGGTCTAATGTCATTTGCTGTCGGTTGATCACCAAACATCGGATAAGCGGCAACAAGATCCACGCCATGCAGTCTACGCGCAAAGTTAGCTGCTTGCTTTCCGACAGCAATTACAGAACTTTTAATACCATTTTTGCTATCATCCAGTATTGATTTGGATAAAAGACGCATAATATTAGCATTGTATGCCCCTGCTAAGCCTCGATTACTACTGAGTACAACATAAAGTTGCTTTTTAACTTCACGCTTTTTAAACAAGGGATGCTCTTCAACTTCTGTAAGTTGGTTAATACGACTAAGTAGGGAATGGGCAGCCGAACGATACGCTCGCCCTCGATAAGCAAACTCCTGGGCTTTTTTCATTTTGCTTGCAGCAACTAGCTCCATCGCCTTAGTAATCTGCTTTGTATTTTTGACAGATCCTATACGTCGTTTTAGTGTAATCGTGTTAGCCATTTATAGAATAATCCTAATCCTTATTTTCTGCGTTTTCTTCAACTTTGTGATAACTCTTAGCAATCTTAGTTGCAATATCCACAATTGTTTTCCTAGCACTATCATCAGGCTCATCGCCAGTATTAATTTTATCAGTTAGTTTTGGCTCATCATGTTTAAGCTCCCTCAGCAAGTTAGCCTCGGCAGTCTTGATTTTATCAACTGGTACATCGTCAAAACAGCCTTCTGTAGCCGCAAGAAGCATGGCGTACATTTGCCAGACAGCGTATGGGCTATATTGATGCTGTTTTAGAAGTTCAGTGAGTCTTTGACCGCGTTCTATTCGGTGCCTTGTTTCTGGGTCAAGATCGGTAGAAAATTGACTGAAAGCAGCGAGTTCGCGGAATTGTGCTAAATCAATACGTAGTGATTTAGCCACACTTTTTACGGCTTTAGTTTGGGCCGCACCACCTACTCGTGACACCGACAAACCGACAGATATAGCCGGGCGAATGCCTTGATAGAACAGGGAAGTGTCCATGAATATCTGACCATCTGTGATAGAGATCACATTAGTAGGAATATATGCACTAATGTCCCCAGCTTGAGTTTCGATTATCGGTAGCGCCGTCAGTGAACCAGCACCGAGATCATCACTTAATTTAGCTGAGCGTTCTAGCAGTCTTGAATGAAGATAGAACACATCGCCTGGGTAAGCTTCGCGTCCTGGTGGCCGACGAAGTAGTAATGACATTTGTCTATATGCAGCGGCGTGTTTGGTAAGATCATCGTAAATAATCAATGCATGTTGTTTATTATCACGGAAATATTCGCCCATAGCACAACCCGCGTAAGGTGCAAGATATTGCAGACTTGCTGGGTCTGCGGCGGAGGTAGCGACGATAATAGTTTGATCCATAACACCCTCGCGTTTTAACCTCTCAACAAGTCGAGCTACTTTACTCAGCTTTTGTCCAACGGCTACATATATATTTATAATCCCAGTGTCTTGGCGGTGTTGATTGATCATAGTGTCTACAGCTACAGCTGTTTTACCGGTTTGACGATCACCAATGATTAGCTCTCTTTGACCACGTCCAATTGGAACCATAGCATCAATTGAGACTAAACCAGTCATTAGTGGCTCATGAACGCTCTTTCGTGCTAAAACTCCTGGAGCAGGTTGTTCTACGCGAGACTTCTTCTTGGCATTTATCGCTCCCTTACCATCAATTGGCTGACCAAGCGGATTAACAACCCGTCCGACCATTTCAGGCCCGACTGGGACTTCCAATACTTTTCCTGTTAGCTTTGCCGTTGCTCCAGCTTTTACTTGGGTGTCATCCCCAAGAAGTACAGCACCAATTTCATCTTCACCCAAATTGAAGGCAAAAGCGGTGATTGCTTCGCCACTAATAGACTGAATTTCGATCATTTCGCTATACCCACATTCAGTCAGTCCATATATCCATGCGACTCCATCACCTATACGCGTGACAACTCCGACTTTTTCAATTTCTGGTCTGGCTTTTAATTCGTTAATTGCCGCCCGAATATCATCAGACAGTTCTTTTATCGAAACGTTGTTCATCAACTATTCCTTTCCTTGGGCGGTTAATTGCTTAAATCTACTCAGTTTTGCCTTGACACTCATGTCTAGTTGTTCGTTGGCAAAGTCTAATCGTAAACCACCGACTACACCCGGATCACGACGTTGGCTAATAACTACACTTTTGGCGTCGGAGTGATTTGCTTCAATCATTTCCTCTATATCATCTATAACCTTGTCCGGTAACTCGGAAACGGTAACAGCTACTGCCTCTACCAGTCCTTGATCTTGCCTATACTGCATAATGTCTCTGACCAGGGAATCCAATTCACTAGTCTGCTTTTCATATAATAAATATGCAGCTATCTCTTTGGCAAGCAAGTCAGTATCTTTAATTGTCAGTGTGCGCTTTCCAATAATCTCAGCAAGATGATGTCGAGTTTGTTTCATTTACTTTTTGCCCCGTATAGCCTCATCTATCAACTTCGAATCTTTTGAAGCATCAATCTTTTCATGAACAATTGTCTCAGTTGCTTCTGAAACAAGGCTAACTATATCTTTTTCTAGTTTTTTGAGCGCTTGTTTTTTGTCTTCCTCTATCCTAGCTTCAGCATCTACAACCATAGCGTCAGCTTTTTTCTGAGCCACCTTTTCAGCATCACGCAATATATCACGAGATTCTTTATTGGCGATAGCTACAATTTTATCAGCTTCGTGTCTGGCTTCTCGTGTTACTTTAGCAATTTCTTTGTCAAGATTATCTCGTTCTTTTTCTAGTTTCCTACCAAGACGAACACCATCGTCAATTACTTTACGTCTTTGTTCTAAAATTTTTCCTACACGATCAAAAACGAATCGTTTAAGGATTATAAATACGAAGACAAATGTAATCAGCTGGAAAATAAACGCTTTCATACTCACGCCCAAAGCACCTAATCCGGTAGCTTTTTCGGCTGATTCTGCAGCAAAATATATTACATTCATTAATTAGTCCTTAGCATTTTTAGATAATAAATAGTGAAGCGAATACTAGAAGCGCCATCAACTCAATAATTCCGATAATAACCAAAATCTGTCCAAGAAACTTGGATGACTCTGGGTTACGTCCGACAGCATTCATAAACGCTGCACCAATCAGTCCAATACCGATAGCAGGGCCGATCATACCAAACCCCATCATAATTCCTTTTCCTAGAACTGTAAGGTCGATTGTCGCAGCTTCCGATGCTGCTTGTGCGAAGTGTGTTAACATTTTTTTCTCCTATTACTTAATGATTTACGTCTTGAATTAATATTAATCTTATCTTATGCGGTGGCCTCCTCAGCGGCATGATCTTCATCTTCATGCTCAGCGCCATGTTTAATCGCAACGGAAAGATAAGTCATACTAAGCATCACAAATATATAGGCCTGTAATCCGCCTACTGCCAATTCTAGCAACACGAATGGTAGTGAAGTAATTGGCCCACCAAAACTTCCTAGATAAGAAAAAACCGAAATTATTATTTCACCTATAGTAACGTTCAGAAATAATCGAAGAGCAAGGCTAAATACTCTTGTTAGTTCGCTAAATAACTCGAAAACCCCCATGAAGTATGTAAAAGGATTTTTAAAACTGCCGTTAAAATAGTGTCCAATATGCTTGAAAAAGCCTGATTCTCTAATAGCAAAAGACTGAACAAGGACCATAATTACGACTGCGGCGGCTAGGGTACCATTTAAATCAGCAGTAAAAGGACGGAGCAGTGGGCCACCGTTGATAGTAAATGCTTCACCAACTCCTGGGAGTAACCCTAGCCAGTTTGATAGCATTATAAAAAAGAAAAACGTTACGAAGTAAGGCCCGTATTTCAAACCTTTTTCGCGTGAACCTAAGCTTGTCGACATTTGGTTAATAATGAAATCACTACCGATTTCAATAAATTGGCCAATTCCTTTTTTAGGACTGATACCAATCTTTCGTACAACTAAATACAGTACTGTGATAATCAATATAGACGAAATCCAACCAAAAAGCATCGAATTGGTTATAGTAAAACCACTTACTTCAAATAGTTCACCCGGGGTAATATGAACAGCAGGCCCTGAACTTTCAGCTGCAAATAATGTTAGTAATCTATCCACGCTTTCTCCTCTTAGGTTTATTTGATTCTTCTTCTGCCTGCAATTTATTAACTTCCTGTACTGTGGACCATATTGCGATACATGCCGCAACAGCTGCAAACATCAGTCCTATTAGTACAAAAGACGGGCTAGTGTCGAATTTATTATCTAATGCAACTCCGCCAATCACAGGTATAAGAACAGTTAGTGCCAGACGCCAGCTTAGATTAAGAGTAGCGCTCACAAACTGTGTTTTTGCTAGCTGCACCTCCATCATCTGTTGTAGTTCATCATCAACAGTCGTCGTCTTCTTTTTGGCGGCGGCTCTCTTCATCTTTCGCCATTGTAACAGGGGATCCGACTCTGTTCAATAGTTTTTATATAAACTAATGCTTGATCGCCAAAAATGGGTGATATTTAAACAAGCGATTTCAATGATCACAACAAACAAACTAAATGGTATTATGAGTTTATGTATGAATACGTTGGTCACGCTAGAAGTGCTTATCACTTACATAGTGGTAGCGACGAATCAATTGTTTTATATTTTAGCTTTGCATTTATTCTTATAGCCTTAACTGCACTTGTTATTGCAATAGCTGTCCAAAGTAAAAAATCTTAAGAAATTAACACTAAATGTGACTACCGATCAGCTACCACCGACACTACATGTGGTATAATAGAATAGTTATGTATCGACAACCAAACCCGCAAAATAGGGATCGGTGGGAGATCGAGTTAAGAAATCATGTTGAAATTGCGCCAGAACAGATTCTGGCGTTTTTTGATCCCAGTCTCATGCACGTTATTGCTGCGTACCAGCAACAAGTTTATGAAGACAATATTGATGAATTTATCGAGGCACCATTGCCTGAATTAGCAGAACACCCTTTCAAGCCTCTTTTTAGCGGAATATTTGCATGCATTCGAAATAATCTTGCCGTTTTCGATGATGATATTGAGGCAGATATGGACAAAGACCCACTCCTTACTCTACTCTTGCAAATTAAAGAAAGAGATAGCAGGAACGATGAGCTATTTCTGCAATCAATGCGTGCTAGAAGAACAGTGGTGTCTCATTTTATTTTTGAAACAATCGCTGCTAGATCTGCAGTAGCAAATTAATCAGCTATACTACCTGCATGGCATTCGAAGATTACAAGTCAAAAAATTCTGTAACGGTTGTTTACACCGGCGAAGGTAAGGGAAAGACTAGTGCCGGACTTGGTCTACTGGTGCGCGGGCTGGGCAACAACTGGAGTGTCGCATTTATTCAGTTTATTAAATATTGGGGAGTAAGTGAGCATATATTTATTCGAGATGTTCAGTCGTTATACAAAGACCAACTGTATTTCTACAAAGGCGGAAAAGGGTTTTATAACGCTGGAGACCTAAGTGAACAAAATATTTCAGATGCCCAGCACAAGGCTGCAGCCAAAGAAACTTACGATATAGCCTTAAAGCTTGTAAAAAGTGGTGAATATAATCTTGTAATATGTGACGAAATAAATAATGCAGTTAACGATGGGCTAATTACTAGAAACATGTTTGAAAAACTATTAAAAGCAAAAAACGATAAAACAAATTTATGTCTAACCGGTAGAGATTTTCCAAAAGAATTTGAAAGTTACGCTGACATTATGACAAGTATGACCAAAGTAAAACACCACTTTGACGAAAAGTATCTAGCCAATAAAGGTATTGACTTTTAACATCTTTATACTACAGTTTACTAAATGCAAACCCCTATTTTTAGACGATACCAATCCGTAATACCCGAGTCGGTGTATAGAGCAGCAACTAATGAAGCATACGGGCTATGGCTAGATAAGACAGACTACGCACCAGAATTAATTAAGCGCTTCGTCTCCGATGACAGAACTGTTTCTGGTTTTACGATTGTTGCAGGCAGGAATAAAAACCGTGAGAGTACAGTAAAAAGAATTGCTCCAAACATATCACTAATATTGTCTAATTTTTGTGGGACTGCTCAGAATTTAGATCGTATTCTACCAGCAGTAACAACTGTTAACATAATACCTCCAGGGTCTGAATTACTGCCACATACGGACAATGATATTTCCTTAAATGATCTTACACAAACTAGGGTCGCATGTGTTCAGGGTGAGGGAATGTTTACAATAGGAGACGTTAGTACCGAGACTAACCCGGGCGACTTATTAGAGTTCGCTAACCCGTCCCAACAATCAGGTCGCCCTTACACATTCTGTTGTTAACACTGGCTCTGTCGACAGAATCTCTCTATCATTTTCTACGATTGACTAGAACTACAATGTCAAATTTATCAATCAAGCTTAAAACACCAAAGATACGATTAAAAAATAAAGTATATATTTTGTTATTTGTCTTGTCAGTTCTGTTGTTTAGTATAATCCCCAGTCCTGTTGATACTTACTATGTAACCAAAGTAGATGATGGCGACACAATCAAGGTGGTAATGAATGGCAAAACTGAAACAATACGATTCATTGGAGTTGATACACCCGAAACGCATGATCCCAGAAAATCAGTTCAATGTTACGGTGAAGCTGCTAGTGAATTTACTTCAACACTTCTTGATAGTAAATATGTTCGCCTAGAAGCCGACCCCCTTGGCACAAATAGGGACAGGTATAACAGGTTACTGAGGTACATTTATGTTGACGACGTTCTAGTTAATGAAGAACTAGTGAAACAAGGTTACGGTTTTGCTAACCTAGGTTTTCCTTTCACTAAATCGGGTCTGTTCGAACGACACCAAGACAATGCTAGAACAAATAATCTAGGGTTGTGGGGAAATTGCCAAGTTAACCAGCTTGATTCGGGTCAATTACAGACAAACGACGAGGACTAGTATTTGCCGGTATTGGGATTAACGCGAGCCTTACGTTTGTTGATTACGTGTTTCAGGCTCAACCTACCTGTTTCCTCATCATAGGTATATCTCAACGGTTTTAAAGTCATATAAGCTAACCAGTAAATAGAAGTAGCCATACGGGGCGTAACTGTTTCAATTCCGTGAACTCTGTAGGTTTCAATATTCATTCTTAAATAGTTCCTGTATCTTTTTGGGTCATCATCCAAGCGTCTAGACGACGTGGCAGCTAGTAGTTGTTTTTTATATGCTATTGGTAATTTTGCTTTGTTCAAGTGGATCGCTAGATCTAAATCTTCGTGTATCGTCGACATATTGCAAACTCTTTCCCGAACTTCTTTCCAGGCAGAGTTTCTAATTGCCATATTCGACCCGAACAAAAAGTCAGTAGTCTGAACAGTGTTAACTAATGTCCGAGCGGAATTATCAATCTTCTTACCAAAACCGATCATTGGCATATCATAGTAGGCCACTGGACCGGTTATTGCAGCGGTTTCCAGTTCGGCAGCAAATATATCCAATACTATCTTAACCCAATCTGGTTCTAGTCTGGTATCAGAGTCAATCCTGCCAATTATTGATGACTGTGCGGTATTAAACCCAGTATCTCTGGAGTAAGTAACTCCTTGCTGTTTCTCATAGACGACTTTAACGAAGGGAAATTTTTTGGCAATTTTGACTGAATTGTCAGAGGAGTTATTATCAACAACTATGACTTCATCTGGCATCACCGATTGATTAGCTATGCTTTCTAGGCATAATTTCAAGTGGTCATGTTCGTTATAAACTGGTATAACTATTGATAGTGTTAATGCTTTTGGCATGATTATATATAATGACTATACCAGATGAAACATAAAGTATCACAATTAAAAAACCCATTCATTGATATATATAAAAAGGGCAAGGGGTGGGTTAGGGCCAGTATTCTCCACAGAGTAATCTGGTGGATTGTTATTGTTTTTGGCACGGCCGTTATATTCATGTACGGAATGAGTCAATGGTACATGTACAAACATCGCAGCGAACCAATACAGATGGGAGTGACTTTTATACCAAAATACGCTCGATATTTTGACTTGGATCCAAAAGAGACACTTCAAGCCCTACTTGATGACCTTAAGTTTAAAAATGTTCGTTTAGTGAGTTATTGGAGTGAGGGTGAAGCTGTCGAAGGAAAGTACGACTTTAGTCAACTAGACTGGCAAATGAAGATGGCCGAAGAAAGAGATGTAAAGGTATCATTAGCAATTGGGCTGCGCCAACCCCGTTGGCCAGAATGCCACATGCCGGCGTGGGCCGAAAAATTACCGAAAGACCAGTGGGAACCAAAACTTAAGGACTATATCCGTGCGACCGTTGAAAGATATAAAGATAATCCAGCGCTCGATAGTTACCAATTGGAAAACGAGTACTTCCTAAAGGCGTTCGGAATTTGCCCCGACCATACACGCCAGCGGTTAGTTGACGAATACAATCTAGTTAAAAGTATAGATACAGATCACACACTGGTTGTCAGTATGAGCAACAATGCTATTGGCACACCTTTATATGCTCCTACACCTGACGCTTGGGCTATATCGATTTACAAACGTGTCTGGGATAAATCCTTAACTAAAAGGTACTTCGAATACCCAATTCCGGCCTGGTACTATGGGTTTCGGGCTGGTTGGACAGAGGCAACACGGGGGAGAAATTCATTCATACACGAACTTCAGGCCGAAGCCTGGACTCCAAGCGATCTAGGGATGAAAGAAACTCCACTATCAGAGCAAAACAAATCAATGGATGCCGATAGGTTGGGGCACCGGTTTGAATACGGTAGAGCAACTGGGATGAAAAAAATTGATCTCTGGGGTGCTGAGTGGTGGTATTGGCAAAAGGTCAAACACAACGATTCCAGTTTATGGGATGTAGCCCGCGAACAAGTAGCTAAAACCGAAGAAATAAACCAAAAAATATTGTCTAGGTAAATATGTTTCAAAAAGTTATTTTATATATATCCGGTTCAGCCGTACGCATTGCGATTTTTTTTGGTCTTAGCATTGTATGTTTTGCCCTCATCGCGACTAATCCGACTCACATTAAAAACATGATCGATGATTCTAATATTTATGACAAGCTCGTCACAGCAGTAATACATGACACTATAAAACAAAATAATGACAGCACTCTACCTCTGCAAGACAAGTCAGTCCAGGAGGCTATTACGTCTAGTTTCACGCCTACGTCATTGCAGTCAAACTCTGAATCAATGATCGACGAAATATATAAATGGCTAGACGGTAGTTCGACGACTCCAGAAATAGATGTAGACTTTACCTCCGAACGTCAACAAGCTTCAGACAAAATCTCATCCCTAACATTTGACAGAATCAGGGTGTTGCCTCTGTGTTTTGCTACTCCAGAGACTTTTGATCCATTCACGGTTGGCTGTCAGCCGCCCAGTAGCGATTTAGGTACCGAACAAATTAAACTGGGCAACACATTGGCTGGCGAATCAGGCATCCTCCCTAAAGCAACTTATTCAAAAGAAGATCTTCCTCGCAATAACCAAGGTCTATATATTTATGAACGTTATGATTACTCACCAGTCGTTTACAGGTGGTTAAAACTATCTCCCTACATTGTAGGATTAATGCTTATCACTTTCTGCGCCCTGGTTGTGAGATTCAGCAATTCTAGACGCGAGGGCTTCCTGAGACTAGGGACAATTATTGTAGGTAGTGGTGTTGCACTAATATTCACACCTATACTTTTGAGTTTTGTGTTGCCATCAATAACCAAATCCTTATCATTTTCTTCACAGTCCGACACCGGTGTTAACTCGCTATCTAACACTCTAGTGAATAACATTACGAATAATTTCTACGGCCTCCTATTGAACGTTTCCTTGCAAGTTATTGTAGTTGGGTTAGTCATCCTATTAGCTGAACGGTTGACGCGTCCAACTTCTAGATATTCTGACGTTAAGAAAAGTTCCGGTATGGTTAGTAGCCATACCAAAAGACCCTCTACCAATAAGAAGTACAAACCAGTCAATATTCCATTACAGTCAAGCGAAGAGAGCACGAGAAGAAAACCCAAAAAGACACGAAACAAAAAATATCGTAAAATACCTGGGAAAGGAGCTGCCAAAAAATGAAAATAGGTATTGTAGGATCGGGTGATGTTGCAAGAAGTCTAGGAATTGGGCTTGTCGAACAAGGGCATTCCGTAATGCTTGGAACCCGATATCCAGACAAGAAGGAGCTTAATGCTTGGAAGAAACAAACAGGCAAAGACGGGACAACCGGGACGACAACCGAAGCAGCAGATTTTGGTGATACTGTCATACTCGCAATCGCTTGGCACGCTGCCGAAAATGTACTTGCACAAATCAGGCCAGAATCCGCCGGGAAAATTGTAATTGATGTAACAAATCCTCTGCAATTTAATGATGATGAGCCTCCGACTCTTACTGTCGGACACGAAATCAGTGGTGGCGAACTTGTACAGCAAAGCCTTCCCGATAGTCACGTAGTAAAAACGTTAAATATCGTCAATAACACGCACATGGTTAAACCTAAATACAAAGATGGTACACCCACAATGTTTATGTGTGGTAACAACGAATCAGCTAAAAAACATACCGGTGAGTTGCTTCAAGAGCTTGGATGGGAAGACATTGTTGATATCGGCGAAATCGAAAAAAGTCGGATTTTAGAACCCTTATGCTTGTTATGGATAGAATACGGTGTAGCACGCGACACGTGGGATCATTCGATTTCAATACTACGCAAGTAATTTAACTTTATATAATCAATTGTAATTATTTGCAAATTAAGAGATACTTATAAGGTTATGGCTAAAAAACGTGGTCCAACTGGTAAAATTTCTAACCGTCGTGCACGGTTTGATTACGACTTGCAGAAAGAATACATTGCAGGTCTTGTTCTTACTGGAGCAGAAACCAAATCACTTCGCCGGAGTCATGGTCACTTGCGTGGCGCATATATAACGTTCAAGAATAACGAACCGTATCTTATTAATGCCACAATTAATGGCGACAACTCTATAAACATTCCTGAAGAAGAGCAAACTAGAGCAAGAAAACTTCTCCTTCACGATAAGGAAATTCAACAACTCCTAGCTTCAAAGAATCAAGGTTTAACTATAGTCCCGATCGAGCTATTGATAAGAGGCAGATACATAAAAGTAAAGATTTCTGCAGGTAAGGGCAAAAAGAACTACGACAAACGCGAATCAATGAAGAAACATGACTCCGAACGTACTGTACTGAAAGAACTGAAAGACAATAGATAAACAAATTTTATGAAAAGCTACTCAGAAATAACTATGTCAAAGTCTCTTGCCGGTAAAATCTCGCCGTTACCCAAAATAATTTTAGTCTCTGCTCTATGGTAACGAAAAATTAACTGCTTAGATCCGGCTGAAATCTCGAATGGTATGTAGCCCTTAACCGGACTACCTTTTTTCGCGGAATCAGTCTGCATTGGTACGAATCCTGCAGCACTTATATCTTCGTCATCTATTGTATAAGTAATCCTATTCTCTATACCATCCGCAACAATCATGAAGGCAGATTTACTGACTACAATACTATACTTATCATTGCTTTCGAACTCGACTTCGGCCAAGACTATTTCTTTTCCTGCTTTAGAATAACTTTGTGGGAAATTACGAACTACCTTACTTAAGTTCACCTTTACTCCCAAATCTGCTTCGACTGATTTATTCACAGCTATTTCGGTTTGTTTTTGTGGTGTACTCTCAATCTCTTCATCTGGAAGAGTAGTTATATCCGAGCTACCCGAGGCTGAGTAGCTATTAGATAGATCCGTCTTCTTACTACTTTTGGTGACTAGGTATACTGTCGTCGCCAGGATTATAACAGCAGCTACTACCCCCAATATTATGAGTAGTCTCTTGTTATTTTTTGCCGGCATACTACCGAGATTTTGAGCATTAACTTGCCCTGGTTGTTGTTGAGCCTGAAAGACCGGAGAATTAGTCGGGACAGCTTGGACGCTACCATTTTGAGTGGGTGTTATTGCAGCTGGCGGGACAACGTCAGTCTGAACAGGTGCAACTGGAGGCTGTTGCGGAATAGTCGGTTGGACTATTTGTGGACCTACTGGCTCGCTATTTTGGGCACCATTACTTGTTGATAGGCTTTGTTCTTGTTCGTTTTGTGATTCCATTTTGTCTCCGTATATTTATAAGTTGACTATACTATAAATGTTTTACAATTAAAACATAAGCCTAACTGATTAAACCAAATGAATATGAGTAATGTCAGACCTCGTGTCTATTTGGAATTATTACGATAAGTCTACATCAACAGGTACAACTACGCTGTGTACAGCTTAGAATCTGCAACAGCATCTCTAAATCTTAGAGCGAAATCAACGACATTATCTCCACCTTCATGCCCATAGTAATCAACAGACTGCAATCTAGATACTAACCCTGCATCAATCATCGTGGTTTTAAGGTCAACGGTACAAACCTTACTCAGAGCCATACGTGCAACCACCAAGGCTTTTTCAGGCTCATCACCAAAGCTACCGTCTAAAGCTTCAACTATATTTCCAACAAATCGGTCGTTTGCCATAGATTCGTGTAGTCTCCTGTTTTCTGGAATTCGTGAGTTTAGACCAACACCAGCAAACCGCAGTAATTGCCTAGGTGTATCAAGTCCCCCACGTGATAATTGCGCCTGGCTAAGTGCAGAGATCCCTGATTCGTTAATGGCTTGGTTTAGTTTACCTAAGCCGCTGCCCATGAACGCTTTTTTAAGTTCTTTCGGGGTACGATCAACTGTGTCTGGTGGGTCACCAAGAAAAGCCGTTTTAACATCTACTCCGTATCTATCTGCCTCCTTCATTATGCTGGCACCAACGCTAGCCCCTTGTGAATAACCAGCAATAGCAACCTCTTCTATTCCCATAACCCTACAAGCTGTCAATATATGATGTCCCAGCAATTCTACGCCATCACTCTGCTTATGGTCGTCAAAAGAATAGTACTCCTCACCCCTAACATTATTTGGGAACATAACAAGCCTTGTAGCCTCAGGTAAAAATGCTTGTACGGCTCTCGCTCTAATATACATCGATGGCGAGTAGCCATTACCCCAGGGAAGCGGCAAAACGACTGCTTTGTTACTAGAACCTTCATCACTTGCTCTCAAATCTACAGCCCGTAGATCAAAAGAATTTGTATTTCGAATAGTGATAACAGTTCTCGGGTTAGGCATATCATCAATGAACTGATCAAGGGTAATTCCAGCAAATTCTTCATGTTTCGCCATATCAGCATCTGACATACGCCCAACTTCAAACTCTTGATGCGGAATAAACAGCTCTGTCTTACTCATAATTAGACATATTATAGCATATGTTAGTTCTTGTTTCAAGTTTGATATATTTTCCCGTTATTGGTAAGCACCTTGTTATAGTTGTGTGTTTTCGATATAATTTCCTCTCGTATCCGCCTAGTTGCAGGATAAGTACCTTTAATCATATTCCCGGGTAGCTATTTAAGTAGGCGTGGAGCAATCTGCGACAACTTTAGCTACATTAGGGAAGTAATCCCGGGTAGCTCAATGGTGGAGCAAGAAGCTGTTAACTTCGAGGTTGTCGGTTCGAGTCCGACCCCGGGAGCCAAGCCGTACTAGACAAAGTTAGAACTGTTAATTTGGTTCTGTCTTTTTGTATGCCCAGAATAGAATTGAAACCATTTGATAATTCAAATTAGTAAAAAAATGCTACAATTGTGGTTATGGAGGAACGAACTTTATGAAACTAACAGTCGCTCGAACCACAGGACTTTTGTATTTTGGTTTAGTTCTAGGTGGAGTGTTTGCATTCCTGTTTGCAAGAGATAAATTATTGATTGATGGTGATGCAGTTGCCACAGCTGCAAATCTAGTAGCGGATGAAGGATTAGCACGGTTAGGCATCGCTGCTGAAGTTGCATTAGTAGGATTTCAAGCATTAGTTGCTGTGTGGTTTTATAAGTTATTCCGTAATAAAGACAGTTTTGGGGCTGGTTTGATTGCAGTCTTTGGCATGGTTAATGCGGTGGCAATACTTATTGCTTCAGCGATGTGGTTGTCTGCCCTAAAAGTCGCAACTAGTGGCGGACAAGCAGATACTGTTTACATGCTATTTAGTTTGCATGATAATATTTGGGTTGTTACGAGTCTGTTCTTCGGTCTTTGGCTTCTACCTATGGCATATATGGCTAAGATAACGAAAATGCCTCGTCCACTTGTATGGTTTCTTATAGCGGGTGGAATAGGTTATATCTTGTCCACGTTCACGGCGATTCTTCTGCCCGACCAAACCGCATTAACTGAAGCATTACCACTTGCAGCTACCGTAGGCGAGTTCTGGATTATCGGCTATCTACTTTTCAAGCAAGTTAAAGCCTAATAACCCAGCCCTTTTACTAGGTTCTCTTAAATAATAGTTGTAGAGTAAGTCCACTAATAATTTTCGCTAGATTACTGATAAATCTTGCTTAATTACGGTTATAACTTCCTCTATTGTGGTGAGCCAGACCAAGCAGAGAAAAGTGCAGACCGGGTTCCATGACCTGCAATAACTTCTCTCCTTGGTCAGTCAAGAAAGAATTGTGCCGATAACAAGCTACAAATGTTGGAACCGTCCGAAGGGGCGGTTTTTTCATTTCACCCCTGTAAGATAGTTCTAACCCAGCCCCTCTCGTCACGGAGGAGCAAGCGGGCGAAAAGCAGACCCGTTCCCTAGACCTACGACTCTAGTGTAACCGTGAAATAGTATAAGTTTTTACTATTTTTCACGTAAAGTATGTTATAATGTTAATGCTATGATTAACCAAGTAACTAAAGACCGCATCGCATCCCTTTATACACAGTATAAGAAACTTTCATCGAGTAATGTAAACGCAATTCGTGAGATCACCACCGCTGAAATCCCTGAAATGGTCTATAACAGCAATGCCATCGAAAACTCCACTCTAACCCTGAAAGATACAGAAGACATACTGCTCCGAGACTCTATCAAAAAAGATCATGATATTCGTGAGATTTACGAAGCCAAAAACTTAGCAAAAATAACTCAAGACCTTCTTGATAGTCCGGGCACATTACTAGACACTAAATTAATTCTTAAACTCCACAAAACACTACTCTCGGGCATACGCGATAACTGGGCTGGTAGATTCCGATCCGGTAAGGAATGGGTGCGAGTTGGCACGCATGTCGGAGCTAATCCGGATTTTGTACCAGGGCTCATGAGTGATCTACTGAATGACTACCATGAATTGAATGGCCGATATTTCCTAGAAAGTATCGCTTGGTTTCATGCTGAATTTGAAACTATTCATCCATTTAACGACGGGAACGGTCGATTGGGTCGTGTTCTAATCAACCAACAACTTATGAATTTGGGCTATCCGTCTATTATCATTCCCAACAAGGGTAAACACACAAGCTACTATCCTGCTTTTGATTCTTATCGTATTACTTCGAAACATGATGATTTTACCGAGCTTTTTGCTGGTTTGCTTATAGAATCACTTTATAAGCGAATCACTCTTTTATCGGCACCAAAAATCGTGACAGTATCGGCTTGGGCAAAAGCTAATAATGTAGCCGGAAACATAGCGGCCAATAAAGCTAGTCGTGGCACTATTCCAGCATTTAGAATGCGTGAAAAATGGATGATAGCTGCGGACTTTACTGAATAATTGACAATTAACAGATGTAAGCTAAGGTAAAGCGAGCCTATAATAAGGCGGTAGAAACTTCTGGTTCGAGTCCGGCAACCAGAGCCAAAGAAATAGTCCCAGCCACTAGGTTGGGGCTTTTTCTTTGATGTTCTGAGAATCAGAACTTCGAACCGCAGGTTCGTCGTATGTGAGCGAAGCAAACGAAGTAGCAACGAAAGGTTGTGACTAGGTTCCGTGACTGGCCGTCTAGTTTTCACCCGTTTTGTCGAAGTATTTAGACTCACTAGCACCCGCAATTACAAGCTGAATAGCATGTAAACAGTCCTCTTTGCTGGTGTACATCTCAGATTGAGCAAGAACAGCGTGATTTCCGTTACTTTTAATAACCCACCAATAAGGTTGGCCTACTGTAGAGTTCTTATGAATTTCAAAGTACATATTTTCTCCTTTTTTACGATTTTTGGCTATCGGCCTCACGGCTTAGATAAATCACTACGAGTATCAGTACCGCAAAAGCGCCCGTAATTCATCATCGTCAAATGTACCTAGTTCGGTTGGAACAATTTCTCCACCTTGTTGGATAGTTTTAATGATAGCTTTTTCGATGCTTTCTTTAACGGCATCGGCTATTTCGATTCTTAATATTTCCTCGCTGCCATCTCGGACACTGTCGTTAGTAGATCGGAGGACAGGCACATACAGCTTGTCAACTTTAGAACCATCAAGTGCGGTCATTATTTCGCTAATGTGCTGTGCTTGCATATCCGGCGCCGACTTTTTGAACTGACTAATTTTTTCCTCTCGACTATGAAAAGAAATTTTGTCCAAGATCGTTTTAACTGAATTTTGCAGTATGTCTATATGCTCACGTTGATGATTACCGTGAAGCTCATGATCAGAGATGTCATTGTAATTTAGATATTTTTTTAGTCCAGTTAGTTGAGTCTCGTCGCCAGCTAGAATTAGTATTTCGTCCTTATTTTTCATAAACGCATTTACGGGCTTTGCAAGGAGCTTCATATAAAGGCTTACTTCTTCGTCTTTTTGACTTTCACCGCCTCCTTGACCATGGTACATTGGTGCGCCAGCTTCACCGCCCCCGCCTGCGTGAAATTGCAGATTTTTCTGATGGTCCTGACTCATTACATCTTTTAAAGCGTCTGGTAGCTCTATTTCGTCTACTTCATCGATTTGTGTACCGTTCGCGAAAAGCAATCGTGGAGAGTCGAGATTAACGTCCAATACATAGGCACTCTCGGAGAGATTTTTTGAAATTATTAAGGGAGTCACGTAGTAATCGTCGCCTAATAATGTTATCTGCTGTGACTCTATTGGTAATTGGACAGTTCTGTAGTTATCTTGATCAGCGAAAATAGCCAATGTTAAAGACTGGTGTTTCCAAAAATCCGTATCATCCATTAGACTCTCTAGGCTTTTATGAACTTCGTTCAGACCGCTATGGTCTTTCCTCACAATATCCTTAACCTCCTGCAGGGCATTCTTAAATCGAATTTTGTCTTCTTCTAAATGTGCGCTTGTGCTTAGAGGATGTGTAGGAATATAAAAACTTAACTTTGTTCCTTTTGATTTTTCGTCAATCAAGCTATCGATAAACTCTTGAGATACAGACATATTCCTCCTTATTCCAAATCTACTTTTTTGAATCTTCGATAAGTTCAGTCACCTCACGTGAACTGATTGTCATGCCAAAGGTTATTGCTCCAAGTAGTATTAAAACACCGCCGATCCAGAGTGGATTTTTACTGGTTCCATTGGCAAGTGAATACCCCAGTAACATACCAATCCCAACAAGGCTAGTAGCTGCAGATAATAAGCTATAGAGTTTCTTCTTCATAAGCTAAGTATAGTCTCCCTAGTAAGTAATAGCCAATGTAGTAGGGCGTTCTCGGAAACAATTTACCGAAAGATGATACAGAAATTATCCTGGGCGACAGGCTATAATGCACCTGTAATTCCAGTAGTAGCTGGAGTCACCTATGTGCTTGGTTTTGTACCATATCCAGCTATTAGAGCAGTGCTTATGTCGTTATCTACAGTCGTAGTAGCGGTTAATGCTCAGTTCCTACGCAAATTAAAACTTAGGATTTGATTAATAAGACGGAGAAGCTATGGAACAAATAAATAATTTGACAATCTACGGGGGTAAGCTAAGGTTAAGCGAGCCTAAAAACCAGGTGGTAGAAACGTCCAGTTCGAATCCGACTGCCGGAGCCAGACCAAGCAGAGAAAAGTGCAGACCTAGTTCCTAGACCTGAAATAACTTCTCTCCTTGGTCAAGCCAAGAACAGATGTGCTGATAATAAAGTACAAATGTTGGAACCGTCCGAAAGGGCGGTTCTTTCATTTCACCCCTGTAACTTAGTTCTAACCCAGCCCCTCCCGTCCTGAGCAAGCAAGCAGCCGAAAAGCTGACCCGTTCCCTAGACTCGTCCTTAGGCATTCAAGCCCGGCGTTTGCGGTAATACCCCTAGGAGGTATATACTATAGATATGATTACAGATATCAAGAAACGTTCGCTACACCGCGCCAAGATTATCGAGGGACAGATGAGGGGCATCCAGAAGATGATTGAGAATGAAGACTACTGCATGGACATCATCACCCAGAGCTTAGCTGTCCAGAAGTCTCTAGGCTCACTTAATAAGCTTGTTCTGGAGAATCATTTACGAACTCACGTTAAAGATATGTTTGTCGCTGGCGAAACGGACAAAGCAGTTGAGGAGTTGCTCGCAGTCTACGAACTAGCCAAAGTTAGAAGTAAATAAGGAGGAGCTACGATGGATTATTTTGCACACGGCTATGGTATGGACGAAATGGGTCACGGTGACAATGTATGGGGTTGGTTACTCATGATAGTAATGATGACACTGGTTGTATTAGGTATTATCTTACTGGTTCGTTTTGCTTCAGGCAGCCGAACAGAAGCTAACAAATCTAACGCTTTAGATGTTTTGAAACATCGATATGCTAAAGGTGAAATTACCAAGAAACAGTTTGATGAGATTAAGACGGATCTAAAGTAAGTTCCAACAAGGAGGTAATATGAAACTAACAAAAAACAATTTAGCAAAAGGGCTGGCACTCACTACGGCAATCCTGTGGGTATTATGCGCTGGTTTTGTAGCTGTATTTCCTGACTTTTCACACACAGTTACGCAATGGTGGATGCATGGCATGGAAATAGCCAAGTTTAATCTTGGATGGAGCAACTTTATATGGGGCGGACTGACGATAACGGCTTCATTTTGGGTAGTTGGTTATGTTATTGGTTGGAGTCTTGAATACGTAGAGCAAATGGGAAAGAAGAAATAGTCAGTATGAACAAGAAATCACTTGTCTATGGGTTAATAGGCGTAGCTGGTTTACTGCTATTAGCAGGTGTGGTTTATGGATACATCTACGCTTCTACTCCTGCACACATTCGAAAACCGTCATATCAGCATTATCATTTTCGTACTCAGATATTAGTCGACGGCAAGGCTGTTGATTTCTCACAAGATGAGTTTCAAAAAGAGACTGGCACATCAACGACTTGTAGTGCTGCAGTAGGTAGTGCGCCTATAGACCTCCATGACAAGATGGATCAATTAACGCATGTCCATTGGAATGGTATGACGGGTGGAGAGTTTCTAAAAGACTTTGGATGGAACTATATTGGTGGAAATGACGAACTACTTGGTCGGCGTTACGATGATGGCTTAAAACCACTCGAAGTTAATATTTATGGTAAGTACTTGCCTCAAGCACCAGAAAAGTCTAATTTTTACGTGTACATCGGTGATAAAGACGCTTACGAACAAAAAAGCTGGGACATTTTTCTAAATCAAGATCTAGAAACATTCTTCGGCAAGAAAAGTAACATCGGACATAGTGAAGAAGTTAGCACTTCCAGCTTTTTAGACAAGATATTCCCTAAAGCTTATGCACACGGTGAAGTCATGGATGAGCATGAATCAAGTAAATCAGAAGAAGAACTAACCCGCATAAACAATTTGGTTGGCAATGTTGTCATATTCGCTCAAGACAAAGAACCTTCAAGCCAACAGGTAAAAGAACGTTTCAATAACCTCGTGGCTTTACATGAAAGTACGTGTGGGGATTAACGGTGGCTATGTCTCAAAAATTAGATAGATCAACAAGCTACAAAG
>JBBSJL010000006.1:0-43704 GCA_038257245.1 Saccharimonadales bacterium (SeqCode) | reverse complement strand
TTAATCAGTCCTAGCATCTTGCCCGAGCAGTCTTGCACGCATTTCTTCGAATCGTCGTTGCTGTTCTGAAGCAATTTGTTCAGGTGACTGAGTAGCTGGCTGCTGCTGTTTATCTCCAGCCTGTTTTGGCTTATTACCGGACTGAGGCTTCCCGCCGCCATGACCTACAACGTTAATAACGGGGATAACTATCGGGCTCCGTTGAGTGTATTCATACAGGAAGTGCGTAGCGTGTTCTTTGATCTCTTGTTTGAACCTATCCAATTCAACCCTTTTGAACCGTTGTGTAACTGCGCGACGTATTTCGTTTCTGAACGTATTCATTAATTCTTCGCTATCACGCATATATATGAACCCTCGACTTATGATGTCTGGGCTGGTCAATAGATTACCTGTCTTCTTGTCTACAGTAAGGATTATCACCACCAAGCCTTCTTCTGAAAGCATTAGGCGGTCTTTAATGACAACATTACTGACAATTGCCCCCGTCTGATCTACGAGCACAGTTCCGCATGGTACCTTACCACCCATCTCCATAGTTTCTAGGCTTAGTTCAATAACATCCCCGTTTTCGGCATTAAGACAATTTTTACGTGGGATACCTTGTTCAACAGCCAATTCTATATGACTTTGTTTGACTCTATATGCCCCGTAAATAGGAACAAAGAACTTCGGTTTAGTCATATTTATCATATCCGCGTACTCGTCCCTAGACGCATGACCAGATACATGAAGCGGGCCATTACCATCTAGTTCGTGGTTAATGTGCTGGAATACGTGAACACCTTTGCGGGACATGTCGTCAACCATTACCCCGATCAGAGAATCATTACCGCTCTCTGGAATTGGAGAAGAACTTAGGACCACTGTATCTTGTTCTTTTAGCTTTACGTGCTTATGTTGCCCTGCAGCCATACGTTGCAGCGCAGAATTTGGTTCACCTTGGCTACCAGTACAAACAACTACAACATCGTGATCTTTCATGGTTGGGACACTAGCAATTGGAACAATGGTACCTTTTGGAATTTTTACGTAACCATGCCTAATTGCCATTTCTAGAGTACTGACTAGACTTCGGCCATCTAGTGCAATCTTCTTGTTATGGTGCACGGCGGCATTAATGATCATTTGAATACGGTTTGTATTTGTTGAAAACATCGCCATAAATATACGTCCAGGTGCACGATCCATAATATCAACAAAACTTTTTTCGATTGTACTTTCGCTTGGAGTTCGGCCAAGCCGTTCAGTTGTCGTACTTTCACTCAGAAGCGCCAGTACGCCCTCTTTACCAATTTCTATTAGTCGTTCTGTGTCAGTCTTTTCATGGTCTAAGGGATTAGGATCTAATCTGAAGTCGCCTGTGTTCACAATACGACCTACAGGTGTATCCAGCACTACAATTGTGCTCCCTGGAATAGAGTGTGTAACTCTTATAAGCTCTACGAAAAACGGTCCAATTTTTAATCTCTCATGGGTGTCCTCATTCATCATGACGGTTTGAAGTTCAAACCCATCAGGCATTGGGATTCCAAAGTTGCCGAAGATTTCTTCTACACGACCAATAGAGAATTTTGATCCGTAAATTGGTGCTGGGAACTTCGGCACTATGTGAGGCAATGCCCCAATGTGATCAAGGTGACCGTGGGTTACAATGTATGCACGTAGTTTCTGTTGAATCTTTTCTAGATAAGCCATGTCAGCAATGCCGTAGTTGATACCTGGCAAATCTACTCCCAGGTCATTACCACAATCAATTATCACGGCATCGTTCATATATTCAACAAGTATGCAGTTCTTTGATCCACCACCATCCATACCGCCAAGACCAATAATCTTTAGTCGTGGGTTGTTATCTATAGAATTAGCACGTCCTTTTGGCTGGCCGTCTTCTTTGAACTCTGAGGCATCGGCATACTGACCGATTATGCGGCTGGCATCGTCATGGTTTCTTCTCTGAGCGCGAATTGCCGCACCCCGTGAGGCTGATCTAGCTGGAGCCATTTTTGCCCCACCGTTCTGTTTAAGTTTATTGTTTGGTTTATTCATATTTTCCTTTCGTTTTATAGGAATATTATTTAATTTCGATTGATTTAATTATTGAGGGAATTAGGGCAAAGTCATCTATTAATGTTTGTCTCATTCCCCCGTTATATAGTGCAGCCGCTGGATGAAACAATGGCAGAATAACTCTTCCTTTGTAGCGTTTAGGCTGTCCGTGGGCTTGGCTAATTTGCAAGCCCGGTAAGAGGCAATTCATACTGTGGCGACCTAATGTCACAACCAGTTTAGGCTGAATCGCATCCAACTGTGCTTGTAAATACGGCAAGAAGGCTTCTTTTTCTTCTGGCAGTGGGTCTCTGTTATTTGGTGGCCGGTATTTAACAATGTTAGTTATGTATACGTCTTCTCGGCTCGTGCCAATTGTCCCCAGCATCTCATCCAAGAACTTGCCGGCAGCGCCCACGAATGGCACACCTTGCATATCTTCTTTCTTGCCAGGTGCCTCACCAATAAACACTATGTCCGTGTCGATATTACCATCTCCGAAAACCAGCTGAGTAGCTTGCGTAGCCAACTCAGTACAAACATCATCATCTAATATCTGAGATCTTATGCTATCGAGTTTTTCTTGCTTTGCTTCGGTTTTTGCCATTGCCATAATTATTTGTAAAAGAACGTTTCAAAAGCTTAAATCCTAAAATTGTAAACACCCCTGCCCCTAAATACTGCCAATAACTACCGGTATCGAAGGCTCTGGACAAAAATGCATATCCTAGAATAAGCCCAACTACTCCTCTAAATATTAACGATGGAGTTGCATGTAACAATCGGTCGATTAACCCCGGTTCTTTAACCTTATTTTTAGTTAATTGCTTAGTCTTTGCTGCCATTGGTTTGCTCACGCTTCGCCTGCTTCATGCTTAAGTTTAATCTGCCTTTGTCATCAATAGCAACTAATTTTACAGTAACTCTGTCACCTTCTTTGACTACATCACTGGGTTTGTTGACCCGTGCATCACTCAATTCTGATACATGAACAAGTCCATCTTTACCTGTTAGAATCTCTACAAAAGCTCCAAAATCTAATACACTAACAACTCTGCAGTTTTCGTAGATTTTGCCTACTTCTGGCTCGGCAGTGATATCGTTTATCATCTTGATAGCGCCGTCGATTGATTCTTTGTTAGGACTAGCGATAAACACACTTCCATCGTCTTTAATGTCAATTTCGGCACCAGTTTCGGCAATAATCTTGTTTATGGTCTCACCGCCTTTACCGATAATTTCACGGATTTTTTCTGGGTTAACTGATATTGAAACAACTCTCGGGGCAAACTCGCTCATTTCTGAACGTGGCTTATCTATAACACTGACCATGTGTTCAAGTATTTCCGCCCGCCCTGTTTTGGCTTTTGAAAGAGCTTCTTTTAGCACCTCTACAGGTAAACCATGAACTTTCATATCCATTTGCAAGGCAGTTATTCCCTGGTCTGTCCCCGTTACCTTGAAGTCCATATCCCCTGCGAAGTCTTCAGCATCAGCAATATCGCTCATTATGTAAGTTTTCTTGCCGTCAACCATTAGACCCATTGCAATGCCACTTACTGGTCGCTTAAGAGGTACTCCTGCGTCCATCAATGCTAAACAACTAGAACATGTTGCCGCCATACTTGTGCTTCCGTTCTGGCTCATAATTTCTGTTACTGATCGGATCGTGTACGGGAAATCAGCCTCGTCAGGTATCACCGGTAGTAACGCACGTTCTGCAAGATAGCCATGACCAATTTCTCTTCGGCCTGGGCCGCTTAGTCTACGTACTTCGCCAACAGTCCAAGCTGGTGCATTATAGTGGTGCAAGAATCGCCGTTCATCACTTCGTTCCATAGTGTCGACAATCTGTGCATAGCTAAGTGGAGCAAGTGTAACAATATTAATAGCCTGTGTTACTCCTCTGGTGAAAATACTAGAGCCATGAGTTCGTGGCAAGAAACCTATTTGGCTAGAAAGTGGGCGGATTTCGTCTAATTTTCGGCCATCAGGGCGAATATTATCATCAACGATTCCTTTTCTAACATCTTTGTGAACAGATAGTGTAAAGGCATCATCGTATTCTTGATGTACGTCCTTGAATTCTTCCTCGCCAATTTTTTGTTCAAATTCTTCATGCATTGTTTCGCGCAAAGTTTGAATCATTTCGTTTCGTTCTGGGTATGGAACTCTTAATGGTTCGCCGAGCTTACCATGAACCCATTTGTCTACTTCTGTTTGTATGGATTCGTCAGGAAGTGTTAGTTCAAATTCTTGCTGAGTAACTCCAACTTTTTTAACAAGTTCCTTCTGTAATTCGATTGCGGGCTGAATTGCCTTTTGTGCAAACTCGATTGCAGCGGCAACTTCTTCTTCTGTTGCCTCGTTTGCTCCTGCTTCTACCATCATGATGCCATCTTCTTTGCCGGCAACGACGATATCCAGTTTGCCGTTATCGAGCTGCTCGCTAGTTGCAAAGGGTACGTATTTACCATCAACCATCCCGACACGTAGTCCAGCAACTGGGCCATCAAATGGTGCGCCGGTCAGCATAAATGCTGTACTAATAGCGATCATAGCTATCATGTCTGGGCGAAAATCTGGGTCCATACTAAGAACTGTTGCTATTCCCTGTACTTCATGTCTGTATCCTTTAGGCCAAAGTGGGCGGATTGGGCGATCGATAATACGACCAATCAGAACCGCATCATCACTTGGACGACCTTCTCTTTTTATAAACCTAGAGCCGCTTATCTTACCGGCAGCGTACATCTTCTCTTCGTAATCAATAGATAGCGGAAAGTAGTCCATGCCACTTATTGGCTTCCTACCGACCATAGCCGTACCCAGAACAACTGTATCGCCATATCTAGCAATTACCGATGCGCTAGATCGGAATCCGACGCGATTAATCTCTAGACTCAGTTCGCGTCCACAAAATTCTGTTTTTACAGTTAATATATCTTTTCCAAATGGATTAATTATGTCTCCCATTCATTTCCTTCCTGTTCGTCTGTAAGATTCAAGCGTCCTTATGTTTAAAAGGAAACCTGTGTCCAACTGACGAACAATTTTAGTTTAATCAGCGCCACCAACTGTAGCACTATGTCTTTTCGTTAGTGGGCTAGTAGGTTCGATGTTCAAACACACTAGTTTACTAACGAGAGTAAACTATCTTCTTAGACCGAGTTTTTTGATTAGATCTAGGTATTTTTTGCTATCTTTTTGAGCAATGTATTTTAGGTGTCGCTTACGCTGACCTACCATCTGAAGCAATCCACGACGAGCCATATGATCCTGTTTATTCGTCTTTAGATGTTCAGTAACTTCTTCGATTCGCTTTGTCAAAATACCAACCTGAACAGCGCTGCTGCCAGTGTCTTCCTTACCTTTTGCCAAATCTGCAATCACGGTCTTTTTCTTCTCACTTGTTATCATGTAGGGCTAACTCTATCAGACTTTCCTCTGTTAATCAAGCGTTTAATGACGACTTCTTCTGGGTCGCGGACGTAAATGTCTACTATTGGATAGTGATAGATCTGTCGGTTGATTAAAACCTTGATGTTCTAGGTCTTTTGCTTCAGTTCTTAAGTTTGCGCCTCCTTTAAAGAAAGCAGCGCTCGCTAAACCAGCTAAGACTGCAACACCTGTTCCGATTGTAGAGATCGGGTCATCACCTGAAGACTGAATATAATCTAAAGCTTCTCCACCCACTTCAATAGCAGCGGGCGTTGCTAAAATAGCACCGATTGCCACCGCGAACTTTGACGAAAGATTCAAATGACTCAATTCCGTATTATACCGTTCTAGGCCTTCAACATCACTCATGACTAAGAATTATAACATTATTTTTAGCTATTGTCCATTGTTTTCAGCGCGTTGTAGATGATTTCGGCATTGATATTCTCCATGCTGATCGCATTTTTCAGATCAAATTTGCCAACTTTAGTACGGCAAAGATCGCTCATGTATGCACCCGTACCTAGTTTCTCGCCAATATCTTGCGTAAGTGAACGAATGTAAGTACCACTAGAAACTTTAGCCGTAAAGTTAACGAATGGGTAGCTGTAATCTGTTTTCTGCATACTGTAAACTTTCACAATCCTCGGTTCTAATTTAACTTCTTTACCTTTTCTGGCTAGCTCGTAGGCCTTTTTGCCATTTACTTTAATTGCCGAATATATCGGAGGTATTTGTTCAATTTCCCCCGCAAAACTTTTTGTAGCCTTCTCTATGTCTTCACTTGATGGTTTTTCATCTGAAACGTGAGTCTTTTCTCCCTCGTCATCACCTGTAATACTAGTTTTGCCGAGTTTCATAGTAACGTCGTAGGTTTTATCCAGTTTTGTTAGGTCTGTTGCACTTTTAGTGTATTCACCTAGTAAGACAACCAGCAATCCTGTAGCTAACGGATCTAATGTCCCTGTGTGCCCCACAGGAAAACGTTTTTTATTTGATTTACCAAGACCAGAATCTTTAACAATATATCTAATCTTGTTAACGACGTCGAAGCTTGTCCAGTCTTTAGGTTTATCTATCAGCAAATATCCATTCATACTTCTCAAATTTTACCATTTGTTCCGGTACTCCAATACCCATTATTACCACCATATGTTACGAGGTTACCGTCAGGTTGAATAATTAAATATGGATTAGTCGTATTAAATTTAGCTGTATTCCATATAGCGTTACCAGTTTTATTATATACAACTAAGTTACCGTCAGATTGCATAACAGTTCTGTGTGAACCAGTGTTCGCAGTACCAGAATTCCACAACGCTTTGTACCCCGGAGAATATAGAACGAGGTTTCCATCGGGCTGAAGTATGACTACGTATCGCTTGTCTGAAGATCTTATATATTGATTTTTATACATGCTAGTATTTGCACTTAATCTGTTAGTACCTAAAAATATAGGGGAAGGACCGGTAAACGTACTTGTATTCCAGACTGCTTTGTTTGCGGCATTATAAACAACTAGGTTGCCATCTTTTTGCATAATTAGTCTTGCGCCTTTGTTGCCTTGGGAATACGATGCCCACGCTACAGACCCATTTGTCCTATAAAGTACTAAGTTGCCGTCAGATTGCATCACTAAATGAGAAATTGACTGCCCATTTGTTTTAGTATTCCAGACTGCTTTGTAACCAGGTCCATACAAAACCAAATTACCGTCTTTTTGCAAGATTAAGACATTCCTTATATCTCCCGATAATATATATTGATTTGGTTTCATTATATTTCCAGACTGCAATGAGTCTCTTCCAAGGAATTGTGCACTACCTACACCACCAGCGACCTGGGTAGTGTTTGAGAAATATATATAACCTTCGGGGCGAGCGCTGTCTTGGGTGTAGAAACTTTCTGTTAAACCATTGTAGTTACTCGTATTTACTGATCCGTCAGAATTAACTACATCTACCCAGCCTACATGACCATAACCACCGCCTCCTGTTGTCCAATATGCCACAGCGCCAATTTTTGGTGTCGTTCCAGTAGAAATACCCTTAGCACGGGCTCTATCGGCCCAATCTTTGCCATTGCCGTTATGTGTATAGTGCCCAACATCCACACCAGCTGCCCATAACTTATATGCGACATAACTAGTACAGTTACGACGGCAATAAGTTCGCCCATCTGCAGGGCCACCGCCACACCAATTTACGTTCTCGCTAATAGTATTTACTTCGTAACCTAAGTCCTGGCTTATAGCCTTGACCCCTATTGCGCTAATCATGAACATGTACCCTGCCATAAGAAGCACAAGATACATAATACCTACTCTCCTAACCAATCTCACCACGCCATAACGACTTAACACCATAACTACCCTCCAACGTTAATTGATAATGAGTAGTGTCGTTCGATGCTAGCCCCCTAAAGCAATACTCTAAACGCATTTAATACAGGCTGATCTGTCACCAAGCAATCATTAGCATTTAACTTACTGTGGAGAAGTTGTGGACGAACTGTCCATAGGTGGTGTTGGCGGCATCATAGGTGGCGGCACTGGCGGCGGCGATTCTGGTGATTCTACATCTGAAGCAGTGTTTTCTGCCGGCATATTACTTGATGGCGAGACTAAATTAGGCGGAAACTGTGGTTGGGCTGTGGAAGAAACTGGTGGTGGCGTTTCAATTGGAGGAGATTCTGAAACTGGCTGACCTGCATCATGCCCCAAGTTTAAGTCTACTGGTGAAGATCCAACTGATACGTCTGCTACAGGGGCAGAATTACCATCAGCGTCAGCTGAATTTATTGCGTCACTTACGGCATCTCTTGCACCGCCCATATCTGGTGCAGGTTCAGGCTGTTGCCCAGTGTTTTCTCTTGTATCAAAGTACGAAGTTGGATATGTTGGTTTGGTTCCTCCAACTGGTTCTTGATCTGAGTCATTACGGTGTACTGCTTCTTCAATTTGTTCTAAAGTTTGATCATTACTGGGCACCTTATGATTTAGTAGTGGGCCGGTACCGCTATCATCAGTAAGTGGGTCTGTCGATGGATCTAGTTGCTCCGGCATACTATTAGCCGTTAGTGTTCCTCCCCTAGTTGGAGGCTCAACAACAAGCCTAGAATCTGAACTCACATTAGAGCTATCCTCTTGATCTCCTGGGTCGTCTTTGGCCACATTTTGGTCATCTGCCAATTCAGCTGCTCTTCTTAACCTACCGTCGTTATCTATGTCTATTTCATTTGGATCTATTGGGGGTAATTCGGGTTCTGCTGGTGGTTCTGGTGGTCTGTCTTCTGGATGATCAATTATTATAGCGCCATCGTCCTCTTCTTTGGCTACGGTTTCTTCGACTGGTACATCTTCTTGGATTGCGATAGGCTGATCTGGCTCTGGTTCTGGTTCAGGCACGGGTTCTGGTTCTAGCTCTGTGGCAACTAGTTGTTGATTTGCGCCAGCAGACATAAGTTTTGAACTCATGCTCATGGTAACAGAAGTGGTTTTATCGTTTCTAAACCGTTCAGTCTCAGCAACAATTCCAGTTAATAAGGCTGTGGCGATCTGCTCATCGAGTGATTGTTGCTGCAACTCATCTGCGATACTCGTTATCATTTCACTCAAGCTACTTGCTTGGTCTTCTTCCCAGTTAATCGATCCAATTGTACTGCCTTGCTGATTATTAACAGACATAACTACCGCGTCATGTAAGATTCGTCCGTGAGCCATAATTGCCTGATCAACTTGTTCTTTTTCGTGAATTCCAAGCGCCAGAACAACATCAACATTGAAGTCTCCTTGGCTAAAGTCTAGATCATGATCAGTTATTGAAGTTTTATAAGGTGTTATAAATATCTTGACCATTGTGTCTTCGACTTTGTATCGGAGTTTATCGGCTTTTGATTTATCAAGTGAAATAATAAAATCTCTCAAAGAATCTGTGTTCTTTTCGAGAGTTTCTTCTGGTTTCAAAAATTCGATAGTGGATGGGACTTCACCGCTGAAGACTGCTGTGGCATGTTTACCGAGTTTATTTAGCAGTAGTGTCACACCGATACATGCCGCTAGTTGATCCACTGATGGATTATTATTAACAGTCACCAATACATTGTTCGACTGTTTAAGTCGTTCGATTATCTGTACTCTGTTGTCATCCATTTTTTGATTTTTGGTTTTATTTTGTTCGATCTGGCTAAATACTATCATGAAAGCTTATGCTTGTCCACTATGTTATCCACAATTTTTTGCAATATTCACCTCTATACGGTATAGTTTACCTTCGATCCATCATTAATTAAATACAAGGAACATACATGCCGATTATAAAATCAGCAAAAAAGAGAGTAAAAGTAGCTCGGAAAGCTACGGTCAGAAACGTCAAAACAAAGCGAAGCCTTAAGAGTGCGTTAAAATCATTTCAAACAGCCATCACAAGTGGCAAAAGCATTGGCGAAAGCCAAAGCAAAGCTCAAAGTAATCTAGACAAGGCAGTCAAAAAAGGCATCATTAGTAAGAATAAAGCCGCCCGCAAGAAGAAACAACTTGCTTCTCAAGCCAAAAAAAGTGGTGCCAAAGTCACTGCAAGTAAGAAAACAGTCACAAAGAAGCCAGCGGTCAAGAAAGCACCAGCTAAGAAGCCAGCGGTCAAGAAACCTGCTGCAAAAAAGCCAGTTGCAAAGAAAACAACTAAAAAATAAACCGCTACTAGAAATACAATTCGCCCGCTTAGGTTAAAGCGGGTGTTTTCATAGCCCCATGATGTAACCCTGTAACGCTTGATCAACATCAATTGATGTTGATTTCGAAGAAATATCTAACTTATATAACTCGCCTATGTTCTGTTTGATATCTTTGTATGTCATGTTTTTTGCCAAGTTTTGGGTTTTAGATACTACATAGGGATTCATTTTAGCCTGCGTAGAAATTTCTTGATTTGTTCGATCACCAGCTGTCTTTACAATTGCTAACGCCTGTAACTGCCAAGCTAGCATCGCGATTATTTGCTGAGGTTCAACACCTACCTGACGTTGTTCTTCATATATCTCTAATGCAACTTTTGTGTTGCCTTTTATCGTATTTTCTATGAGATCAAAAATTGATGACTGTATTGATTTGGTTGTTAGGTTATCGATGCTATCCCTGTTAATCTCCGTTTTGTATGTTAAAAGTTTGTCTAACTCATTACCTAATTTAGTTTGATTAAGGCCAACTCTTTCCACCAAATATTTGGCGTCTACTCTAGCGATCTTACCGTCCTTTTGATCAACTTCAGACACTACCCATTGCGTGAGTGCCGGCAAATCAAGTTCGTTGAATTCCTTATATTCCGTTTTGGATTTTAGCGTCTTATAAAAGACTGATCTCTTATCTAATTTTGATTCAACGATAAACACCTTTACGTTGTCAGGGACAGAATCGGCTATATCTGCAAAAACTTCTGTGAACTTTTTATTACTGCTTGGTGATAACAAGATAACCAATTTGCTAGGCACTAAAAATGGCAAACTTTGAACGGCATCCAAAATTTTAGTATATTCAACATCTTCGCAATCAATTTGCTCAACCGCCATATCACCAAAATCGTCAATGAATGATTTTTTGAAATCTTGAAGAAACTTTTTAATAGAGTAGCTATTTGTGCCGACAATTGTTGTTATCATTTCTTGCTCTCCACTTGGCAGGTTGGGCACACATGGGTTCCACGCCCAGCTACACGAACCTTTTTAATCAATGAACCACACCTATAACAAGGCTGTCCCTCTCGCCTGAACACACGTGCAAAACTTATATAGCTACCTTTTTTGCCTTCTGCATTTACGTAGTTTCTATCTGTTGATCCACCTTTTTCTATTGACAGTAAGAGTACCTTTTTTAGCTCATCATATAGTAAATTTGTTTGTTTATAAGTAAGTGTTTTAACGACTGCCGTGGAATAAATTTTGGCTGCCCAAAGAGACTCGTCTGCATAGATATTACCTACACCAGCGACTACTGTCTGATCTAGTAGAGCAGTTTTAATATTTGTGTTCGGTCTGGTCATTAATCTAGTCCTAAAATCTTGGTTAGTAAATTTTTCGTCCAGTGGTTCTGGGCCAAGCTTTTTCATAAAATCGATATCCAAGACCTCAGTTGTTGGGAGTAGCCTAACCCAGCCGAACTTACGTTGATCATTGAAGAATAATTTTGAATCGTCAGGAAATGTAAATGTGATCCTAGTGGATTTGTCTGGCAACTTCCCAATCAGGCTATCATTAGGATGCCCAGCGCCAAAATTCTCCTCGCCACGATATACAAATTGGCCAGTCATCTTAAGATGCGCTACTAGGCTGTATCCACTATCCAGATCAATAATTAATACTTTCGCTCTTCTACGAACTGTAATAATACTGAACCCTATTAGGTGTTTATCTATGTCAGTTTGACTGCTCGGAAAACCTTTGGGCCAGTCAAAAGCAACAGCAGATATTTTTTTTCCAATAACTAACTTGGCTAGTCCTCTTTTTACTGTTTCAACCTCTGGTAATTCTGGCACATAAATAGTATGACAGAGTGTCTGCTACTTAAGCAAAAGGTCTATGCGGCAGCGTGGTGGAAATCTCGAATTGGCTGTCTTAGATCTTCTGCCAATTCTCCCCATAATGGATCAGCCCTATAGACTTCGGTCATATAATTATGGGCAATCGATGCTTCTCGTTCGTTTGTTAGAACAATCGGAAAACGTCTACGGCCCTGTTCAACCAAACTGCGAGCATTGGCAATCCACTTTACTACACTATGTTCCGGGCCAAATTCATCTAGTCCTTCAAAAACTGCTTTTGCAAAATCTAGTTCTTCAAAACTCTCTAGGCCGAGTTCGGGCTTCATATTTGGCTGTGGTGGTTTCATAATTTTTCCTTTTAGTTTTTGTGTTAATTTGTTTGTGCTTATACATTAATTATACGCCTTTGTGTCAAGAAAAATGTATAATACAGTTCCTATGGGAGCATCTATCAAAGATATTATTGACGGTAATACATTTGCCGAACCACAAGAAATTCGGATTATTAAGAACTACGTCTTCGAGAACTTCAAATCTAGTTGCAATGTAAAAATTGGACCAAAAACAATTACAATTATTGTCGCTAGTTCTGCATTAGCTGGAACCTTGCGTATGTACTTAGGTGAAATTAAAAAGAAATGCAACACCGATAAAAAACTACACATCCGTATCGGTAGATAGTGATAAATATTTCGACTCTAATTCTGAGATCATCGAGTCATTATCTTTATACACTATCGCTCTCATACCTAGGCTTTCTGCTGCCTGGCAATAATGCTCAATGTCATCTATGAAGATTGATTCTTCCAGCGCTACTCCTATTCCTTCACACGCAACCTCAAAAATTCTGGGATCAGGCTTAGTCGTGCCAGTTTCGTATGACAATGTGAAGTTATCGAACAATTTTTGCTCTTCCATCGTCAGGAACGAATCTCTTATCCAGTTGCTTGATATGTTACTAAGTATCCCGATTTTATAGCCACGTTCTCTAAGCGTTTTTATGTAATCCAAAAGTCTAGTATTTTTGGTCATCTCGTTATTTAATAATTTTTCAACCATCTGGGGTTTTGAGCCTGAAACTGTGTAAACTTGGTCCAAAAATTCAGCGTGACCAAGTAGCCCCGCATCAAGTTGGTGATTAAGTTCTCTGAGCTTTGGCTTGTCGACATCATCGGATAGATCATCGACGAATTGCTTCCATGTGTCGGTTGTTAGCACACCAAAACAATCAAATATAACAGCTTTATACATTATCAGATCATTATAACAATAACTATCGTTCTAGTAGTTAAAAAACGCCCTTAACTACTTCATTGTAGTCTGGTATTTGCTTTTCAAACAAAGATCTAATATCAGTACCTTTATTGCCTAAGTCGCCGCCAAGCGACTTACAACTAGAATTCCATAGATTAGTAATGTTGTTACCCACCTCACTAAGTTTGTAAAAATATGTATATCCTTTGGCACAGATTCCTGTTGGATTTTCTACTGTGGTTGACTGTTTTCTGGTAAATCCTTCTTTATCTAGTGCGTACATGAATGTCTTATATGACTCATGGTTATTATTGTATGATTTGCGGACTTCAACTAGCTCATCGTAGCCCTTAAGTACTTCGATAACCCGTTCTCGTTCACTAACATATATTTTTAGTGTTCGGCGTTCTTCGTTGGCAATTATTTTGCCATATTTAGTGTATTGAACCTTTGATCTATCATTAATGTAATCTGTTGTGTGTACTTGTTCTATGCCAACCTGAACAGATCCCGCATTATTGTTAGTTACAGATTTAGAAAACAAAATAACAGCAATAACACCAAATATTATCATTCCAATCACGCTCAGCACGTACTTCATAAGCTTATTGTAACATTATTGCTACTTTTTTACAAGTTTAATTTACCCCTTTTTACTGGGGTGGGCTTATTAAGTCTTCTGCCAGTCCAGCAACAAACCTCGTTCCTTGTTCAAGAATAAACGGATCTTCTGTTCTTGTTGATGTATGTAACCTGTGCCCACTATCAGCTGTTTCCACTGACCGATAGTTATGAATAACCTCACCATCACCATTTATAGTAAACCCCATCTGCTCTACATCCCCAGATTCGTACCGACTCTCCTCTACATGAGCAACCCCACCACTTTCATCAGACGGCTGGTAGCCCGTATCTCTATAGAACTGTATGAGCACTGGCTTAAACACAACAGAAACTCGGCGCTTACCCCCTTCATACTCTATTCTGTCTCCACCGCCCCTGTTTTCAGGAATTTTTGTTAATTTCCAATTACCTACGGTTTTGGCTCGACCAAGCTTGAAACCGTCGTATAGCTCTTCGATTGAATCGACTAAAGTGTCCCTAGCCGTTCGAAATTCAGGAGATTTGTCCGTATCAGCAACTGTTACGCGCCTAAAGCCTGTTTCGTTTTCTGGATCTTCACCAGGCTGTTCATGATCGCCTTCGTGCTGGTTTTCTGCCATTTAGTTACCTTTTTTTTGTTTTAATTTAAAGTAGTCATATTCTATCACTGTTATGCTACTATGTCAATGGCTGATGCTATCCTCTCTTGGATAGGTCGGTTATCTGGCTCTTCGTACGTTCCCTTAGGAGACCAGAGTTGCCTGTCTTCAAAGCTTATACCAGCTTTTGCGGCCATAATTTCCATATCTTCTCTACTCCTAATTGCAGTATCAGGGTATACGGGGTTAATTGGACCTATGGGAGCAAACTGTTTCCAACTAGGATCTATAACCAGTTCACCCAAATTGGTAGCGATAGTTAAATATTTATGCTCGTCACATGTAATACCGTTTCTCGAGTCTACACCGTAAACAATTCCTTCAGCGGCTAATTCAAGACCCAATAGAACAGATAAATCACGACATTCTCTCATTCTTGGAACGGACAGAATTGCCACATCTTTTGTAATTGCAACCTCATGATATGCGACTTCTGCAGCTTTTATTATATTTGCTGAAAGATCTGGAGTATATTCATAAACTGCCGCATTATGAGTCATAATAAAACTAATTATACTACTTTGTTGCTAGTTTTTCAATAGCCTGATCGCGTCGGCAACTGATGGGAAGGCTATTTCGATTGCTTCATCAATTTCTAGCCATTTGTATTCAGTGTGTTCTTCGCTAAGCTGTATTTCGCCGTCAAAACCAGCTGTTACTCTGTAGAATATTAACACCAAGCTTGTGTCATCCTTAATATCACGTGGGACTCTGTAAGAGTGTACGACTTCATGGACTTTGATATCTCTAATATTTGGAACTTCTTCTGAAAGCTCACGTCTCAAAGCTTCTTCTATAGTTTCGTTTGCGTCAATGCGACCACCAGGAACTTCCCAATGGTCTCTGCCCTCAACTTCCTGACTCGCCTTGATTAACAACACTTTGCCATCATCCCGAACTATGACTCCCTTAACCCCAACAAAAAACTTCTTATTTTTCATAATATTAAGTTTAGCCAGCTAATCTACCAATGGCAAGTTGTACTATTAGATTATAGTGACAACCCTACATTTGCTGTAAATATTCTTGTACTCCCGCAAGCCAGCCTCCAGTAAAATAATCTTGGGGTATGAAAGATTTTAGGTCAACCCACTCCATTTGATCATGATGATCACCCAGTACTACGTCACCACTTAAATATTTCGCTTCATAGCCAACTGCAAAAATTCGTACCGTTTCACCATTCAAATTTGCTTCTTGCCGCTCAACACGAAAAAATATCTTAGGTTGATAAAGCTCGTACTTTAGATTTGGTCCTAATTCTTCACGAACCTTTCTTGAAACTACTAATTCTAATGGCTTTTCGAATTCATCCTTTTTTATCCTACCCCCTGGCAAATCCCAACTACCAAAAATATCGTGTGTTATTAAAAGTTTATTTTTATTACGTAAAAATAACTTTACAGCTACAAAATACAAATCCTTTTCTTTAGTTTCATTCATATAATTGTTCTCCTGCTTTGTTCTAGTATACTTCGAATATGAGTAAATGCGAGTTAGTTGGTATTCTAAATGTCACTCCAGATAGTTTCAGTGATGGTGGTTTGTTTTTGGACCCGCAGAATGCAATAACACAGGCTGATAAGCTGTTCGCCGATGGCGCCTCGTTGATAGATGTTGGTGCTGAATCAACAAACCCGTGGTCTTCACCCCTTACAGCGGTTGAGGAATGGCAAAGATTGGAGCCAGTTCTAAAAATACTGGTTCAAAAATATCCTGGTAAGCTATCTGTAGACACATATCATGCGGAAACTGCCGAAAAAGCTATAAAAGCTGGAGTCACAATTATTAATGACGTGACCATGTACCGTCACCTAGAAATGATTAAAATAGTAGCTAAGTTCAAAGATGTTGTATGTATTGTTAGTCACTTGTCACCAAAATCACGCTCAATTGCAGATGCACATAAAAACCCACGAACAACTACCGTAGAACAAATAAAATCAGAATTACTGGCCAAGCGAGACGAACTAATCTCTTCTGGTGTTCAACCCGATCACATATTCCTGGATCCAGGAATAGGATTTGGTAAAACCATGGAACTTAACAAAAAACTTTTGAGCTTCGCAAAGGAGGTTCCAAATATTAGCGTTATGATTGGTTACTCGCGCAAGCGCTTCCTAGGCGAAAACCGTATGGAGCTAAAACCAAACATAGAAGCTGGAAAAATCGTTATCAAATCAGGTGCCCGCTACCTCCGAGTCCACGATGTTGCGAGCCATAGACCTTTAACTAATTAGGTCTATTTGTTCGACTTTTATTGGTTTTTTTAGTTTTGCGGCCAAATCTTTTAAACTCACGCCTTCAAACTCATAGCTAAAGTCTTGCTCGTTAGCAGCAGTTGCATAAACAACTCGTTCTATATTCGCCCAGGCCGCACAGCTAAAACACATCAGACAAGGTTCGTGGCTGCCATATAGTGTACATCCATCAATGTTATATGCCCCAAGTCTTTTACATGCAGCCTTTATGGCAGAAGTTTCAGCATGTAAGGTTGGGTCATTTTGCTCGTGCACATGATTATGATCAGAGGCAATTATTTCTCCGTCCTTCACAACCACAGCTCCAAAGTTCGTAGGTTCGGGCATTTTGTTGCCAACTTCAATCGCCTTCCTTAAAAAATATTGGTCATCTTTCATTACAGTTCGCCCCAATTCTTACCAATGCTTGTATCGACTGTTAGTTTTACAGGCAGTTTATGGATATTTTCCATGGTTTCTTTCAGCAGTTTTGCAACGTCCTTTGCTTTTGATTCTGGGCATTCGACCATAATGGAATCATGGATTTGCAGTAGTTGGTTACAGTCATCGTCCAGTTTGTCCTGAACAGCAATCATGGCCATTTTCATAAGATCTGCTTCTGTTCCCTGTATAGGCATATTTATTGCAGCACGTTCTGCCGCCTGCCTAACCATAAAATTACTGGAATGAATGTCTGGCATAGGTCGGCGGCGGCCAAACAATGTTTCTACATAGCCATCTTTCCTAGCCTGATCCTTTAGATTATCCATGTACTCTAAAATTGGTTTTCGTAGGTCAAAATATTTATCTATGAACGTTTTCGCCTGAGCCATTGTCATTCCTGTCGCAACACTCAAACCATGCGGACTCATACCGTATAAAATGCCGAAATTAATTACTTTGGCATCGCGGCGCATGTTTTTAGTTATATCTTCTGGTTCGCGGTTATACACCTGCGCTGCAGTCGCAGTGTGTACATCAACATCCTTATTAAACATGTCCATTAGCTCCTGATCATTTGCCAAATACGCCGCAAGTCTTAGTTCAAACTGCGAATAATCAGCACTTACAAACGTATTACCTTCTCCTGCTACAAATGCCGTTCTAATTCGCCTGCCCAGATCTGTTCTGACCGGAATGTTCTGAAGATTAGGATCGTTGCTACTAAGTCGTCCTGTCTGTGCAACAGTTAACGCGAATGTGGTATGCAATCTGGAATTTTCGTCAACCATTTTTGGCAACGTATCAACGTAAGTGTTTTTTAGTTTGGCATATTCGCGATACTCGGTAATCATATCAATGATAGGATGTTGGCCACGTAGTTTATCTAGTTCATTAGCAGCTGTTGAATAGCCCGTTTTACCCTTTTTTATCCCTGTTGTTGGCAATTGTAGTTTGTTAAATAACATATCAGCCAGTTGCGCTGGTGAGCCAATATTTACTTCCTGATCAGCATAACCATAAATTTGTTGTTCAATATCACTTATTTGATCGGCCAACTCTTCTGACATTTTATTCAGATAGCCTGTGTCTAGTTTGATGCCTTCATACTCCATGTCCGCCAACACCGAAATAACTGGCCACTCTATTGTTTGGGCAAGTTCGTGAAGCTTTGGTAACTTTTCTAATTCTACTAACTGTCGATCGTACAATCCACGTATAACAGCAATGATTTCCGGGGCCCTATCTATAACTTCATCTGGTGTAAGATTTTCATAATCAGAACCTTCGTAGCCAAGGTCTGCGCTAGCAAGTTCTGTGAGCGACTGTTCGCGCCGCAAACTATTCAACAGAAAGGCGCCAATCAGAACATCATGACTGACTCCACTAAAACTACAGCCTAGTTCGTATAACACCTTTATCGTGCTTTTCAGATCATAACCAATCTTGTTTATGGCTTCGTGGCCCATTTGTTCATTCAATAATGTCTGGACTGCCTTGACGCTAACTTTGGTCATGTCTATACTAAAAACATTTTTGGCATTGGGACTGATTAGCAATGATTTAGGGTCTTTTCCGTGCTTGCCTGCGGCAAAACTATGAATTACCAAATCGCTAAATTCATCTGGTTTGATCAAAGCAAGCTTTTCATCGGAATCGATAATCGTGTTTTTTGGTAGCAGTAACTTGGCATCAATGTGATGCATGTGTTCTTCCTGAACTTGCATAACTTCAGGTAATTGACGAACGAGCGTTCTAAACTCTAGGTTTTGCAGAACCTCACGTACATTAGCGGGATTACAATTAGCCATATCTAGCGATTCTAGGTCTAATTTTACAGGGGCATCTGTCCATATGGCTGCTATTTTTTTGCTCAAATAGGCTGATTCTTTGCCGGCTTCGAGCTTCTTCTTAGTAGTTTCCTTAATCAGGTCCAGATTGTCGTAAATTCCGTCGAGTGTTTTGAACTGAGTTAGTAAATCTACTGCACCCTTTTCGCCGATACCAGGAACGCCTGGAATATTATCTGAACTGTCTCCTTTTATGGCTTTCATATCGAGGAATTGATCTACTTCTATCCCGTATTTTTCTTTAAACGCCTCTGGGTGAAACAGTTCAATATTACTCAAACCTTTTTTTAGGGCATAGACATTTACATTCTCATTTATTACCTGCAGGAGATCTAAATCGCTGGTGACAAGTAATGTGTCCAGCCCGACAGCTTTTGCCTGCACTGCAAGCGTCCCCATAATGTCGTCCGCCTCGTAATCGTCTAATTCATAGAGAGGCCAGCCGAATGCATCAAGCAGCTCATGTAATATCGGAATCTGTGTATGAAAGTCTGGTGGTGCCGGTTTGCGGCCAGCTTTGTACTCTGAGTACATTTGCAGTCGCTTGCGAATATTGGTTTTAGGCTTGTCCCAGGCAACGCATACATAATCTGGTTTCAGGCGCTTAATTACTTCCAGTGCCATTACAGCAAATCCATAAACACCCCCAGTTGGTGTACCATCTTTCTTGCTAAGATTAGGCATAGCGTAGTAGCCGCGATAGAAAACAGACTTACCGTCAATAACCACAAGCTTTTTATTCTCCACTTTCGCCATAACTCTAGTATACTATTAATAAGAAGTTATCTGATATGAAATTTAGTTTTGAATTATATCTAAAATCCAATGTGGCCGAAAAAGAAAACTGGCAACAGTTTTTTACTGCGCTAACTGCTCATATTGGCTACATGAACCCATGCCAAATAACCATTGTTATTAAAGAGAACATGGTTAGATACTTTGTAACGGCTGATCGTGATCTTGGTGTTCTTAGTAACAATATTGACCTGGGTGTACTAATGCCAGTTAAAGAAGAGGAATTCACACTGCCAACTACAAAAACTGCCGAACGTCTTGTTAGATACGTTTCGGGCGGTAACCTATTAGACCTACGTGAAAAGTTCAAGGTTAAAAAGGGTAAAGATCTAGAGATAATCGTTTTAAAGTGCAGACGGATTAATGCTGACAAAACGTACACGAAACTGGAATTCTACTTCAAAAACCCTAGCGGTAATTACTCTATAAATAAGAAAACCATGCTGGTGTTCCCGGCTCATTTGCTACGCGCAAACTTTGATGAAAACGCCCGTTACCTCAAGAAAGAGTTCCCAAAATATATAAATATAGAGAAATCCCTTCCTATACTCAGCCCAACCAACAACAATGCTCTGCTATCTGTCGATACCTTCCCTTATTTCGCGAATGATTACTTCTTAAACTTACAAGATTTTGAATTCGATAAACACTCATTCATTATTGGTGCGAGTGGAAGTGGAAAATCTAAGTTCATAGAACTTTTAGTAGATCGTATCTCTAAATCTCCAAACAAGCAAAATTACAAAGTACTAGTCATTGACCCGCACGCTGCACTTGGAAACGACATGCAAGCAATCGAAGGCTCTCAGGTGATAGATTTTTCTGGTGATTCTGCTCCAGAACTATTCGGAGATTCAGCTAAGACAGATGTTTCAGCTTCTACAGAGCTAACAACTACACTCATGAAATCACTACTAGCTGACCAGTTTAACCCAAAAGTTGAGCGCGTTTTACGTTTTAGTTTGTATGTTTTGTTTGTTGGCCAAACTATGTCATTAGGGTTTTTAAAACGATTCCTGACGGAACTAGAGCTACGTACCCAAATAATACAGCACGTGTCTGGCAGTATACCGCCAAACATCGAACAATTCTTTGCAACCGATTTTAACGAAATACGAACCACCCACTACACCGAAGCCATTTTGCCTATAATTTCATTGGTTGACGAAATGCAGTTACAGCCAGGATTGGTTGGAGAGAGTGAAATATCATTAGCAAAAACTATAGAAAACAACTTCTTGACAGTCTTCTCATTGAACAAAGTTAGCATGGGAGAAAAAGTAGTTAAAACTGCTGCGGGTATTCTTATCCAGCAAATATTCCTTTTAGCTCAGGCAAAATCATTCAATCAAAAAGTCATTTTGATCGTAGATGAAGTTTCAGTCGTTCAGAGCCCTGCCCTAGCGTCTATACTTGCTGAAGCCAGGAAATATAATCTATTCGTCATCCTTACCCAGCAGTATTTTGGGCAGGTAGAAAAGTCACTAAAAGATGCGATTTATTCAAACGTATATAACTACTACGTTTTCCGTGTATCAGAAGAAGATGCAGAAGGCTTAATTGGTAATCTGAACATTGATATTCCAAAAGAAATCATTGAAGAAGAGAATAAAAAAGGTATCAAAGAAAATGTAGTTAAAAAGCGTTTCTTGACCGAACTTCATCCTAGGGAATGTTTGGTTCGAGTATCTGCAAATGGCCAAATTGTACCCGTGTTTAAAGCAAGAACATTGGATATTGGCGCTAGTGATGCAATGGCTAAGGTAAATTTGGAACAACTAGAAGCTGCTAAAGCAACAGGAAAACCTAAGGTAGATAAGTTTGTAGAAGGACAAGGTTCAATCGCAGATAATGCCCCCTCGTTCCCTTCGTCACACTCTTCAGATTTAAATCCGGCTGCCCAGGTTGAACCTGATACAAATAAATTGAAAGAAGACTTAGATGGCGCCTGGGATCAAATGCCAGATCATAGCCTCGCTTCAGGTGGACCGGCTAACCCAGAAGCAGACATTTCATACTTTACAAATCATGAAATTGACCCTGTGGAACGACGCCAGGCTAAAGCCGAAAAAGAAGAAAAAGCCAACAAAATTGCCGGCTTGATCTCTAAATCCCATGTCAAACTAGTTCCAGCTGAGGCGAATAAAATTGCACTTGAACCCCTGGTAAGTACGGATCCTGGCATAGATACTGACAGTGGCTTTGGGTCAGGTAATTTGGCTAGTATTCTGGCGTCCCAATCATCAAGTCGTGAAGTAGTAACTAAAAAGAGAGGTAAGAAATAACATGGATAAAGCACCTGCCATCCTAGATCAAATATTTGCCAACATATTCGGATACAAGAACCCTTTCACGTATGAACAGGTTATGCAAAAATTTGCATTTGACGTTCGACTGCCAAAAGAGGTAATTGACTTTTCTACTGGAGAAAAAACCTGGGCTCAGTCAGTGAATCCTTCACGTTTCATGACTATGAAAAATGCTCTGGACGAGTCCAAGAACAAAGACTGGGGTATTCCTAAAAGGCCATTGAACAGCATAGAGGACATTCTGGCTGCGTGGAACGAAACTAACTTTGCCGTAACAGAGAGACAAAAAGAATCTATAGAGGTTTATGAATGTGATAACATCTATAATTCGCAAAATATTTTTCGGTCCCAAGATGTCCACTTTTCAAAGAATGTCTTATTCACCGATGGCGGTAAAAAGTATGAGTACGTTGCGTGTTGCCAACGATCCAATGCATCGACTTACTCAATGCGCGTAGAAGATTCCACTGAATGCAGTAACAGTTTCAATGTTATTTGGTCAGGCAAAATTGCTAACAGTTTATTCATTAGTAACTGCTACAACATGTTTGAGTGTATGTTTTGCTCGCACATGTCTGGCAAAAGATTTTGTATAGCTAACATGCAATTTGAAGAAGAAGAATACCGTAAAATCAAAAAAATGGTTATTGAATGGATATTAACATCTTAAAATAAGGGGCAGTGAGAATAAGGGTGGAAGAAAAACAAGTTCAAAAAGACTACTACAATCGATCCGTTGATGAATCGTATAAAGATTTGTCGACTAGTCGAGATGGTCTATCTGGCGATGAGTCAAAAAAACGGCTTGTGGAATACGGAGCAAACAGGCTGGCTATAACTAAAAAAGAATCCTGGGGTGTAAAGTACGCCCGCCAGTTCAAAGACTTGATGATTTACCTGCTACTCATTAGTAGTGTCGTTTCTTTTGCGTTCGAAGACCAACGTGTAGGCTTTGCCTTGCTCTTCATTGTTTTTCTCAATACGTTTATGGGGTTTCGTCAGGAGTATAAGGCAGAAAAAATTATGGAGAGCTTGGAAAAGTTAGTTGTTCCTACAGCTAAAGTTGTCAGAAACGGCAAAGTAGAAGAAATTTCATCAACAGACTTAGTCCCAGGTGACATTGTATATATAGAAGAAGGCGATTCTGTTCCGGCTGATATGCGCGTTATTGAAATTTCTGAGCTTTCTACAAATGATTTTGCATTAACTGGTGAGTCCAATCCTAGCCACAAAAACATACATGTAATTAAGGGCACTGCCCCGATTGGTGATCGATACAACTTGGTATTCATGGGGACTACGGTTGCAACTGGTAATGGTTACTGTGTAGTCCATTCCACTGGCACAAGTACCGAACTAGGTCGAATCGCCGACCTTAGCTCTGAAACTTCAGTAGATGAAAGCCCGTTGCAAAAAGAAATGAATAACATTTCTACAAAGGTAACCAAAGCCATTATGGTACTGTTTATCCTTTTACTAATAATCGCCTTCCAGGTGGATCTAGGAGCTAAAGAGAGCCTACTACTTGCTGTTGCGATTGCGATGTCACTTGTACCGCAAGGTTTGCCAGCTGCATTTGCTACGGTACTTGCTCAAGCTGCCAAGAAAATGGTCAAAGATAAAGCCTTGGTAAAAAAACTGTCTTCAGTAGAAACACTCGGCGCAACTAGTATTATATGTACCGACAAAACTGGCACCTTAACCAAAAACCAAATGACCGTAGAACAGTTTATTATAGGTAAACAAACATACGATGTAACTGGCGCTGGGTATGAGGCCAATGGCAAAATAGAGCTAAAAGGGACTCCGTTAACAGACGATAGCCTACGAGACCTAAACCTGTTTTTATCTGCAGGAGTATTCGCCAGCAATGCAAAAATTGGCCAACCAGATAAAGACCACGATGTATGGTATTGCATAGGCGACCCGACAGAGGGTGCACTAGTAACCTTGGCTAACAAAGCGGGTATAAATACTCAAGAAATTGAGAATAAATACCCTGAGGCGAAGCAATTTTCGTTTGACTCTGTTCGAAAGCGAATGAGCTCAATAAGGCCTTGGGGTGATGGCAAACAAAATTACGTATTCGTAAAAGGTTCTCCTGAGGGTATCTTGGAAGAATGTGATGAAATTTGGGACCACGGCCATGTACGAAAACTCACCGTAGAAGATAAGAAATTCGTTCTGGGTAAAAATGAAGACCTGGCAAAGTCTGCCATGCGCAATCTAGCCCTTGCCTACCGCGTTGTCACAGGTAAAGAAAATGTAGATCAAATGGAGTCTGATGATGCCGAATCCAAACTAATTTATCTAGGCATGGTATCTATGGTTGACCCCGTCCGTGAGGAAGTCCCTGCGGCCATAAAGGCAGCTAAAGACGCCCATATAAAGATATCTATCATCACGGGCGATTATGCCACGACAGCCCGGGCCGTAGCCGTAAAAGCAGGGTTAGTAGGTGATGGAGAAGCGATTACCATAATTACTGGAAAAGAACTCGACGAACTATCTGATAAACAAGTTGTGGGACAAGTTCTAAAAGGAAACATTATATTTAGTAGAGTTAGCCCTGAGGACAAATTACGTATCGTAGGCTTGGTCAAAAAACATGGCAATATTATTGCAGTCACCGGCGATGGCATTAACGATGCACCCGCCTTAAAAAGAGCCGATATTGGGGTAGCGATGGGCATGACCGGGACTGATGTTGCCAAGCAATCCGCCGAAATTGTACTACTAGACGATAGCTTCGGTACTCTGGTACGAGCAATCCAGCAAGGTAGAATAATATTCAAAAACATTACTAAAATAGCTCTGGTAGCCTTCCATGCTAACGCCTCAGAATTAGTAATCAATCTGTTTAGTTTAGTAGCAGCAGTGATGATTTCTACCCCACTAGCAATTACTGTGATGCTCATATTAGCCATCGACCTTATTGCTGAGCTGTTCCCTATGATTGCACTGGGTTGGGATGAAGCCGAAGGCAAAGTCATGACCAAGAAGCCCAGAAACCCTCTAAAACATATCCTAAACCGTAAATCAGTTATTGAAGTTATATGGGTTGGAATATTGATTGGTGCCCTGACATTTGCAAACTACATGTACTTCTTTATGAGACGCAATGTCGACCCATCGTATGTCGAAAATGGCTCAACACTACACATGCAAGCCACCACGGTTACTTATGTAACTATCATGATTTGCCAGCTAATGAATATACTGCATTTACGCACCGAGCACGGAGTATTTTCTAAATACCAGCTGCACAATCACAAGTTCTTGTTTGCTATTGCCCTATCTTCGTTTTGTATTGCCAATATTGTATACAACCCCTGGATTCAGCCATTCTTTAGATCCGCAGGCTTAAGTGGCGCTGATTGGCTAACCGCATTAGGTGTTGGTGCAATATTTGTACTTATCCGCGAAACAGTCCGATACGGCAAGCAAGATCACCGGGACCATATCGTAAAACTCCACCACGAAACATATACTGCTAAAATTTAAGCCGATTTTTGTTCTACTACTTCTTGGAGTAATTTCGCAGTTAGAGCAGCCTGCCTTATAGCTGTCATAGGGTTTTGGAAGTTTACTGGGTCCTTTGCCTGCTCTTCGGTTCGTGCGACAGGAAAAGTATCGGTTAATACGAATAACTGTGGATTATCGTTAGAGTCAAAGTTAGATTTTATATCTTTAATTTCTTTTCTAAATTGTACTGCTAACTGGATTCCGGCGTTTGCAACTCGTACAAACGTGAGATTTTCTCCAACTGTATATAAGTCGGGGAAGTCTCTTACGAAACTGCCTGCAATTTCGTCTCCGTTTTTCGTGTCATATGGGCTTATCAATACTTCAAAACCTGCCCGCTCAAGTCGTGGCTTTATAACATCTTCTGCGTACATTGATTCGGTTGGCAAACGATTATTAGCTTCTTTAAAAGCTACGATATTTGGATTAACCAATTCCGTTTTTGTGTCCATTAGCCTATTGCCCACTGGAATTGCAACCTTCTCGCTGTATTGAGTTGTTTCAAGCAAAGTTGCAGTTCTGTCCTGCCAATTGGCAACAGCACCAGAAATAACTTGAAGATCAACCCACATTGCTCTACAACTCGGAGTCCATAAACTTCTATCAAGTGGCTTTTGTACACCAGAACGCTCGGCCCAATCTGCAGCAATTTCTAATGCATTGTCGTCTGTTCCTAGGGCATCTTGTACCTGGCCAATATTTTCTTGTAGAACTTTACTTGTACCGACAGCCCCAACTAACTGTCCTAATTCTTCTGAGGTTGGCGTCTGGCTAAGCTGAACACCAAACACTTCTGCCATTTCAGTAACTACACCGTCGGCAATTTCATGTGCCCAATGTGGCTCCTGTGATAACTCATAAAGCTCAAAGTTTGAAAAATCTACTTCCGCAAGATTTGCCACTGTTCAACTCCTTATATAATTGTACTTATTATACTGCTTTGTTGTTTTATTTTCAACTAGTTTGTGCGGGTTATTAGATAGTCGGCCATACCTTTCAAGAAATCTACTCCGTCAGCACTCCAATTATCTTGTTCTTTTATTAGGGATTTGGTTGCTATGTCAACATAGTTTTTTGCTTTTTCTTGTGTGTGCTCTAGTGCGCCAGATTCAACCAAAATATCACAGTATCTCTGGAACTCGGCCTTAGTAACCTGTTGATTCCCTAACATTTGTATAATGAAGTTCTTGTTCGCGTCTGAGGTGTTTTCTAGAGCATTAACGACTAGTAGTGTTCGCTTGCCTTCTCGCACATCGTCTAATGAAGATTTGCCAACTTCGAACTCTCCCCCGAATGTACCCAATATATCATCTGTCAACTGGAATGCTCGCCCCATATTCATAGCGTAGTCAGTTATGGCGTCTGTAGAATGACAATCTGCACCCGCTAAAATCATGCCGATATGTAGAGGGTTTAGGAACGTATAGTGAGCCGTTTTCCACTCTGTAACGTTGTTTACGCCAGTTTCACCTACTTCGCCAGTTACTTGGTTAAAGATGTCGTTAAACTGTCCGTGGATAGTTATATTCATACCACGATTTAGAATACTTATGGCGTTTAGTTTAAGTTGTGGCGAGGCATCCAAGTTGGTCATTATCATCTGAGCTGCATGGTTGCCAAGTAGCGCCGCCGTTGCCGCAACTGATTCGCCAAAATGCTGCTGATCGTTGCCGAAGTTTTGTTTGGAATAATAATCACTCAAAATAACGTGGGCTGATTTTCCACCACGCCGAACGGCTGATCGATCCGTAATATCATCAATTATCAAAATATAAGCATGAATAAGCTCTATTGCCCTAGCCACGAGGATGATCATCTCTTTGTTAGTACCGCCACACATTTCATATCCAACCATAGTTAATGCACCGCGTATTCGCTTGCCGCCGCGTTTAAGTACCGATAAGTAAGCGTCGGTAGCTACAGTGGAATTCTTGCCGTATTTTTGTAGAGTAGTCTTATGAACAAACTTCGAATAATCTTGAATATCATCGTCAATTATTCGCTTATATTCGGCTAGTTTTTTACTAAACTCTGTCGATGAGCCTATTTTCTGCATATTAGCTTAGCCCTAGTGCTTTTTCAGCTTCTTCTTTAAACGCCTTTATATCATCACCATCGTTCGTAATTAATACGCCAGAGATATCTTTGATAGCCAAAATATTAAATGCAGGGTCAGTTTTCCCGTTTTCTGCAGCTTCACGTTCATCAAACTCTTGTCTGGTCAGACTACCCTCTTCTACCCGTGCTCGATCTTTTAATCGTTTGAATCTAATATCTGTAGCGGCATCGGCAAAAACAATAGTTCCTCCTGCATCTTTAATGACTTGTGCTTCAGCAAGCGCCCTGAAACCACTCACTACTAAACCATTGGGATGACTATCCTTAACTTCTTCGTAACGATCAAGTGCAAGATAACTTACGGCACCGTGCCCATCTTTGTTTCTTATTTCGTTAGCTGTTTTATATAAAACCGGCCTTTCGATTGACCCATACCTCTTCATAGCTTCATCTCTGAAGATATCACCTGTTGATACATGGAAAAAACCGTATTTATCTACCAACAGATCTGCAATGGTATCCTTGCCGCTCGCATGCGTTCCAGCTAATCCAAAAATTGTCATTTAACTATTGTATCAATTCCTTCAAATTATTTATTACCGATCTGAGTCTTTAGGTTTATTGCGATTCCGGACGTAAATTATTGGCAGTAAGATTATGCATGCAATTATGCTCGGCAAAAATATAAAGATAATTAGCTCTTTCATAACTATATACTACTCTATAAGCCCTCATACAAAGCGAGTACTTTTGATTCGATTGGGTCGGCAAGCGCCACGTGATGGACAAAGTTCACACGTAAAGCGCCCATGAGAACAAAAGTACGAGCGCTACTTGATATAGTCGTGAAGTTTTTTGCTATCTTTGTGCTTGCGCAGTTTGGCGAGAGCCTTAGCTTCTATTTGTCTGATACGCTCACGGGTAACGCTAAATTCTTGCCCCACTTCTTCTAACGTATGGCTTTTGCCGTCTTCTAAGCCGAAGCGAAGTTTCAAAATCTTTTGTTCACGTTCGGTTAAGCTACCTAACATGTCTTTGACATGCTCTTTTAACAGCTGTCCGGTGGCTGATTCTTCTGGAGAAACAGTATCTTCATCTTCAATAAAGTCGGCAAGTACAGAATCTTCTTCATCATCTCTAACAGAGGCATCTAGGCTCGAAATATCTTGCTTGATCTTCATAATGTGTTCGACTTTGTCGACATCAATCTCCATAGCCTTGGCTATTTCCTCATGCGTAGGTTCACGATTGAGCTCCTGTGTTAGTCGGCGCTGTGTTCTGAGTAATTTATTTATAGTTTCAACCATGTGTTCAGGAATGCGGATCGTTCTGGCTTGGTCGGCAATTGCCCGAGTAATAGCCTGCCTAATCCACCACGTTGCGTATGTAGAGAACTTGAACCCTTTGTCTGGATCAAACTTTTCTACTGCGCGTAGCAAACCAGTGTTGCCCTCTTGGATAAGATCCAATAGGTCTAGCCCTCGACCGACGTAACGCTTTGCAATAGAAACTACTAAACGCATATTTGCCTCTGCCATCTGGTCTTTAGCATCTTTTTCCCCGGCTACAACACGCTGTGCAAGTGCTAACTCGTCCTCGGCGTTAAGCAATGGGATCTTACCTATTTCTCGCAGGTACAGTCGTACGGAGTCATCTGCAATATCATCTAGATATGCAGAGTCATTAACTACAACTTCCTCTTCTTCCTCTTCTTCCTCGGTAAATTTTGTACTAGGCTCATCAGCTGCCTTAACTTCTACGTTAAGATCAGCAAGTTCTGTATATAAACTATCCAAAATATCGATGTTTTCTGGGGTATCAGGAATCTTTTTGAATATTTCCTTCTGGCTAATCTTTTTTTCTTTTTTAGCTTTTGCTAATAATTCTTCTTTAGCCTCTTGCTTAGGATCATCTGCCATTCGTGGTCTCCTTGGACTTCTTTAAAAGTGCGTCAAACGACTTCACCTTTTCTAATAAAACTTTGGTTTTGTTATCGTCTGCTCCGTCCATTTCGGCCGCAAGCATTATTTTTTGGGTTTTTACATAATTCTCTACGAGGCGGATCTGCAATCTTTGTGCTTCATATTCTTGCTCTAAATCATCGAGCGATTGATACAACGTCTCGTACTGTAGTGATAGCATTTTGACATAATCTATAACTTTTCTCAAGTCCTTGAGCTCATCTGGAACACCCCGAAAGCCTGGATTAAGTTTTATATAGTCCAAAACGACCTTGGCATCATCTCCAACAACCATACTTGAATCAATCAAATCTATGTACTTTCGGAGACCAACTTTCATAATACACAAACTTATTAGCTGGTTTTGGAATCTAATTTGATCGACGTTTTCTACTTTTTTGGGCACTGTTTTAATCTTTTTAGATGGGGCTCTATGGCTTTTGCCGTCCATCTTGGTCATTAATGCTTCTTTGGTTACGCCTATTATACCGGCTATCTTTTCTACATAATGCTCCTGTTCCACGCCATCACTAAGAGAATTAACGACATTCATTACTATATTGCTAAACTGGCTTTTACCCGTGGCAGTCCCCAAGTCTAGCTGGTCTTTATATAAATCTATAAGCCAATCAACGGCTGGTTTTGTTTCTGATATGGCCTTCTCCCATAGTTTTGGATCTTTTTGAATTAGTTCATCTGGGTCTTTGCCGTTTGAGATAGTTATAACTGACAAATTAACACCCACCTTCGTTGCAATAGGAATCGATCTTTCGGCCGCTTGTAGTCCAGCACGATCTTGATCAAAAGCAATTCGTACATCACCAGAAAATCTTTGTAAAACTTTGAGCTGTTGTTCAGTCAGGGCTGTTCCAGCCGTTGCCACTACATTAAAAACCCCAGCTTGATGGCTAGCAATCACGTCTAAGTTACCTTCTACCATGACACTAAAAGCTGACTTTCTGATTGTTTCTTTGGCTAAATGCAAACCATAAACGTGACGACTCTTGTCGTAAAGCAACGTTTGGGGAGTATTTATGTATTTTGGTGCATTTGGGTCATCTTCTAAAATTCTAGCCGTAAACCCGATCACTTTGGCCTGTGCATCGCAGAGCGGTATCATGATTCGTCCCCTAAACATATCAGATAGCCCGCTCATTCGTGGCGAAGCTAGGCCGGTCATTTTTAATTCTTTATCGTTTACACCTTTGGATTTAAGATAAATGGCTAGCGCGTTGCCGGTATTAGGCGAATATCCAATGCGAAATTTTAATGCCGTTTCTTTGCTATAACGGCGCTTTTTTAAAATATACTCTAGGGCTGTATTGTTTTTACTAAACTGCACTTGGTAGAACTTTGTCGCCAGTTCAAGAATTTCGTAAGCCCGCTCTTTATCTCTGGACAAAGTTTTATTTCTGCCAGTTTTGTACTGATCCAAATCAACACCAGCTTTGCGTGCCAAAAGTTCCAATGCCCCTTTGAAATCTAGCCCTTCCATCTCCATAACAAAGCTAAACATATTGCCACCTCTGCCAGAGCTAAAATCGTGCCAAATCTGCTTTTCTGGACTAACTATAAAGCTGGCAGTTTTTTCTGAAGTAAACGGGCTCAAACCCTTAAAATTTCTGCCGGAACGCTTGAGCTGAACGTATTCGCTAACTACGTCTTCTATACTCAACCGGCTTTTTACTTCCTCAATAGCATCCATATACACAGTTATTGTACGCTAAATACACCCCGTAAAGCACAAGCTCACTACCAACACTTGTCATATGGGGCTAAAAACTAGTATGCTTATGGTTATGCAACCAGATAATCCATCCCCAGCACCCCCACCTATAAACCCATCGAATATGCCCCAGAATAATAATCCTTATGAATTTATTACAAATCCTGGCGACCAAAAACCAAAGGGCAAATTTAACTTACCTTCAGGCAATTCAAAAACTCAACGCATTATTATTTTTGCAGCTGGGCTTTTGATATTAATAATGTTTATTATTATCGGGTCAAGTTTTCTGACAAGTGGAAGTAAATCGAGCAAGGAACAACTTAAGTCTGTTGTATATCAACAGAAAGAACTTATAAGAATATCTGAAATTGGTATTAAAAAAGCTACCGGTTCTGAAGCAAAAAACCTGGCAATCACCACTCAGATAACGCTTGTCAGCGAACAATCAGAATTACAAAGCGCATTAAAAACGCTTGGGGTAAAATCAGATGCAAAGTCTATTGGTGGTCCAGATAAAAAAACAGATGAAAGATTAACCTTGGCAGAACAATCAAACGAATTCGATAAAGTCTTCCTAGAAATAATGCGTGAAGATCTGACAGAATACGCCAAAGCTGCGCAAACCGCGTATAAAAATAACACGAACAAGAAGACTAAAGCTGCCCTAGAGGCACAGTTTAATAATGCCGCTACTCTTGCCGGCCTTAACAAAGAAGAATAGATAATTCTATTTTATTTTTGGTATGGCGTTATCATTACCTAGTACTAGGTCATAACTATGTCGTATCAATCCTTTGATTTCATCCCAATCTAATTGCCCGCTCAGAATTATTGTATTCCAATGTTTCTTATTGAGATGATATCCCTGCATAACTGATTCGTATTTCTCACGCAGTAATTTAGAAAGTAGCGGATCGCATTTAAGGCTTATATTGACTGGCGTTTTATTCTCTGGGATTAGAGCAAACATTTTAGCCTTATCTTTAGGCCCGACTTTATATACCGCGACATCTTCACCAAACGGATAATCCAGCCAAGCGTTCGGCATACTTAGTACATACTCTTCTACTGTTTTATGATCCATTGTCATATATTAAAAGATACCGCCCTCATATACTAGCTCTTTTGGTGTATCTTTAACTTTAGGTTCGGGGTGTATACCCCAAAACTCTTGGGTTCGTTTGAACAATTCTCTTGTATATATTTCAAATGAAAATTCGTCAGTTTCTGGATTAAAAGCCTCGGACCCTACGCTGTCAAAATAATCCAATAGCTCCTGACGATGAGAAGAGGAGAGAATAGTTCTAACCATTTGCGGCATATAACGCCACCCGTTGTTAGGAGTTTCTGTAAAAAATCGGTCCATGCCTTCATCCGATTCAGAAATATCAATTTTATCTGACATCCATGATAACTCAGTAGTAAACTGATCTAAGCAGAGGGCAGCGTGATCAATTTTTTCGCGATCAGACATGGCAACTCCAACCATAATTGGTCTTTCAGCATTTATCTGATAATTGTCTTTGGGGAGTTCTGCCGAAATTTCAGGTAATTCTTGTACCGCTCTGGCATATAAAGTCGCTATACCCATCACCCCTTCTCTGAATACAACCAAAGGCCTATAATGCTCTGATAATAAATCATGAGCAAAATAACCAGGATGTTCAGACGCTGGAAATTCACCTTCTGCCCACACCTGAACATAATCTTCTCCATCTATTGATCCCTCAGTAAAAAATTTTACATTTGGAACATTTATTCCTTCACTCTTTAGTTGCTCTATATTACTAACAATAGCTGAAGGTAAAGGAATTTCGGCAGATACATCATCGGAGACAAATCCAATTCTCTGGGCTACTTCTCCTAACCTGTCAGGCCTATCTGCTAGCTTTATACCTCTTTCGGCTGTCGCTATTAAAATCTCTTGCGACTGTAGGCCAACAACCTTCTTTAGTAAACCCTCGCTTTTAATATCACCAACTTTCTCTTTTGGATCATTTTCATACACAGCGGTATCAGGATCAACCTTATCATCATAATCCATCTGGAATGCATCACCAGTTCTGGTTAAAGTACATCGATGTTTGGGTGAATACTTATCACCAACCTTGCTCATAGGAGAATAACTCACAACCTCGCCATCTTCTAAGCCACTTATACCTTTATCTAAGATCCTTTCAAACCCCGAAGGGTTTGATGTAGCTATAGCCTCTGGTCTTCTCTGTTCATACTGTTCGGGCACTGGCACATCAAATATTCTCATCTCAAATCCATCAATGTTTAAAGATAACCCCGTAGGGGCTAAGATGTCCTCAGGGCCTAATTGGACTTCCGGACTAGGAACTTCTGGGGTTAAGATAGCTGAGGTCATAATATATTTTGTTTTATTTATTGTCTTATTACTTAATAGCAGTATTGTACTACAGTTTTTTGTTTCTGTCAATTCTATACTATGGGTTGCTCACCAGTTTTTCTAGATAATGCTGGAGTTCAGCAATCGATGCCTGAATATCATCAAAGGCGCGGTGGGCATCGTTCTTTTCGAACTCATAGCCATACTTGCCTTGCATTAGTATTTTAAGCGTAGTGACGTCTAGCATTCTATAGTGAAGTAACTCATTTACTTCTGGCCACCATTGATTAATAAACATTCTGTCGTTATATATTGAATTGCCGGCCAGGATTGCGGGTTCATTTCCAAACTGTGCCTGAATAAAACCAATCAACTCGTGCTTTACCTCTGGTTCTGGGCGACCTTCTGATCGCAGTTTATCAAACAGTCCACTTTCTGTGTGTTGCTTTTTAGACCACTCGTTAGAGCGTTCTAATATTTCTTTTGGCTGAGCAATCAGTGCCTCATACGATGCCAAGGTTTTGAATTCAAAATCAGTTACTTCGGCCGCAACTTCAATAATTACGTGCTCCTGCGTATCGAGTCCAGTCATTTCTAAATCAATCCACAGTAATTTGGTCGGCACAGCCTTCTTGTCTATCTCTTTCATTGTTTACTAGTATACCTCAAGGCTGAGATTGTATACTAACTGCATGGGCAAAAAAATAATTCTTTGGGCCGCTCTGGCTGGACTAATTAGTTTGGGTGTATATTTTGGCATCACTAACAAACCGTCAGAAAAAGCCACAACAATAGCCAGCAACCAGCAAATACCGACTGACCCTGTTCTAGAGAATATGCCACCCGGGTTCGATAAAACTTTGTACTCTATAGATGAACCAGGAAGTATTTGGTGGATTGTGAACAAATCGCGTGTCTTACCTGACAAATATGTACCGTCAGATTTAGTTGTTCCTTCAGTTAAACTACGTTTAGGGTCAGAAGCAGAGCAAATGCAATACTCCAAAACAGCCGAACCGGGGTTAACCGAGCTTTTTAATGCTGCTGCGTCTGATGGAGTTGTGCTGGTATTTGGTAGTGGCTATAGGTCGTTCGAACTACAAAAGCAGTTTTACGACAGCTACGTGGCACAGGACGGTCAAGAAGCTGCCGATCGATACAGCGCCCGTCCAGGCACTAGCGAGCACCAGACCGGACTATCTTTTGATGCAACAGCCGCTAATGGGGCCTGTCACTTAGAAGTTTGTTTTGAAAATACCCCAGAAGGACAATGGCTCAAAGCAAACGCTCACAAATATGGGTTTATTGTTAGATATCTGGATGGCAAAGAAGCAATTACCGGCTATCAATACGAGCCATGGCACATGCGCTATGTAGGAGTAGAGCTTGCTGAACAATTACAAAAAACTAACCAAACAATGGAAGAATTATTCGGCCTTAACTAAAACTGGTCAGACTTTATGATCTTTACTGGTGTGTAGGTGTTTAGAATCTTGCTTACCCGATCTGTTTGGGCTTCTACTGTCGTCCCGAGTTGAGAACGGCTTAGTGGTTCTGCTGCTTGATCCAATGGATACATCATAACTTTGTTCCTAGCTAACAAATCATTGGCGGCTTTTTGGGCTGGCGTCCATTCATAGTGTGAATATACAGGCATAAACATTGGGTCTGATATATTTCTACTAGATAAATCTATGTCGACAATTGCGAAACCACCAATCAAAGCCTCAGTTTCTAGTTGAGTGTTTAAGAAATTACCCAGCGAATACCATACCAGTGTTTCGTTGCCAGTTTTACCTTTTAGTATTTTAACGGGCTCCAAGAAGTGAGGGCCATGACCGAACACAATAGTTGCCCCAGCATCAGCTAATTCCTGAGAAACTACTTCCTGTGTTGCATCTACGCCTGGAGAATACTCTGTACCCCAGCGCATACTTACTAACACTATGTCTGCATTTTTACGAGCATCGACTACCTGCTTTGTCGCTGTGTCTTTGTTATACATATTGATAGCAAAGCCGTTGGTTATTGGAGTATTAGAATAAGTTGAATATGAGAGAACAGCAAACTTTATGCCGTCTTTTTCGAAGTAGCGTATCTTAGATTGCTCTTCAGCACTTCTATTAGCTCCAACAACTGCTAATACATTTGGTCGATTATCCCAAGCCGCAACCGTAGCATCAACTAGCCCCTGGCCCTTATCGTTTGTATGATTTGTACCGATGTTTATTACATTACAGCCTACGCCTTCTATGGCTTGAGTCCATTCAAGTGGTGCGTTAAATATTGGATACCCGGATAGCCCGAGTGCTTCTCCACCGGCGGGTGTTGCTTGATTACAAAAATTTACGTCTGACTTGGCAAAAAACGGCTTCATATTTGCCAGCATTGGGCTAAAATCGTACTTTCCACTCGCGGTTTTACCCTGAGCCAATATTGTGTCGTGCGCTATCATATCGCCAGTTGCAACCAATCGAACAGTTTTTTTCTTATTGCTATCTATCAATTGTTGAACCGGATTTGAGTTATCTCCAGTCGTGCTGATTGATACCTCCTGAGTCCCACTGTTATTTGCATATTTATACTTCCAAACCCCAAATGCAGCACCCGAAATAACCAGTAAGACTATGGAGAATATGATTATCTTCTTTTTGCTACGGGCCTTTTTAGGCCCTTTAGGTTTTTTCTGTTTTTTTACCTTGGTTGGTTCTTCTGGCAAAAATAAATCAGGCTCTTGTTCGAACTCTTCCGATGCTGCAAATGGTTCTGGCGCTGTGGTCTGCCTAGATTCTGGGCTAGTAGGCGTTGCAGGCATTGGCCCGACATAATCACGCCTACCATTTGCGCGAAACCTATTTCGTACATCATTACTGTCCATTTCTAGCCCTCATTACTCTTATTGTAGCGTGTTTATGCTTTTTTATCTTGTTCAGGTTTAAAATCTAGGCAAACCGAATTAACACAATAGTGTTTCCCGTTTGGCGACAAATCATCATCAAATAAATGACCTAAATGACCACCACATTTTGCACAAACTACTTCTGTTCTGTGCATTCCTCCGCTGTTATCGTCTTGTAGTCTGACTGAACCTCCGTCTATTACATCTTGAAAACTTGGCCATCCTATCAAACCTGGTGTTTTAGATTCATATTTAGTATCACTCTTGAATAGTTCATTACCACAGGCTACACAAGTATACGTTCCTGCATCTTCATGATCCAGAAACTTTCCACTAAACGGTGCTTCTGTACCCTTTTGCCTTAGAACTTTATACTGCTCCGATGTAAGCTTTTCTTCCCAATCGTCCATAGATAATTATTATAGCCTCATTTCGTCAAATGCGTCTTTTAGAATCGACATCATTTGATCATACGAAACTTTCTTATCTTGTGTGTACAAGTAAACTACACTGTCTACCACCTCTATACTGACCCTAAATGGTAGCGCGTGTAATTTTTCCATAAAAACTGGGTGCAAAAGCTCAAAACTGGTTACACGTTCCATGTCTGATGCGTAAACTTCGTACAGTTTATTAAACTCGCCCCACTCTAGAGACACTTTTGTTAACCCTTTTGTCCCGCCGAACTGTAACAATTTCTTGCGACGAACTACTATATTCCCATATGTTTTAGGTAGTGCAGCTTGCGCGATAAGAAATGGCTTGTCTCCATTGTTTCTCGATGGAACATAGAGGTAAAACTGGACAAGCATGCTACGGAATACACCAGCAACATGGCTATTAAGATCTGAATTCTTAAAGTTAGCCTTTGAAAAAAGCTGCCCACGCTTGGGCATAAGTAACCAGCCAAAATCCCCGCTGTAATAAAACCCATTTTGTGAAGCAAACAACTTTAGGTCACCGTGCTCTTCCCAGACTGTCCGTGTACTTTGTTCTATCCCACCTATTATCCATTCAGAGTCAGTGCTATTCCTAACTAGTGTCCACTCTTCAATGAAGGTATTTTTATCTATAAATAAACGTTCATCACCCTCCCACAATTCATCACTCGCTGAAGCCTCTATCGCTACCGTGAAAGTATCTTTAGCGTCATCGATATCATCGTAGAATGCAGTGGGAACAATTTGTTTTATCTTTACATTACTCATCATGTTTTTTCGTCCCATAGATTGCAAAATCCCAAGCAATAACATTGTTCGACGATAATAATCCTGTGTCATATATGTTTCGAAACTAGTAAAATTGTACTCTGACCAATCAGTCTGAAATTTATAAAAAACCTGCTCTATGTCCGGTTTCACAACATCCCAATTCCATTGAGGATCATTACTGGATGCAGCTTCCAGGTTTTTTTTAATCTTGGCGTGTTTGCGCAAAAAGTTATGCATCTTGTTCAATTTGCCTGTTGCCCCGAGATAAATGCCTATAATTGCAGAAATGGCGAACAGACCCCCAAGTGGTAAATACCCAGAAATAATAACTATAGATATTCCGAATATTGAAGTAATAACGTAGTTAATCGGTTTTGGTAACTTCATAAGCCATTGGCAAATTAAGCCAATAACGTACCCCCACAGTACGAAAATACCACCACTCCCGCCACCACCGCCAGAGCCGCCACCACCGCCACGGGCAATAAACTCAAACATAAGATTAGTATCTATCATTATTGGGTAAATTTATTAAGGAAATCTTCGGCCCTGTAGCCGATAATTCTACGTTGATTTGCATCGATTTTCTTGTAGTGCTCAACGACCATCTTCATCTGGGAATTGCCCTGAAGTTTGTCGTGATGATTGTCAATAAATCGCCACAGTAGCCCATCCCAAACGTCCGTCCAGTCACCCTTGTCGTAGTTACTAATGTCTAGTATGTAATCACTGCCACTAATGTGTGGTTTAGTTGTTTTGCTACCCTGGTCAGTAAACTGACACATGCCATAGACACTCGGCAACATTGACCAATCATACGAATCAATAAACATTTCACTGTACCACTTATAAATTTCTTTAGGATCAATTTCACAAAGAAGCATTAGGTTACCTGCCACCATTAATCGTTCTGAGTGATGAGCATAACCATGTTGATGAATACGCTGCATCATATTGTCATATGGAGGTATACCTAACGTACCGTTATACCAGTCCTCTGTCATGCGGCGTTTACTACCAAACAAATTGGCTGTTCGCATTGGGACATGTTTGGTAAGATACTGTCCTCTTACGTATTCCCGCCAGCCCAGTATTTGTCGAATAAAACCTTCCAAACTAGCCAGCTTAACGGGTTTCTTTTTGTGTTTTGCTAATGCAGCATCGACAACCTGTTCTGGGCTCAGCAAACCGATATTAAGGCTAGACTCTAACGCACTGTGATAAAGCCACACAGCCTTTTTATCTATTGATTCATCGTACGTAGCAAAGTTTTCTAGCCTATTTTCAACAAAGTCATCGAGCCACTCAGAGGCTTCTTTGTGGTTTGTTGGCCAAATGAAGTCCGTGCTACCGGGATTATCAGGAAAATGCTCATTTACATAAGCAATGGCTTCATCGACAAACTTATTGTTACCAAATACGGCAAAGCTTGGCAGCGTTGCATCTTTTGGCAAACGTTCCTGACCTTCGCCTTCATAACTCCATTTTCCACCTTCGGGTTTGTAATCTTTGCTGATGAGTATATTGAATCGTTCTCTTTGCCACTGGTAAAATTCAGTGAACATATATTTGTGTTTACTTGAAAAATACTGCTGTAGTTCTGTGTTCTTTAGATAGAAGTTTGGACTGGGCAAAAAATCAAACGACGGTATGGATGTGTCAGCCCTACGGGCTTCTAACAACCTTTTAGTTAAAACATCGTCTACCGGATCAAAAATATAGAGTTGCTCGAACTTTCGCGCCCGTTCAAAGATATCCTCGCTGGTCATTAATCCGTCTAAGCCTATGTAGTCTACGTTGATGTCAGCTGGCCATAGAACCTCTTCCACGTAGCGTTGCATGCTTGCTCGGTGTAATATGATCTTCTGTTTATGAATCCTGAGCGGAAACTCACGGTCTATACCAAAAAATAGCGGGTCCTCCACCATAATCACCGTGTCAACTTCTGGGAGCTGATCAATAGCGTAGAGTTGGTTTGGATATAAAATTAATGCTGATTTCATAAATGCTTATGTTAATTAAACCGCACCACGATACATCAATCAATAAGGACTTATATAATTGGAGCGTCTACACCGCCATCTATAACCACAGTCGTTGCATTGATACTAGGGTTATTTATCAAAGTCACCATCAGTTCTGCTATTTCTGTTGGTTCAACAAGCCTGCCTGTAAGCTGAGGTGTTATCATTTCATCTACTTCTTTAGATGTCATACTGTCATTCCATGCGCTCTTAACCCAGCCCGGAGCAATCCCAACCACTCTTATTTCGGGTGACCAACGCTTAGCATAGCTCATAGTTAACGAATCTAGTGCAGCTTTGCTGGCACTATAAATAGTAAATTGCACATCACCCATGTACGGCTGTCCGTAGGTAGAACTTATATTAATAACCACCCCTCCTTTATTCACGACCATATCAGCGTGAGCCATCAGTACACCAGGAGTAGTCGTATTCACTGCAAATGACTTTTGCCATTCATCCCAATCTTGCTGCGCGTGCCAATCTTTAGCTTCTGCATAGTAGACAGCACCATTAACAAGCACATCATACTTATTGTTGCCCATCGTAGCACCAATAAAATCTAGAAAACTATCTTCTTTAGAAAAGTCTGCTTGCACAAAGGTGACTTTCGTATATTTCGCTTTCAGCCTTTTGGTAATTTCGTTATCAGAATGAAATTGTGCAGTTACTTCGTACTTTAAATCTACTAGCTTTTTTAACAAAGCTTCGTTAACTAAACTATTTACACCAGTTACTAATGCTCTCACTTGACCTCGATTCTTTTCTATATTAAACCGCACTCTTATCTATCAAGCAATTAAATACATATTTTCACTTTAATTTTAAATAGTACCGGCGTTTGGTCTCAGGAAATTTTTCTATTGCGTAGCGCAGGGTGGTTCGTGGCATTGTTGCAGCATATTTATTTAGAAAATCTTCTAATAAATCCTCAACTTTTTTGCCTACTTCACGTAGACACCAGCCGACTGCTTTATGGATTAAATCTTCTTTGTCATATAAAAGTTGTTCGGCTAAGTCCATAGTGTCTCCGAACTCACCTTTTCGAATAAACATTAGTGTAGTTATCACGGAGATCCTTCTCTCCCAAAGGATCTCCGACTTGCAAAGTGTATACAAAATTTCTTTATCCCGTGCCAGTAGCCAATCACCTAAAATATAAGGTGCACTACTGTCGACAAGATCCCAATTGTTCACAAACTTTGTGTTTGCTAAATAGCAGTTAACAACTTCTGTTTTTTGTTGTTCATTCCCCTTTTGATACTTTAATACCAGCATAAAAAGTGCTGCTAAGCGCTCTTCGTGCCATGGGCTGTGCAGTGACTGAATCACCTGTTTTAATGAAAGTTGTTTGTAAAACTCTTTGGTAACTTTACGGATTTGGGGCACTGTAACACTGATAAACTTATCGCCTTCTCCGTACTCACCTGGTCCTGTTTTAAAAAACCAAGCATTTGACTGGGCGCGCAACGGATCAGCTAACTTGCTAAGTTCATTAAATACCGAATTCGCGCTACTCACTAGCAAGTTTCTCTAGCTCTACTAACACTTTCTTCCAGTGCTGTTGCATCTCATTCCGCTGTTTAGTGCCCGATAGTTTGTCATGATGAAACCGAATTGAGGTTTTGCGGCCGTTTGGCATCAAATATACCTGCAGAGTACTAGGTGTGGGCCAATCATTAGGTTGCCAGGTCATACGAAGCTTAGTACCTTCTTGAAGAATCCGTAACTGGCCAGTTACACCTTTTAGTGTTGTATAAGTAGAGCCTGTTTCGAAAGTAAAATCACTTTCGCCCAACCAAACTGCAAGCCCACTTGAAGAAGTAATTAATCGCCATGCGGCTTCAGGTGAAATATCGATAGTTTTTTGTACACCAACCTCAAAGCCAACGTCCATCGTTTGACCCTTTACCCTTCTACCTATGTGATACTCGTAGCCAACCGTAACAGACTGGCGCCACCAGCTACTATCAATTAGCTTCTGGGTATCTAGCCAAATAACAATATCTTTGTGTGGGGTATCCTGCATGTATTGTCTATCAAAAATATCGAACCATTGCTGCCACGTCTTCCCCGTAGCTTTCTTGACCGCTTCATCACTAGGACCATAAGTATTCATGGTTACATTTTTTCTGGGGCTGTTATGCCCAGGAGATTTAGGCCATCCTTCAGCCTATCAGCATAAAGTTTTACTACTTTCGTCCGAACAGCCTCTCGTTCATCTCCTACAACTCGGTTTTTCTCATAAAATCGATTAAATTCTTGAGCTAACTCGTACAGATATGTGCATATAAGGTGCGGCATAAGTTCTTGCACTGCTTTATCTATGACTTCTGTATATTCTCCGATCTTGCGCACCATACTACGTTCGCCAGGTTGCAAATCAGATAATTCACCATCATCAACGTTAATTTTGCTCAAAATGCTCCTAGCCCGCGCATGTGCATACTGTAAATACGGTCCGGAATTACCTTCTAGGGCGATTGATTCCTCTGGGTCATATACAATATCACCACCTATACGGTTTTTGGTAAATGCATATTTAACCGCTGCTAATATGGTTTCCTCATTTGGGTTAGTGTCAGATGTCTCACCAGCCTGGCTCGCAGACTCGATTATTTCTAGCGCCGTCACGATGTTACCTTTTCGTGAACTCATCTTTACACCTCCCTGAAGTTTTACAGTTCCGTGAGTTATATGTTTTGTCCGCTTGGCTGGTTCTGGTTCAAACTGTTCTATGCTTTTAACCACTACCTGCATGTATTGGTCTTGTTCGTTGGCAGTAATAATTATTGACTCATCGAAATGATAATCTTGCCACTTTGTTAAACTTAGCCCGACGTCCTTGGCTTCGTACGTTGGCAAACCTTCTGAATTAATGAAAACACGCTTGTGAAGCCCATACTTTTCGCCGTCAAATATGATCGCTCCATCGCTTTCTTCGTAAACGCCTTTTTGCAATTGTTCATGAACTGTATCTGTACCGAGCTTAGTTACTTCACTTTCAGGGATAAATCGATCGAAGGACTCAACCTCTAGTTCCTTATACAAGGTAGCAAAATAATCATAACTCCATTTTCGGCACTGCCAATATATTTGAGCAAAAGGCGACTCTTTGTCTTGGTCCTCATGAAGCCGATAAACTCTTTTGTTTACATCGACAATCTCGGCTTTAAACGATTCATCATCCTCGTAAGCGCTGTTGCCTTCCACATATCTTTCGCCTAACCATTTTGGTCGTTCGGATTCTGGGATTTTGTTCAGTTCTTCTGGCTTTTCACCCCCAAGAAATTTAATAATTGCCCACATGCTCTTCCCGGCGTGTAACCCGACATCTCCACCGTAGTTCAATCTAATCGTCTCGGCACCTCCAGCTTGTATGAGACGCGCAACCGAATCACCCACTAAGGTAGTATATAAATGCCCAGCATGTAAAGGCTTGAACGGATTGGGATCAGAATATTCTACTAAAATCTTTTTGCCTTTTAGTGATTGGCTTGGAGTTGCATCCAGCAACTCAACTAAGGCTAATTCGGTGAGTGTAATGTTGATGAAGCCGGGGCCTGCTACTTCTGTATTAGCGATTTGTTCAGGTAATTCTGCCTTCAGAGCACTCCTAATTTTTTCTGCAATTTCTCCTGGATTTTGGCCGACACTTTTTGTCAGCTGCATAGCAACGTTGGTGGAAAAATCGCCGAATTGTTCATCGGGGCGAGTTAATTCTATGTCGATATTGCTACCGAACAAATCAATTACAATAACCTGTATTTTTT
>JBBSJL010000005.1:0-53168 GCA_038257245.1 Saccharimonadales bacterium (SeqCode) | reverse complement strand
GGATATGAGTAAATTTACATCAACATTCTTCATAAATAATCGTCTGAAGCTGCGTACCGAAGTCGGCAATAGTCACCCCATAGTAGTCACGGCGAACGGTGTTCTTCAGCGTAACGGAGATGTTACATATCCGTTCAGACAAGATAGCAACTTTTGGTACCTTACGGGCATCAATGAGCCAGATATTGTTTTGGTTATTGATGGTAATTCAAGCTACCTAATAGCGCCACCTCGTAATAAAAGCAAAGAAGTATTTGAGGGTTCGTTAGATTTTTCAAGTCTACAGGTCTTGTCGGGTGTCGACGATGTTTATTCACAAAAAGAAGGGTGGCAAAAACTAGATACAACTCTAAGAGGGTCAGGTAATGTGAATACCCTGGGGGCCCCTAGGTTGTACGAGACTACTCATGGAATCTACACTAACCCGGCAAGGTTAAGCCTATTAAAGAAGTTGAAGAGTAAGGCTGTTGTTACGGACGTCAGGTCGCAAATGGTTGAGCTTAGAATGATAAAACAGCCCGAGGAAATCGAGGCCATAAAAATGGCTGTAAAAGTTTCTGTCAATGCATTTGATTTAGTAAAAAGCAAGATTCATTTACTAAAGACAGAACGTGACATTCAAAGAATTATTGACAAAGAATTTATAGAACAAAATACGGTTCATGCGTATTCACCGATCGTCGGTTCAGGTAAGAACGCCTGCACCCTGCACTATGTTAATAATAGCGATAATCTACAGCCAAATAATCTAGTGTTAATTGACGCCGGCGCAGAGTATTACAATTATGCCAGTGATATAACACGTACTTATGCTCGCGGTGAGCCCACAAAACGTCAACATGAAGTTTATGATAAGGTCTCTCAAGTACAAGACTTTGCTTTTAGCCAATTGAAGGCGGGGACAACCATAAAGAATTATGAAAAGTTAATAGAACAATTTATGGGGGAGAAACTAGTCGAACTCAGACTAATAAAAACTATTAATCGACAAAACGTTAGAAAATATTTTCCACATGCTACGTCTCATCATTTAGGGCTTGATACGCATGATGTGGCTAAATATGATTTGCCGTTGGCTACAAATATGGTAATCACCGTAGAGCCTGGCATATATATTCCAGAAGAGTCGATAGGGGTCAGAATCGAAGATGATGTAGTGATTAAGCCAAGTGGTCCCCCAGAAATATTAAGCAAAAGCTTGTCTAGGGAACTCTACTAGCTTAAAATAGCATTCATGCACAGAGGACCGCTCAGTAGGTTTATTATTCGATGGTTTGTTTGCAGCTTAGGTTTATGGATGGCTGCGGGCTTTCTAGCACAGAAAATTACATACGATAGTGGACTTGGAGTAGTAATTGTTGCCGGAATGATCCTGGCGATTGTAAATGTAATAATTAAACCTCTGGTTGTGATCCTATCGCTACCGGCCATTCTATTTAGCTTGGGACTATTCATGATTGTAATAAACGGGCTAATGGTTTTGTTTGTCAGCTGGGTATACCCACCCCTAGAAGTAGATAATTTTGGAGCTGCAATGCTTGCGGGTATGGTCATTGGCTTGGTAAACTACCTAGTGACAACCATATTGGAGGAAAAATGAGTATTTATAATTACGCATCAATAGTAGCTGCAGTCATCCTAACTATTTTGATTTTAATCCAAACTAGAGGTGCTTCATTAGGTGCAGGCTTAGGAGGAGGTGGGGGCGAAGTTAATACAATTAGACGCGGTTCTGACAAAACATTGCACCAAATTACAATAATAGTTGCATTTATTTTTTCAGCGGCCTTGCTTCTTAGTGTTATCTAGTTCTATTTTCTAACATGATTAATCGTACAACTAAATTGCGTTGGCGGAGAAAATATCGTGGGAAAAAACGTCAAGTAGAAGATATTGGCGTACAGGCCGAAGAACATTTCGAGCGACACTTTATCCGCCGGCTTACAAGACTTATCGATGTTCGCCGGTTTGTTATAGGCTGGATTGTTCTTATGTTATTTTGTATGGCTGGCATAGCCTATCAAACTAGGCAATTAAGTAAAGATTATCAAAGTACGGTCGCCATAGACGGAGGTGTTTATTCTGAGGGTATTATAGGAGCTTTCACCAATGCTAATCCGATATACGCATCAGGCGCAGTAGATAATAGTGTTTCAGGTTTGATATTTTCAGGGTTACTTAGGTATGATGAAAACAATAATTTGGTAAGTGACCTAGCGGAGTCATGGTCTGTGGACGAAACTGGAATAATATACACTATTAAACTGAAGCCAGACCTAAAATGGCACGACGGTCAATCTTTAACAGCACAAGATGTTGTATTTACCTATAGAACTATCCAAAACCCCGACGCTAAATCACCTCTGTTATCAAGTTGGCAAGGTATTAAGGTTGAATCAAAAGATGAATCAACAGTTACGTTTACTTTACCAAATGTGCTCAGCTCATTCCCATATTCCCTGATCAATGGGATTGTACCTAAGAATAAGTTAGAGATGATTCCCGCATCTCAACTAAGATCGGCAAGGTTTAACACTATTGAGCCCGTAGGGTCTGGGCCATTCAAACTAGATAAAATCCAAGTTAGTGGCAATAATGTCGAAGATCGAATAGAGCAAATAGGGCTTGTTTCAAATGGTAATTTTTACAGAGGCGAACCAAAAATACAGAGGTTTATTATTAAATCATTCAGGAATGAAGAGTTAATGCTCAAGAGTTTTAAAAATCAAGAACTGAATGCTATGAGTGGGCTGGACACCATTTCTGATCAATTAGGTGACCAGGAATTTGTGACTGAGCATAATATACCCTTGACTGGTCAGGTGGTGGTATTTCTGAAAAATAGCGAAGGAGTATTAAGTGATCCAAAGGTCAGGCAGGCATTACTACAAGCATCAAAACCTGCTGACATAATAGGAGGACTACAATACCCTGTGGTTGTTTCAGACAGTCCTCTTTTAAAATCGCACTTAGGCTACGATCCAAACATTACACAGCTAAACTATAATATTGATGCTGCCAATAAGTTGCTTGACGAAGCTGGGTGGAAAATTGGCAATAATGGCATCAGGTCTAAGGACAAAACAACCTTATCAATTAGACTTTTCTCCAGGAATACTAGCGAATATACGTATGTATCTCAAAAGTTACAGGAGCAGTGGAAGCTCATTGGAGTAGATCTTAAAGCATACTTGCAAACCAACGACGAGCTTGAAAGTACAATAGCCCGTCATGAATATGAGGTATTGCTTTATGGTATTTCTCTAGGGCTTGACCCAGACGTATTCCCTTATTGGCACAGTTCACAGGCTGATATTAGGGCTGCCAATCGGTCAAACTTTGCCGAATACAAATCGGCAACAGCTGACAAATCGTTAGAAGCAGGACGAACTAGAAGCGATCCAGCAATTCGTGCTATCAAATACAAGCCATTCTTAGAAAATTGGCGAAATGATGCCCCTGCACTTGTTTTGTATCAGCCCAGGTATTTATATGTTACCAGGGGGAAAGTCTACAACTTTAACCCAAAACAAATGAATGGAGCCACTGACAGGTATTCAAATATCACACAGTGGCAAATCCTAGAAGCAAAAGTTAACAAATAGCTTGGTCACAGCTCTGATGAGTACCTAACCTAATATGCGCGAGTGTTGGCTCTAGTCTTTAATGAGCTAGTGAGAGCAAACTCGTGTGGGTTCATGTCCTCTCGCGCACAGCGCAAAGATTTTACATTAATTATCAGTTACACCGCATAAATTATGTTATTATTATCTCTAGATGCTAAAGCTTAGAATTAGGGGAGTTTGTAGTTAATTTATGAACAAAGTTGCACATTATTTGCAAGAACATTTAGTGGGTGAAGTAATGACTGGCAGTGATGCCCGTAGGTATTTTTCTACGGATGGCAGTATTCTATCTGTTCCGCCGGCAATTGTAGTTTACCCACGCAACGAAAACGATGTTAGAAAAACTGCTAGATTTTCCTGGCAATTAGCAGAACGAGGCAAGATAATTCCAATTACAGCTCGTGGTTCCGGTACGGATCAGAGCGGTGCTGCTATCGGAGAAGGAATTATTCTAGCTTTTCCAGCCCATATGAACAGAGTCTTAGAATTAGATGGGAAAACTGGTGAAATTATCGTTGAGCCAGGTATAAATTACGGTAAGGTACAACAAACACTTTATACGCATAACAAATTCCTACCTCCTTATCCATCATCGTATGAATACAGTACGATTGGAGGCGCAGTTGCAAACAATTCCACGGGTGAAAAAACAGTCAAATATGGTTCGATGAGTGATTATGTAAATGGTTTAAGGGTTGTTCTAGCCAATGGCGAAGTTATCGAGACGGGTCGACTAAGCAAGCGCGAAGTAAACAAGAAACTTGGGCTAGCAACTTTCGAGGGCGAAATATTTAGGAATCTAGATACGCTAATAGAGGAAAATACTCAGCTTATCAAAAGTATAGACACAGTTAGAACCTCTGCTGGGTATGGCTTAGCAGATGTAAAGCGCAAAGACGGGTCCATTGACCTGACGCCTTTATTTGTAGGAGCACAAGGGACATTGGGGCTAATAACAGAAATTGGCCTAGCTACAGAACCCCATAACCCAAACACAACTCTGATATCAGCTCACATTCACGAATATGAAGTCCTGACAGAACTGCTAAAAGAACTAAAAAATATGAAAGAAAAGCCTAGTGCGATAGAGATGGTTAATGATCAGCTACTAAATTTCGTACATGAACATAACCCAAACCAACTCAAGGGTTTATTACAAATGCCTTTCCCCAAGATCTTTTTGCTTATAGAATTAGACAATACTGCTGATCGAACTCAAAAACGACTTGCTAAAAAGGTTTCAAAAATCCTAAAATCCAAGAACATCGATCACAAAATCGAGACGGACCAGAGTGCGTTAGAGGATCTGTGGCGGATACGACACAGTGCATCTTCATTTATTACATTTGCTGATAAAAACACAAAAGCTGTGCCAATCATAGAAGACGGAGTAGTGCCAATTGATAAAATAGGAGAGTTTATTAAGGCTCTCTATGCTATGCTTTCGAAAAATAACATAGCTCCAGTTGCTTGGGGCAATGTCGGGGCGGGTATTGTTCATGTTAGGCCATTACTAGATTTGGCCCAGGTTGGAGATAGGCAAAAAGCCTTTAAGCTCATTGATGAATATTACTCTCTTGTTGTTTCTATGGGTGGCAGTACAAGCTCTGGTCATAATGACGGACGTATTCGGGCCCCATATTTGCCTAGTGTTTATGGTCCTGCGGTCTATAGTCTTTTTGAGAAGGTAAAACAAATATTTGACCCATATGGGACACTTAACCCTGGGGTAAAAATTGGCGTAACTCTAGACGACGTTAAGCCTTTAGTCCGTCAAGAGTTTGGGTTAAATCACTTTTATGATCACTTACCAAGGAGTTAAATAAAATAAGTACCTCAGAATTATTATTGGAAATTGTAGGCTTTGCTGGCGCATTTTTGATTTTGATAGCTTTTCTTGAAGTTGCTACAAATAGATGGAATGGCCGCTCTTTTTGGTTTGAATTACTGAACTTGACGGGCGCTTTCCTGCTGATTTATTATGCAATTGTCAAAGAAGAGAAGCCTATTCTTTTATCGTATTGAACGTAATATGGGGTATTGTTGCGGCTTTTGGTCTATATCAAATATTCCACAGGACAAAACATAGAATGAACAAAAAGAAATAGTAAGCACTGACTTGAGTTTTACCTCTATAAAAGGTATGATTACAGATACAAATGTGGGATATGCGCGAGTGGCGGAATCGGTAGACGCGCCAGCTTGAGGGGCTGGTGGGAGCAATCCTGTGGAGGTTCAAGTCCTCTCTCGCGCACCAAACTAAACTTTAGATGTAGATTTATACAAATCCACTTATCATTTTGGTTCTCATACTTCGGTTGGATTGTGTTATAGACTACTCATTGTGTGGAATTGTTAATGTAACAAAACGCTTCTGCTTGCAAATACTCCACGGAAACAGCTAAACTCCTTCTATTATGGTTGAACGAATGCTCCCAGAAGCAAGATTTATCGACATTGATACAGTAGACCTTCTGAAGCATGTCAGTGCTGATGCGCCCGTTGGAAATGGCTTGAATTATGAAGATATTGTACCCGCACAGTTCCTTGACCATGATTTTGCAGATGGCCCACAGGCAGAACTGCTTAATATGATGAAGCCATTTGTTGCCGGTGTAATAGATGACTTTCAAGAGCAGACTGGACGTACTGCAAACGGAATACGAAGATTAGATGTCATGAACCAAGACCCTGCAGCAGACTACGATTCTCAGATGTGGCACAGAGACAAGCTGTTCCCTGGCGAAAGGCTTTATGTGGCTGCTGAAGGTGAAGCCTTAACAGAGGTTGCACATGGAACAGATGTATACAAATTCAGTAGTCTACCTTTTGGTTTTCCAATCAATGGACTAACAAATGCACTAGTTTTATCAGGTAGAATTGAAGCAGTTAAAGGAAAACGAGGCCAGACAACAGTAATGACGTCGGGGGTCATACATAGAGCTGGGCAGGCTGGCTCCGTCCCTCGTTCTACGATATCTGTCGCAGTATATAATCACGAACAAGCAAGAGGTGAACTTATTAACAAAAGGTGGGAAGGACGTCATCTAAGAAGGGCTGAACGTCATGATCCCTATGGCTTTTAGGTCGTTATACGAGAAAGATACGCCTTCAAAAACACAAGTTTATAATCAGTTAGGTTCAAACGACTTCTAGCGAGAGTAATAACACGTTCACATCAGATCTGGTACTGTTGGACGAACCTGCTCCTAGAGGCCTCTCTTAGCTGCATCGACCAATCAATATCTGGACTGCTTAGTAGCCAATCACTTATAATATCAAAAGGTTCAAGCTGAATGGCTTCAGCTGCACCAAAACAATTTGACGACCATCTGGTCGTCTTTTTATTTAGCAGGGTGGACAAAAAATTATAAATATGTTAAATTAATATAATAGTTTAAGAAGTATTGTGGCAAAAGCTACCATTATGCTAGTTATTGGAGACTTATGGTAAATGTAGAAAGAGAACCGCTAATAGAAGGACCTGGCGTAAGTGTGCCAGAGCCAATTTTTTCATCAGATTTGGACGTTGAGCCGTGCCATCAGTTATCAGACGGGACAATGAGTCAATATGATATATATCAATTTGGGCCAAAAGACGATATGCCTGCCGTATTGGCTGACTGGTTAAGATATAGAACCCTAACGCAAAACCATGTCGCAGCAGAACATGAGCGAGATATAGATAGGTTCGGAGATGCAGAGCAAATTCGAACTAGATTTCTAGGTGACCAAGGGGGAAGAGATCTAACAGTTGCTGTAGATAATAAAAGTGGTCGGCTATACGGGGTAGCATGGTTGCATGGACTGCAAAATACTGCCACTGACTTTTTGCTAGTAAACGCAGGTGTGGAATACTTAAAAGAACAGGCAAAAGATAAAGCTGAAATCGTTATTACCCACAAATCATTAGCTACAATCGCTGCTAGAGAATACGGAGTTGCAGTTAGAAGACAACTAGCTTTGGAACTAAATGCCTTCGCTACCCATAGATATTTCGAAGATAATCCTGACTGTTTAGGTGTTGTTGGGCGGTTCGGGGGCAACGATACAATGATTCAAGAGCTACATGATCGTAACGAACAGCTTACTGGAGAACATGCCCTAAAAACCATAGCTAAAGGTGCTGGATACATAATGTTGATGGCTACTAGGCAAGAAAAAAGAATAGAAACACAACAGTTTTCATATCAGTCATGATAAGGTATAATTCGTACCTGTTAATAGATAACGGGTGATTAGCTCAGTTGGCTAGAGCGCCTCGTTTACACCGAGGAGGTCGGGGGTTCGAGCCCCTCATCACCCACCATACTAAGATGGCATTGCTGAAAAGTAATGTCATTTTTGTATTGCTTGAAAAAACACTGGTAACTATGAAGTTTTAGATTTACAATGTAGGTAAACATAAGGAGGGTTTATGGCAGGTTTTATAGTTTTCATATTGACAATAGGTATATTCGTACTGGCTACTGGGATAAGAATTGTTAAGCAGTATGAACGTGGAATAATTTTAACTTTAGGTAAGTATACTGGGACACGAAACCCAGGACTAAATGTGATAATTCCGATAGTACAGACCATGAGAAAAGTGGATGTTCGCTCAACTCCTGTTGATGTACCAAAACAAGAAGTAATAACTAGGGATAACGTTACTGTTGGGGTAGACGCGGTTGTCTATTTCCGAGTTGTAGACCCTGCTAGGGCGGTTCTAGAGACCACCAATTATACCTATGCGACGGCCCAATTTGCTCAGGCTGCACTAAGAGACGTTGTAGGAAATGTCGAAATGGATGACTTGCTCAGCAAGCGAGAAAACATTAGTTTGCAGATTAAAGAAATTGTAGACCAAGAAACAGACACATGGGGGATTGATGTCGAAAACGTAAAGCTTCAAAATATCGAACTGCCACAAGACATGAAGCGTGCAATGGCAAAACAAGCTGAAGCAGAGCGCGAACGTAGGGCAACTATTATTAATGCTGATGGTGAAAAACTCGCAGCACAGACGTTGGCTGACGCTGCGAAGATGCTATCTAACCAACCGGGTGCAATTAACTTGCGAACGCTCAATACGCTTGAGCGGATTTCTACTGAACCATCTCAAAAGACCTTATTACTATTTCCGGTAGAATTGATTGATGCCATGAGGGGTATGGGTGGTCACAAATAAGACACTAGCAGAATACCAGGAGCAAATCGATAAAATGCTCCAGGCCTATGAAAAACCATACTGGGCTCCACTTAGTATTATGGCAAGACTAACAGAAGAAGTTGGCGAAGTAGCAAGAATTATTAACCATCAATATGGTGATAAGCCCAAGAAGCCATCTGAAGATCATGAGTTACTAGAGGATGAACTGGCTGATGTTCTGTATTCGGTCGTATGTATGGCAAACAGTCAAGGAATCAAGCTCGACTTGCCGCTACAAAAGGCTATTGGAAAACTCGAAACTAGGGATAAAGGTAGGTTCAAAAAGAAGTCCTCTTGAGTTAATTGGTTTTTTTTCGTAAAATGCTGTAGTCCGTTGTGGCTCTTTAGCTCAGTTGGTAGAGCAGAGGCTTGAAGAGCCTTGTGTCCCCAGTTCGAGTCTGGGAGGAGCCACCATATTTCACTAGACGCGGGTGTAGCTCAGTTGATAGAGCGCTTCCTTGCCAAGGAAGAGGCCAGGAGTTTGAGTCTCCTCACCCGCACCAAATATATTTTAGATAATGACCTCTGTGAAACGTCGAGTAAATCGGCGTTTTTTGCCTTAACCCAAACTAGGACTCTAACTAACTTCTTTGGTATTCTGTAATTAGTGAAAAATAACATCAAAAAACTTTACTTAGCAAATCTTCTTACAGGTTTCGTTTTTTGGTATGCGATTGAGAAAATATTTCAGCAATCTATTGGTTTAGACGGTTTCGGTATTGCTATTTGTTCGTCAGTATTTCTATTAACTACAATATTATTCGATATACCTACAGGTCTTTTAGCGGATAGATGGAATAGAAAATACACGCTTATTCTTTCTTCGGTTGCTCTTGGTATCGCAAGTTTTATTTTAGGTAGTGCGAATGGTCTAGCGGTATACGCATTTGGCTCATTTATTTATGGTCTATATGTGGTGCTAACAAGTGGAACATATCAGGCTATTATTTATGATTCATTAGTTGAAAATAATTCTCAGAAAGAATTTAGCAAAATCAACGGAAGAATATATGCAACATTTCTCATTGGTACCGCCCTAGGCTCCATAATTGGTGGGTACATAGGAGGAAAGTATGGGTTTAGAACAACATATTTTTTGACTATAGCTTCCTCAGTTATAAATATTATACTAATGCTTACTCTAGTCGAGCCAAAAATTCACAAGAAGTTATCTGACAAAAAATTCATAGAACATGCAAAGCATGCACTTCAAGTTCTAAAATCTAAACCAATACTTCTACAAGCAAGCATTCTGTTATCTATAGCTATGATAACTTCCAATATCCAGTATGAGTTCAATCACTTATACCTCATTGCTATTGGTTACGGAGCCTTTGGTCTTGGATTCTTGAATGCTGGACTGGCCGCAAGCGGAGCTTTAGGAAATGTGGTTGCACACAAGATAACTAACAAGGTGCTTTTAATCCTTCCGATTATTATCGCGGGACTAAGCTTGCTATTTCCTTTTACTGAGAATCAAATATTAGTGCCCATACTCTTATTCGCCCTGCTTATTGCACGCGGTGTTTTAGATAATAAAATGCAAACGGCCGTACAGGATAGAGTCGAGTCGAATATTAGGGCAACCAGCCTTTCAGTAATTGGATTTTTTACTAACATAGTTTCAATACCTACCATCTTACTATTTGGTTATCTTTCCAGGATTTATGATATCGGCATAGCATTTCTAGTGTTTGGAGTAGCTCTTAGCCTTCTTATCACATACATCTACTTGCGGGCATGGACAAGTTCTCGCTCTATTTTCGATATCAACGCTGAGAGCTAACTAAATAGCTAGACTAAGTCACTCGACAAGTTGAACTGCTTAACCAGTTCTTTTAGCTTATAGATATCAATCTGACTACTGTCAGCGGTTAGAAATATGCCAGCTATCCGGCACCAATACGCTAGTTCATAAATTTGAAAGACTATTATTGTCATTTCTTTGATATAATATACTAATGTCAGAACAAGTTACAAAGACCGATTTAAGTAATCTAGAGGAGAGACTCGATAAACGTTTTGATGATTTAGCATCATTAATGAGTGGTTTTGCTAATGACACTGAAGCTCGTTTTAATAAGATTGACCTGAAATTAGCTGAACATGATGAAGAGTTTAAGAAAATCAACGCAAAATACGATCATCTAATCAACACTATCGATGGTTTTATAGGACGTATTGATAATTATGAGACAGAACTTGCTGCCAGAGATCACAAGATTGAACGACTAGAACGTTGGATTCAAGAAATTGCCACAAAAACAGAAATAAAGTTAACTTAATAGAGTAAACTAGCAGATAGACCAAAGCTTCGAGCTAAATATTCCACTCTAAGATTGTTAAAGTTTTCAATAGTAGCTGTTTGAAATACGTCAACTATCTTGCACCAAGCAACTTATGCTTGAATAAGGAGACTAATTTGGTCTCTTTTTGCTATAGTTAAAGCAATGGCAAAGACAGCAATAATAACAGGTGCAGCCAAAAATATCGGTAAGGGTATCGCTAAGGGATTAGCTGAAGATGGTTTTCGATGTATTTTGTTAGACATAGACGAGACGGAATTACATAAAACAGCACTAGAAATAAAAACAGTAAATGAAGATTGCCTCGAGTACGTTATTGATATGGCGGACATACAAGCTATAAATGGTTTTCTTGATTGGTTACGGCATGACAAAGGTGAAGTGGACGTCCTAATAAATAACGTAGGATACGAAAGTGATGATACGGTACGGTCTCTCAAGCCCGATATGATAAAAATGAGTAACGATATTAATCTAAATGGTCCATTTTACCTGTCCTCAGCAGTAGCGAGTCTAATGGGTGCTGGCAATATCGTTTTCATAACATCTACCCATAGTTCGGTGACACGAATGCGTCCGTTGTACTCATCAGCTAAAGCTGCAACAGAAATGTTTATGAAAGAAGCAGCCCTAGAACTTGCCTCAAGCGATATCCGTGTCAATTCTGTAGCTCCAGGGCCAGTACAAGACACGCCAGAGGTTAATCCGAATAAGTACGTTCCAATGGGTTTTAGTCTGCAACCAAAAGATGTTGCGGAATGTGTGAAGTTTCTAATTTCTGATAAGGCACGTTATATTACTGGCCAAACGCTAGTAGTTGATGGAGGTTTTTCTGTTGCCCACACACATTTTTGGAAAAGTCAGAACAAACTCTAACAGTAATACGCACGCCTATATTATTTATCGCCAGCTTACTACTCTCCATAGGAATTTACGGACTGTGGTAACGTGTGACCCCAGAATCTTAATTAACGAGTATTCCTAATAACCTCATCCAATTTCTTCTTCAATTTACTTGATTCCATCCCTAACGACCGGGCTAATATATAAGTTGACAATACCCCCCAGGGGTACTAATATAGTGGTATGATTGCAGATATAAAACAACGCGCATTGCACCGGGCCAAGATACTAGAAGGTCAAATGCGTGGTATTCAAAAAATGATAGACAATGAAGATTATTGTATGGATATACTGACACAGAGCCTAGCCATTCAAAAATCAATTAGTTCGCTTAATAAGCTAGTACTTGAAAACCATGTACGTACTCACATCAAAGAAAGCCTTAGTTCTGATTCAGAAAAAGCCCAAGAACAAGCAATTGAGGAGTTGCTGGGGTTATATGAACTTTCAAACGTAAGGTCAAGTAAATAAGGAGGGACTATGAACTATTTTGCACACGGTGATGCTATTGATGAAATTACCCATGGTTACGGCGATAACACATGGGGTTGGCTACCTATGATAGTAATGATGGCATTGGTAGTGTTGGGTATTGTTTTGCTGGTTCGTTTTGCTGCTGGCAATCAAACCGCAACGAATAAAAGTAACGCGATGGATATTTTGAAACAACGTTACGCAAAAGGTGAAATAACCAAGAAGCAGTTTGATGAAATCAAGAGTGATATTAAGTAAACTTAAACGAGGAGGGTTGTTATGAAACTAACAAAAAATAACTTAGCGAATGGTTTTGCACTGGCTACAGCAATATTGTGGGTACTATGTACGGGCTTTGTTGTCATATTTCCAGAATTTTCACATACCGTTACCCGGTGGTGGATGCACGGCATGGAGGTTTCTAAATTTAACCTTGGCTTGGATAACTTCGTATGGGGCGGCTTGACGATCGCAGCCTCATTTTGGGTTGTTGGCTACGTAGTTGGTTGGAGCATTGAGTACGTTGATCAAATGGGAAAGAAGAAATAGATATGAACAAAAAGACACTTCTTTACTGGTTGACAGGTGCTGTCGGCTTACTACTTATAGCAGCCGGTGCTTATGGTTTTATGTATTATTCTACCTCTCCACACATACGAAATCCTAAGTATGAGCATTATCACTTTAGAACGCAGATAATTGTTGACGGTAATGCAGTAGACTTTTCCAAAGGTGAATTTCAAAATGAAACACCAGGTGCATGCAGTATTGATCCAGGCGGTACTCCAGTAGACTTCCACGACAATATAGATCAGATGACACATATCCACTGGGATGGAATGACAGGTGGAGAATTTCTGAAGTATTTTGGTTGGAACTTTATTGGAGGCAGTGATGACAACCTAGGGCGAAGATATGATGAGGGCATTATGTCGCACTCTGTAGATCGTTACGGTGATTTACTACCAGACGTTCCAGATGGCTCCAATTACTATGTGTACGTTGGTGATGAAAATGGTTATGAGCAAAAAGACTGGAATAGTTTTCTTGAGTCAGATCTTGAAGAGTTTTTTGGCACTAAAAGTAATCTTAGTAAAGACGAGCAAGTCTCGTTGTTAGAGAATGTACTTTTTCCAAAAGCTCAAGCTCACGGTGAGAAAGTAGATGAGCATAATGGCGATAGTGATAAAAGCGAAGAGGAACTAGAACGTATCAATAACCTAGTCGGCAATTTAGTTATATTTGTTCAAAAAGATGGACCGAGTGACGAGCAAATTAAGGCACGATTTAGCGAATTAGTACCACTTCACGACAGTATATGTGGAGGTTAATGATGGCACTAATTTTTGGTGGTGAAAGCCTATTTTTGAAGTTGCGTAGCAAAGAGAAAGGCGGGCATGATTAAACCTGCACACAACATAGTAGAAAGGATCTAATATGAAAATGTATACTTGTCCAATGCATCCAGACGTTACTACTTCTGAACCTGGCGTTTGTCCGAAATGTCACATGGGCCTTGTACGATTGAAGAAAAGTGCTTCAAGCAAGGATCCCGACAGCTCCATGAAGCATCATAACTTGGATGAGCATTCAGGGCACGAGCACGACAAACACGCTGGACACTCAGTCAATATGTTTCGCGACAAGTTTTGGCTTTCACTGCTATTAACTATACCTGTACTCATATATTCAACTTCAATTCAGAAATGGCTTGGTTATACGCCGCCATCTTTTACTGGTTCGGAGTACGTAACATTTATATTCAGTACAATTATTTTCTTCTACGGCGGCATGGTCTTCATTAAAAGTGCTACTAGTGAGTTAAAGGCTAAATTGCCTGGGATGATGACACTTATCAGCTTGGCAATAATTACTGCTTACGGATATAGTGTTGCAACACAGTTTTTTATAGATGGCGATGGGTTTTTCTGGGAATTAGCAACACTTGTAACTATTATGCTGCTTGGGCATTGGCTCGAAATGGCATCAGTCCAAAAAGCCGAAAGTGCCTTAGATGCAATATCCAAATTACTACCTGATGAAGCCGAAAAGCTTATTAACGGCAAGCCAAAAACAGTTTTAGTCAGTGAACTAAAGGTTGGTGACAGGGTTTTGGTGCGACCAGGAGCTAGTCTGCCTGTCGATGGAATAATCATAGAAGGAAGTTCATCTGTTGATGAAGCTGCAATTACAGGAGAAAGCAAGCCGGTAAGTAAGGGTGTGGATGATGAGGTTGTTGCCGGTACAGTAAACCAGGATGGCTCGTTAACCATTGAAGTATCAAAACTAGGTCAAGACACAACGTTAGCCGGCATAATGCGATTAGTAGCTGAGGCTCAAAACTCAAAATCCAATACCCAAATATTAGCTGACAAAGCTGCCTTTGTTTTAACAATCGTTGCAATTATTTCAGGGATACTGACGTTTATTGCTTGGTTTATTGCCAAAGACACTGCATTTGCGCTTGAGCGATCAGTTACAGTTCTTATTATCGCCTGTCCACATGCGCTCGGATTGGCTATACCGTTAGTTGTTTCTATATCGACTACCCTATCCGCTAAGAACGGTTTACTAGTGCGCAAGCGACTAGCTCTCGAGTCCGCTAGAAATTTGGATATTGTTCTCTTTGACAAAACTGGCACCCTAACACGCGGAGAACACGGCGTAACAGATGTTTGGGCTACCAAAGGCCATAACGAGCATGACATTATTCATATTGCCGCTAGTCTTGAGCAGAACAGCGAACATATCGTCGGTAAAGGCATAGTCAAATATGCTCAGGCTAACCGCGTTGGCCTGGATAAAGTTACCAACTTCTCGGCAATACCAGGTTTAGGTGTAAAAGGCACTTTGCATGGCAAAGATGGCTTTGTAGCGGCCAGTTATCGTTACATTTCTGAAAATAAATTAGTTGTGCCAAAGGAAATTGAAAAACATAGCAAGCAAGCAGCTAAAGAAGGTAAAACCGAAGTTTATATCATAAATAGCAGCAAAGAAGTTATAGGAGCGATTGCCCTAGCAGACATTATCCGTGATGAGGCAAAACAAACTATCCAGGCCCTAAATGACCTTGGCATTCGTACCTCAATGATCACGGGTGATAGTAATGAAGTTGCAGAATATGTCGCTAAGCAGCTTGGTTTAGATGAATACTTTGCTGAGGTTAGACCAGAAGATAAAGCCAACAAGGTAAAACAATTGCAGAAAGACGGCAAACAGGTTGCAATGGTTGGTGATGGCATCAATGATGCTCCTGCTCTGAGCCAGGCTAACATAGGTATTGCCATCGGAGCTGGTACGGACATAGCAATAAAGTCTGCCGATATTATTTTAGTAAAAAGCAATACGCATGATGTAGTTAAGATAATCCACTTATCGAAGGCAACATATCGTAAAATGGTACAAAACCTGGGCTGGGCAACAGGATATAATCTGCTTGCAATTCCACTGGCTGCAGGTGTTCTATACAGCCAAGGCATACTTTTATCACCTGCTATAGGGGCAATCCTGATGTCACTTTCTACAGTAGTGGTAGCTTTCAATGCTCAACTGCTTAGAAAAGCAAAACTAGAATAAGTTATGCGATCAGTAGGCTTGAATTCAGCAATATAGTCTATAACAATGAGCCTGTTCGGGACCCATTTTGATATAGTTAAGTTATGAAAGATGACGAACGAGCTAAAGTTGGTGTCGGTGTATTTATTATCAAAGGCGACAAGGTTCTTCTAGGTAAACGAAAAAATGCTCATGGAGCTAACGAATACGGAGGCCCAGGCGGACATCTTGAGCATGGTGAAACAATCGAACAGACAGCTCTAAGAGAAACAGCCGAAGAGTGCGGGATCAAAATCAGAAACCTTAGAATGCTTTGCGTATCAGATTTGTTAACATATTTTCCAAAACATTATCTTGATATTGGTTTTGCTGCTGAATGGGAATCGGGTGAGCCACAGGTATTGGAGCCACATAAACTTGAGTCATGGGGCTGGTACGATTTAGACAATTTACCTAAAAACTTATTCGGATGCTTCACGGCATACGTTGAGTCATATCAGACAGGAAAGAAGTACTTCACGTTTCCTGCTCAGTAGATATTAAGAAAACACTATTGCGAATTGCAAAGCTAACAAACCCTCAAGCTTAAATGGATTTGGCGCCAACTAAACCGGGAGATTTTTCACTCAGTTTTAGAACTTTTTCTAGCGTGTTTAGATTTAGGTCTTCTAGCTTTTTAAGTCTTATGCAGCTTCTACCAACACTTACTTTACCCAACTCATCTTGGAATTTTTCAGCCAAGTACTCTTGTTTATCGATTGCGCACACGTAAATACTTATATAATTTTTCTGATTTGCCAACGCAACAACTGGCCAAGATTGTGACTTCTTTTTTGAATCAAGGTACTGAAATTTTCCATAACCCAGCATGTTAGTGGCAAAATATGGTTTCAGGTCGGGAACTGCTTTTTGTATAAATTTATCTAGAAAAATTATTATGTCTTTTCTGTCCTGCGATACATTTTGTATGTATTCTTTGATTGTACTCGCATCGTTTCCAGCAAACATATTCATTACTTATTTTCCCCTTAATAGCTATATTATATCACCACAAGGTGGACCTTACTGTGACCGATAAGTTATATTAATCTTATGAAAGCTGCGGTAAACACAAAGTACGGTGATCCCAGTAGCGTGTTAAATGTTACTAAAATACCAAAACCTATACCAAAAGACGATGAGTTACTGATAAATGTCCATGCTAGCTCAGTAAATCGTACAGATTGTGGGTTTCTCAGGGCTAAACCAGCTATTGTTAGGTTGTTTAGTGGATTAACTAAACCAAGAAGAACAATTCTCGGTTGTGAGTTTGCAGGAGTAGTTGAAATCGTTGGTTCTAACGTAAGGCAGTTTAAGGCGGGCGATAGAGTTTTTGGCTTTGACGATGTGGGTTTTGGCGGACACGGGGCGTATATGACAATACCCGAAAAGAGAACGGTGGCCTTGATACCATCTAATATTGATTTTATACAAGCTGCTATTTCTACAGAAGGTTCGCATTATGCCCTTAGCTATGTACGGGCTATCAAAGAGCACAAGGCTCAAACGGTACTGGTTAATGGTGCTACAGGTGCAATTGGGACAGCCGCAGTGCAGTTGCTAAAGAACGCAGGTTTATACGTGGTGGCCACAAGCGATACAAAAAACGTTAAACTCGTAAAGTCGCTGGGCGCCGATTTAGTTATCGACAGAGAAAAAGAAGATTTTACCAAAACAAAACAAGTATTTGACGCAGTATTTGATGCAGTAGGTAAGAGTTCATTTAAAGCATGCCTGCCATTACTTAGGGAAGGGGGTTTATATATCTCAACAGAACTAGGCTATTTGGCTCAGAACCCCCTGCTCGCGCTAATTAGTCCGGTGTTTAAGGTGTTAGGAGCTAAAAGAGTAATTTTTCCACTCCCCAAAGCTAACAAAGAAATTATTGAATTTTTGAAGGGTCTGTTGGAAACACGCGAGTTCAAACCCGTAATAGATAAAACCTATTCGCTGGACAAAATAATCGAGGCATACAATTATGTCGAGAAAGGCCAAAAAACCGGTAATGTCGCCATAGTGCATAAGTGATCATGTGAGCTTGAGTAATACAGTCAAATATAGTATAATAAGCGATATGCGAGAGAGTAATTTGGGTGTGTTTGAAAGACTTCAAGTATATGTTAACCGACAAATAAATGGTGATAGAGGTAAACTTGGACGTGTTGTAGCAGTTACGACTGGACTTCTATTGACTGCTGCAGTCGACACAACTGACGCCAGTATTGATGCATGTGTATATTCCTTTGACGGAAGAGGCGATGAAATACATGAGGTTGCAGAAAGTATCAAGTTCTCACCGATTGATGAAATATTAGACAGCAGGCCATCTGTTAGTTTCGGTGATATGCATCAGGAAGATAACTAGAGTGGAAGCGCCATTTATTGATGATGTAACCCGTGAGGCTGACGGTGAATTGATTCCTACAACAAGAGTGACATTGACCAATCGAGTCGATACTGTTTTATTTATGGCGGTAAGTGAACTCCAAACTCCTGTTGTTGCCAGGCTTACGAATACTAGCTTTGACAGTGAAGAACAAGTTAATTTTAGGCTGGAATTATTTAATCCTGATGGGGAGCCTGCTGCCCCCTGCGAAGATATTCAATTAGAAGATCGACGCAAGTTAAAACCTTTACAAAGAATCGGCGGTGTATTCGATGAAATATTAGCTGAAGATTCTATTGCAAAAGGAATCCTCTCAGAAAGAATTATTCCCACAGGTAGTTTATTTGCATCTACAAAAGAAGATTCAAAACGCAGAATAGGCTTTGGCAGCCATGCCATAGGTATTGAAGAGGCCAAAGAAGGTGTATTCGCAATCCTAAGATCAGCGAGTAAAGTATTTTTAACTAGAAAAGCGGATGAAAATGGTATAGATAGTTACGGTATACACATTATGAATTCGAATTCAGATAACAGTAATTCGCCCGGAATAGCAGAAGATCAAAGTTATGTTATAGAGTCTCGGTCTGGAGGTAGATTGTTAGTAAAAAGTGTTGTAGCGGGAGCCATAGGCTCTGTTGTTTTGCTAGGTGGTGTCGTTGCGGCCCACAAATTTAAAAAGAGCCGATTCACGAAGCAATAAGTTAATAAAATACCATTGACAAAAACAAATGTAAATGCTAATATGTACGATCAATAACATGGTATATGGCTTCATAGGCCTATTTTTTTAAGGAGTAAATTAGTTTTGAGTGATTTTTTTAACATAGAGCGAGCAGTAAGTAGGAACAAATTCCCCGGTGGTCCTAATGAAGATCCCGGAATTCGACTAAGTATGGGGTTTTTACCTGGTCTTGATTTTAACGGCTTAGCTTATGTCCATGTAGAACATGTAGGGGAGACAGGGGATATTGTGCCTAGCTCATTAGGGGCTATAGATCCTGATACGGGGAAGATTAGAGAGCCTGGTGTGATCGTATTGGTCGATTCCAATGTAGTACCACCGAGGGTTGTTAAGCGTGTCGGAAAAGTTGCTATCCCAAAATCTGGACTTAATAGATCAGATGAACTTCGTTTTACCCCTACTCTATTAATGTAAAACGGTTAGCGCTAACTATTTCCATAAGGTAGAATAGTACAGTGTTGGCGCCTTGGCCGAGAAGTTAGGCAGTGGTCTGCAAAACCACGTAGACGGGAGCGTTACCCGTAGGTGCCTCCATTTTTTAGATATGATAATACCACTCTTTGAATGGAATAACGTACGAACACTTGATATAATTACATCCGTTATGGGCGAGTGGCGGAATTGGTATACGCGTTTGACTTAAAATCAAATGCCTGAATAAGGCTTGAGGGTTCGAGTCCCTCCTCGCCCACCACAGTCAAAAAATGATTAATCCGATATTTATAGCAGAAGTAAAGACCGAATCTCCATTTGGATTCCGGTCTGATAAATCTTGGGAAGAACTTTTTGAGATTGCAAACGAGTATGGAGATATGGTTTCGATTCATACAGACTATAGGTGGGGTGGTAGCTTTGATCTTGTAGAAAAAGCCAGATCAAAAACAGATAAACCTATTCTTGCTAAAGGCATCCATGCATTAGATGAAGAAGTTAACATAGCAATTGAAAGTGGTGCAGACTATGTGTTGGTCGTAGGAAGATTGCCCGGCGTTCACCTGGAACAATGTGTAATAGAACCTACTAACTGGCGGCAGATTTGTAATTACCCAATAGATACAAAAGTTTTATGGAATCAAAGAGAACTAGTCGGTGGCGGGCGAAAATCGTTTAGTTTTGAACAAGCAAGAGAACTATGGCCTGGTTGGTTGGTCCAAGCAAGTTTTATAACTGGCCTGGAAGACGTTAACCCATCAGCAGACGCATTTATAGTTGGTGAAAACTTGTCAGAATTTGTCGAACAATTAATCCAGGAGTAATGGTATAATTAGATTATAAATATTAAGTAGGGAGAAAACTATGTCACTATGGATTGCACTGGGCGCGGTTGGACTATTAGTTATCTGGCTAATCGCAATATATAACAGTCTTGTTAAATCAAATGTAAGAGTCGATGAAGCATGGAGCGATATTACTGTCCAGCTAAAACGACGAACAGATTTGATACCAAACTTGGTCAGCACTGTTAAGGGTTACGCAAAACACGAAAAAGAAGTATTCGAAAATGTTACAAAAGCACGTAGTGCTGTTATGGACGCGAGCGAAAAGGGACCAGCACAAACAGCAAAAGCTGAAAATATGTTCCAGTCTGCTCTTAAGAGTTTATTTGCAGTAGCTGAAGCTTATCCTGATCTAAAAGCAAACGAAAACTTCAAACATTTACAAGAAGAGCTTGTTGATACAGAAGACAAGATCCAGGCTGCACGAAGATTTTATAATGGTTCTGCACGTGACCTAAACATCAAAGTTAAATCTTTCCCAAACAATTTGTTTGCAGGTATGCTTGGGTTCAAGGTACGTGAATTCTTTGAAGTTGATGAAGCTGAACAAGCTGTAATCAACAAACCAACAGACGTAAAATTCTAACATTCAAATCAGACACTGTTAACTAATTCCTAAGGCAATTCAATGTATAGTGAAATCGCTGCCAACAAACGCAAAACGGCCGTAATGATGATAGTTTTTATCACTCTGGTGAGTGGTATGGGCTGGTTATTCGCACAATTCGCAGGGGAACCTTCAATTACTCCATTTGTTATCACAGGGGCCGGGGCTTACGCTCTGATTAGTTACTTATCGGCTTCTAAAATGGCATTAACGATCAATGGTGCGAAACAGATAGAAAAAAGAGATAACCCAAGACTTTGGCGAATCGTTGAAAATTTAGCGATTACAGAAGGGTTACCAATGCCTAAGGTATACGTTATGGAAGATCCTTCACCGAATGCTTTTGCTACAGGTAGAAACCCAAATACTGCTTCAGTAGCGGTGACAACCGGGTTGCTCCAAATTATGGAAGACAACGAACTGGAGGGCGTTATGGCTCACGAACTTGGACATGTGAAAAACTACGATATTAGAGTATCTATGATTGCTTTTGCCCTAGTTGCAGTCATAGGAATTTTAGCGGACATTATGCTTAGGATGGCTTGGTTTAGTGACGACGACGATAATCAATTATTTTTTATAATAGGAATAGCCGGAGCAATATTGGCACCAATTGCGGCTTTGTTAATTCAGATGTCGATTTCTAGGAAGCGTGAATACCTAGCAGACGCCACGGGTGCGTTGGCTACACGTTATCCAGAAGCGCTAGCTAGTGCATTAGAGAAGATTGGCAAGGCAAGTATCCCTATGAAGAAACAAAGTTCATCAACGGCTCATCTGTTTTTCGCTAATCCACTAAAGGGTAAGAAGATAGCTAAGATTTTTAGCACCCACCCACCTATAGAGGACAGAGTTAACAAATTACGTAAGATGAGTATAAAGCAGTAGTACGCATGGTGGTAAAAAAATCGACTACAACAAAAACAAAAGCCAGTAATACAACAGGTAACAAAAAACCCAAAACGGTTAAAGCCAGAAAAATTGCCAAACCCACCTATAAACACTTTAGGTTGCAGCCAAGGATAAAAAATCCCCAGAGTCCATTACCCGGTGCTTATAGCATTATGAAAGGCAACCTAAAACATCTATTAAAGTTTAAACGATTATTTATTGGCATATCTATAATATATTTTCTAGCTAGTATTGTTTTGGTTAGTGGTTTAGTGGGCGCAACTGATTACACGGCAATAAAAGAGAGTATTAGTGAGCTAGTTTCTGGTGTTGGTGGCCAGATAAGCACAGGCGTTACACTGTTTGGTGTATTGCTTACGGGTGGCAGTGGAGCAACTATTTCCGAAACAGGCAGTTTATATCAATCTGTACTCTTAGCTATCGTTAGTCTTGTTACTATCTGGGCCCTGAGACAGACATATGCCAAGACTAAAGTTACTGCCAAAGAATCATACTATAAATCCATGACACCTCTAATACCATTCGTCCTGGTATTAGTAGTAATTGGTATTCAGCTAATACCTTTATTAGCTGGTACAACCATATATGGAATTGTAATTTCTCAAGGAATAGCAGTAACGGCTATCGAAAAGTTATTGTGGGTTATGTTCGTTTTTGGGCTAACAGTACTTACGATTTACATGGTTTGCTCGTCAATATTCGCGCTTTATATTGTTACGTTGCCTGATGTAACTCCAATGCAAGCGCTGCGATCCGCTAGAGAGCTAGTTCGGTATAGAAGATGGGCCGTTATACGCAAAGTCCTATTTTTACCTTTTAGCCTTTTGATCCTTGGCGCTGTGATTATGATCCCAATACTTTTGTATTTGACGATAATAGCACAGTGGATTTTCATTTTATTAGGCATGATCGCAGTTGTTGTTTCTCATGGTTACATGTACAGGCTTTATAGAGAACTACTATGATACATCACGAAGCTAGTGAGCGCATCCAGCGACTAGTGGGGCTGTTAAACGAGCACTCTTACCAATACCACGTAATGGACAATCCAACCATAACTGATGCTGTTTACGACGGGTTAATGCAGTCGCTAAAGCAAATTGAATCAGAATTTCCGGATTTAATATCTGAACAATCACCAACCCAGAGGGTAGGGAGTGATCTGATAGGAGAATTCAAGAAAGTTCAACATTCAAGCCGAATGCTAAGTCTTAATGACGTGTTTAGTAAAGAAGACGTAGAGGATTGGGTTAAAAGAGTAGATAAACTTCTGCCTGGGGCAACACACGAGTTCTTTGTAGACATTAAAATGGATGGTTTGGGGTGTGCATTGGTATACGAAGACGGTGTTTTTATGCAGGCTATAACCAGGGGCGACAGCTTTATTGGCGAAGACGTTACTGGGAATGTAAAAACTATTCAGAATATTCCGCTGAAACTGCGCAAGGCTAGAGGCGTCGAGAAGTTTGTAATTGGACGAACCGAGATACGCGGCGAAATAGTTATGTATAGGTCAGACTTTGACAATCTAAATGAAGCCCGTGCCGAAGCAGGGTTACCTAAATTTGCAAATCCACGCAACCTAGCAGCTGGCACAATTCGTCAACTTGATCCTCGGCTTGTTGCCGAACGACCACTTAGGTTTAGAGCTTACGAAATGCTTCGTGATGACGTCCATGATCTGCCAACCCATATGTTTACTTACGAATCGATTAAAAAGTTGGGCATAGCCATTAATGATCAAGCCAATGTCTTGGATTCAATATCGAAAGTCATGAGTTTTGTTAACGAATGGGAAGAAAAACGTCACGATTTGCCGTTTAATACAGACGGCCTTGTAATTAAGGTTAATGACCGCAGTATTTACAGAAATCTTGGAGTGGTTGGCAAAAACCCTAGGGGTGCTGTCGCTTACAAATATCCGGCAGAACAAACTACAACTGTTCTCAAGGATATAGTTATTAGTATTGGCAGAACAGGCGCGGCTACACCGGTGGCAGTTTTTGACCCAGTTTTGGTTGCAGGTACGACCGTTCAACACGCTAGCTTGCATAACGCAGATGAGATCAAACGAAAAGATATCCGCATTGGTGACACCGTAGTAATTTATAAGGCTGGCGATATTATTCCGCAAGTCGAAAGTGTTATCGAAAGCCTGCGCCCCAAGCGAGCTATGCCCTTCAGTATGGAAAAGGAACTAGACCGTCAATACCCAGAACTAGAGTTCGAGCGACCAGAAGGCGAAGCAGTTTATAGAGTTAAAGGCGTAACAGGTCCGATATTGCTCAAAAGGGCGCTGGAGCACTATGCAAGCAAAGGTGCACTCGATATCGACACTTTAGGGGAGAAAAACGTAGAAGCCCTGGTAGATGCAGGCCTAGTGCAAGACATCGCGGACATATATTCACTAACAAAAGAACAGCTGATTTTATTGGAGAGGTTTGCAGACGTATCTGCCGAAAATCTAATCAGGGCAATTGCAGATAAACGTACTGTAACACTGGCTAAATTTGTCTTTGGGCTTGGGATACGTCATGTTGGCGCACAGACGGCGATTGATCTAGCAAATAGGTTTAAGCGACTAGATAACATCGGTACTGCAACCTATGATGAGCTAAAAAACGTTGAAGGTGTTGGGGAGATTGTGGCTGAATCAATCTTAGCCTGGTTTGCAGATCAAGATAATGAGGAGTTGTTGGCTAAATTTCGCAAACTTGGTGTTTGGCCAGAGGAAGTCAAAAGTGTTGGAGGCAAGCTAACTGGCAAAAAGTTTGCAATGTCTGGGACTCTAGAATCAATGGGCCGTGACTTGGCTGCCGAAAAAATACGTGCTCTAGGTGGTACTTTTCAGTCAAGCGTTGGCAAAGACACAGATTTTCTTGTAACTGGCAACAATGTCGGCGCAAGTAAGATTAAAAAGGCCGAAAGTTTTGGCACAAAAGTCATTTCAGAAGAGCAATTGCTACAAATGCTGTAGTTGACAAATGGCGTAGAAAGATTATGCTTATGGTATATCGTGCGTCAAATGCGGCGAGCGCTTGAAATAAAAACATTTCCAAAACAAACACCCGCCGCGGGTGGGCACGCACGAAACAAAGAATCTGCCTTGGCGGATTCTTTTATTTTCATTACAATATCGTTTGTAACTTGGGGATATAGCTCAGTTGATTAGAGCGCTGCCCTGGCAGGGCAGAGGTCCAGGGTTTGAGTCCCTGTATCTCCACCACATGTAAATAACACCGCACAAAAGCAAGAGTTTTGCGCCAAATCACCTCTGTCATGGGGTGATTTTCATTTGTCCGATCGGTTGTCCGGTCGCTCTATGGGCTGACACGGCACATCGAGGTTTGTGTCTGTTAACGAGGGTTTGAGTCTCTCAATAGGTCAGAGGCAAATTGCACAACACGTTGTGTAGTGGTGGCGTGAGAAAATGGAAAGCATGACCCAGATAGAATTAACCAGTCAAGACCTAGAGAGATTGAGTCTCTTCTACCAAGAGTCGGAAGTGCTGGCGGATGCATGTATACGCTACCTCAAACACGAGATGACTACAACGACAGGAACAATATTCTTCGATGCGCCATTCAAACTGTATCAGCTGGTTGACCCGATTATTGAGAGGGGGCTTGTCGCAACTATTCGACTATTCATGGGACAAGACAAGACTCGAACCCTAAGGTTACCGGAGATCATAAGTATTGTACGCAGAGAATACGTGGGCGAAACGAGTACGCAAGCGAGACTCCTAGAGATCAAGAGGCAATTCAATAGCCTCGAAGTTGAGCATCGGGAAGTGCTTGATCGCTTCTGGAATGTTACGCATCTTCATATCGACATGACATCTGATCCGGCGCGATATACGAAACAGTTCAACGCACGACATGGTTGCGTGGGACCCGTAGAAGTCTCGCTTGTATTCAGCTGTATCGAGCAAGTAGCTGCTCTTGCTCAAGAGACATGCGTGAACTTCGTTAGGCCGATATTAGAGAGGGAGGAATTGCTTCAGCCATTGGAGCAGCTTGGACAAGCCGTAGAATCCCGTGAGCCCAAGAAGCGATTCAGGGAATGGTGGCGCTCTCGAGGTTGAGGTTAACGGAAATCCTGATGTGTGTTGTAGTTTCGGCGCGAGTGCTTTTCGTACCGAGTCTTTGGCGCGATAATACGCGCGGCCAAAGGAGGGGTCATGCCATCAAAGACAACAAACCAAAGCGACAACCGAGCACAGTCCACGTAGCCAAGGTTGTGCGCAAGAAGGAAGCAGACGTAGAAAAACTTGCTCAAGGGCTGCTAGAGCTCATCAAACAACTCAGCCAAGAGGACGGCCTTAACGAGAACTGGCGGAGTAAGCCGAAAGAGTAAAACTCACATGCTAGAGGAACTTCAAATCCCAATTGTAGGGTGCTTATGCTTCGTGTCGCACTACTGATATGTCATAATAGAGGTTAATATGAATGGCGAAACATTTTCGGAAGTAGCAGCATATCGAATCTCTCCAGAAGCGACACCCCGATCGCTTGGTACCCATAGACCACTCGCACCGGTCGTTTTAGGTGTGTTGTTTGACCCTGATGAGTACAACATCGATATTATGCAATTAGTGGAGACGCCTACTACAGATAGGGGCTTCGGGAGAGAACAACTACAAAAAATGAGGGATAGTTACCCTGAGCTGGTCCTCCAACTCCCTTTACCAATCGGAGTACCATACGATCCTCGTTAGCACGTAATTCAACTTAGGATCTTCCTAGACTTGGCCGAGTAACAACTCCAGCTCGCTTGAACTCTCTACCGATCGTCCGTGCTTCCACGCCGTATCGTTTCCCAACTGTTGCCAATGGCTCACCCGCTGCGTAGTACTCGGTAGCTTCGACAACCATTTCGTCGGTCATGATCCGGGTGCAAGCTCTCCGCGGGATCCCGTTGCGTTCCAGGTGAGCCATCACAGTGGTGCGATGGATTCCGTACAGCTCAGCCAACTGAGCAACTGAGACGCCCCCGGTGTAGGTGATACACAGTATCGCCACTTCATCTGACCTCAACTTGGCTACTCGCTGAACAGGCCGAGGTAGCTCAGGTTCGGACTTGGGACTCAAGTCGAGATTGGCTATCAGATCATGTAATTGACCGAGAGTGGACAAAAGTCCTGTGTTCGCGAGTAGCGCGAGTATCTCCACCAAGTTGTCCTTATTAAAACTTCTGACCACTGCATTGTGATAGGTTATTTTGTTTCGAGAGCAGTCAGCGGGTAATCACTAATTGTTGTGACTAATACCAGAATATGTCTTGTTTTATAATTTACTGGTACAATTGTACTAATGATAGGGAAAAAGAACAAAGCCGCTAAGGCTAGTAGCGGTAAAACTATGAAGAAAGTACTAGCAAAAGTTCTATTTGTATTAAGTATATTAATATTTATTGGTGCCGGGGCGGCATGGTGGTTGCTGATTAGAAACACCCCAGAAAACACTTTCCAGGCAATGTTAAACAACAACTTACGTACAGCAAGTGTCACCAGAACAGTTACTCAGGACAATGGCTATCAAAAGCTAGAACAGATTATGAGGATTCAAAACAGAACTGAGCATGTAACTAACGGCACTACTACCTTAACTCAAGGCGGTGGCAGTACAACCGTGGTTACAGAAAGCGTTGGCTTACCTAATGTCGAATACATCAAATACAACAGCATTACGACTACCCAAAAAGACACAAGTGGTGAATCGTTAGATTTTAGCGAAGTATTTAATGTGTGGGGCCAAAACAAAGCCGCCGAAGATCAACTAAGTAGTTTGTATCAGGATGTAACAATCGGCAACTTATTTATGTTTGCAGATTTAGATTCATCAGCACGGTCAAAAGTAGTAGATGCAATTAATACTAGCGGTGTTTATGATGTTGATTACGAAAATGTTAAGAAGACATCGGTAGACGGTCGGCCAAAATATCTCTATAAAGTCAAACTAAAACCTCAAGAATATATAGCTATGATCAAATTGTATAGCCAATATGTAGGTCTAACACAATTTGCTGAACTAGACCCTGCAGACTATAAAGATTCACCACCTGTGACATTTGTCGTTACAGTAGATGTCCTTACTCAACGTGTAGATGGTACCAAATCAGGTGATGGTGCTAATACCCAGACATTTAGTGGATATGGAATAATCGAGAACGTAGAAATACCAACAGACTTTATTCCCGCCAGTGAATTGCAGCAACGTCTCACCCAAAGAGCCAGCGCTTAAATACGACTTATCACATCGTAGACCAGTAGTTCTAAGGTATACTTAAACATGATGAATGAGAAACAACTGGTAGTCGATGGTTTGTTGACTAAGTACATCGAATCTGGCAACGGCAAGATGATAATAATCTTCTTGCATGGTTGGGGTGATGATGCCCAAACTTTTACGGGTCTGATGGTAAAATTTCCCAAGGAAACCACGATATATTCTATAAACTTACCTGGGTTCGGCGGTACGGATTCTCCTGAGGAGGTTTGGGGGTTGTCAGACTACGCAAATTTTGTGGCTGAATTTATAGCTAAACTCAAACTTAAGCCACATGCAATAATTGGGCATTCCAACGGCGGGGCAATAGCCGTGCGCGCGATAGCGACCAATAAAATTATTACAGAAAAGCTGGTACTATTAGCATCAGCAGGGGTGAGAGACGTCTATAAAGGCAAAAAACGAGCCTTAAGATATGTTGCAAAGGTTGCAAAGTTAGCAACAAAACCATTACCTAGATCAACCCAGAATAAACTGAAGAAAAAAGCTTACTCTGCTATTGGCTCTGACTTATTTGTCGCTGAACATATGCAAGAAACATTCAAAAAAGTGGTAACAGACGACGTAACTGACGAAGCGGAGCTAATACAAATACCAACGCTACTCATTTACGGGTCGAATGACACTGCGACACCACCCAGTTATGGCAAGCTGTTTGCAAATAAAATTAATGGTAGCAGGCTAGAAATCATCGAAGGTGCCGGACATTTTGTTTTTAAGGATGCAGAGGACGATGTAGTGACGCAAATAGGAGAGTTTTTAGCGTGAAGCTGTTTAGTTTTCTGTTCCCAAATGCAGCATATAGGTTTGTATATATGCTGCAGCAAGTTGAATATGACCCAGGCAAACTGCTTTCGTGGGTAGCTACCTTCCCTGACTTACAAAATGTTATTCACAGGGGCAAGTTGGTGTTAACAACAAAAGCTAGAGCTTTGCTTGTCGTAAGTTATTTTGTTTACACAGCCACAATAGGTCTAGGCATATATCTTGTCACACAAGATAAGCTAATTTTGGGAGCGCTATTAATGTTGGTAGCAAACGATATTGTACTTTTCTTTCTGCTTAGTTTGGCCTTAGTCGGCAAGGTAGTATTGCAGGTTAAGCGAGCACCAATGATGAAGTCGGCAGAAGATAAATTGATAAATCATCCGGGTAAACGGATAGCGATCTTAGGCAGCTATGGCAAAACAAGCATGAAAGAAATATTAGCCACTGTATTATCAGAAAAGTTCAAAGTCGCTATGACTCCCGGCAACAAGAATGTTCCGATTAGTCATGCAAGATGGGCTTTATCTGATCTCGAGGGCGATGAAGACATGCTGATTATTGAATACGGCGAAGGCGAACCAGGAGATATTAAGAAACTGGCTGCATTGAGTCATCCCGCAATAGCTGTTTTGACCGGGGTTGCGCCAAATCATCTTGATCACTATAAAACTCTAGATGCGCTGGAGACTGATTTTCTGAGCATAGAAGATTACGTTTCAGGCGCTGATTTGCATATTAATAGTGATGCAAAAAGTGTAATCGGAAAACTAAACCAGAAGGCCAGTTTATATTCAAATAGCACAGTCAGTGGGTGGAAGGTATCGGATATGCAAGCCGATATAACAGGCACAAAGTTTGTAATGAAGAAGGGCACAATCGGTCTAAAATTGCACTCAAAGCTAATTGGAGAACACAACGTTGGCCCATTAGCTCTTGCCTGTTCGATGGCGTATGGCTTTGGTATGACAAAAGACGAAATAGAACGGGCTGTTGGCAAAACAGAGCCATTTGAACACCGCATGCAAGCTCGCCAAATCCACGGTGCGTGGTTGATTGACGATACGTATAACGGCAACCTAGAAGGTTTTAAAGCCGGTTTAAAGCTACTATCTTCGCTAGATGCAAAACGCAAAATATACGTAACACCAGGTCTGGTAGATCAAGGCGAAGAAACCGAAGAAGTACATATGCTAATAGGAGAAGCAATCGCAAAATCAAATCCCGACCGGGTCGTACTTATGCAGAACAGTAACACCGAGTTTATGCAGAAAGGCATGAAAAACGCAGACTACAAGGGCGAACTAACTATTGAGTCAGATCCACTGGGGTTTTATACGAATATAGAGCACTATGTCGCAGCCGGGGACGTAGTGTTGATGCAAAACGATTTGCCAGATGCTTACGCTTAGTAGGTTTAATTGTAGGCATTAATTGTATATAATAATTGTATTACCTTAAATTAAGGAGTAATTATGAAAACTATTGCCGTAATATTTGGCGGTCGATCAACCGAACATGATGTTTCTATTATGACGGCTATCGCTAGCATTATTAAGCCACTCGAATTAACGAAACAGTATCAAGTCGAAGCTGTTTATATAGCTAAAGACGGATCTTGGTATTGGGATAGCAAGCTAAAAGACATAAAATTATTCCAGAGCGGTGAAATAGATGATTTTATGCGTAAGGCTCCAAAACTTCACTTAGGCTTGGAAGGCGGCCTTACTCTTATAAAATCCAGTCAATTTGCTGGCCGAAAACAGTATAAAAAAGTCGATATTGTATTTCCTGCTATGCATGGGACTCACGGAGAAGATGGTGAGCTTATGGGGTTGCTAGAGATGGCCAATGTGCCATACGTAGGCTGTGATGTACCTGCAAGTGCAGTTTCTATGGACAAAGTTCTATCAAAGCAAGTCACACAGTCAGAGGGTATCGCAAGCACACCATGGACTTGGTTCTATGCTCGTGAGCTGGCACGAAATCACACCACAATTCTTAAAAAGATCGAACCTCTAAAATACCCGCTTTTTGTTAAGCCGGCGCACTTAGGATCAAGTATAGGAATATCGAAAGTAGATAACAAAGATCAGCTAATGAATGCTCTTGAAGTTGCGGCACATTATGATGACAAAATTATTGTAGAGGAAGGCGTATCTAATCTTATAGAAGTAACACTACCTATCATGGGGAATGATGAATTGACCCCTGCCCTAGTTGAGCAGCCACTAGTGTCGGCGGAAGATTTCTTTGATTTTGAAACAAAATATATGAAGGGCGGCAAGGGTAAAAAAGGTGGGGCCAAAAAAGGAGTGCATGGTTATAGTAATTTGCCGGCTGACATCTCAAAAGAACTATATGAAGATGCAGAAAAACTAGCTCTTGATGTTTACCGTGTGGTTGGTTGTTCTGGTATAGCTAGAATAGATATGCTGATTGACTCCAAACAAAACAAAGTAATGTTTAACGAAATAAACCCACTACCTGGGGATCTTTACGCTCATAACTGGAGAGCAGCTGGTGTTTCACAGATGGACTTAGTTCAGAAGCTGGTCAATTTAGCAGATTCGCGCTGGCAAGAAGCAAATCAACGCACCACTAGCTTTAGCACTAACTATTTAAAACAATTTTAGAATCATGAGAGTACGCATAACACATCCAGGGGCTGGTGAACTTAAGTACGAAATTCGTAGCATAGTTGAATTTGCCAAAAAGTTAGAAAATACTGGACTCAAAATAACCTGGGAGAATATTGGTGACCCGGTTGCCAAAGGCGAACAAGTACCCGACTGGATTAGACAGATTGTAGCGGAAGAGGTTATAAATAATAACAACTCATTTGGCTACTCTCCCACCAAGGGTTTAGATAGCGCTAGAAATTATCTATCCGAAACAAGGTCAAAACAAACCGGGTGTAGTCTTGATTCAGAAAACATTATCTTTTTTAATGGCCTAGGCGATGCAATACACGAAGTCTACACTTGGCTTAGTCCATTTGCGCGGGTATTGGGGCCGAACCCTGCATATCCTACTCACTCATCTATAGAGGGAGCCCATGCGCGGTCAAAACAACTAACTTATAATCTTGACCCAAACAACGAGTGGTTACCAGACATGAACGATGTCCGTGATAAAGTTCATTTTGATCCAGATATTGCAGGGTTACTTATCATTAATCCAGACAACCCAACGGGGATGATATACACTAAAGAAGTTTTAGAACGGTTTGTTGAACTCGCTAAGGAATATAACCTATTTTTGATTGCAGATGAGATTTATGCCAACTTGGCGTTCAACCCTAAAGAGTTCGTTTCACTAGCTGAGGTTGCTGATGGTGTACCTACTATTATTATGCGCGGTCTATCCAAAGAAGTTCCATGGCCAGGCAGTCGTTGTGGATGGGTGGAGTTTTACAACACAGGCAATGACCCAGATTATGCCAGTTATATTAAGTCTATAGAGGATGCCAAGATGAACGAGGTTTGCTCTACAACGCTGCCACAGTCGGTTTTGCCAGCAATTCTATCAGATAAACGGTACGAGCCTCATCTAGAAGCCCGACGACAAAAATACCTAAAACGTGCATTAACAGCCACTGAAATCCTAGAAAAAAGCGATATGTTTAATGTTGTTCAACCCAAAGGAGCGTTTTATTTATCTGTGACGTTCTCAGATAAGTTTCTAGATAACCCTCCAAAAATTACACCTACGAATTCAGAAGCACAAAAATTACTACAGGCTGAGCTAGCCACAGAACCCAAACCCCCGATAGATAAAAAGTTTTGTTTAGAACTTCTAGCTTCTACAGGAATATGTACGGTGCCACTTAGTAGTGGCTTTAATAGCCATGTTCAGGGTTTTAGAATGACACTACTAGATGAAAATGGATCTAACTTCAAAAATACACTAGAGACAATTGTGGGAGTTACTAGTTAGCAATAACGCTACTTGTAGCGTCTACAGGTGATAGCGAACACTATTGGTTGTGTATTGCTAGTGCTTGCAGATCTACTTTTAATATCTATAATTGGAGTTCGGGTTGTATAAATGCAAGATAATGAAATCATATTTGGACAAGAGGTAGGTGAAAAACCACTTAGTAGGTTTACTTTTTATGGTGGCAATGATCTTGGCCCTGATCCCTCGTTTATAGTTGATGGTGGCTACGAAGAGTCAGTCTACAGAATTGAGGACGATAAAATTACGATTCGCGATGCAGTTTGGGGAGATATGATTATTGGCAATGAAGCTGGAGATGAGGTATTTCTGGAACTTGTAAATCATCCACTTATAAGAAGGTTACAAGCAATTGAACAGTTAACTTTACCACAGTACATGACAACGATTGCAGGCACTTCTGGCTTTAGTAGATGGGAGCATGTCTGGGGTAGTTTAGTACTAACAAGAAAGTTATCAAAAGGCCTCGATATGACTAGCGAGGAAGCTAGAAAGATGGAGCTAAGGTCACTTTTATCTGATAGCGCACACTGGGCATTTTCGCACTTAGGCGATTGGATACTGCAAGGTGCTGGTGGTACAGAAGATGAGCATGATGATCACCAGCTGGAATTGATTAGAAAAACTGGCGTAGATACTCTACTAACAGATTTTGGATACAACGCTGGAGATTTACTAGTTAAGGGCGGGCATGATGATTGGGTTGAGTGCTCGGCTCCTGATTTGAACGTCGACAGGGTCGACTATGGAACGCGCGAAATTTTGCGGTGGTTGCAGATAGGCATGGATACAAACCAGTCTATTAAAAATTTCCCATTCAAAATAAGTGACGAAGGTCAGCTTGTAATCACAAATATAGATTTTGCTAAGCAATTTACTAGAGGCTTCTTGCTTTTATCAACTGAACACTGGAGTGAGCCAGTCCATAGGTTACAGTTAAAATTATTAGAAGAGATGGTAAAACATTCGGTAACACACTATGAACCAAGAGCTATGCAGCCGTTGGTGGGTTGGCGACCTTATCATCCGCGAGACGTACTGATGAGTATTGACTACGACTTTGAAGCCAGCATGCATACTTCAAATCCATTTTTATGGGCCACAAAAGATATAGCTAACCGCATTGGTCATGAGCGTCGAGTTGTTTTTAGATCTACGCGTGCTTCCTATTTAGCTGAGTTTGTAAGAGGCAGTGTCCCCCTAAATTATCCAGATCCTATGGAAACCTATGGTTGGCATCAAGGAAGGCATTCATTATTCCCGAGTAATGTTGAAATTGTTGAAGTAGATCGGGCTGAGGATTTAGAAGATTTTGGAGGTAATCCCTACACCGTTGATTTTCACTTGCCACCATTAAAACATCGTTTCATCGACCCTATAATAGAAACACCGGAGGGGTTAGTTAGATTGAGCGAGTACGACGAATCTTTTGCAAAAATGATCACAAAGCATAAGCAAATATTTGCTAGACAGTACGTCGCCAGGGTTGCCCTTAATCCTGAATTTAAGAATACTATTGAAGCAGGAATCACCGAAAATAAAAAACACTGGGCCGAACACTTAGATTATGAAAGAATGTCGGACGACGAATTTCGTGAATCATTCGAGCATGTTTCTGTGCTTGCTGTGGCAATGCGGAAAGCACATATTGAATGGTGGCGATAAATTTTTAAGGTATACTATATCAGATATGAAACGATACAATCCTAAAGAAATTGAGCCAAAATGGCAGAAAAAGTGGGAAACTGACGGTATATATAAAGCCGATCAAGATAGTTCCAAGCCAAAACGATATGTTTTAGAGTATTTCCCTTATCCTTCTGGGGCCGCTATGCATGTAGGACATGTTCGCAATTATACGATTGGTGATGCTGTAGCAAGGTTTTCGCGTATGCGGGGCAATAATGTATTACACCCGATGGGATGGGATGCATTCGGATTGCCAGCCGAAAACTACGCGATCAAAAACAACATAAGTCCACAACAGGCTATCCTGGAAAACACCACTAAGTTTAAACAGCAGCTTACTCAAATGGGCTTTAGTTACGACTGGTCTAGAGAAATTAACAGCAGTGACCCAAGCTACTATAAGTGGACACAGTGGTTTTTCATACTTTTATTTGAAAGAGGCCTAGCATATCAGAAAGACAGTTTGCAATGGTGGTGCGATACTGATCAGACAGTACTAGCTAATGAACAGGTAGAAGCTGGTAAATGTTGGCGCTGTGGCAATGAAGTGATAAAAAAGCCTCTAAAACAATGGTTTTTCAAGATTACAGACTACGCTGATAGATTGATCGATGACTTAGAGGATCTAGATTGGACAGAATCAATTAAATCAATGCAGCGCAATTGGATAGGCAAAAGCAAGGGTGCAGAGATAGACTTTGTGATTGATGGATATAAGGAAAAGCTACGAGTATTTACAACCCGCCCAGATACACTATTCGGCGCGACATTTATGGTTATGGCCCCTGAGCATCCACTAGTTAAAAAGATAACAAGTGAAGATCAGAACAAATCAGTAGAAAAATATATTAAACAAGCACAAGCAAAGAGTGATATTGAACGCCAGGAAACAGACCGTGAGAAGACAGGAGTTTTTACTGGATCATATGCGATTAACCCCGTAAACAACGAAAAAATTCCAATATGGATTGCTGACTACGTCTTGTTTGGCTATGGTACAGGTGCGATTATGGCGGTGCCAGCCCACGACGAACGTGACTGTGAATTTGCCAAAAAGTATGACATAGAAGTCATTGAAGTTGTTTCCAAGCCAAAAGGATTTAACGGCTGTTTTGGTGGTGAAGGCGTACTAGTAAACTCTGGTAAGTATAACGGAACTAGTTCGAGCGATGCCCGTGAAAGTATTGTCGCAGATCTTGCAAAGCAGAAGCTGGGAGAAGAAAAAGTAAATTATAAAATCCGAGATTGGCTAATCAGCCGACAACGTTATTGGGGTGCGCCTATTCCTATTATCCACTGTGAAAAGTGTGGGGTAGTCCCGGTGCCAAAAGATCAATTGCCGGTGGTTTTGCCAGAAGTAAAAAGTTATCAGCCAACAGGTGAGGGTAATAGTGTGTTGGCAAGTGTACCAGATTGGGTAAATGTAGAGTGTCCCAAATGCGCTGGCCCAGCGAAGCGCGAAACAGATACGATGGACGGTTTTGCCTGTTCCAGTTGGTATTTCCTTCGGTTTGCTGATCCAAATAACGATAAGGAAGCATTTGACTCAGGAAAGGCTAAATATTGGCTACCTGTCGATGATTATATTGGTGGCGCTGAACACGCCGTTATGCACTTGTTATATGCCAGAATGTGGACCAAGGTCATGTATGATGCAGGGCTTATTGAGTTTAACGAGCCATTTAAGGCGTTACGAAATCAAGGAATGATTTTAGCACCAGATGGGCGCAAAATGAGTAAAAGCTGGGGCAATGTGATCGCACCTGATGAATTGATTGATAAAGGCTACGGAGCGGATTCGATTAGAGTAATGGAGCTGTTTATAGGTCCCTGGAATCAAGAAGCTAATTGGTCAATTGAAGGTATGGGTGGATGTTTTAGGTTCCTACAACGTGTATGGACGCTTACCCAGGAATTTATTGAATCAGAACCTGCGGAACAGAACAAAAATAATAATTCAGATGAAATTTTAACTGCAACCCACAAAGCTATTAAAAAAGTTAGCTCTGATCTCCATGATATGGGCTTCAACACGGCAATTGCGGCTCTGATGGAATTTACTAACGAGCTGTACAAAATAAAGGCCAAAGACGGTTTTATAGAGACAAAGTCGTGGAAGTTTTCACTTACTACCATGGTTCAGTTATTGGCACCTTTTGCGCCACATATTGCAGAGGAACTATGGAGTGAATTGGGGGCTAAAGATTCTGTGCACCTCTCAGGGTGGCCAGTTCACGAAGAGAGCTACCTACTTAGCAATACCGTAAATGTTGTGATTCAGATTAACGGGAAGGTTAGAGGCAATATCGAATTACCCAAAGGCAGCAACGAGGAGGCTGTTACTAAAGAAGCTAACAAAAATGAAAAAGTTGCCAAATATATATCTGACAACTCGGTGAAAAAATCAATTTATATTCAGGATAAGTTACTTAACCTGGTAATCTAACAGCTTTTATTGGACGGGTGATATTGTGACTGTTTGAGGGTACTGCATGACACCAGGCATTGTGCCATCATATGTATTTGGATCGTGAGGTTCCAGCATGTAGTCGTTTGCATTTATTTGGTCAACGTATTCAATAGTTGAGTCATAACAGTTGCCGTAGGTTAAGGGTTCATTTATTCCTTTTACATGTTTGATTACCTGAGAGCCTGCCATTCCGATCTCTACGGGTTGAGCTTGGACACCACTAAAGCTACAAATAACATTACCGGCTTCTTCGTAAAATACTGTTGGGCTGACTTGAGTTACTCGGTCGTGTGTTGTCTCGCTGCCATCAACCAAAGGAAGCTCTAGGTAACTTTTATCGGGTGTAGTCGTGTCATGTGAGCCCGCAGCTATACTAGCCAAACCAATAGCAGCTGCTCCAAACAATGCTGTAGCTCCTCCTGTAATTGCACGACGGCGAGAATAGTTGATCCTAGTGCCTTTAGCAGTTTCTCCTGCGTTTCGAACCTGCACTGTTGAAGTTGAGGAAACTAATACGCCTAAGATATCTAATTTATCCCAAAAAGCTTGAGATCTTGGGGCTTGTAATTTCGGTACTAAATCTAAAACAGTTGCCTCGCGCATATTTACTTCAGGCATTGAGGAGTGGTCGAATAGACCAATAACATTATTTTTACGTCCAAATCCTAACATAATGGTAAGATTATACCGCTAATGCATAAAAAAGTCAATAGCTAAAGTTATGTTTATTGATTTACCACCAGTGATAGGGTATAATTGCAACCAAGTTTATTAGGTAACGGCCAAAGGAGCGCTGATTTAATATGGGAAAACCCAAGAAACGAACTACCCCCAGACGTACCGGAAATCGCCGGAGTCACTTAGTAGTTAAATTGGCTCGTGCTGTAAATGCCAAGTCACCGGTTAAGGCATATACTACACGCCGCGAATCTGGCAAAAAAGCCTGATAAAGTTTGCTTATTTGTCGTATACTGATAAGTAAGCAGTAGAGGATTAACAACATGGCATCAAACCGTCATCTCGGTCGCATCATAGCACTCCAAAGCTTGTATGAGCAGGATTTTCGTCTGGAGTGTCAAGATAAAGAGTTTGATATGAGTGCGGTATTATCTCGCAATATCCTACGCTACAGAGAGATGGTTGATGATGAGCAGTTTATTAAAGATATCGTCACCGGTATTAATGATAAACAACAGGAACTGGATGACGTATTGCAGCCTGTGGCGCCAGACTGGCCAATTGCTAGTATTGCTAGGATGGATAGGATTGTGTTGCGCATGGGCACGTATGAGCTTATGTATCGCAAAGACGTTCCACCTAAAGTTGTCATTAACGAAGCAGTAGAGCTAGCCAAGTCGTTTGGTGGCGAAAATTCCAGTAAATTTATTAATGGCGTATTAGGTACGGTGTTACGAAATCAAGAAGAAAGTAGCAAAAAAACCAAGCCTAAAGCAAAGCCAAAGCCAAAGCCTAAGACCAAGCCAAAGAAAGTGAAAGACAGCGATGAAAAGGCCTAAACCAATACAAGGTTTCAAGAAACTGGTCAATAAACGACGACCAGCTATTAACGAAGTTGTACGTGAACCGACTGCAGGCGGGGTTATTTTTCGACGTAATGAAAAAAAACAGTTAGAAATATTATTGATTCAAGACGCTAAAAACCGCTGGACTATTCCGAAAGGTCACATAGAAGAGGGCGAAACAGCACGAGAAACTGCCGAGCGTGAAATTCGTGAAGAAACAGGGTTGCAAGAGATGAAGGTTATGAGTTGGTTGGGAAAAATTAACTTCCGTTATCGCCGAGTTTCTAGTTTGGTATTAATGACCACAGACATATTCCTGGTTCAAGCATTGGGAGATACTAATAAGCTAAAACCGGAAGAGTGGATGAATGGCATAAAATGGTTTACGACAACAGATGCACTGGACAAGATAGAGTACGAAGATATTGGTAAGATTATATTACTAGGAATGAAAAAAATCAGAGATGCAGGACTATAGTCAGTACAAACAATTCGCGAGCGATAAATTAAAGGTTGAATTCGATGATATTCAGCTACTTGTGACCGCATTTACCCATAGGTCATATGTAAATGAACATAAAAAAACTGCCAAAGAACACAACGAAAGGCTTGAATTTCTTGGCGACGCCGTATTAGAACTTGTCGTAACACAGCATCTATATACTAACTTTAATGACCCCGAGGGAATTTTAACTAACTGGCGGAGTGCTTTGGTACGTACCGAAAGTATTGGCGCTGCAGCCGAGCGTTACGAGTTTGAGCCATTATTAAGACTTAGTCGTGGTGAGCGCAGAGGTACGCCTAGAGCACGGGCACAGATTCTTGCTAACTCATTCGAATCTGTTATAGGGGCGATTTACATTGATCAAGGCTATGATGCCGCAAAGCAATTTATTACCGAAAGTCTTTTAGTGACATTTGATGAGATTTTAGAAACTGGCTCATGGCAAGACCCTAAATCTAGTCTTCAGGAAGTAGTACAGAGTAAAGCCGGCTTTACTCCTCAATATAAGGTTTTAAGTGAAGAAGGACCGGACCACGAAAAACTGTTTACAGTTGGCGCCTATGTAGACGGTAAACTTAAAGGTAAAGGCCAAGGCCCAAGCAAGCAGATGGCTCAAGTTTCTGCCGCAGAGATAGCTCTTAAAAAATATCAAAAATAACAATTTGACAACAGAGGTGATAATCTGTAGAATACTCAAGTTACTTTAATAATTGTAAAGAAGGGAAGAAGAGGATGTTAGTAATCCGCATGCAGCGAACTGGCCGTAAAGGTCACGCTCAATTCCGCGTAGTCGTTCAAGACTCACGTCGGACCCCTACCAGTGGTCGTGTTGTGGCGGCTTTGGGGAGTTATGATCCACACACAAAACAAACAACATTGAACAAAGAAAAAACAGAACTCTATCTAAAAAATGGTGCACAGCCATCAGATAGAGTCATTAGGCTGCTAAAAGCAGAAAAAGTGGCTTTGCCAAGTTGGGTGAAAGATCCAACAACAAAGGCTAAAACTACTCGTAGTACTGAAAAACTACGTAAGAACCGACCAGCAGAAGAAAAAGCACCAGTAGAATCTCCAGTAGAAGAGCCAGCAGCCGAACCTGATGATGAGGTTGTTGCAACAGAAGATACTCCTACCACAGACGCCAAAACTGAGGAATCAGCTTCAGAACCGACTGAAGAAAAGCCAGAGGTAACAGAAGTTGAAGAAGCACCAGCTGAAACAGCAAAAGAAGAGCCAGAAGCTAAAGAAGAAAAAGCTTAGGTAGTAATAAGCAAGAGCTAGAAGGTAAAAATTACTGCGATTCGTCGCGGTAATTTTGCTATAATTAGATCGTAAACAGTAATTATGGGAGAGACAGAACATGAGTAGTACTATTGACCAACAGTTTGTAGAATTTATTGTAAAATCATTGGTTGGAAATCCGGACGCTGTAAGTGTTGCACGGAGTGTAGATGAAAAGGGAGTTCTACTGGAACTTACAGTGGACCCAGAAGACCTTGGACGTGTTATCGGTAAGCGCGGAGCAACCGCTCAGAGCCTTAGGACCCTACTACGAGCGCTTGGTACAAAGAATGACGCCAGATATAACCTAAAGATTGTGGATACCGGAGACGGTGAGTCTAGGCCACCTAGAACAGAGAGAACTGAGTCGCCTCAAGAGGATTCCTCAGAAAGTGCCGAAGAAGTATCCACAGCTGAGGAAAGCGACGTAGTCAGTAAAACTAGAAAAGAACTTGACGATCTAGACGATCTAGATATATAGTAATGCTTACGTTCTTCGGCTGATACCTAGGCAGCGAATAAAACAAAAACAATAGCTCTGCGAGCCAATCGTGCAAAAAACATGGTTGGGAGCTTTATGTGATTAAATCAACCCCACTTTCGGGGTTATTTAATTTGTGGTATAATATTATTTAATGAAAATTCAAATTATTAGTTTGTTCCCAGAGATGTTCGAAGGAGTACTCAACGCTAGTATGCTTTGGAAGGCTCAAGAGGTTAAAGCTGTCGAATTTGAATATGTCAATCTGCGAGATTTTGGGGTAGGGCCACGCAAACAAGTTGACGACACACCTTATGGTGGGGGCGATGGTATGGTTTTGATGGTTGGTCCTGCTATAGAAGCAATTGAGTATGCTAAAAAACAGTCTCCAAACGCAAAAGTAATATTGCCAACCCCCAGAGGAAAGCTATATAAGCAGTCAGACGCTAAAAATCTTGCAGCAGCAGCCCAGGATTTGATAATTTTTTGTCCTAGATACGAGGGTTATGATGAGCGTATTACAGATCATGTTGACGAACAGATATGCATAGGCAACTATGTGCTGACTGGTGGTGAAATTCCTGCTATGACGATAATTGATAGCGTTGTGAGGCTTTTACCAGGTGTATTGGGTGGAGAGACCAGTGCAGAGAAAGAATCGTTCCAGGATGATGATAAGGCTATTGAGCACCCACAATACACTCGCCCAGAAGAATATCGGGGCAAAGTTGTCCCAGACGTATTGCTAAGTGGGCATCATGCCGAAATTGAAAAATGGCGTAAGGGGTAATTTGCAATGACTCAAGGGCCTATGGATATAGGGACGGGACTTGAATATGATCCACTTCGAATCGGTGCTGAGTATCTTAGATCTATGAATCCAGACGTCTTAAGATCGTACGATACTTTAGGATTGGCTCCTGAATTCACTGCCATTATGGCAAAACATCTTAACGATATTGATATTGTAATTCCGCGAGTAGGTGAACACGATCGAGGGACAGCGTACCTTGATGTAAAAAAAATAAATTTTGATGGAGTTCCTCAGTGGCGAAGAGTAGCCGTAATGAGTGGCCAACAATTATCCACATACTCGCAAACGTTAGAAACCGTACTTAAGAGCCAAGAAATCACAGAAGATATAAATGGCGAACGCATTGATGTTGACGCTTTGGCATTAGATTGGATATTCTTTGAACTAACTGCTGACGTAGCTGCAAATAGCTACACAATGCAACAAATGTACGATGGCTATATAAGGGACTGGAATGGTCAGGCGCATTGCTATAAAGCACAGTACTCTTTTAGCCGAGAACTTTTTAATGAATATGCAGCAGTGTCTGAGAGCAATGAACAAAGTATAGCTTCAGACCATTTAAGCTTTATAGGGGGCATAGGGCTGATCCTTCTTAAGGAAGATTTACTTGCACGAAAGGTTACTGATAGTGTCGCCAGAGCAAGTTGGATAACGGAGGGGATTAGAAAAAACTACCCAACAGCACGTAACGGTACATATCGCGCCATAATGCCATTAGATAAACAGGATATTATTCAAAGATTCGTTGGGTTTAAGCCAAGGTTAAATGTTAGAGAAAGAATGCAAGAGTTCGCTAGGTTATTTATTGACGAGCTTATCGTAGGTGATGAGGATTAGATCGTTTACATTAAGATGTGAGGAAGTTAGTATTAGTAAGGAGGAATTATGAAAATTAAACCAGTATATGCGCATTGTGATTTACCTTGTGGGGTTTATGACCCAGCACAGGCAAGGATTGAAGCCGAATCTGTAAAGGCTGTGATGGACAAGTATTCAACAGATTTGCATGAAGAAGATAAAATCAGGGCAATTATGATAAAAGAACAGCGTGCTGAGCTAGTAAAGCACCATCTATGGGTACTGTGGACTGATTATTTTAAACCAGTTCACTTGGAAAAATATCCTGATCTTCACGATAAATTTTGGCAGGCAACCAAGCAAGCCGGCGAATGTAAAAAATCAACCAACCCAGAATTAGGTCAAAAATTACTAGACATGATCGATGAAATTGCCAAAATCTTTTGGGAAACCAAGAAAGTATAAGTTATGTGGCCACTAATTCTCAGGAAAATTCACGGCAAGAGCATGGAGCCTACACTAACACATGGGACTTTGGTTTGGGGATTGAAGTGGTTTAACACACTCAAAACTGGCAACGTCATAATTTTTACTCAAAGAGGTAAAGAAAAAATTAAGCGTCTAAGTAAAATCGAAGACGGCAAACTATACGTTGTTGGTGATAACAAGTCACACAGTACCGACAGTCGCAGTTTTGGTCTAATCGATACAGACAGAGTGGTGGCTAAGATAATCTGGCCTAGAACAAAAGTCTAGGTCTAATCACTAGCGCATCTAGGGCAAGAGTTTTCCTCGTCATCTTCGGCAATCCATAGTTGGGCAGCCATTTGCCAAGGTAAATAATCATTATAAGCAATAAAGTCAGCAGCACGACGTAGAACCCAGCCTAGCTTGCCATAAACTCTAAACTTACCCCATAAAACAGCGGCGTACATCGGCCCAGCCGGAATTACGTACACAGGCTTTTTAGCAGTATATGTTTTTGGTTCTTCGTCATTGGCGAGCCGTTTTAGGTTATCGGCTACATAATGACCGTCATAAAGCGCTGTTTGGGCCATGCCACTATAGGGTGTATCAGCATTATCGCCTATAACATATATACCTGGTTCGGCTTGCAGGAACTGATCTACGCGCACTTTGGTATTCTTAGCAAGCTGGAATCCTTGGTCTTTAAAAAACGGGTGATTAGCAACCCCAGCCGTCCAAATTACTGTATGGCTACGAATTGGTTTGTTGTGAACCATTAGTGCATCAGCAGTCTGGGCTTGCACGGCTGTTTTTAGGTATATCTTTACCCCAATTTTACGTAAATGTCTGGCCACCATACGCGATATGTCTTTGGGCATCCTGGGCAATATTCTGGGAGCTGCTTCGACTAGGTCAACATGGACTTTACGTTTTGGTATACCGTGTTTGTCAGTAATTTGTTTTATATAGGCTGGCAATGCACCCGCGAGCTCCACGCCTGTCGGCCCGCCACCAATAACTACGTAATTTACGTCTGGCCTATATTCTTCAACAAGTTGTTTATGTAGATGGGCTTTAAGTTCCTCGGCATCTTCCAAGGACTTTATACCGAAAGAGAATTGTTCTAATCCCTCGATCCCAAAGTAGTTTGTTTTTACACCAAGTGCTAGCACGAGTCCATCGTAAGAGATGTTGTGGTTGACTTTGGTTTTTAGTACACGTTTTTTTCTATCAATCGACAGCACAGTATCGTTAATAATATGTACATTCTTGCCAGCAAATACGTGTGTCAGGGGGATATTGGATATTATTTTTTTACCCCCAGTGGCCGTGCGGTATAAGGTTGGGTAATATCGAAAGGTTGTTAGCTCGCTAATTAGGGTTATATGAAAGCGTTTATCCTCCGCTAACTCCAGAGCTACCTTAATACCGGCAAATCCACCACCAACGATTGTTACTTTATGTTTGCCCACTGTTTAATTTGTAACCTTTTATTCTTATTTAATGCTTATGCATATCTTACCACGGCATAAACACCTTGAAAAGTAACCACTTAATCTTGTAAGCTTAATCGGTATGGATGAATTTATTAGAAGCCTTTCTAACTCTGGTTTTAAAGGCGAAATTATAACAGACACTGAAGAAAAGGATTTATATAGTCACGATGCCAGCATGTTTGAACTTGTACCAAAAGTAGTACTGAAACCCAAAAACCCCGATGATATAAGCAAAGTTGTACAGCTAGTGAACGATAGGAAGCGGGCAAAAAACATATCGATAACAATGCGTTCTGCCGGCACCGACATGAGTGGTGCGGCTATCGGTGAATCTATTGTGATGGATATGACAACCCACTTCAACGAAATATTCGAAGTTAGTTCAAATTATGCTCGAACTCAACCCGGAGTTCACTACCGAGATTTTGAAAAAGAAACACTAAAGCATGGATCGATCATGCCAAGTTATCCGGCATCAAGAGATCTATGTACAGTTGGCGGTATGGTTGCAAATAACTCTGGTGGAGAAAAATCGTTAGAACATGGTAAAACCGAAAAGTTCGTAACCAGTCTCAAGGTTATATTCATGGACGGCAACGAATATGAGGTTAAACCACTAACTAGGGAAGAACTAGAAAAGAAAATTTCGCAAAGTGATTACGAAGGCCAAATTTATAAAAAAGTTTTTAATTTATTAGATAAAAACTATGAAGAAATCAAAGCAGCAAAACCAAACGTTAGCAAAGATTCCACAGGCTATCATCTTTGGAATGTTTGGGACCGAAAAACGGGTGTCTTTGACTTAACACAGATATTGATTGGTTCACAAGGTACTCTAGCCATAATAACAGAGGTAACCTTTAGACTAATTCCAGCCCCTAAGCACTCGGGCACGTTAGTCATATTCCTAAGAAAAATAGATAGTTTAGGAGGATTAATAAATACAGTATTGAAACATAAACCAGCTACTTTCGAGGGCTTTGATAACTATACGCTCATGCTTAGTTTCAAATTATTCTTCTATTTTCACAAGACTTTGGGTTGGTTTGGGATGATTAAACTAGCTATTCAGTTAATACCAGATGCTTTAATGCTATTTCGAGGGATCCCCAAGATGGTATTGTTGGTTGAGTTTAACGGCGAAACACCAGAAGAAGTTTCAGACAAGGTACACAATATGCGGCTTTCACTCGGAAAGTATGCTAAGTATGCATTATTCGAAGAAGACGATACCGAAGCAAAGGCTAGGAAGTTTTGGATTATGCGTAGAGAAAGTTTTAATCTGCTAAGAAGTAAAGTTAAAGACAAGCACACAGCACCATATATTGATGACCTAGTTGTACCCCCCGAACATTTACCTAAATTTTTACCCAAGCTACGAAAGATTTTAACCAAATATAAATTGCTAGCAACAATAGCGGGGCACATGGGAGACGGCAACTTGCACGTAATACCATTAATGGACATTGAAGACCCGAAAGAGGTCGCAAAGATCCAACCCTCAATGAAAGAAGTCAATGAATTAGTCCTTAGTTATGGTGGTAGCTTGAGTGGTGAGCATAATGACGGCATGAGCCGAGGTCCTTGGCTCAAACAGATGTACGGAAATAAAGTATTCGGTTATTTTAAAGACACTAAAGAAATATTTGACCCAGAAAATATCCTTAACCCGAACAAAAAGACTGATGCTGACTGGGAATACAGTATGTCGCACCTACGTGATCATTTTTAGCTAGAAGCCTTGTTCCGATAGTTTTTGGTTAAATTCTTGCACATTAAAATCGTGCTTATTCTTGATACTTTCGCAGCGACTATTGTGTGCGTCTAATTGTCGGTCAAGGAAAATATCATCTTTAGTATATTCATCTTGCTTATTTTTTAAACTTCTTGTACATGCGACATAGGAAGATCTAAGAACTGCTATTTTATCTTTTTGGAGTTGGAGCTCTACAGATATTCTACGAGGCTGCATAGAATACAAATATGCGAAGAAAATAGTGACGGAGACGACGCATAATATAAATCCCATTACCTTAACTCTAAATACATCCCGAGCTTTAGACTCTTTCTGCACGTACGGTTCTAACATCAGCTTACCAGGTTGGTGAAATTTTAGTGGTAAATATGCTTTTACCCGTGGCACTGTATGTTCTAATATGACCTTGGCATCTAGTTTGTTCGTGGTTATAAAATCTGTAAATTTAGTGGCAAATTCATGTGTAGACATAACTTCCAAAGCTTCAGTTTTGGCATTGAACATATGTAAGAATAGATTAATACGGGATCGCAGAGAATCGTCTCCATCGAAAGAGTTAATAATTATTAACCCAAACCCCAATTCAATTAGGCCTTCTTCGACAATTTCTGGGTTATCACGGATTTTCTTAATAGAAAGTAAGTGCTCCAAACAGGCTTTGACGATTATAGCCGTTCCAATGTAAGGCTTACTTGCATATCTAGCCGGCACGTATATATGTTTACTATCAGACAGCTTCCGGTAGCCACTATTAGAAGCATGTATAGCGTAATCAAGCCCTTTAGGTTTAGTTCCTAGCCAAACGAATACTTTCTTAGCCACTTGTTCGATTGACTTACTATCAAACACCTCTGGGTAAAGTTCCGTGTCGGGCAATAATAATTCTCCTCGACGATGAAAGGCTTTAAATAAATCATCCAGTATTTTAGTTTGTTCTTCTTTGGTCAGGGTATTCATAATTTTGCTTAAGCTTACTACAAATACAGTTTAACCCAAAAGACCAATAAACGCTTATGGCTATTGACTGTAGTAAAATACATTACATAGCATTGTTTTATACAATAATCATGATATTCTTCTATCACAAAGTGGGTGAATTTAATTTAACCAAGGAGGGTAATACGATGACAGAGTATCAAGGTATAACGATAGAATACAAAAATAATTTCATGGGGACATTTATTTCGACATTGGTAGCTGTTTTAGTTGCCGTGCCTGTCGCGATGTTTGTTTCATACACAATTCTTCAAACGCAACAAGCAAACGCGAGCACAAATAATCAAACCGCAACTACGTCACCAGTAACAACAATTGGCTATCCTGCATCCGTATCTGTTGCGGGTACATCATGCACGGTCCCTGCATCAACAGAAGGCTCAGCTGGATCATCAGCAATGGTTTATATGCCAGGTGGCGGTATTCCACAGTACGTAGTGAATAACAATTCTACTACCACTCAGAACCAAACAGAAACTAACACTACCAACAACACAACTGTCACTACAATTACTGACAGCTACAACGACAATAGCTATAGAGATAACTCAGTTAATACTGACATAGACGTAAGAGACTCGTTCCAGGACAATGACACAACTGTGATTATCAGGGATTCGTTTCAAGATAACAGTACTGACATAGACATTGATGATTCATTCAACATCGAAGACTCGTTCCAGGACAATTCAGTCACACAGACTGCTATTGGCCCGATAGCTGGCAATATTAACTAACTTCCAGTTAAGTTTTGTTGCAATTAACCTGGGGAGCAATCCCCCGGTTTTTTAGTTTTTAGTTTTCCAGTCATTTCTGAGGATGAGTCCAAAACAAGGGATAAGCAGAGCACCTAAGGCTATCCAATAGAACTCAAACCGGGGGTTGTTGAGTAATCCGCCCAACGCTAAAGCATGAACAAATATCAGTGACATAGCAACAACCTGAGATAAACTTATCCAGCGCCAGTTATTTTTAACCCATCTTTTGGATTTCATTCGTTCGAATATTTCGTAAGACAGAAATGTTAGGAGTGAAAGCGTTCCAAAAAATATGAAGATCTTTAGTGAACTGTTCACGTAGCCGTACAAACTTCCGGGTGGCAGAAGGCCACGCGTTTTCCATTGGCCAATAACCAGCAAATTAGGATGTAATAATATCAGCAACAATACTAAGTATCCAGATATTTTTGAATAAAGTATGTTCTTGGGTATTTCCGGGTACACAATTCGAATTGAGCCAATGGCAAAATGAGTCCACATTATGCCCCAGGCAAGTACACCTAATATTGGGAACAACGACAGGGCATTCATACCAGCAAAGACCCACCCTCTCGAGTTACCCCAAAAAAGAAGCGGTACAATTGTGACAATCCCAAACAATACCCATGGTAGACAAGATGAAACAAAGTTTATGTTTTCTTTCTTCATGTTTGTAGATTATCATGGTTAGAGTTATCTAAAAAATTAGGAGATTGTTTTGAGTAATAAGAAGCTAAGTTTGATACTACTAATTATATCAGGGGTGCTGATAGTCGGTTTTGGTGTATTTAAACTTACAAGCAGTACCACAACCAAAACGGTTCAACTGTCATCTGATGGGTCAGTGCCTGCCCAAGAAGATGGGGTAAAAGGGCAAGATCTCCAAGGCGCGAAGGATATTACATTGATCGAAGTTCAAAAACATAATTCCAAGACCGACTGCTGGACGATAATCACAGGTAGTGTTTATGACATAACAGACTATATTCCTAGACATCCAGGTGGTGACGAAATACTTCGTGTGTGTGGTGCGGACGGTACCCAATTATTTACCTCGCGCACAACCGACGAGGGTGAAAAGGTCGGGTCTGGGGCTACGCATAGTGGTAATGCAGCTGCAAAACTGAACGATTTCTTCATCGGCAACCTTGTAGAAAACCAATAAAATTAGCATAAATACAATTCTTGTGCTATAATTGCTCTAATTGTTTTTTCGTGGATCCAAGTTTTGTTAGTTAGTACTTAGGCTTCATCAAAGGGCAACAAGTATTAATTAAACTAAAATTAAGGATTCTTTTTTATGTCCAATACAAATTTTGCGCGTAGGCGCAGTGGTAATTCTAATAGTTATAGACCACAGTATAATAAAACCAATAATCGCAGTAAGGCTAGGCGAGGCCAAAACATTGACCCTAGACGCTTTGTTAAGTCTGCAAAACCTGAAATCCAGGCTAGTTACCAACCAGAGCATACTTTTAACGATTTTCGAATTAACGATCAGTTAAAACGAAATCTAGAAACTAAACAATATGTTGTTCCTACTCAAATCCAGGATAAAGCTATTCCTGCAGCACTTGAAGGGCATGACGTAATTGGTATTGCTAACACTGGTACCGGTAAAACGGCTGCATTTTTACTTCCTGTAATAAATAAGCTTATGCTTAATCGTCAAGAAAAGGTGCTAATAATTGCACCGACACGTGAGTTAGCTTTACAAATCGAACAAGAGTGTCGAGATTTTGCCAAGGGCAGTAAGCTACTCGGAGCAATGCTTATTGGTGGAGTACCTATTGGGCCCCAACTTCGAGCTTTGCGGGATCGACCAGAAATAATTATCGGTACACCAGGTAGGATCAAAGATCACATGGACCGAGGCACACTAAAACTGAACGATGTCAGTACGATTGTTCTCGATGAGGTGGATCGTATGCTAGATATGGGCTTCATTAACGATATTAGGATAATTTTGGGCAGTTTAGCCCCTCGTAGACAGTCATTGTTCTTCTCTGCAACAATGGGGAGTACGATCGAAAATCTCATCAAATCGTTTACATCAAGTCCGGTTACTATTATGGCGAAAACGGCCGAAACCAGTGACAACGTCGAGCAGTCAATTATTCACTATTTTGAAACATCAGAAAAAATAGATAAACTTCATGACTTGTTAATTACAGAGCAGGTAGGTAAGACTTTGATCTTTAGTGAAACTAAGCGATCAGTTGAACGGCTTAACAAAGAACTGATAACTCGTGGGTTCAAAGCCGATGCCATGCACGGCGACAAATCTCAGGGTCAGAGGCAAAGAGCATTGAAGAGCTTTAAAGATAATCAAATTAATATTTTGGTAGCAACAGATGTTGCAGCCAGAGGTATTGATGTTGACGGTATTACTCACGTAATTAACTTTGATACGCCACAGACATATGACGACTATACTCACCGTATTGGTCGAGCGGGCCGTGGTAGTAACACGGGTTATTCCGTAACATTTGTTACCCACTAGCTTTAAACAGCTAATTTTGTTACAATCTCCCTGTTAATTTACGAATTAATGGGGAGTGGCCAAGTGGTAAGGCACATGGTTCTGGTCCATGCATTCGGGGGTTCGAATCCCTCCTCCCCAGCCAGAACATATTAACAGAGGTCAGGCCACGTTTCTAGACCTCTTTTTGTTTGTATTTAACACCTCTGAGGAATAATTACTAAAATTGGTCATGACCCGATGCTCTATGGAGCCCCTACGCGTGTTCCGGTGACTACGTTCCTTGACCGAAGTTAAACAGAGATTATTAATAAAATCCTTGACTTATTGTAATGCATATGCTATTATTATACCTAACTAAGGTATTCTCTTTAGAAATTAAGTAGCTATCCCCTCTGGGAAGCCAAATGTAATCTTTTTTATAACTACTTGAACTCCATCTTTTTATAATCAGCTGTTTTTATATACAGCAAGTAAAACCTCTCAGATCAATAAATAACAAATTAACAAAGGAAACATATGAATCAAAATCATAAACCTGGCCTTTCAAATGGCCAAAAATTACTAAGCAGGACGAAAACTCGTGGTGCTGCTATTCGCGCACAAAAGCGAAATCAAGACGACGCCGATAGAGTCGTCAATCAATATGCTGACGCAAGTCAGAAACCTAAAGAAACTCGAGCAAACATTGTTGCCGATGCCTTTGACAAACTCAAGATTACATTCCTGGGCGGGCTTGATGATGTTGGCGACAAGAATATGGCTATCATTGAGTATAAGAATGAAGCTATAGTTTTAGATTGTGGAAATAGTTTGGGCATAGACTTGCCAGGCGTTAATTACACCGTCTGCGACATTAGCTATCTCGAAACAATCAAGCACAAGATAAAGGCCTATGTTATTACTCACGGGCACTTAGACCATATTGGAGGGCTAAGACATACAGTGCCATCATACCCTGCGCCAATCTATGGTTCACGCTATACAATTGGCTTAGTTGATAAGGCATTTCAAGACTTGCTTGCAGACACTGGACAAGAGTTCAAGCCAGAACTAGTCACTGTTCAATTAGATACCCATGAAAAGTTGAAGGTTGGCAATTTTTACGTGGAGTTTATCCGTGTAACTCACGCTTTGCCAGATGCTGCGGCTATATGTATCGCTACACCAGTAGGACGTATTGTTGCCACCGGTGACTTTAGATTAGACCCTGAGCCACTCGACAGAATGCCAAGCGACACAAAACGACTAAAAGAGCTTGGTGATCAAGGAGTTCTGCTCCTGTTGAGTGATTCTAGCTATGCTGATATAGAAGGTCGAGTCCCGACGGAGAGCACCTTACAGCAGAGTTTCTATGACATTATTGGTAAAGCATCAGGACGAATATTCGTAGCCGCTTTCTCTAGTAATATGAACCGGACACAAATGATCATTAATGCAGCTGTTGCTGCTAATCGTAAAGTAGCTCTGGACGGTCGTGGCATGCTGAGTTATGCAGAGATAGCCGTAAGACAGGGTATCCTAAAGATACCTAAAGGAACCGTTGTGCCAGTCCAGCAAGCCGGTAGTATTACCCCTGAGCAACTACTTGTAATGTGTACCGGTGGGCAAGGTGAGCCGAATGCTGCACTTCAGCGTATGAGCGAGGGTGAACACAAATATGTCAATCTAAGTGAAGGCGACACAGTCGTTATTAGTTCATCACCCATTCCTGGAAATGAAGTCTCATATGATCAGCTAAGTAACCGTCTTAAAAAGAAGGGTGTGCATCTATTCAGACACCCGACGCACGAAGTTGACGGTTGTGGCCCTTTACACGTATCAGGACATGCCCGCAGAGGTGAGTTAAGAGAAATGTTACAGCTTGTTCGTCCTAAGTTTTTCATTCCTGTTCACGCTGGCACGCTCAGACGCAGTTACCACGCCGAACTTGGAGTTGAGGAAGGCATCCCTCGTAAGAATGTACTAATACCTGACAACGGCGATAGCTTCTTCTTTACACTTAACTCTATTGAAGCTGGTGGACAGGTATCTCATGGTAGTTTGCTCGTAGACCAGAATGGTTCGATTGTTAGTGGTTTAGTAGTTAAGGATCGCTTAATGTTGAGTGAAGAGGGTATTATGGCTGTAATCCTGACTATCGATAAGATATCCGGCCAGTTACTTACTAGCCCGGATATCATCAGCCGAGGATTCATCGCAATGCGCGATAACGAAAAGTTGATGAATGACTTTCGTTCAGAGTTACGCCTTGCTGTTCAGCAACGCTACAAACGAGTAGATCTCGATAGATTTAAGGCAGAAATGCGAGATTACATCACCCATTTTATGTACGATAAGACAGGTAACAGTCCTATTACCATACCCGTAGTCAACATTATTGGTGGCAAAGTCGACACTAAGACAGTACCTGCAAATAAGCCAACCTCTTGCGAAGATCGTGCTAAAAAAGATCAACAACGCTTTGTTGAAATGCGTGCGCAATTACAGGGGCAGGATCAACGAGATTAACCACCAATAATCATTTTGACAGGGTTCGAATGTAAACAAGTATAAAGCGACTCCGCCACACAGACTGTAATATACTATGCGAAGTTCGAATCCTGCCACCTCAG
>JBBSJL010000004.1:0-56338 GCA_038257245.1 Saccharimonadales bacterium (SeqCode) | reverse complement strand
ATGCATACCGAAGACTGTAGTGATGTGTTTTTTTATTATCTGCAGCTAGAATTATTACATTGCCATCAGCAATATCAAACGCCTGCTCAACGGATTGAGTTAAGCGCCCTGTGCTTTCTTCATTATTGACTAATCGATCGATTACTATTTCTATTTTATGTTTATAGTTTTTGTCTAATTCTGGAAACTCATCTAAAGCATAAATCACACCGTCTACTCTGGCCCTAGCAAATCCTGCACGTTGATATTGTTCTGGGATGTGCTCAAATGCACCTTTTTTATCTACTACAACTGGGGCAAGAATAATTATTTTGTCGTTTTTAGTATTTTCGATAACTTGATCGACAATCGCCGCCGGAGTTTGTCTTTCGACTGATTTATTACAAACAGGACAATGGGGGATTCCAACTCGAGCATACAAAAGACGCATATAATCATAGATCTCTGTAACTGTCGCCACACTTGATCTTGGGTTTCTACTAGTGGACTTCTGATCGATACTAATTGCTGGACTCAGGCCATCTATTTGGTCAACATCAGGTTTTTCCATTAATCCTAAGAATTGACGAGCATAACTGCTTAGCGATTCTACGTATCGCCTCTGGCCTTCGGCGTAAATAGTATCGAAGGCAAGTGATGACTTACCAGATCCAGATAGCCCGGTAATCACCACCAATTTATTACGCGGCAAAGTAACATCAATATTTTTGAGGTTATGTTCCCTCGCCCCTTTTACTATAATCGAATCACTCATAAAGTCGGTCTATTATAGCTAATTTTACAGATATAAGCTAGTCTATAACATCAAACCGAGAAGGCCCTAGAGTTATATTGTCAATGTTATGAATAGCAAATCCTGTGTCTACTGCCTCGATTATCTCTTCTTGAACACTTCGAGAAGGATACTCGCTAAATTTTCCTAAAAATATTTCTGGGGCTCTAGGAGTATTATGTGACCTTTTTTCAAAGCCCCTTAAGCCATAAGATCCCAATATACTAAAATACGCCAACATTTCATATGTTAGTTCGGGTGCATCAACTTTGGCAAAAAGCAAGTTTCTACCTTTATTACCCCTGAGAGTTAGCCCGCCAATACTAGCTTCGATCTCATCACGATTCCCATTTTGGTTTTCTGCATCCACTTTTGCCCTGTAGCAATCGAATCCAACTCTAAAGCCGTTATTAAACTCTTTTCTAACCTGTCTTGGATCAAGTACAAATAAAGGATGGCTGCCTGGTACTCTGTCCATTACGGGCAAAGTATTATCTGCTAAAAGAGTATGGATAACACCATTGATCTCTGACGTATTTTCTGGTGACACCATCCTAACAATTTTTAGAGTTGATTTTTTGCGTGATTCTCGGTTTGCTTCACTACTGTATCTACGATAAACATTGCTATGTCGTCTAGGCATATATCTCCAGATTAGTTTTATCCCACAATTTAATACATATTACCACAGGTTATGGTAGTCTTACATGGTATGAAAGTATCTATTCAGGGACAGACGGCATCATTTCATGACATTGCTGCGCAAAAGTTCCACGGCAAAGCAACAGTTATACCATGTGACAGCTTTAAAGAGGCAATCATGGCGCTTGTTGGCATGCAATCAGATTACGCACTAGTAGCCATAGAAAACTCTCTATACGGCACAATCAACGAAGTTTACGACCTGATACTTAACCAGCCAGTTACCATACACGGAGAAGTTTACTTGCGTATAGAACAAAACCTAATTGGACTACCTAGAACAAAACTAAATGAGATTAAAGAAATTCACTCACACCCTATCGCTTTGGCACAATGTCATGACTTTATAGATACTTATATACCGAAAGCTATCAAATTCGAAAATTTTGATACTGCAAAAAGTGTTGAATGCATTAAAAAGTGGAATGATAAATCAAAGGTCGCTATTGCCAGTATCGACGCTGCAAAATTGCATGGTTTAGAAGTTTTGAATAAGTCTATTGAGACAAATAAACATAACTTTACACGATTCGTAGTATTGCAACGTAATGCCGCAAATAACTTGATGGAAGGCGCGAATAAAACTTCACTGGTACTACAAACGCCCAAAGACACCAAAGCTGGTTCGCTTTTCCATGTATTAGAAGTTTTTAACAATCACAAGATTAATTTATCAGCCCTGCACTCCCGACCAATCATTGGCAAAGCATGGCATTATATGTTTTATATCGATATAGAGATTGACTATGACTCTACGGTCTATAGTAAAGTCTTTGACCAACTCAAAGAACAAGGTTGCGACATTAAAGTACTAGGAAATTACAAGAAAAACCCTCTTTAGATTATGATTAGTATATGAAAGGTCTTAGCAAACGACTTAAATTTATACTCATAGATACTGCTGGAGTTCTTTTAATAATACTGGCAGGTTTAACCGGATGGCTGCCAGGACCTGGTGGTATTCCTCTATTAATTGCGGGGCTAGGATTATTGTCTATTAACCATGATTGGGCACAAAGGTGGCTACTACTAATAAAGAAAAATGGCATAAATATTTCGGATAAGTTATTTAACGGGTCGAAAACCATAAACACCCTTGTTGATATAGCCGGCCTGATCTTCCTAGGATTAGCTGTGATGATAGTTTTAACATTTACACGCAATATAGCTAAAACCGCCGCTGTATGGCTGGTTATTGTTTCCCTCGTTTTGCTGCTCGGTAATAAAAACCGATTCAAAAAGATACGCAAAAAATATTAGTGTTTTAAACAATCTTGTTGACTTTTCGCATATTTCGTGTAGTATGTAATTAATTAAGGCTGAGGGAAGTCATAATGATGGAGTTTATGGTGCTCGGGGAAATTCCTGGCACAAATCTAGTTATTACCTTTAATTGGTTGTTAGTGATGACAGCCGTTGCTCTAGTTGCCTACGACGCTACCAGAATTATGATTCGCAAAAAACAGACTCCAAATCAAGAAACAGACAAAAAAATCCTAGCTTAGTTTACAGAATAGGAGCGATGCTTTCTGCGTACAGTTTTAACTCTTGCAGTAGATATTGTTTCTTGGGAGTTAGGCTGGAATCTTCAGCAAGCTCAGTTATACGATTGAAAAATTTCATTATTCTACTGTCGGTGCCTCCACCAAGTAGTCGTCTTTCTTTAAATTGATCCCAAACTACGCGGTCTTCATCACTAATAGTTGTAGGGAAGTTTCTAGCTTTATATAGAGGTAATAGAGCCTGTAGTCTACCGTCATTAAAAATAACGTCCAGTTCGGAAAATTCAGAAGGATCTGTAGCGCGGACTAGACTCATTTTCGTCTTATCACTTTCGGAGAAGAAACCTTCATATAGTCGGCCATCAGCATCCAAGTTATCTTCTATAAACTTGGCTTGTTGTTTCTTATCCAATAGCTCCAGAGCCCGCTTAACTGTCAGTTCGAGATCATTTCTAACAGAGATTAGCGTAGTGTGGTTTTTGTTGATAGTTTTTATATCAATACTAAGTTTTTTTTGCGTAACTGTATCTAGGACATTAATCGGCGCTATCGCAGGACAACGATTATACTTTAGGGTTTTTAGTGGGAACCTTGGACCCTCTTCATCACTTCTACGCCTCATGGCTTCAGCCAATTCTTGTGGTTTTAGATCAATGAATGCACTTGGATCATATCGCAAGTCAAAAACAAGCGCTCCACCCTGTTGTGATGGATGTTCTGCCAGCAAGCCGGCGACAGTAGTTTTTTCGTATTCGCTATTGTACTTACCGGATGTGTAGACAAATGGTTGGTCTTTTAACACTAAATTTGCTGCTGATTTTTTGTCTCTAATTTCTAGTAAATAATTGAAGAGTTTTGGCTGTTTATTATGGATAAGTCTAGCTACAGAGATTGTAGCTTCAACATCAGATAAAGCATCATGTACGCTAGAATGATTTAGCTTGTTTATGCTCGTAAGTAGTTCCAAACGATTACTAGGCTTGCCGGAACTATCGAACGGCCACTCAATTCCGTCTGGGCGTAATGCACGAGTCATTCGTACCACGTCCAACAAATCCCATCTGCCTCTTTCTTCCTTCCATTGCCATTCATACGGATCATAAAAATTTCTGTAGTGAAGAAACCTCATAAATTCATCATCGAATCTAACAGAATTAAAGCCTGTAAATATTGTTCCTGGAATAACAATGTTTTCATGAAAATACTTTAGAAAATCTGATTCTGTAACGCCGTCGGCAATTGTTTGCTGAGGGGTGATGCCCGTTACTAATATGGCGTCGGGTTCAGGTAAAATATCCTCGGTTAATTTTATAAACATATTGTCTGGTTCACCTATAGGTTTCATTTTCAAGTCTGTACGTTGCCCGGCAAACTGCATTATCCGAGCCTCGCGAGGATTGAACCCGCTCGTTTCAAGATCATAGAAGTATAATGTGTTGTCCATTAAATCTAGTTTAACACTATCTGTTAAATATTATACTGACGTGTTTGGTGACTAGTATTCTATACTGCCGTGGTCTTTAAATATTATGTCGTCACCAGCATCAATGCCTTTTCTTTCAAGGTCATGCATAATGCCCATTTTGCGCATAATATCACGTAGTCGTTCTACTCCATGTGGGTTTTCGAAATCAGTTCGTGATGCAAATCTTTCGATCTTTTCGCCACTTACAACATAACCTTTTTTGGTCTTTTCGACTTGCCAACTATCTGACGTATCTTCCAGAGTTAGTACTGGAACTGTTTCTGTCATCTCGATTTCTTCGATTTTTTGTCGATTTTTTGTTACTAGTACTGCAACTTTACGCAAAAGTTCCTTAACACCCACACCTGACTGAGAAGAAATCGCAGTAACCAAGGTTGTTTTTGGACAAATTTTATTAATCTCGGCTATTTTGGCATTTATTATCTCGTCATCAAGACCTTCGATTTTCGTTATAGCAATAATCTGCGGCTTCCTAGAAAGATCAACCTCATATGCGGCTAACTCATCAATTATAGTTTTGTAAGCTAGGTCTACTTTTTCGTTATATGCATCAATAAGATGGATTAAAACAGCTGTTCTTTCGACATGCCGTAAGAACTCATCACCTAACCCCTTACCCTGGCTGGCACCTTCGATCAGCCCCGGGATATCAGCGATCAGGACGGAATTGTCATCAATATCAACAACTCCAAGATTAGGGCTTAGTGTCGTAAACGGATAGTCTGCGATCTCTGGCCTTGCATTGCTTACAGCTCCTAGAAATGTTGATTTTCCTGCATTCGGCAATCCAACAAGTCCCACGTCGGCGATCATTTTAAGCTCAAATTGAGCAGACAACTTTTGGCCTGGTTCTCCCTTTTCAGCAATTCTGGGCACTTGTCTAGTTGAGGAAACAAAGTGAGCATTCCCATACCCGCCATTACCCCCTTTGGCAATAATAACTTCTTGCCCATCATCAATTAAGTCAGCCATTATCGTGCCTTTTTCGTCTGTAACAACTGTTCCTATTGGAACCTTGACTACAAGGGTTTTGGCATTTTTACCGTGCCTTTTTCGTTTTGAGCCAGCCTGACCAGATTCGGCTTTGAGCAATTTACTGTATCGAAATTCAGCTAAAGTATTGTTGTTGCGACTACTACGTACGACGATACTGCCGCCCTGACCACCATCTCCACCATCTGGGCCACCTTTATCTACATACTTTTCATGTCGAAAACTAACGGCCCCATTACCGCCATCACCAGCTTGAACATCAACTGTTACTTTGTCTACAAACATCACCTATAGCCTACAGGTTTTACAGATATGCGTAAAGAGTTGGCTTCAGATTAATAAATATAGCCGTAAGAAGCAGCCTGTTCAGGCGTTAGAGTTTTCGTACTAACCCTACCCCAACCCACTGTATTCATTTCTGATATATGTACTGTACCATCGGCGTCAACTGATTCTACAAATCCAACATGCCCGTAGTAATCTCTTGGTGGAGTCCAAATAATTGCGCCAGCTTGTGGTGTATTGCCTATACCATGACCAGCTCGCTGAGCCAGAATCTTCCAGGTACTAGCATTACCTAAGTTACTAGGCACTGGTCGACCAATCTGTGCACGACGCACTGATGCATACCAAGTACAATAACCATAATCATATCCACCACCACCGTAAACAGCAGAGCTACCGCCCCACGCAAAACCAGAACTTGATGCTGCTGTTGCAACATTATAGCCAACTGTAGGCCTTACTACAGGCTGTTGCCCATCAGGAATAATAATTCTTTCACCTTCTTTAAGCCCGCTAATTTCAGCATCGTTATAAGCAATTATTAAATCTTTGTTGCTGCGGTATTTTGTCGCCAAAGAATCGGGTGTGTCTCCAGATTTAACCGTATAAACAATACCGTCAACACCAACTGGCGGAATTAGCAACTCAGCTCCTGCTGTAACGCTGTCACCGGTCAAACCATTGCTCCAACGAATACTATCTGACGACACACCAAATTGGGCTGCTATAGAGCTTACGCTGTCGCCTTCTATGGCCTTGTAAACTTTAATATCTTGTTTGGATTTTCTATCGGTTGCCACAACTTGCGGACGAGCAACAACTTTATCATCAGCTGGTGTAAGTGATAACAGTGCGTTTTCTGAATCAGCTTGATTCCGCACTGCTGTAGCTTCGCTTATCCCGGTAATTTGAGCAACATTAACAGCGATATCGGCTGATGATAGCTGATCTAGGGGATTTTGAATAACTTCTGAGCTATTGGCAACAACTAAAGCATTTTGCTTACCGGCCTGGCTGGCGTTAGGATTGTTAAGAACAATAGCAACTACTCCAACTAACAAAACAATGTTAGCGGCCAATAAACCATAACGAACCATCCTCTTGCGAGACTTAAGGATCGTTTTACGAAAGATGCGTCTGTAGGTTTTTGTTGTTTTTTCAACCTTAAGTTTTAAATTTAAGGTTTCTGAATTGATACGAATACAAATCTCCATGTGTCGTTATGACACTTCTCTAACTGGTTCTTAATTTGATTTCAAGAAAGATCGACCAATCTTGATTAGCTATTATTAACAGTTAGAGAGTAACTTCAGGTCATGAAAATCACATAATCTGAAATTACTGCTAAATTCTATCAAATTTATCTACATAATTCAATAGCTTGTAACTTCGGTAACCCCTGTTAATTAGAAGAGCATAGTTTTTTACAATGTTCACGGGTCAAACTCTCATGCTCGGCAAGTGTGCGAGAGTAGTATGTATTACCATCATCTCCAGCTACAAAGAATAAATAGTCGGTGTTTGAAGGGCCTGCAACCGCCAATAAAGCCGTGCCAGAGGCGTTACTAATTGGTGTCGGTGGCAAACCAAAGTTTTCGTAGGTATTGTAAGCAGATGAATAGAGTATGCTCGGCTCTTCGCCGGCTAATACTGCGCCATAAATTGCCGTAGGATCTGATTCTAGTGGCCGGTTTTCTTTTAGTCTCTTCAGGAATACTTGAGCCACGGTTTTCTTATCATCAGGGTTGCTTACTTCTTGGTCAATAATTGATGCCAATATTATCCCCTGGTGGACAGTTAGGCCTTGTTTAACTATTCCAGCTCTCAGGGTCGGGGTCAGCTGCTTCTGCATTTCATCGAGTGATGACTTTACAATGGTTTCTGCGCTGGTATCGGCCGTTTTCTGGAATGATTCAGGATATAAGTAACCTTCTAAACTTGCTGATTCTGGTTTATCCACAAGAGCAGGGTGATTAGAGTAGTTACTCGGGTCAAGTGCCTGGTCGACAGACTCCTCCGTGTATCCATAGCCGATTAATGCAGCCCTGACTTGATCCAGCCTCTGACCTGGCAAGATTGTTACAAGATCAGTTGCAACTTTGCCTTGAGTAATAATGTTAGTTATTTCCTCGACATGCTGATTAGGTCGCAGGTAATATGTACCGGCCTGGATGTCATTTCTCAAGTTATTGTTACGTATATACCACTCGAAAGCCCATCCCGACCTTATGACCCCAGCCTTTTCTAAAGTTTCGCCGACTTCTTTGACTGTTGACCCCAAAGGAATTGTTACAAGCTGTGTATTTTGTGATGCACTAACTGGCTTTAAGTTATCATTATATGACTTTCTGATCATAAACACCCCTGTAATAGCTATAATCAATACAATAATCGCAGCTATCCCAATTAACTTGGGCTGGACGGATTTTTTTCTGTAGGATTTGTACTTCTTAAACATGGTTAACTCTTTTGCGAAGCCAAATAATCTTCTAATATATAGGTTGCAGCCAATGCATCTATGTCGGCTTTAGTATAATTTTTACCTTTGGCATTTAGTTCCTCTTCAGCTTTTATAGAAGTAACAGCTTCGTCTTGAATTGTAATTGGGATTTTTACCTTAGAAGTTAGTTCGTTAACAAAATTTTCAGTATAACTGGTTTGGTCGGTATGATCTCCTTGTAGATTCCGGGGTAGCCCGACCACAATATGCGTGACATTCTCCTCATCCAACAATTTAGCTAGATTACGCCAAAAGTTGTCATCGTTATTAAGGGTTGTAAGTGGGCCGGGAAACCTAGCTACAGAACTCGCCCGAGCAACACCAACCCTCTTCGTACCCACATCCAGTGCAATTATGTTAGTTTCCTTCATTTTCGATGATTACCGTGATTTTATTAACATTCTTCGTGGTTTTGGTCACCCAAAATGGTTTATATATAACCTCTACATCTACTACACCTGAGACTGATTTAATCTGTTCTTGAACTTCTCCCCGTTTTTTACCAGCTGATTGTTCTTTGATCTGATCTGCGTTCAGTTGAGTTCCGGTAGTAATGTTAGTTTTAAAGTTAATTCTTGTTTCACCGTCCGGCTTAACCTCATAAACCTGGTAAACTGCCGCATCCAACCCGTAGTCCGTAATTGATTGATTGTTAGTATCGATAGTCTTTTTAGCCTCTTCATCTACTACTGTTTTAAGATCATCATTCTTCGCTCCAACCATAGAATAGCTTGTAACTACCGTGACCGATACCTCGTTAGCTTCATCGCCTACATTTGGTGTTGACGTAATTACTGGCTCAGTATTATTAAATGTTTCTGGGATTGGTAAATAACCTTCGGCCTCTAGTGATTTGGATAGTTCTGCTTTTACCTCATCCACGTTTCCTTCCAGGGCTTTATTTTTGGCACCATCCACGTCTTGCTGGTTAACGATTTTGACAATTTTGTCAGTCCCGCCCGACATATTAGAGCCATTTGCGACTACTGAACCGAAGCCAGCAACAGTATAGACTCTACCACTCAGGTTGTATTCACCACCACCAGCTGCTGCCGTGACACCAACTTCGTTACTTGTAAATATACAATTACCGTTACCGTCTGGAGCTGGAGGTGGCGTAAAACTCGCTTTTTTCTGGGTAATGAAGCCCTGATTGCCAGAGCTAATCGTTGTCCCAGCCGGTACGTCTGTAAGAGGGGTGATGCAGTCTGTTGTGAGTTTCATTGTTGCCTTGCCAGTTGCTTTTTCTCCTAAGTTTTTCTCCCCAGTAGTTGATGATTTTTCGGTTTTAGTTTTATCTAATTTCTGAACCTTTGCTGGTACAATCTTGTTTTCTTTATCTAAATCAGAAACTTTTGGATCGGCAACAAAAGTTATATCAACAGAGTTAGTAGTAGCATTCGTTTTAATAGCTATCGTAGCCTTAGGCATTACATAAAATGCCACATACCAACCAATTGCAAGCAATAATACAATACCGATACCCAAGAATAACTTATTTCTAAACGAGTCAAAGTTAGGAATTTTGAGTTTTTTGTTTTTTGACTTATCTGAGTTTGACTCGGTGTCATCACTTCCATCTTCTTTTGTCTCATTGTCTACTTCTATGGTTTCATCTTCATCAACCACGGCTGCAACCGCTGCCACACCTGCCAGTTCACCAACTGTTTTGGCATTATCAACATCTGGTTCTTCTTCGCCAATTTCTTCTTCTGCTTCTTCCGTTTCATCGCCGTCTGGGATCGTTGGCTTACTCTGCAAGGTTTTAGCAGTATAAACCCCCACAGCTCCAGCCAAAGGCAAGACGCTGGCCTCAGATGTGATTAGAACAAAGCTCTTGCTGGCTTCTTCACTAGCACGCTTCAAAAGGCGCATATTCACCACACTCTGCATAACTGTAGCTCGCTTTGGCAACACTAGAGCCACAACTTTCTTTTTTGAAGTAGTTACCTTGTCAATAATAGATGTTATCTCATCATCTATATCGATGTATATTGTCTCTTTTTGGTCGCTCATACCTTTAACATCCTGTCGATTTTCTGCTTAATTGAATTTGTGGCCTTATTATCCTGTTGCTGCAAAGTGTCAACACCAACGCGCAACAGGCCCATTGCGGTTATAAAGGTATGGTCATTTACATCCCCAGTTTTGTCAACAATTCCTTCAACTTGTTCGGGATGGATGTGCTCTATAATAGGCTTCTTGGTAAATGGTAGGTTCTTATACCAACTAGACTTTGTAAGTTCATCGAACAATATATCCAAACTTGATCCACCCCCACATAGATATATTTTGTTCGGCAAATGATCTAATTGCGGGAATTCGTCCAAAGCAAGCTCAACCCCACTTACCCAAATATTAGCGGTTCTAGATAAAGCAACTTCAGTTTTTACTCTATCTGGTTTAGAAATCTTGTTGGTGCTAAGACCTATTTTTAAGTCTTCGGCTTCATCGTAAGTTATATCCATGGCTCGTTCGACAGATCTTGTATAGGCTCTTCCCCCTATACCAAACATCTTGGTACCTTGTACGCCACCATCATTTATTACTGCAATGTCTGTGGTTCCACCACCTACATCCATCAAGATCGCGCTCATAGTAGCGTTTTGGTCATCGCCAATTACAGACCTAGCCACAGCAAAAGGTTCAGCTGCTACAGCCAACAAGTCAAGGTCAAGTTCTTGAGCTGTTCGCTCAATTGCCCCTATATGAATCAATGGTGCAAAAGCTGTATAAAGCTGAACTATCACCTCTTTACCTTGAAAACCAATTGGATTTGTAACTGGGTAGCCGTCAATTACAATACTAACTAACGCACTGTTTATTAGTCGAATCTCTAGATCTTTTCCACCAAGTTCCATAATAATTTGCTTCTTAGCTTTTGCCTGGGCGCGCTCTTGTACTAGTTTGATTATCTGCTCAATTTCGGCAAGATCCAGTTCTTTGTTGGGGTTTTTACGATGGGCCTTTACGGTGATTGTCGTGCCTTTTACAAGTTCCCCAGCAATTCCAATAATCGCAGTCCTGACACTTAGTCCGGCTTTTTCTTCGGCTTCACTTAGTGCTTTGTCGCAATTAGCAACAACTGCACCAATGTCAGAAATAGCTCCTGCCTGCATATCGTTGTATGCCTGATGAGCCCTACCGACGCCTATAATCTCTACGCCGTCTTCTTTTACTTCAGAAATTAAGGCCTTTACATATTCTGTCCCAATATCAAGCCCAACAATGTATGTGCCCTTAGAACCAGATTTTTTAGTTCGCAATCCCTTAATTTTCTTTAGCATAATCGGTACGTATTGTACCACGTATCACCTCTATTAATCCAATACCCTTCTATCGGTTATTCTTATTTGTCCATGGTCTTCTATTCTTCTAACTCCTTGCTGATCTAGTTCGACAGCAAAATGACCCATAACTGCTTCAATTGGCTTGCCGCCTATGGCAACTTTTGCATCATTAAAATTCTCACTTCTATGGATAATAACTTCAGCACGAAACGGTTCAGCTGATCCTGATAGAAAAACTTCCAATATATCCAATGCACTACCTCCGTTAAGTTCAGTGAACTATATTAACAGAATTATAACCTATTGCAATACTGCCTTTATACGGCGTATTCCTGCTGAGCTGGCTTCTTCTTTTATTATTTTGAATTTTTTGTTGTCTTCAAATAGTTGTAAAGAATGATCGACATGTGGTCCGCCGCATATTTCAAAGCTAAATGGCTTGTCGGTATCATCAGCAATCATCTTGTAAACTTTTACGGTATCGCCGTATCGATCACCGAACTGCCCAAGTGCACCGAGTTTTCCAGTTGCTTCCTCGGTTGGATACTCTGCCCATGATACCTTAAGGTCTTTGGCAATTTGTTCGTTAACAATATCTTCTACTTGTTTAATCTGATCTGGGTTAACTTTTTCAGGATGGCTAAAGTCAAATCTGAGTCGCTCTTCAGTAATATTGCTACCCCTTTGAGTAACATGATCACCAAGTACGTCACGTAACGCCTGATACATCAAATGGGTTGATGTGTGATATTTCTTATGAATTTCTTTTTGGCCACCCAACCCACCTTTAAATGTTCCTTTTGTTGCTGTTTGTGATCGTTCTCTCTGTTCGGCCATTTTTACTTCAAACTCCTCGCGCCAACGTTCCGAAACTTCATAGCCCAATGTATAAGCTTCTTCGACACTCAATTCAACAGGGAAGCCATATGTGTCATAAAGCATAAAAATTCCACCACCGTCTAACGTCCTTTTATTGGCCATCTTCTGAAGCTCTTTTACTCCCTTGCGCAAAGTTTGACGAAATATTTTTTCTTCCTTGATGAGTATATCGATTATATCTTGGCGTTTTGCTTTTACTTCTGGGTAATCATCAGCATACATATCCGCAACAATCGGCACTAGGTTTTCACAGAGGTTTTGTTCGACGCCAAGTTCAAGCGCAAAACGAATCGCTCTGCGCATAAGTCTACGCATTACATAGCCTTGTTCTTTGTTGCTTGGCACAACGCCATCAACAGCCAAAAAAGCTGCACTACGAATATGATCAGCTATGATACGCATGGCCGTCGTATGACTATCATATTCTTTGCCACTTAATCTTTCTAGTTCTTCGACAATTGGCCACATAATACTAATCTTAAAGATATCTGGGCTATTTATGGCAGCCTGAGCAATGCGTTCTAGCCCACCACCAAAATCCACGTTCCGTTTGGGCAGTTTCGCTAGTCCACTATCTGTTTTAACATATTCCATAAATACGCTATTACCAACTTCGATAAAACGGCCACAATCACAGTTAGGATGACAGTTTACACCGTATTTCGTATCGTGTGGCACAAAGTCAAATTCATAAAACACCTCACTGGTACCACCGCCCGGCTCACCGGCTGGCATGTTAGCAATGAGACTGCCTCTCCACCACCAGTTTTTACTATCATCATAAAAGAAAATGCGTTCGCCCTGCTTCATGCCACGTTTATGGCCATCAGCTTCTGACCCAATGTCAGCTCGCTTAGCCTTAATACCTTTGCCGGCAAATAGTCTCTCTAGAATATCGGCACTTTCACTATCTCTTGGGATATCGTTGGCTTCATCACCAATAAAACAAGTGACATATAGCCTTTTAGGGTCGAGACCGACAATATCTGTTAAGAATTCAAAAAACCACGGTAACTGTTCGGCTTTAAAATAGTCGCCGAGAGACCAGTTGCCCAACATCTCAAACAAAGTATCGTGTCGGTTATCGCCTACTTCCTCAATGTCTTGAACGCGCAAACAAGTCTGGCTATCAGTAATACGTGTACCATTTTGGTGTTTTTCACCTAAAAGATACGGAATCATTGGTTGCATACCAGAACCAGTAAATAGTGTTGTAGGATCGTTATAAGGTACCAGAAGAGCCCGCGGAACAATTGTGTGACCACGCTCTTCAAAGAACTTTAGATAAGCCTTCCTAATTTCCTGTGCATTCATCTGATAGATTGTATCATGTTATCTGATAGGATGGTTGTATTTCTTAGCCAGCGCTTCGATATCTGGCAGGCCAAATTCTGTCGACCAATTCATAAACTTGTCTGCCTGTTTGGGTAAAGTTTTTGTTAGATTATTATGAAAATTTTTGAACGAATTAAATACTGGTTTTTTGGAATGGAACCTATCGGCATAACAAAGCAGCCGTCCTTCTATTGAATCAGCCTCAAGGTTAATTACTGGCATCCGAAAATCAATCTTGTTAATTTCATCTTTTGTGAGCCCCATAAGTACGTGATTTTGCACCATGGTACAAATTTTTTTATCATAGCCCTCATCCTCTAATATTTTTGAACCAAGAAAGGCATGTAAAGCATAGAATTTTCTGTAATCATCTCTGACTTCCCAAGCAGCTAGGAACGGGTAGGAACCAATATCGTGCAGCAGGGCGGCTGTTTTTAGTAGTTCTACGTCAACCTTTTCGTTGATATTACCCACGCACCATTCGGCTATTTCTGCCACAATCTGGCAGTGAGTATATACCGCTTCAAAGTCGTCGTCATTAGAAGCATATTTTTTATGAAGTTTGATGATTTCTTCTGTTATCATTTGTCGAATTATAACACTGATACCAATTTTATATTCTCTGTATTTGAATTAATTATTGCTTATTATTAAACTATAATTCCGCCACCAAGGCACTGGCCATCTAGGTAAAATACTGCTGATTGTCCAGCCGTAACAGCCCGAATTTCGTCTTTAAGATCTACAACGCCAGTTTTTAGATCAAAATTACAAGAAATAAGCGGTGCCCTGTACCTGGTTCGGACACTTAACTTGTTAAGGGTTAACGTGTTGAATATCTTCTTATCATTAATTATGTGTATACTGGTGAGTTTTAGCTGTCTGCGCCAGAGATTCTTATCGTCTAGATTAGTCGTGACGTGAATTTCGTTCTTTTTCATATTCTTGCCAGATACGTAATATGGCAGACCGCCGCCGACGTCTAGGCCATGTCTCTGCCCAATAGTGTAGAATATTGCACCGTCGTGTTGCCCCATCGTTAAGCCATTCTGATCAATAATTTTGCCTGTTTTTGCCTCGACATATTGTTCTAAGAATTCGCGGATCCCAACCTTACCGACAAAGCATATACCCTGGCTATCCTTTTTATCAGCAGTTACTAGACCTAATTTCTTGGCAATGGCTCGAACTTCGTCTTTGGTTTTGAATTCTCCTAGGGGCATCAGGCTCTTTTTGAGCGCGTCTTCGGTTACACGGTACAAAAAGTACGTTTGGTCTTTGTCTAGATTATCAGCCATGTACATTTTGCCATTACTTAGTTTGGCGTAGTGGCCAGTGGCAATCATGTCAGCCCCATCGCTGAGCGCGGTATTTAGGAATAATTTGAACTTCACTTCCTGGTTGCACATAATATCGGGATTGGGCGTGTTGCCTGCTTTGTATTCGGCAATCATGTAGTCGACGACTTCTTTGCGATATTCTTTTTCAAAATCGTACATTTTGAAGGATATTCCCAACTGTACGGCTACACGCTTGGCATCTTGATAATCTTCTTTCCAGGGGCATTCAAAGCCAGGCAAATCCTGACTCCAGTTCTTCATATAAACACCAGTTACATCGTAACCCTGCTCTTTTAGAAGTGCAGCGGTGACTGAACTGTCTACGCCACCACTCAGCCCAACATAAACTTTTTTTGCCATATTTATCTAATTATATCAATGTTTGTTAGAAAGGTCGATCGCCACGTTCGATCTTTTTGCGCAGCACTCTTAGTTCATACTTCTTGCCAAGCCAAAAAGTAGATATTACGAATGGAATAGTCAGAGCCGCAGGCTGCCAAAGGATTTTGGTTTTGGTGCCACCTGAGTCACTGCCATCCCCTCCAGAGCCGCTTCCAGACCCACCTGTACCATTTTCTTGGCTAAGCGGTCCGTTAGCAATACCAACTAGTTGCAAATATGCAGTTCCACCGTCTTTATCAGTGGCTTTGATAATCATATTGTAAATACCTGGTGAATCGTATTTGTGGGTAATATTAAACACGCCCGGATATTCTTGACTAATCAGATCTGGCGTTGAGCCATCACCCCAATCTACACTAATGGCATATGGGCCGATACCTCCAGATAATATGATTGGCCAAACCAGATCTTCGCCTGGGTTAGCTCCACGCTTGGCATAATTGCTAGTTAGAGTAACCCTAGAGGCCGCTCCTTGGCGATTATCACGAAATGTGACAGTGACTACGTTTGAGTCTGGTCCAGGCTGATCTAGGGCATCATATACCCTAGCAACCAATTCATTTGTACCCGGAAATAGATCAATGACTATAGAATAACTGCCGTTGGTACACTGCACGGCACCGGCAAATACATTGTTTTTAAAAACTTTGACTAGTAGATCATTTGGACATAACCCAGACACATTGACGGGTATGGTTGTAAAAGCCTGGCCATTAGTTGGTAGACTAATCGTGGCACCCTGTGTTGGTGGTGGCGAAGATATTGTACCTTCTATACCAATAGAACCAGATTGAGATGTTTGAGCGTTTACCACTTGTGAACTAATTATCATACTCGTGATAGCCACGATCGTGGCTAAAAGAATAGCAGTTATAATTTTCGATTTTTGCCTATTAACAGAGGTGTTCATGCTTATGTTATATTAACACACCCAACTGATAATTAACCAGTTGGGTGTGAATTAATTATCCCTTGCTTTTATTTTCGCGATTTACGTTTTTTGCCCATCTTTTTATAGATAGTAAATACCAATACTATTAATGCTATTAATAGTCCGACTCCAACCAGTAATGCCCAGGTAGGGATATACCAGAAGCTAGCGGTTTGGGTTATTACCTCGCCACCTTGACCATGAGAAATGTTGGTAGTAACAGTGTACCTGCCCAACTTATCGACATTTTCAATCTTGTCAGTAAATATACGAGATGAATTTGGCAAAATGGCACCACGGGGTTCTTTATTGTTTAGCTCGTAAGCATAAACTTCTGTACCACCACGCGTAACCGCAACCCTGCCAAATGGTCGAGAGAAACTATTGCCTTTATTATCGATTGCTATGCTTGTGTAATTTGGTCCTGTACCGAAGAATAGCCCACCAGAACTTTCACACTTAGCATTAGTTTTAGAACCCTCTTCATCACTTAAATTACAATTCTTAATACTAGTTATCTGGATCTGTTCAGTTATATCACCGGATGCTTCTACCAACAGAAGAGAAGCCACGCTAGCATTTAGAGATACTTGAGTTTCTCCACTCGTGTCTGCTCCTTCTGGGAAGGCAGCGAACCTGACAACACCATAGTACCCTCCAGGGCTAGTGTCTGGTGGCAAGTCTACTGTCAAGTTAACCGATTTCGAAGCACCTTTTTCTAAAGTAAAATCATCAATACCTTTAATATAGTCCTTCATGGAGTTAGGAACTTGTCGGTTTGGATCTATAACTATTTGCGGATCCCCAGTTACTCCATCAGATTCAAAATCGTTAAAGAAAGATTTTACCTGAATAGTACCTTGGGTGATATTTTTGACAGTAATATCAAAATCTTTTTGTTCACCTGGGAGCAGAGACATTTCTGTCCTAGTAGGAGTGATCTGTAAACCACTACCGCCTTTTTCTTCCTGTGCGATCCCCACCGATAATGGTGCTATAGCTAGCAAAGCTACCATAAGTACACCCGATATTATACGTTTAATATTAACCATTAATGCATTCCCTCCTTAAGTCTATTGGTATCAAGTATAAGCAATATATCAGACTATGTAAATGTTAAAATGACACCGTTGCAATAAAGGTAAATGTTGATATATAGATACCTGGTGGCTGATTTGGGGCTACATTAGCAATATAGGTTACCGTAAAAACGTTAAAATCCGTAGATTTTGGTGAACTTACAATATTACCATTCTGAAAAGCATAGTTATTGGGTGTATTGAATGCAGCAGCTGGAACTCCTGTACCAACGCCTGTTTTGTCAGTACCAACGACAGGCGACGAATTGGCACGCAAATTAATACCAAACTGTGATGTTCCGGGTAAACTCACTGTAGGTGTTACTAGCCCAGGGATTATATTATTTCCTGAAATCAAAGTAAGTCCCGATACGGTTGCGACATAGCCAGTATTATCATTCGTTGCCGCAGCAAATTGACTGGTAACTGTTCTGGTGGTTAGGTTTGTAAGTTCACCAAAATCCAGATAGTTACCAGTCGCGCTGGAACAATCTGCTGCCACAGTATTGCCGACACAAAATGTTAAATACGGTGGTACAAAGCCGCTAACATTTAATGACCTGGTAGTGGCGAAGACAACAGATCCGTTATCACCCCTAATCCCAGTAGCATTATTAGTGGCGAATGTACTTATGCGAACAAATACTGCTTGATTTGGTGTACTGGGGTTATTGATACTATTAACTGTAATCGCAGCTGTGGTCGGCGGCACAACCCCCGACGGAGTTCTGCCAAGAATAAGCCTATTCGTTGTGGTACTTGGATGTATAGAAAAACCTGTTAAACCTGTTTGTGCCCCCATAGATGATGAAACTAAGCTAAAGCCTGCAGGTGCGACACAAGGTGCTCCAATTAAGGGTGTATTTGTACAGTACTCGATCTCTAACGACCCGATAGTAATCGCGCCGTTAACTCTGAAGTTATATCTGTGATTAGTTAATGCGCTGGAAACACTTGAAGCTACGACTATTGATCTACTAGTTAACTCAGCAGCGCCTGCCTTCAGTGGAATTAATAAATTAACAAATGACGCTACTATTATAAGTAGCGTCATTGTTGCATATCGTAACCAGTATTTGTTTGTCGGCCCTCGCATATGCTTGTAATTGTACTAGTTTATTGCTTTTGTTTCTACGTTTACTTAGAAAGTAGGTGTAGCAATATAAGTAGTAGTTACTGTGTATGAACCTGTTGGTGTCGTTGCGCTAGCTGTAGCTGCGAATCGTAGCTTAACTATTTCGTCGTCAACAACGTTTGATGAGCTAGCTAGCGTTGCAGCTGTAGCTGAATCATTCCAAGCAAATTCTGTTTCTGCTTCGTTCTCACAGTCACCAGCAAAAGTTACGTCGTTGTCGTCACCGTTATAGGCTGTAGGAACTGTAGTAAGGTTAGTGGTTGTACCTTGTGTATTGTCAACACATGGGACTACCATTCCAAATCGTTCTGTTCCAGCTGCGAAAACATCTGCAGTGTTGTTAGGTGTTGCGTCTTGGAAACACTGGTCAGTTACGTCAGTACCGGAAACATTACATGTAGCACCTGTAACACGGAAAGATCGCAGTTCGTTTGTTCCTGTAGCGGCAGCTTCTGGGAAGTAGGTTAGCACTACGCCACTAGAAGCGTTGGTGTTAATCATGGCTATGCCATAGTCATCGTTTGCTCCGTCACTTGGAGTAGCATCGTTTTGCGGTGCTATTTTAACCGATGAATTATCGATTACACCTAAGTCTATAGTGGTGTTTGAACCCATTGCAGTACAGTTTGCTGGCAGTGCAGCAGCGTCATCGATTGCTGATACACAGAATTCTAGACGTTCCTGAACGCGGCCATTAACTGTTAGTTGTCGAACCATTGCGGCTGCAACGATACCGCTGTCGACTAAAGTAGCAAATGCTGTATCACTATAAGTAGCGATACGTACATATACTGTGTCTTGAGCGTCTGCGTTAGTTACTGTATTTAGTGTAAATACTTTAGAGGCTGCGGCTTCGGCAGTTGCGTTTGCTCGCTCTAAGCATATTTCAAATGCAGAGTTAGTTGCTTCTGTACAGTCACCTTCGTCTAAGCTACCGTTGTCATCTATGTCACCTGCATTAGTCCAGGTCTGTGTGGCAGCGGTTGCGTCAGCAGTAGCTACAGACACGCCTGAAACAGCGTTACATGTACCTAGTGGTGTGTCACAAAACTGTAACCTTACACCTTGAATAGCAGCTGATGTAGCTGTAGTGAAGGTGAAGGTATAGTCTACGCCTGTGGCGCTTATTTCAGAATCACTGATTGTGACCTTGCGTGACCCCATCTGTGCTGCTTCGGCACTTTGAAACCCAATAATTTGGGCAATACTTGCGGTCAGTAACATTCCGGCTGCTGCAATTTGCAACATTCTGGACATACTTTTCCTATAGTCAAGCCTATGAAGAGTTTGCTTCATAATATATTCTCCTTTTTAAATTGTTTTTTGTTTTGGTTGATTGCCTTAGATTTATACCATTATTCGTAACCATAAGCAACTAATTACACTTATGTTTATCCACAGGGAGTGGATAATTAGTAAGTAGGTACAGTCACTAGAGTTTGGTTCATTGTATACAGACCAGCGGCGGTAATGTTATTGATCTTGGCAATGTAGGAGATCGTGTAATCGGTTCTACCGGTTGCAGGGTTACCGGCTGACGCTTGCGACCTGGCGATAATATCATCCTTGGCATATTTGAACTGATCGGTTATTTCATACCCCGAGCCAGCTTGTCCATCTGCAAAAGTATTATCCGGATAATTAGTAGGGTCAGCTCCTATTGCCGGAGTTGTATTTGCAACCACATTCATGCCAAATTCTTCTACATTTTGATCAACTGACGGTAACCCCTGTACTGACTTGGCCGTCAGTATGTCACCACTTTCATTAGTAGGTGGATCACTTATTGAATAGACAACGTATTGTGATGACACATATGTTCTGACGATGAACGAGCAGTTGCATACGCCGCCTTGTGCGGCACCCGATGAAGTACTGGAGGGGGAAAGAGTTCCAAAATCAACGGTTACGTTTTCTACTGACATTTCCAGGTAAGCATTGTTTTGAGTTAGAAAACCTCCATTTACGTCGTAACTCGTACTTGAGGTATAGCCAACGCCTAGGCCGCCAGCTGATTGCTGGGCTCGATATGTCGCACTGCTTGCATCTAGTTCACCTCCAGAACCAAAAAATGTTTCATCAACCCGGTAGTTTGTAGAGGATGATTGTTGAGCTAGCACAGTGGTGCCACTAACAGTGAATATAAACGCAAATATCAACAACCAAAGAGCTTTTATTCTCATCTTATAAATATTAGCATAAAGATAATTATTTTGTTGCTAGCGAATTTGAAATGAATTCATTATTGTTTCGAATTCGGATGGTTCCGCTGAAAATCGAAGGTCTCTAAAAAAGACAATGTAGGTGGCATTGGTTCCGTCTGGTCGTTTGAAATTCATGGAAAAAGTACCGTTTTCTAACCCAACGATTATGGTGTAGTTTGTGCCGTCAGCGTCACATAAAAATCTAACAGAATTTAATGTAAGTGTTATTTCGCCTGTTGTATCTCTGATCTCTTTGGCCAGGTTTTTGCTACAATGTTCCGAAACAAAACTTGCTTTAAGCTTGTTGGGGTCTGACTGAAGGGTGACGGGCAATACTCTGGTTGCTTGAGTATCAGCAGGGCCTGAATTAATATATACTGTCATGTCGCCGCTAACTAAATTATCTGTACCACGACGGTACACAAACTTAGTGCCTGTGGACTCGTTGGCAATAAAACGCCAATTCTTATCAGTTTGAAACTGAAAGTAAGGAGAAGTGAATATTTCTATACTTGGCGCGATGGAAGATGACACAGGCGTGGTAGCTTCGGACGGCGTGTTTGCCTTTCGGTTTTGCAATATTGCATCAATCAAAATAAATAAGCCTGCAATAAGAAGTAAAACAATTACTATGATGATAAACACACGGGCGGAGCGAAGAAACCGCCTTTGTCTAGCGTGGTTTACTCCGATTTTGTATTTATTAGACATAGCAACCCTTGGATTTAAGCATCCATAACATAATTATTATCACAAATTAGTTATTTAAATACAATTTGGTTATGTTTTTCAGAGATACATAGTATGATATATATCAGTAAAGCATAAGCTTTGAAGTATTTATGGAGAATGAACAGAAAGAAAGTAACGAGTTAGATTCACTAGAAGATCCGGATACAGTAGTAGAAAATACGAACAAACCCGGAGATGGCAGTGATAAGAAACCTGAAAAACCAAAAGTAAGTTTTGGTAAACGAATTCAAGGTTTAGTTTCGCATATAAACATTTACTTGCTTTTGTTTATTTTAATACTGGTCTTAACAGCCGGGATAGTGTTCGTAGGCATTCAGCGTAATAAAAAAGTCGAAACTACTACAACAATCGACACGCAGTCGCTAACTCAAGAACAGATACAAGAGCTCAGTAACAGTGCTACAAAAGTTGGAGATCCAAAACAAACGTTAAATATAGAATCCAATACTATATTTACTGGTAAAGCTCTGTTCCGCGATAGTATTGATGTAGCAGGCACAATTAAAGTAGGTGGAACATTGAGCCTGCCAGGAATTACGGTATCTGGCCAAGGTAGCTTTGATCAAATTCAAGCTAACAAATTATCTGTATCTGGCGATGTAAGTGTTCAAGGCCAATTAACTGTCGAGAAAAATCTGACTGTTTCTGGTGGCGGATCATTCGGTGGTGGTATTTCAGCCCCAGTAGTTTCGACAGGAAGTTTACAAATTAGTGGCGATTTACAATTCAGTCGGCACATTGATGCTGGTGGTGGCACCCCCGGAAAATCCAATGGTGCAGCGCTAGGTTCTGGTGGAACGGCATCTAATAGCGGTACAGATACAGCAGGTACGGTCAATATTAACATCGGTGGTGGACCAAGTGCTGGTTGTTTCGTGGCTATTTCATTTACTAATGGTTTTAATTCCACACCACATGTTGTTGTGACGCCCGTAGGCGGCGCGGCTGCTGGGCTTGGCTATTACATTGACCGATCCAGTAGTGGATTTAGTATATGCACTATTAATCCTGCGTCTCCAGGAACTTCATTTAGCTTTGACTACATCGTAATTGAATAGATCCTTAAACGTCTAGAAAGACTACAACGTCATCGGCTTTTACATGCATAATACCGTGAGATATTTTAAACTTTTCTTCGCCTTTGTCTGTTCGGACAATTACCTCGCCTTGGCTTATTAAAGTCATGAAGTTGTGGTGCCCCGGCAATATATCAAAGGGCCCCGTATCGTTTGCGGCTGAAATGCTGGTTGCAATTCCATCAAAATAAACCTTGAACGGAGCGTAAACTTTAATGTGCATGTGATCTGAATCACCCGTATCAACCTTTTCTTTGATTGCTGGTTTACTGTCTTGGGCTGCTGGTGGGACTACTTCGTCTGCCATACTATTCAATCATACGTTATGCGATTATTTCCTCTATACTTTGTAAGGTTTGTTCTCTAGTAAAGAAATCTCCTGGGATACCATTATGTTTTTCCATAACATTCATATTTTGTGTGAAATTCTCAATTAGTTTCTTAGCCTTGGCATAGTCTGCTCTGTCAGAAGGTGATAATTCGTTTTCACCAATAATCGCAATAATACCCTTCAGTGATTCATACTTCTGAAGCATTGCTAGAACCTGGACACTAAGTAAATAATGCCTATCGCCTACTATGTCTGGTGTAAGTAAAGACGAGCTAGTCTGGTTTAGATCAACAGCAGGCCTAACACCCTGCTCAGCAACTTTACGTGAAAGTACAACTGTGGAGTCCAATTCATGCTGAATTAGCTGCACAGCCGGGTCAGAAAGGTCGTCTGCTGGCACGTAAATAGTCTGTACTGAAGTAATTGAGCCTTTTTCGTTAGAACTAAGCCTATCTTGAAGTACTTTTATGTCTGAGAATATTGTTGGTTCGTAGCCACCTTCGTTTGGAACTTGATCCAAAATTGTAGCTAGTTCGTTGCGGGCTTGTATGAATCGATACATGTTATCTGCGAAAAATAAAATGTCTTTTCCGCGCTCATCACGAAAATATTCGGCCAAAGCAACAGCAGAAACAGCTACTAACGACCTTTGTACTGGATTTTCATTCATTTGTCCGAAAAACATACAGGTATTTTTAAGTAGATCGTTTTCACGTAATGTGTCCCACAGTTCATGACCCTCACGAATACGCTCACCAATACCTGCAAAGAATGAAAGACCGCTGCCACTTTTGGCAATGTTATTAATAAGCTCCATGGTGAGTACCGTCTTACCGACACCTGCACCGCCAATAATCCCAATTTTTCTTCCTTTTACAAATGGAGTAAAGAAGTCTATGACCTTGATACCTGTTTCTAGAATTTCTGGTTTTGACACTGAAAAATCGGTTGAACGCTCTGGTAATTTCATAATGTCTTTGTATACGATGTCATCACCGGTAATTTCGGGTTGTCCATCAAGTGAGCCACCCAATGCATCCAATATTCGCCCAATGGTTTTATCACCGGTAGGCACTTCTATACCCTTACCTGTTCTTAGTACAGGCATACCTTTTTGAATTCTACGATCAGAACGAACGTTAAGACACATGGCAATGCCCCCAGGTTCGAGGTGGTCTACTAGCAGTTTGGTTTCGTGACCATTGTCGACTACAACTAGCTCACCAATTCTTGGTGATCCTTCGTCGAATTGGGCTCTGACAATAAGGTCTTTGATAGAAACAATTACGCCATTACTCATAATTCTGCCTTTGCTTTTCTAAGACCGTTAATAATCTCTTTGAGACGCTGGTCCTTAATACCCCGTCGGGCTCGGTTGTATTCCATGTGAAGATCGGATTTGGCTTCTTCTGACCTTTCGTGAGACGCCGACATAGCCCTGAATCTTGAAGCGTATTGAGCTAGCTTGGAATTAAGTATTAATTGACTTATTGATATCTGCATCATCGACCGCTCTAGGTGATCGACTACATCGTAAGTACTTGGTTCAAAAATATAGTTTGATTCACTGATTATTTCTTCTTTGTCAGTTGTCAGCTTACTTTGTTCTTTTACGACTGCTGATAGTTCAATCTTTTTAACATCTTGAACCATTAACGAAACATACTCTTGGTAGTAAACCATGGTGGTTTTGTATTTTTGGACCTCACGGATGATTGGTGTTACATTTATGTTCTTGTCCTTGACGGGTAATTTGAAGTATTTTTCATAAGAAATACCTCTCTGTGCTAGCTGTATTGCGCCATGATGTCCAATAACAATAATCGCGTTTTTCTCTTTATCATATGTTTTTAGCATCAATTGGATAAGTTTTTGGTCAATGTCACCACTAAACCCTCCCTCGGCTGTAATAACAATATATAGCTCTTTATCGATAACTTCTACATCCGTCTGGCTTCTACCAAATCTAAAAAGCCCGTCCACCCGAAGCTGAGAATATATGTGCCATAAATCGTCAAAAAACATAGTGGCCTGTAGTACCTGGTTTTTAATCTGAGCAATTCGCATACTTGCAATACCTTCGAAAACTCCAGTAAGTTCAACCAAAGTAGCCATGGCTCTTTCTTCTACTTCTATTTCATTAGGGCGTTTCATCGTTTTAATTCCACCTGACTGACTGACTTGAGTTCATCGCGTACTTTGTCGAATTGCTCATCAGTTTCAACCTTGGCGGCAAATTCTGCCACCTTAAGCTTCATGGCACTTATGTCTAGCACAACTCCATCTTCGAGATTTAGAATAATATCCATCATAAGCTGTTGGCCAATCAATGAGTAAGTATCTGAAGGGGACTGTGTTAAAAGCTCGAATATATGTTTACCGGTCTCCAGAGCCTTTTTTGATTCTAGAGCAAGTTCAGATCCAAAGTGAGAAAACTCTTCTGCCTGCCGATATAGTGCCAAAGTTTTTAGTGTTTTTGCAGCCAGTCCTTTCTGTCGTTTATTGTGACCAACGCCACCGACACGAGTAACTGATAAGCCCATATTGACAGCTGGACGGATACCATTTCGGAAAATATCCATATCTAATATCCACTGCCCGTCTGTAATTGACATAACATTTGTTGGTAGATAGGCTGTGATGTCACCACCTGCAGCATTAATAATAGGAACACTCGTCAGGTGGGCCCCATTTCTGTCTAGTCGCCCAGCTCTTTCTAGCAGGCTCGAATGAGCGAAAAACATATCACCAGGATATGAATCACGCCCTGGGCTAACTCCAGACATTAGAGCTACTTCTCGGTACGCATGAGCATGAGTAGTTAAGTCATCGTAGATAATTATCGTGTCTTGACCCAAAACTTGCCATAAGTACTCAGCCATTGCACAGCCAACATAAGGCGCAATATAACTCATAATTAATGATTCAAACATCGTGGAAACTACCACGATGGCTTTCTGTAGAGACTCCGTCTCTTGCAGTCTAGTTAATAAAGTATCGATGTCACTTCTTCGTTTTGCAATCAATACATAAACCACTACTTGGTCAGTGTTCTTCTGATTAATTGTTAACTGTGTTGCTAGGGTGCTTTTGCCAGATTTACTATCACCAAGCAAGGCCATTCTTTGACCCCTTACAACCGGGAATAGTGCATCAATAGCTGTAACACCACTCTCTAGCTGAGTATCTAGTAATTTACGCTCATAAAGTGGTGGAGCTGTATTAAATACTCCCCAGACCGAGTCGGCCGCAATCGGCCCCTTACCGTCAAGTGGTTCGCCAGTAACGCTAATAACTCGACCAATATAATCTTTCCCGACTTTACAAACTAACTCTTCGTGCTGAACGACAGCTACCATACCTATTTGTAGCTTGTCGGTACCTAGGTGAAGGATTACCACATGATCATTTGCTATCTGATGCACAAAACCCTTACTCCCATCCTCAAACATAACCAGAGAGTGTATGTTGCAGGGTTGCAAACCGTGAACTCGTAGTAAGAAATTATCTACAGCAATGACTTCACCTACGGGGTTGCCGTTAGCCACAAGTTTATCAAAATGTTGGTTGCCACTAGCCATTACTTCGGAACCTCGCTGGACGTTGCGCCATGAATTTTAAGCATTAGCAGCTCCTGTTGTTTAGCAAAGTGCTGACGCAAACTTAAATCAAAATACTTATTTGTTGAACGTATTACACAGCCTGCCCCAATATTGGGCTGTAGCCCAATCTGAATCAGCACCAAAGGATGAATGTTTTCACGTAACCACACTACTAACTTTTGAGTAAAAATTGGTGAGGGATCAGCGCTAAAACTCATATGCAAAATCGGTGCTTTGGCCCTAACGGTAATTAAGAAGTTTAACAATCTTTGCCTGTCTGCATCGACAAGGGCATTGATCTTGTTGTGTTCTAGAATCTCATCTAATATTCTGCTAGTTTTAGGCATTTGAATAGCGGTGCCGGGCTTTCTGACATTAGCTTGCTCTAAAAAGTTATCTAATGCTTCGACCTCACGAGCCAATCGCCCAACATCCATACGACCCGTTACGGCCGTTGGTAATGACAGTATGGAGTTATCCTGCTCCATCAGTAATATCTCTTATTATGGCTTCTTTATTGGCATCAAGATCTGTCAGAATAAATTCTAATTGGTCATTCAGGTCAATCTGATCGCCAATGGCTGCCAAAACGTAGTGATTAACTATGTCTGCCATGTTTTCTTCGAATCTTTTTACTAGACGAGCTTTTTCATTAGCTAACTCTTGGCTGAGCTGCTGGGTCATCATCTTACGTTGTTGCTCTATGGCTTCTTGGGTTTTATTTATCGAATCTATCGCTAGCTCTTTAGCATCAGTAATAGATTCTTCGTATTTGGAAAACTCTTCTTGAAGTTTTCGAGTAATTTCAGTTTTCATATACTCATTTAACTGAGATGTAGTTAAGCGCAAATCTTGTTGCAAGAACATAGCGTTTTCGCCAATAATCTTCTCGAAATGTAATCTACCTCTATTGCGAAGTTCTTCACGAAATTCTTCATTAAAGATATGCTCGACATCTTTTTCTGCCTGTTCGGTAAAGGCATCGTTGGAGTTTTTGCCTGCTTTGCCACCACTTAATTTAGACGCAAGCCAAACAAATGCGACCGTTGCAGCTAGTATACTGCTCAATATTAATCCTAATGCCCACGCTTCCACTAGATATCACCCACCCCTTAATAAAATGTTAAAGCTTTAGTAATAAATATACCGCAAAAAGCCCCGTAATGAAAATTATTAATCCTGTTAATATGACTTGGAACATTCCTCTAATGATTGATTTTTTGCTCAGAGGATTACGTCCTATGGATATTAAGCCGTTTCTGACCCCTGCATAGAGTAAACTTCCCGCCGCAATGGTGCTCACCAAAAAAACAAATACTGCTAGGTAAATTCTAGTAGCTGCCACCGGTTTTCCCGCAACCGCTTCTGAAGCCTTTTTCAGAAATTCCGGTACGTTGGCTGTCTCGCCCCTTAATAGAGGATTCCTAGATACACTAATGTCGGCACTAATTCTTGCAAATTTTACGTCTTTTGTAGCACCTAGGTTGTCTGTTACTGACGTACTACCGACAACGTCACTACTGCCGTCAAACCCTTCTAGAGCCCGACCGACCACAATAGGTTGTGAATCGCCCGCCTTCATGGCTACACCTTCTACCGAAGAAATAGTTAGATAATCGCTAGGACTAATCGGACCATTCTGGTTACTAACCAAAACATCAAACGGCCCCACGGTTGCTACAAATATCTTCCTACCTTCGTTAGAAAGAGTAACTGGTGCATCATTTGCATCTACTACCACTCCATACATCTGTTCGATACTTTCTAAGTTTACTGGTTCAACCTTTGAAGTATCTTCTTTAACTAACTGTACTACCATGCCTTTTTGGAGGTCAGTATCCGAGCCAAATCCTTGTGTCACTGCCTGCGCGAATAAAAGACTACCGCTACTAAGTAAAACCAAAAAAATCAGCGCTAAAATAGCTGATAACCGCTGCCATGATATTAATTGTTTTATTTTTGTCTTTGACATTATTATTAGTTATATACTTTAACAGTATAGCGCACTACCGGGTGGTTGCAAGTCTCTTGAAGCTATTTTGTAGCTCACTTGCCAAATTATCCACCGAAGCTGGTGTAGTAAATCTTCCCATAGAGATTCTAATACTTGATTGGGCCTGTTCCTCACTCAAGCCAATGGCCTGTAGAACATGAGATGGTTTGTCGTTGCTCGCTGCGCAAGCCGAACCAACAGCTACTTCAAAACCTGCTTCATCCAAACTCATCATAAGCATTTCGTTATCTATGCCAGTAAAAGTTAAGTGGATAATGTTAGGTAGACGCTTTTTCCCACCGTTGATTTTAACTTGTGATAAGTTATCAATTATATTTTTTGCTAGTTGTTTATTGAGTTTTCTAATTCTCGACAGTTCGGCTTTTTGCATTTTTGTAGCAAGCTCCAATGCCTTAGCAAGCCCTATGCAGGCTGCAACATTTTCGCTACCACTCCTAAGCCCTTTTTCTTGACCTCCACCCATGATTATTGGCATTAACTCAATACCGGCTCTGAGATATAAAACACCAGATTGCTTGGGCCCATATATCTTGCCTCCATTTACGGTCATCATGTCTACGCCCAAACTATTGATTTTTAACGATAGATAATTGCCGGCCTGACTAGCATCCGTATGTAGAAATATTGGTAGTTTATTGCTACTTTTTAGCCTATTAGCACGAACCTCACTAACCAAACCCGAAATCTCGTTGATTGGCTGAATGGTACCGATTTCGTTATTGGCATACATTACGCTAACTAAAACTGTCTTATCATTAATCTGAGCTTCTAAATCTGCCAAGTCAATGTAGCCCAGTTGATCTGATTTAATAGTTGTGTGACTATACTTACTTGCTGGCTCAATTACCGAGTCGTGTTCGATAGAGCTTGTAACGATATTGCACCCCGGAAACTGCTGCATAATCCCATCGATTGCTAAATTATTGGCCTCTGTACCACCTGCAGTGAAGATTACTTCAACTGGTTTACACCCGAATACGGTCGCTATGGAACTTCTGGCTTGCTTTAATTCCTTTGCCACGCTCTTTGATGCCAAATAGCCAGCCGAAGGGTTATAAAAATTATCTCCAAGATATGGGACCATGACAGTTAGAGCCCTTGGGTCTAGAGGAGTTGCTGCTGCATAATCAAAATAATTTGGGCCGACCATAGATTTATTCTATCCTAATGACAAACTTACTAAACAACGCCAGCGTAAATTTCGTTGTAAACTCGTTTGAAATAACGCTCGGTGGCAATTTTGAATCTTTTTGTTTCTTCATCTGATACTGGTCGATATTGGCCGTTTTGAACTTTTATCAAACCACTAGGTCGAACATCATACCTTGTAGTCATAGACAAGTTATTGCCACTATGATCTACCCACTCTTCATGCCATACCCAAGAGTGCTCGTCTAAGCAAAAGAATTCGCGGCGGTGTCCATTTGGTACTTCACCAAAGACTTGACCACCGATTTTCGCCTCATGACGAATTAACTGTCGTTCAAGCTCTAATTTGCGCTCTTCGGCCTTCTGAGCAGCGTAGTTAGTCATAAATTTCTTGATCATTAAGCTGCATCTCCATAAGCATGAGCGGCTGCAACGGCATCTTGGGCCGCTTGCACGCTATCATTACGTAATACACCTAATTCGGGTTGAGTATCAGTTTGTAGGCTTGAATTTATTGGAACAACGTTACTGTAAGATTCAGCTGTATGGACAGCCGTTGCCTCTGGTACGACTCCATGAATATCAACCTTAATGCCTCGAAGAGCCGATTCGGCTTGCCTTAGTCTTGCAATACGATTTTGGGCAACTCCAAGTGTTTCAGATGATAAATGTAGTCTTTCTGCTTGTTGATCCATGTATTCCTTGTGTTTTAGATATTAAACAATTGCTCGGCATTATTGGTTGTAGCCGCAGAAAGCTGCTCGAAAGATTCTCCTCTCAAGTTTGCTAAAAACTCCGCCGTAACAACCACATGCTTAGGCTGACAGATTGTACCACGAAAGGGGTTAGGAGTCAAGAATGGAGCATCGGTTTCTAGCAGTAATTTTTCTAACGGTACTTGTTTGGCCATTTCTAACTGATCTGCGTCTTTTGTGAAGGTAATTATACCATTTAGACCGACGTGCAGTCCGCGAGAAAGTATATTCTCCAGTTCTTTGACATTAGCCGTAAAACTATGAACTACCCCTCTTACACTCTTGAAATTGTCCACGATTGGCCAAAAGTCATCAAACGCTTCGCGGACATGAAAAATAACTGGCAAATCATGCTTTCTAGCTAACTCCAACTGAAACTCCAATATTGCTATTTGATGGTGTTTGGGCGAGTGATTGTAGTAGTAATCTAGTCCTGTTTCACCTATAGCGACCACTTTTGGTTTTGTGACCAAACCTGCAAACCTATCTAGTGCATCTTTGTTATCAGCATAGACGGCACCTTCGTGAGGATGAAGCCCAATGCTTGCCCAGCAGCCATCCTTGTTTTGCACAAACTCAATCCCTTTTTCACTGTCCTCGACTGTGCAACCCACACAGATCATTTTGGCCACTCCAGCAATGACAGCATCTTGAACCACTTCATGAGGGTCAAGTTTATAGTCTTCAAAATGAACATGGCAATGAGTATCAACTAACATGATTAAGCCAATCTAGGGAATAGTGTGCCTTCTATAGAACGCACTACGCCTTCTTCGAATACGTGTCTAATCTTGGTTGAGGTTTCAGGCATAAATGGTTCCAATAAATCTGCGACTTCAAGAAGACATGTAACCTGGTATGCTAAAACTTCACGAAGATGATCCATATCGCCCTGTTTGTTAATAGTCCAAGGTTTAGTTTCGTCTATGTATTGATTTAGTCCTCTGACTTGCTCCCAAACTATGTCCAAGGCTTTATCGAACTTACAATTATCTATTGCATCCCAGTATTGAGCTACATCATGCGTTGCTTCTGTAATATTACCGATGATTCCATTTTGATATTGCTGAATCATAGCGGATGTACGCTGAACGCAGTTACCAAGCTCATTTGCCAATTCATTATTGTAGGCTTCTTCTAACTTTTCCCAGCTAAAATCGCCATCACCTGCCGAAGGAATATGTCTTAAGAAATAATAACGAAATACGTCAGCGCTATATTTATCGACTATTTCTTTCGGATGAACAACTAATCCGGTACTTTTACTAATTTTTTGACCAGTGATTGTTATGAAACCATGTACATATAGAATGCTAGGCAGAGGTAAGCCGAGAGCCAACAGCATACCCGGCCATATAGCAGCATGAAACCTAATAATATCTTTACCGACAACTTGCACGCTGGCTGGCCAAAAATCTTTGAAATCTTGGTGCTCAGGATATCCCAAAACGGTCAGATAGTTCATAAGTGCTTCGAACCACACATACATAACTTGCTTATCGTCGCCTGGAACAGTTATACCCCAGGTGATTTTATCTTTTGGACGCGAAATACTGATATCTTCTAGACCTTCTTTAAGCACTCCCAGAACTTCGTTTCGCCTAGGCTTTGGGATGATGTTTAATGTTTCTTCTTTAATGGCTTTTTCTATCTGATCCGCATATGCACTTAACTTAAAAAAGTAGTTTTCTTCTTCTATTCGTTCATATGGTTTCTGGTGATTTGGACATATACCTTTATTTTCTTTAGCAGTTGCGTCCGTTACATAGGCTTCACAACCAGTACAATACCAGCCACTATACTTGCCTTTATAAATATCTTTTTCTAGTGCCTTCCAAATAAGTTGAGCTCGCTGCTCGTGTCCGGAGTCAGTTGTTCTGACAAATCTATCATTGCTGATGTTCAATAAACTGCCAAGATCACGGAACTTTTGGCTCATTTGATCCGCAAATAATTTAGTGTCAATGCCTAGCTCTTCAGCCTTTTCAGAAATTTTTCCGCCATGCTCGTCCGAACCAGTCGCAAATATAACCTTCATTTCTCTACGTCTTGCTGCTCGTGCCAAGACATCGGCCTGTACAAGCTCCATACCAAACCCGATATGAGGATCACCATTTACATACGGAATTGATGTTGTTACATAATAGTTCATATCTATACTTTACCTTGTTTAATAGTCAATAAAAAATTAGAGAAGAGTTATTAAGCCCAGATGGGCATATTAGTCATAGCTGCTTGGTTGTAGCGCTTCATTCCTCTAATTATATTACAAAATCTATTTACTAGATAGATGCCATAAATGGCAATGGTGACATTTGTAGGCTTTTAGTTGTGTGCCACGTTGCCAGTCGACAGCCACTGCCATGTTTTCGGCTTCTTTTTTGCTATCAAGTACTAATTTATCCTTACACGGTTTTTCGTCTGTTTCTTCATTTTTCATCAATATAATCTCTACAAAGTCGTTCAAAAATCGCATTAGTCCAACCAAATCCGGTCTGCGAAGGATATAGACCTATGACGGGCGGTTTTTCAGGAGTAACAACGTTATATTTTTCTATAAAAACATGATGTCGGTTGTACCAGGCCAGGTTCGTTCGTAGCCATTTCATTGCAATACGTTTAGCATCATCATGGTAACCATATCTTTCCAAACCCTGAATAACCAAAAAGTGTAGTGGTGCCCAGCCATTCGGGTAGGCCCACTGTGTTGGAACTTTCCCTGGAACATATTGGTTAAGTGGTGGTGTGTCTGTGGTTGCCAGCCCGCCCTTGTTCTCAAACCTGCGAAGCGCCTTAACTAGATCAGCTGCTTGTGAATCTGTAACCATGCCGGCCCACATCGGATAATAGGTTGCTAAGGAACTAACTGTGCCTCGTTTTTCCTTTGTAAAGTTATAGTCATAATAAAGCCCCTTTAAGTTGCTCCACATGAGTTTATTCATAACTTTTTTGCGATGTTCAGCTGTGGTTTTCCATGCCGAGGCTATATTTGCGTTGCCTATTAATGTATAGAACTTTTCGAGATCTTTTTCGTACTTGTACAACAAGGCATTTAAGTCAACCGGCACGTATTGAAGCGCATGGCGATTGAATCGTGTAGTCATGTCCCATCCGCTTTCGGTTTCAGCTAGGTCGTCAACATAATTTATATCGTAATTTCTACTCAAGCCCTGGTAGACCTGCCGGGCATTGGGTTTAGTCTTACCCATCCATACTGTGTGGTATTCGTCCTCTGCAACACTCATCATTCTTTTTAGCCATTTTATACCTGGATCATATATGTCGTAGACTTCCCAAATAAATGAAGTTAAAAGTGGTGGTTGAGATCTACCTGTCAGATAAGTTCTAGAAGCATTGGGAATTATTCGGTACTTATTAAATAGAAAGACTAAATTATCTAGCATACCCATAACAATTTGCTTATTATTCTTCCCGAACTTGCCCTGCACCATAAAGTAAGTATCCCAGTAATACATTTCGTTAAAATCAAATTCGTGACCTTTATCGTAAGCGGGTACAAGGTAGGGTTTAGGTAATCCAATTAGACTATCGTCATCTTTTGGATTATATCTTATGAGATGCTCCCAGTAATTCTCTATATGTTTTCGGGCGTTTTCGACATCTTTGGCGGTAAGATCACGTTTACGCTTCAAAATGCCAAAGTTTAAGAGTTTGCTGGCTGTTGCTTTAGTCTTGTTTATCATACCTGCCCTCAGACTATGTCACTGTGTCAATGGGGTCAAGGATAATTTCAAAGAAGTTGCCATAAAGCACAATAACAATTACAATTGTGCGTAATAAATGGACGTTTTGTTCTTACTGATTCAAATAATAATCCTGGTTAGCCTTTCTGGTATTTGTTCTGGGTTAAATGTTGCTCTTATGTCTTTAGACGTTACGGTTCTGAAGCGCAAGGTTAAAGCCGGGAACAAGCAGGCAAAACGCGTCATAAAGTTCCGCGAAAATACCCATCTAACGCTAACGGCTATTTTATTTAGTAATGTGGCCGTCAATTCAACTACTGCACTGGTTCTTGGTAGTAAAATGAGTGGATTGGTGGCCGGGCTTCTTAGCACTCTGCTGATTGTAATTTTCGGAGAAATTATTCCTCAAGCGTTTTTTGCCCGAAAAGCGCTAGCTATATGTTCTAAGTTGAAGCCAATATTACAGCTAATGATAATAATTACCTATCCATTTTCTAAACCACTTCAGTTACTTCTCGATAAACTTCTCGGTGATGAAGAGTTACATCTTCATACGCGTAGAGAGTTAGGCGTAATAATAAACGAACATATCGGTGAACATGCTAGTGAAATCGATGACGACGAAGCCGAAATTATGCGGGGCGCCCTATCACTTAGTAAAAAACGGGTTAACGAAATTATGACTGATATTAAAACCGTTTATAAGATAACCCCTGATACCCTAATTGACGAAGCAAAGCTTGATGAAATCAAATTAAGAAATTGGAGTCGAATACCTGTAATCAACAAATCGTTGACTGAATGCTCGGGCGTGCTCCTAATGAAGGATTTGGTTGATGTTAACTTTGACGACAACCCTGTTCTTGTTAGCGATTTTAAACTACATACTACTAAGGCAGTTGGCAGTATGACCGCACTGGACACCATGTTCAGAAAGTTCATTGGCGCAAAATCACACCTTATGCCTGTAGAAAAATCAGGCAAGATAATCGGTATAGTAACGATCGAGGATCTGGTAGAAGAAATTATTGGCCACGAAATCGAAGACGAGGCCGATCAGAAACGAATTAATTTTTCTAAATAAAAATAATTTATTTAACTGATAGTAGTTCTACGTCCATCACAAGTACAGAGTCTGGGGGGATTGCGCCCTGGCCCTTTTCGCCATAGCCAACACTTGGTGGAATTATTATCCGGCGCATTCCGCCTACTTTCATGCCGACAATTCCTTGCTGTAAACCTGCAATTATCTTATCTGTGCCGATCTGAAATTCAAATGGTTTGGGCTTGTCGCCTGGTTTTCCCGGCCATTGATTATCAAAAACCTGTCCATTTGTTAAATAACCTTTGTAATATATGCCTACGGTGTTCTGGGCTTTTGCTTCTGGGCCTGTACCTGCTTTTATCTCGCCAAACAACGCACTTTTACTGTCTTTGTATTTATCGTACTGGGCAAAGTCTTCTTGTTTCTGACTGGATGAATTTGTTTGACTTGACGGCGCCGAACCGAGGCTTTGGCCTTGCCCACTAATTCCACCACCAATGCCATTATTGTTGGCTACATCCAAAAGACCACCAGATGTGCTAGGAGTTTTGCTGGTATTAGTATTGTTTAGGGTTATGGTTTGTTCGGTCTTAGTGGCGTTCCATATCACAAATCCCACCACCACCATTGTGGCAACCATGGTTATTCCCAACCCCCCAGCAATCAATTTTTCTTTTCGCATCTATGAATTTATTGTAAGACACTTCGGGGCGAACGACAAATCGCACAGATTACGCTACTCGTAAAAACCAATCAAGTGCATCTGCTTGGTGTAATATCATGTCATGAACAGCAGGGTGTTCTTGTGCACTAATTGGTTCTGCGTCTATCAGAACAATGTCTTCTGCTTCGCCGGTTAATCTAAAGTTATCTACTCCATTTATATCTGGCACCAAGCCACTTTCATCATCCGCCTCAAATATGTATCCAACGAGTTTCTTAAGCCTATCCAAACCTTCGGGCTGTCGTTCACAATACGCTTCGATTTCACGCTTATTAACGTATGTGGTATTTGACGCAACCAAATCTAAACTACCTCCACTTATATACGGCTGTCTAGCAACAACTACTGGATAAGTTCCAAATGGATGTGTTTCTATGCCAAACGTCTGTCCGGCAACCATTACGCCCATTACGCCCTTTAAGTCTCTACTCATATCATCTCGCTCATGCATGAATTTTTCACGCTGACGATCTTCCATCGTTGCAGTATGTCTGTAGACCTTCAATACCGAACCATGATCCTTATATACCGAACTCATGGCCCCATTTCCTACATATGTTAATCCTGCAATTGCTTTTGCCAAACCATTCAGCGCCATTTTAGCTGGTCTGGGATGGCCTTGAACAAAACCGTCAATTCCCATGGCAACGTGTCGTTCCACAATACTGGGCAAAGCAGCCAATTGTCTTCTTCGGTCATCTATTAAAGACTCGCTCCCGGAAGGACTGTGCACAGCCAAACTCAACTCCATAGACCTTGCTACTTCAGCTAATTTATTCATATACTTATATTTTACCATGTTATTCGTTTATTGCAATTTTGTGTTTTGTTTTTTTACGGTAATAAGTGATAAATATGCTTGTACCTAACGCGAAAGCTTATTAGCTTTTATATATTAAGATTCCGGTTATCATCGTTATGTCTACTACTAGCCATAACAAATTCAAAATAACAAGTTGTTTTTCTTTGTGCATTACTCCAAATAGTAGGAATGGAATTACGCCAAGCCCGTATAGTATCCACATAGCTAACGATAAACCACCCGCGTTCTTTGATGTATATAAAAGATGTATTTGCGGAAGTGCAGTCAAAGGCATAAATACAGATCCAAAATAACATAAAAGATCTATTTCTTTTTTGGTTTTGATTTGTTTTCGTCTCTTTTTATGGAGGTAGCTATTTGCAGGCATTAAATTTAGTTTATCATAAGCAAGATAACTGGGTGATCAATTTCAATATCATTTTTAATTCTACTTAATTCGGAAATCTTCTTTAATACAGTTTCCCTATTTAGGCTCAAGTATGTTTCATCGTGATAAATAAATGCAGCAAGATGCCTAATGTCATGTTCGTTAATATCACTGGGAATCCTTATTATGCCTCTAGTCTCTATCTTGTTGTAGCTAATACCCATATCCGTAAGTTGGTGTTCTACATCATCTGAAAATACACCATTACTTGTGCCGCTTGCTCTTAAACTTGTGGCAAAGCCTATGTTTAATTCATTTAGCGGCGTTACAGCAAAAATCAACTTATCACACACTTTAAGTGCACTTCGCAAAGTTTTGGCAAGTTCTTGGTAATTTTTCAAATAGTAGATTGAGTGTATAAACAAACCTAAATCAGAATGTTCAATTAAGTTGGGGTCAGTGGTTGTCATATCTTTAGCAAATAACTTAACTTCATCGATCTTATTATTGTTTTTTAAATTTTTAGCTAGCTTAGAAATCGCTGTTTTATTACTATCAATCCCTTGAAATACTTTAATCTGATAGTTGAGTGAATCTATAAGCTGTAGTTCAAACATTCCAAAACCACAACCATACGAAGTAATTTTTTTTAGCTTATTTTTTGACGAATTTAATAACCTAGATACTTCGTCAACCATAATTGCTTGCTGGTTGGTGTAATTTCTAAAAATTTTATTGCAGTCATTATATGCCTTTTCAGATAATGCCATCTGGAGTTTATTATATTAAAAGTCAGGATATTATCATAACTAAACAAAAACCTCTGAATTAACAGAGGTAATAATGCTTATGGTGGAGCTGGCGGGTACTGCCCCCGCGTCCGCTAGTTCATCTTTGTTAGAGCATCTACAGGCATAGGTCATTTAAATTTATCAAAACATTGCTGATCAATGACCAAAAGGCAGGTTCTGATTGCCCTAAATCTTAACAGACCATGTGGGCCACATAATCTGAGCATCCAGATAATATAACACGACTAGCACTATCTGGTGTCACGCTAGAACATGGCTACATAAAATTAATTACGCAGCTGTTGCGAAAGCTGGAGTACTAAGTGAAGCAACAAGAGCGTTAACTCCGTTACCTACAGTACTAGCTATTCGCTGAGTAAATGTTTTTGCATTTATTCGTAGTTGCCGTATAACGCTCAGCAAGCGACCTGCTTCTCTAACTGATAAAGTCCAACGTCGAGCTTAAATTCAGCCCCGTAATATCCACAGAATTAACTGTGTAATGTACATTTTACCATAATTATTTACTTTTTTGGACTATATATGTTAAAATAAGCGCACCTAGAGAAGCTGCTGAGTAACATTTAGTGAAACCTAGAGAAATTAAATAAGAACGTGCGAACAGAGGAGCAGCTAACTGCATTGCCAGATTACCTCCAAGTGCGAAAAAGGAGTTAATATTAATGGCAACTAAACTATTTGTAGGTTCACTTTCGTGGAACGTAACAGACGACCAATTGAATGAGTTTTTCTCAGCAGTTGGAACTGTTGCTTCTGCATCAGTAATCACCGACCGAGATTCTGGTCGATCAAAAGGATTTGGATTTGTTGAAATGTCTAGTGACGAAGAAGCTAAAAAAGCTATCGACGAACTAAACGGCAAAGAACTTGACGGACGTGCTATCACAGTAAACGAAGCACGACCTCGCGAAGAACGACCACGTGGTGGCGGCGGCGGTGGCGGTGGCTACGGCGGCGGTGGTGGTGGCGGTAATCGCTACTAAATTAGCATAGTTTTAACCTGCTAATAACTAACAGCTAGTCAGAAATGGCTAGCTGTTTTTAATTTATACTTCTATCTGTTCAGCAAGAATTCGTGCATCAATTTCAACGAATCCTGAAGTGATAAAGCTTGTTCCTGTGACAACTGACGGAACATTGGCAAATGATAATTATTGAGGATAATCATGGCTTTACTGGTCAGCCTGTCGCCTTTTTTAGTAACTACAACGATATGTTCACGCTTATTGTTAGAGTTAAGAGCAATTTTAACTAATCTTTCATCACTCATCAGTTTTAGCTGACGACTTACGCTAGCTTCGGTCTGACCAAGGGAACTAGCAATATCTTTTTGGCGCAATCCACTACTTTCCTGCAAGACTAACATTATCTTCAACTGGGAGTAGCTAATATTTAACCGGTCCTGAAGAACCTGGTCAGAATGGCGGGTTAGGGCGGTGGCAACCTGCTGCAGAAGATAACCGGTAGAATTTGATGAATCAGTCATATTTATACTTTACCTGCTAACTATTAACACGTCAAGTATTGTGAAGGGAAGTGTGTTTATACTAATGAGCGGGCAATTGACTGTTGATACAATGAGTTCCAGTCTTCCATGGACAGTTCTTGAGGCCGTTTTTGCGGATCGATTTTAGCAGCCGTTAGCAGATCATTTGTCTGATCCTTGTCTAATCTTAGCCCTCCGCTAAGTGAATTTAGTAACGTTTTTCGTTTGGCAGAAAAGCCAGACTTAACTAGTCGGAAAAACTTTTTATTATCAACATCAAATAGTAACTTTTTTCGACGTTCCAGAATAATAACCTGTGAATCTACCTTTGGTGGCGGTGTGAACAGCCGTGCCGGGACAACAATTCCTAATTCTGTTTGCCAATAAAACTGCGAGGTTACACTAAGAAGTGACATGCTCCCCTGTTTAGCACAAACGCGTTCGGCTACTTCTTTCTGTACCAATATCGCCGCCACACTTGGTGGATTGTTGGATTCACTGATTATCTGGATTAAGTGACTGGTTAGATAGTAGGGAATGTTAGCCACAATTTTGTAGTCCTTTGGCATACGTTCAAAATTAAATGTCCTAACGTCTTGTTGCTCAACATGTAAAACAACGTCCCATTGTCTTTTATATACTTTCTCTAAATATTTTATCGCTTCTGTGTCGACTTCTATGGCGAATATGTTGGCACCACGAAGCATCAACTCGCCTGTTAATGAACCCTTACCTGGTCCAATCTCCAAGACTTCATCCCCAGTGATTACTCCAGCGGCGTCACAAATTGCAGATAATGCAGTCTTGTCGTCTAGCCAGTGCTGACCTAGTGATTTCTTTGCTTCTACATCACCCATGCATCACCACCAATGGTTGTTTGACCAAAAGTTATAAGCTGCCTCCCAAGACCCGTAACGACCAATTGCGTAACCAGAACACCATCTTAGCTGTGTAACTGGGTTTGTGGCCCAGTCTGAACCAGCTGAAGCCATTTTCCCTGCAGGAGTTGATTGACACAGACCATAGCCGTAACCACTATCTGGCGAATGAATTGGTGAATAATAAGCAGGACAATAACCAACTTGACCTTGCCATTTAGTAGCGCACCAACCTGATTCGCGGCTAATAATATGGTTCACATACGGGTAATCACTTAGTGCTACACCTGCAGCTGTGAGTAAACCGCTTTTATCATCGGGTACAGAATAAGCTTTGCCTCTAGCCACAACTTGCTTTACTGGTTCAAGAGCTATAATTTCCTGAATTGCTTTTCTTCCAACTTCTTGGCCATTTTTGGTTTCTATCTGGTAAGTCACGATCTTCTTGCCTACCGCACCCTGTTGTCTTATTGCTGTCGCACCAAAACTTAGCGAAGCATCTTCTATTATTTCTTCTGGCATTGGTATTTCCTCTTCGATACTCACGATCTGTGTGCCCGTCCTAGTAACAAATACCTGTGAATTTGCAGCGAGGGCTGTATCTACTGCTGGCTGAACCGTGTCATCTGGGCCAAGCTTGACATCTTTTTCTTTGAGCAGTTCGCCTACACTTTTCGCTCTCGTTCTTACTTCGATTTGTTTACCATACAGGTTAAGATGTGCCGGCGTGGCGCGATCTATAACTACCTTTTCGCCGATGACCTCGTCTTTTAATATCTGCTCTGATGGTTTAATAATTTCAACTGAATCTTCTGGGTACACTTTAAGCCCAGCTTGAGCAACAACCGAACGAGGTGTCTTGGCGGCACTCAAAGCCTGAGTTCTGGTTTCACCATCAATAATAGTTACAGGTCGTGCCCGATATACGTTTACTCTAAAGTCATCTTGATCTATTTCGGTATCTAGGGAAGGCTCGATAACGTCGGCTTCATGAACATCTACATCTGCACGCTCCAGAAATTCTGCAACAGTCTTGGCTCTAGTAGGAACAGTAGCCGTTTGCCCCTCAACAGATACCCTAACAACATGTGAGTCACTGGCGCCTATTGTTTGGCCACCAATGGCCACATAGCCAACTATAGATACGAAAAACAACACCAAAAACGTAACTACTGGCACAACAAATGGATGTTTGTGCAGACTTTGTTTGATGGGTTTTTTGGGTGGCGCCTTCAAAATTGGCTTCTTTTTGGGTTTAGAAGGCCGTTTAATATCGAGATACTTTTTCAGTTGTGGTTTGCTCATATAAATAATTGATTAATGACAAGTTTCGAACCAGGTAGTATCTCGTCAAAAATGCTATTACATTGTATCAGATGCAAACTCACCCTTCCAGGCTTGAATTGCCTGCAAAACGTCAGTGTCTGCGTTGGTAACATTTAGACTATTTATTTCAATCCACGCAGCATCAACTATCTCTGATTTTTGTTTGGTAATTTTTAGTGTCTTTGGCACCTCAATGCTAAAAACATAATACTTGTAGCTGATAATGCCTTTAGTTTGTTGGTTTAGACTGCCTAGTTGATTTAGTTTTTTGGCTGGCAAATCTATACCTGTTTCTTCTAGAAGTTCTCGTTTCGCGCCATCTACAGGCAATTCGTTTCTGTGCAAACCACCTCCAGGCATAGACCATTTGTCGTCGCCCAACCATCCGCGAACAACCAGAACTTTACTACCTGTTACTACAACAACTCTGGTTCTTTTACCGATTCGTAGATATATAGCCAACAGAGGCAAGCAAACTATGTAACAGACTTTACCGATTTTTGACCAGATATTACTTGTCATAGTTTTTTGAGCGGTGCGAATGCTGCGTTGAGCTTCTTGACACCTTTCCCCTTGAAGTAGACGGCTAAATTATCGCCTTCTTTCTCCATAACTGTGCCCACACCAAACACGTCGTGCTGAACAGAATCGCCTTCATTTAGTTCCAAGATATACTCCGGCTCGTTGTTGGTTTCTGGTGACTTAGAAAAATAATCAATTGTTTCGCTCGAATCAGTTGTTTGCCAGGCTGATCCGCCAAGACTTACGCTATCTACCTGGAATTGACCATCTACTTCACTTAAAAACCGTGATGGTGGGTTGTGTTGAACGCCTCCGAATAGCATCCGTGATGAAGCATAACTCATGTGTAATTCTTCTTTGGCCCGAGTCATACCAACATAACAAAGTCGTCTTTCTTCTTCCATCTCGCCTTGGTCATACATAGCTCTAGAATGTGGAAAGATTGTTTCTTCCATCCCTGTCATAAAAACAATTGGGAATTCTAGGCCTTTGGCTGCATGAAGTGTCATCAGGGTAACAGCGTTACTACCGAAATTAGCATTATCTAAATCACTTACTAGTGCAACTTCTTCTAAAAACCCATCCAGGCCAAGATCTTGGTAACTCTGCGCCACACTAATTAGTTCCTGAACATTTTCTGCTCGTGATTCTCCCTGCACTGTTCCGTCATTTACATACGCCAAATAATCGATTCTTTTAAGCAGACTATCTAACAAAACCGGCAGGGATGTGCTATCTATAATTTCTCTCATTGCTGTTAACATATCACTAAGTTCAAACAAGGCTTTTTTGGCTCTGGGCGTTAGGTCTGGGCAATCATTTACTCTCTCTAAGGCTGTTTTGAGGCTCATATCCTCTGTTTGTTGCCAGCTAATGAAGTTCTGGACAGACTTTGTACCAATACCTCGAGTTGGCACATTGACGATCCTATCGAAACTAACTCTGTCTGCTGGTTGGTATAAAAACCTTAGGTAGGCCATTATGTCTTTTATCTCTTTGCGATCATAAAAGCGTTGACCACCTACTATGCGGTAAGGTATTCCATATCTAATGAATACCTCTTCAACTGATCGACTCTGAGCGTTGGTTCGATACAGAACTGCAAAATCTTCGTATTTATTTGCTCCTAAATCTACAGCGTTCTTAATCCGCCTAACTAGCATTTCACCCTCGGCGCGTTCGTTAGCAACCTGCAAAATTGCGACAGGTTTGCCTTCACCAGAATCAGTCCAAAGTTTCTTGTCCGATCTATTGGAATTCTTGGTAATTATCTTATGTGCCGCGTCCAAAATAGATTTGGTACTTCGATAATTTTGTTCCAGTTTTATTACTGTAACTTTTGGATAATCTTTTTCGAACTTTAAAATATTGCGAAAATCTGCACCCCTCCATGAATATATAGAGTTATGCACCACAATACCTGATGCAATGTAATTGTGTACCTTACCTATATCTAGATCATATACTTTACCTGAATACTGCCTCTTGATTACCTCAACAACTCTATCTTCAATAATTGAATCACCGTCGAGAACTGGAACTAGCATATCAACAAGCAAGTTACATGCTGGTAAAAAATCAAACTTTTTGTTCGTTATATTGGAATACCTACGGACAAGCATATTAACGTCACCTGTAGATTTAATTTTCTCTACAATCGTTTCTATTTTGCCAAAGTCTAAATTATGAATCTCTGTTTTATACGTGCCCGCACGACCCGCTCTGACAGAATAGCCGTCATCTTTAAATAGTTGAAGATCTTCCCTGTTTGAAGTATTGACCGATATTCTACTTGCTGACCATGGACTCTGGGCTGTAATACGTTTATCACCAAATAAAACTACGTTTAGATTGATTCTTTTTATGTCATTTCTGGTTGTTCCCTGTGGCATAAAATGTGGATATTCAAATACTATACCCTCTTCTAGCATCAGTTTTTCCGCCCTTGTCTTGGTATCGATTTCTTCGTAAATAGAATCGATATACTCTTGTCTTAAAACCATTGCTCGATTTTTGTAGGCATGAAAAACAAGCATCGGAATGCCGTACTTGTACGCTATCAATGATTCATAGTAAATGGCTTCTTCTTGGTTTTTACAAACCTTGATAACCCACATTCGCTCAGCTCTTTCCTGATTAGCCCTAACTCTTAGCCCAATGTCATATTTTTTACCGTCATTCCTGGTACCTTTTGTCATGCCTACTCTATAGCCTTTTTCTGAAGAATACATTAGATATACAAAGTATGAATCTGTTACCCCCCACCTACTAAACAAAAGGTGGTTTGGTGTACAAGTTAGCATCTTCCCAGATGCAGTCTTTATTTCAATAACATCGCCATTGTATGAATATTCTCTCTGTTTTGATACGGTGAAATTATTTGTTTTTTTGTAGCCACTGGCAGCTTTGACTAATTCACCCTTTTTAATCATTTCGATATTCTTATTATTGCCATTTCCTAATGCAACCGGAGTACCTGGCAGCAGACACTGCCAGTCATCCCCAACTACGGCAATGTTGTTTGCTGGTGATGTTAGAAGTTTTACCAACTTATATTGAGCAGCGTTTGTATCCTGGTATTCGTCAATCATAATGTACTTGAATTGTTGTTGCCATTTTTTACGAATCTCTTGGTTTGATGACATCAGGTGTACTGTTCGATTAATTAGATCATCAAAATCCAAGGCACCAGCGTCCTTTAACGATTTTTCATATAGTGGATAAATAGTCGCTGCGGTTTTTTGCATGGGACTGTTGGCAATCCCCGAATATTGCGACGGTGAGAGTAGTTCATTTTTTGCATTACTAATCAGCGACCCTAGAGCCCGTGGTGGATAGCTTTTTTCATCTATCATGGCGGCCCTGCAAGCATGTTTTACAGCAGTCAGCCGATCACTTTCGTCAAAAATTACAAAATTACTAGGCACGCCGACATATTGGCCATCCTGTCTAAGTAGCCTCACACAAATTCCATGAAAAGTGCCCATAAACGGCATGAAACTTCGATTATCCGGATTATCGCCGATCAACTTTGCAACCCGTTGACGCATTTCCTTAGCAGCCTTATTAGTAAAGGTCACGGCCAAGATATTGAATGGCGTCGCCTTGTGATTAGCAATAATGTAAGCAATGCGATTTGTAAGAGTTTTTGTTTTCCCACTCCCAGCACCAGCTTGAATAAGTAACGGGCCTTCTGTCGTTTCTACAGCACGTTTTTGTTCTGGATTAAGTCCCTCAAGCAAATCTAACACTAATGTATTTTAACAGAGAATGTCTTTGTACGACCTACCATTAAAGTGATTTTACAGATTTGGCAATTAACTCCAATTCAGCAGCTGTTTCTTTGAACGATGACATAATTATTTCTTCCGCTATATCTATATTGTTTTCACTGCCTATTGGTTGTGATGTAATCTCGAGTAAAACTATGCCTTTTGGCGTACTTATTTTCTTCTGCATAGTAACAACGGCTGCTACAGAACCCGTTGTGTCCACACTATAGTCAATATAGTCGTATCCACTAACACAGTAATCTTGTGCTTCGTAAAATACTACTGTTACTTTTGTTGTAGCATCTCCCGAAACGCATCCATTATATTCGCCCTTTACGTCTACGTCACTTGCTGGTTGCCAGTCTGCACTAAATGCGTGGCCTAATAATTTTTCTCTTAAACTCAATAGGTAAGCAAAACCTGAACTAGTAAATTCACTACCAGTTTCTGTAACTACAGGTGTCATACTTGTAGGATAGTCAAAACTCAAACCTAGTTCATCCGAACTGAATGTTTTAGTAACTGATTTGTTTGTCTGTTCTACATCAGCATCACCGTTAGATGGCTCACCATTTTCATCCTTTGGTTCTGCACTTAAAATTACGGCTTGACTCTTATTTGGTTCAGATTTCTTAATAAAATCAAATGGTACGTTTAGGTCTATGAGCTCTGCATCAGCTGCTAACCCAACCCCAACGAAACTTATAGCCATTAGCAATAGAATTGTTAAAAGCGTTCGTTTATTACGCTTGGCTTTTGCCGGTCTAACTTTTACGAAGTATTTCTTACTTTCAACAAGTTTTTTGATTTTTTCACGCTTAGCGATCTGTTGTTCTTCGGCAATATGTTTCTTTTTCTTATCTTCTGATTTGGAAATAACCGCGTCTATCACGGCCTCTTCTTGGGTTTTTTCTTCTTTATCGTTAGCTGGCAAATTCTCATTAACCGGATCTTCGGTCTTAATTTCTTCGTCATTTTTAGTGTCAGTCAGTGGTGCTATAACCTTGCTACTACCCTCAGACTTTTCGCTTGGAGCTTTAATTCCTTCAGTGTTTACTGCCGCATCCATTTCTGATAACTCTTTTTCACCATTTACCATAGGATCTTTCATCATCGGCTTATGGGTTACGATTATCGGTTTGCTCGAGGCGTCTGGTGGTGTTGAGCCGGGCTTGGACACATCAAAAACTGTTTTATTGTCGTCTTTACTTGCCATCTTTATCGTCTCCATGTTGAAGTTTGTAAGCAACATCAACTATGCCAGAAAACTTATGATAATTAAGGCTTGCTCCTCCAACTAGAACTCCGTCACAATCATCCAAAGCTAGATACCCGCCAACTATTTGATTATCGACACTGCCGCCATACAGAATACGTATTCGTTTACTGACCTTTGCGCCATATAAATCAGCAATCTGCTTTCGGACAAACTGTAACTCTTTTTCTACTTGATCTGGTTTCGCAAGCTCTCCACCAAAAGTACTGATGGCCCAAATCGGCTCATATGCAATCACCATGTCTTCGACTTCGCGTGCAGTCAAATTTGATAGAGCTGTCACAATTTGATCATGTAAAACTTGTCTGGTTTCGCCAGTTTTGCGTTCGTTATGTGTCTCGCCTACACACAAAATCGGAGTGATGTCATTACGAACTGCTGCCGCGACTTTATCTCTTATTGTGTTGAGATCTTCCTGGAAATGAATTCTTCGCTCGGAATGGCCAATAATTCCGTAATGAACCAGGTCCTGGAGCATTGTGAAGCTTACTTCGCCAGTAAAGGCTCCTTCATCTTTGTGGTAAGCGTTCTGGCTCGCTAATCTAAATTTTCGTCTATCTATTTGGACCGATAATGGCTGTAGAGTAAGATTGCTTGGTGCCAAAACTACTTCAATATCGCGGTGGATCTTTATTCGCTCATGCAAGCGGTGCAATAACAGACTGGCCTGCGATGCATTAAGGTGCATTTTCCAATTTCCGATTATTAGTGTTCTTTTGCTCATATTACTTATGCTTTCTCCTTTTAATTGTAGCACCTTTGGCATTTTCTAGTGCTTCAACTCCTGGCAATTTCTTGCCACTCATAAGCTCCATACTGGCGCCACCACCCGTCGATACATGATTAAAATTATTGACTAATCCACGTTGTTCTACAAAACCAACAGTATCGCCACCGCCTAGTACTGAATAGGGCTTATGTCCGAACTCGCCCAGTAACGCATCGACGATCAGTTCAGTGCCGTGTGAAAAGGGCCCAATTGGACCATTTACACTAGGCGTTTCGGTAACTCCCATTGCTCCATTCCAAACAACTGTTGAAGCCAATTGCATGGCGCCGGCAATAAATGCGCCCGAAAAGGGCCCGATATCTAGAATTAACTCATCGTCGTCGACAATCGCAGTATCTCTTGGCGGACGATTAGGGTAATTCTCGACTTCTGCAATTACATGAGCATCCCAGTCAACAATTCTTGTCTTGGTTGTTTTGCCTAAGTCCTTCGCTACCACACCGTCTTGAGGTATATAGAATACAAAGTCGTCCTTTTTGCTTCTTGTTCGTGCTTTTTCGATAATTTCTTTGGCTAACGGCACTTCATCGGGCTCGGCAAGGCTTTTACCTATTTTGATACCTTCTGCTAATAAAAATGTATTAGCCATCGCTCCGCCAACTACCACAACATCTGCAATATTAATAAATCTATCTAAAATATCGATTTTATCAGTAATCTTCGCGCCGCCGATTATTGCCATTAGTGGTCTATCTGGGTTGCTCATGGTTTCACTGATTACCATTACTTCTTGTTCGAGCAACAGCCCTGCAACACTTGGGACAAACTTTGTTATTGCATCAGTACTAGCGTGCGCTCTATGGACAACACCAAAGGCATCCTGAACAAATACATCACACAGTTCTGACAACTCTTTGGCAAAATCCTTGTCGTTATCTTCCTCTGCTTGATGAAATCTAAGGTTTTCGAGCAGCAGTACTTCACCACTCGCAAGATTATCTGCCTGTTGCTTTGTATCGGCACCCATACAATCTTTGGCAAATTTAACGTCCTTTTCCAAGAGTTTTGAAAGTCTTGTTGCGATTGGCTTCAGACTCATCTCACTATGAGGTCGCCCTTCTGGTCTTCCCAAGTGAGAACAGAGAATTACTTTACATTTCTGCTTCAACAAAAAGTTTATCGTTTCTAAGGATTTTTGTATGCGATAATCGTCAGTAATTTTGCCATTTTTTATTGGGACATTGTAATCAACACGTACTAAAACTCGTTTGTTGGTGAGTTTAATATCTCTGATAGTTTGTTTTGTAAATCCCATATATTGCCTACTACTCAAGCATCCTAATTTTAATAGTATCTGTCGAACCGACAACTCCAGGGTGTTTACCTAATGCCGAAACAATAATATCGCCTTTTTTCAAAACATTAGTAACCAATAGCCAGTTAGTTAATTTGGTAGCGGCTTTGACATCAACTGGTCTAACATACGATTTGATACCGTAAACTAGGGCTAGCTGATTAGAAACATGGGGGTTATTGGTTACAGCAATGATTGCACCCAATGGGCGACGAGCAGAAAGGTTAATTGCTGTGGCACCCGTGGATGTCTCAGCAACAATAGCCTTAGCCTTAGTGCTATCGGCCAGCCCAATCAAGGCATCGCAAATAGCGTCCTGGCGGCTAGGGGTGTCTGGGTAAATAGGATATTGAACCTTAAGTGGAGCATTGTCCTGGGTGTACATGATAATTTTATTCATCATGCTTATTGATTCGATTGGGTATTTGCCGACCGCCGTTTCTTCGCTCAACATTACTGCGTCTGCACCAATTATTACCGATGAGGCAACGTCGGCAACTTCAGCCCTGGTTGGTTCAGTAGAATCAGTCATACTCAGCAGCATCTGGGTAGCTACAATTGTTGGCGTTGCGTAGTGTTGCCCTAGTCCAACTATCTTTCTTTGTACGATCGGGACTGACTCTGGTGGCGTTTCTGTGGCTAAATCTCCCCGGGCAACCATGACCATATCCGATTCTTTAACAATATCCTCGATATTTTCAACCGCTGACTTAGTTTCTATTTTTGCAATGATTTTGGCCTTACTACCGACGTTGGTTAGCAACCTTCTGAGTTGCTCAACATCTTTAACGTTTTGGACAAAGCTCTGGGCAACATAATCTACTTCTTGGGTAGACCCAAACGCAATGTCTTTCTTATCTTTTGCTGTAATTACATCTCCTGCAAAATCAGTATCAGGCAAATTTATACCTTTTCGTTTCACCAATATTCCTGAGCCTGTTGACCTAACATGAACAACCCCGTCTTTCACGCTCGTAACTTCAGTTTTTATCTTGCCATCAAGAAGTAATAGGCTTTCGCCCCTTTTGACCTTTTTTGATAAATCATACTGGGTAGGAATGATCTTTGATCTTTCGTAGTCAGCCTTGTATTTAAACGCCAAACTCTGGCCTTTTACTACATTAATAATTCCATCAAAATCGCCAAGACGTATCTTTGGACCCTGCAAATCTTGAATAATAGCTACGGTGCATCCACACTCAGATTCGGCAGCACGTATCCATTTTATTTGTTGGGCCTGTTCATTTTGGGTACCGTGACTAAAATTTAGTCGAAACCCATCGACCCCTGCTTTGACCATCTTTAAGATCATCTCATAACTATTAGTTGCCGGACCGACTGTTGCAATAATCTTTGTTCTCTTGAACTGTCCCACCGGCACATTCGGTTTCTTCGAAGTGCTACTCATTTCAATTAATAGTTTACCCTCTTATGCTTATCTGTTTCAAGGGCAAAATTTATTATAGATAGTGGTAGTCAAAAATACCAAAAAAGGGGGGGTACTTTTGATGGCGATATTGATGGGCTAGTTGTCTTGAGTGAATTGTTCAGCTACTGCTAGCTGATCTACGCTTATTATTCTTACAATTTCTGTTGCTCCACTTGTGGTCTGGAATGAACGCTCAATGCCTGCCTCATAGCCTAAGATAGCTTGCGAAACAGGTGATTCTAATGATAAAGCCGTGACTTCTTCGCTGCTAAGAGGATCAATAACGCCTCGTGGATATCCCAGTCTGAACCCAACTATGTCTAGCATGCTCTCTTCACCATCTGATTTGTGTGCTAAGCGAACCCTGCTGCCAATAGTAGTTCTTTGTTCGGTAGCTTTTGGGTAGTCTACTACTGTTGTCATCTTAAATTTTGCCAATGACTCAACTGCCTCATTAATTCTACTGACTTCATTGTTGGTCGTTCTGTGGGGATTATCTCTCATATCGCCATCACCTTCGACAGCATTCATTTGCGCTACTAGCTGTTTATATTCAGCATCCTGACCTTCTTGAAGGAGCTGGATTACATTGACTTCGTGAGGTAAAACGAAAGACCCTATTAGGTACATTTTACATGTGTGTTTTTCAATAAATTCGTAGTTGGTCATTATTTCGGTCATGGTTTGTATAATTTAGCCTTTAAATGTCAGTGTTATATAGCTTTATTATTACATGATTTGGCATACACTGTCAATATTGTTGTCCCCCATCCTATCCGACTCCCATACATCTTGGACACATTCGCTAAACTAGTTGTACTAACCAACAAATAGGCAGAGGCGTACTCTCGTCTTACTAAACATCAACGAATAAAACTCAGTGAGGTGCCGGTAAGTCTGAATATCAAGAGACGGCCGGCGCAGGCTAGCTTAGCTATCTAAGACTTTGACAGTGTGCAACTATGGGTTATAGTAACTACTATCTAACAGCGTAAAAAAATGAATCCCGAAACACAAAACATATTAGCAGATAAACAAAAAACCGTAATAGCCACATCCGGGTATGGCTTATTTGGCAAATCAATATTTATGCTCAAATTATCGTCTAGGTTACAAATGTTTGTTTTACTAGAATCAGGTGAAGTACTGCAAATAAATAAAAAGTGTGAGATTGTGCAACGAACTAGTTCAAATAATTTTAAACTTGAGTCGACGGATTTGTATGTAAATAAAATTAAGATAAATTACGAAGATATGTACTTTATTGCAGATCCAGGCAGACAAAATAACGACATATACGCTCTTCTGCAAACACTAGGATTTATCACGAATAAACACGCACAAATTACTGACATGAATTTTTTTGGTCTCTTTGTTGATCAATTCAATATTGATCCAGATAAACTAATGAATCAGTAATTGATCCGACTCCGTGCACTATTAAGACACTCTATTTAGTATTTTGGCTGTGAACTGAATAGATTCGGCAACAAATAGTTCGAGTGGCTTGAGGTTATCTTTTGTTTGTGCGAATTCTAGGTACTTGTAGTAGGCAAAGCGGCGTTCTTTTACAACCAGCGGTGGTATTAGGCCGGCATGCAAAGCTTGAGCAAGCATTATTAATCTGCCTGTACGACCGTTGCCATCACTAAATGGATGAATTTGCTCAAAACGAGCATGAGTTGCGGCAATCAGTGCAATCGTATCTCTGTGAGATTTGCCAAGCTCTTTTGTCATATCTTGGACTAGATTCGGTACCTTTTGCCAATTAGCAAGCGGTACATGTGCTCCCATAATCCTAACTGGATGCTTTCGATACTGTCCAGCATCACCAACAATACTGTTCATTAGTCGAAGATGTAAGTTAAGAATAAAGGATTCGTCAATTTTAAAATCTTTACCTTTATTGATCAACTCATCCAGTAGCCAATGCAGTGCTACCTGATGATTGCGAGCTTCGGTCTGCTCAATGGCTGTACGGTTTGACAAGACTTTATGGTCAAAAAGAACGTCTTCAACGTCAGCCAGTGTCATCGTGCTGCCTTCTATGGTGTTGGTATGATATGTAAGATAGAGCGTCAGCTTGTCCAGATGGTCTTTGTTGGTGGAGATGGTGTTTGCAGTTGCTTTAAGACCTGATGCTGCTTTCTTTGCGATATGCAAGGTTTGTTCATTAACGTCTTCAGCGCCTATTGTTTCCAGATAGAGTTGGTTGATTCGCCCCCGTGCTGTAGTGCGAGGCTGAGAGCGACCATTGATCCATGAGTTAAGCGTAGCAAAGCTAACATCAAGCCGCGCGGCTAGCCGTTCTTGTGACAAGCCGGAGGCTTTTTGAATAGATACTAACTGATCAGTGTGTTTCATAACTTTATAATGTTACCACAAACTATATAAAGTTGCAAGATCTAGTTTTATATAAATCTATCTCATGCGCCCTATGGGAATAGAACACCAATTTACAGATGAGATACATAATATCTGTCATAAATCAAAAAAGTCCCATAAATCATGGAACTTTTTTGTATCTGTTGAATTACAGAACTGGCTACTGGTGAGCCTAACGGGTGCAGGGTCGAACACTCTGTTTGCTGATTTAGATCCGTTAGACAAGAAGCTGGAAGAACTAGGGATTACAGAAATAGATGGGGGGATGGCCTATAGGCCTACAAGTTCAAGCAAATAGCCTGAGTACTAGAAATACTATTAAACTTAAAGTTGCACCGGCTAAGATCAAATCTAGCACATGCGGTAGTCGTGCGCGGAAAATTAAATCATCGACCGTTGCTACGGCCCTCAGCAACATTGGTTTGTATCCATTAATCACTTTTACGCTTGGGTCAATAATCTTAGCTGCACGCCTACCGCTCTCTACTGCCCCTTCTATACTCCAAATGTCGGCGTCTGTTTTAGTATGAGCCCCTGCTAAAATCAAGTTTTCCATGGGTGTGGACTGCGTAGGTATATAAGGTTGTGTGTTGTAAGACGTAACCCATTTGGGTTGCTTTGGCTCAATGCCTTCAGGTGAGAAATTCCACTCATGCCAGACCTGGATTCGCTCAATTTTGAAGTCTTTGAGTTCTCGCCCCCCATTAGCTTGCTTTATTAAGTAGTTGAGCCCTTCACAGTCAAAAATCTGTGCTTTAATTTCTTTGATAAATTGGGCTTTGGTGCATTTTTCTACAGGCAGGCCGTAGATTCTGCCTGGGACGGTTCCTGCGCAAATAGTCCCTGTCCAGAGAGATTTTACGTTTTTACCCAAATGATAGTCTTCTCCCCAAACCTGTTCTTGAGCAAATAGCGTTATGTCAAATTCTGTGTCCGATAAGACATATGCACTTCTTGGCCTCGTCAAGGAAACTTCTTCTGAGAACGCTATCTGGAATGACACCTGCGTATGAGGCCCATCAGCAATTAGAGGCCTAAAGAGTTTTAACTGATCTAATTTTTCAAGCTGACTGTTCTTGGATATAATCTTAGCCGCAGCAAAAGGGTTAACCGCAAGGACATACTTGTCTGCTGTCACTGTTTTGCCTGATGAAAGCACTGCACCACTAATAGTCTTTCCATCATACAAGAGCTCTTTTAGCGGTGTTTCCCAGTGGAAGGTTACGCCACTGTTTTGCAAGTGTTTAACCCATTTTTTAAACCAGAAATCACTACTAGGTCCGCGCATCAGTAGCCACCGCGAGCCTTGAGCCCATGATTCACCCTCTTCGTCAGCTTGGTGGTAATGCTTTCTTCCTATGAATATATTCTTTCGGAAGAATAGCCCAACATGGTGCAAGGAAACACGGGTCCAGTCAGAACCGATCCATGGTCCAAACACAGATCGCCATGTTTTCCATGCACGAGTTGATAAAACCGGCTTCCATGCTTCAGAGGCATTTCTGAGTGCATAATCTTCGTTGCTCCTGCGATTTGCCGTCCAGGTCTTGAGCATGAGCCAACCCCACCTAACTCGCTCAAGGCTATGCATTTCGAAACGACTACTAAACACATATTTTTCGTTGAATGCCTTCGGCACTATGTCTGGCACAACTCCGTACGATATAGGCCTGGATAGTGATCGATCATAGACAGAAGAGTCACCATCGAAAGGAATTTGCTTCAATATTTCATAAGCATTGTGGTACCAAGGTCCAAAGCCATGCCAGGAATACTCTGATGGGGTGTTCTTGTCTTCTGGGCGGATGGCGCTTCTGAAGAATCCACCAGCATCAGGATTACTTTCGTACACATCTACTTCATAGCCTTTCCTTGAAAGCTCATGAGCTACGGTTAAACCGGCAATGCCGGCACCAAAAATTGCAACCTTTTTCATTATTTCATCATAACATCAGTAACTTCGAACTGTTTGAACTCTGTAAAACTAAATTGGTGATCTCGGGGGGAATGTCGCTTCGCGACCACTTTCTCACGTGCTCGATCTCGATGACCGTCTTGCTGAGCTTGATTTGTTCGGGCTGCTTATTGACCTCCATCCGAGATTAGTACACTTATTTTGAAAGCTTGAAATTATGATATGCTAGTCGTATGGATAAGCCAATAGAAGTGTATTCCTCTCATAAACCCATATCAACTATTTTTTCCGCTCACAAAAAAGCTACACTCGAAATTGGCAAAGACTCTCTAAAAGTTATAGATAAACGACATGGTCAAATAGTTTTCAGTTCTAAAATGAGAAATTTAACATATCGCAAGCCTTCTCGGTTACGTCCGTATGTACTTTTGTCAACTAAAGATGCCCAGTGTTTTGTGCAATTTGAGCCAATGACCAAGCGAATAGCTTGGCTTTTGCTCATGCCGGTAGCAACGGTGTCAGTGCTTGCTTTAATCTATGGAATAGTTTTTATCGTATTAGGCTCTGTAGATCCCCGGCTGAACGGGGGAATTATCAGCTTTATACTATTTGGTTTGGCGGCCATAACAGTCTTATCGTTCGGTATACGACGTTACATGAACCGTAATATTTTAACTAATGAAGGCAAGAATCTTCTCAGCACACTAAAAGCACTGGGTACTTCCACGACGCGACAAGTAACAGATGAGGGAACTAGATCGCACAATAAAGTCAAAAGAATAATTTTGATGCTGATAACCCCTTTTGCGGTGCTCCCCCTAGCCGTTATTGTGGGCTCCGCACTTGGCATTATTCTAAGCGTAAGTTTCGCGAAAATAACAGGTCATGAAGATATTGAAAACAGCGCCTGGGAGTTCGTATTGCTCGCCACCATGCTCGTGATGATCCCTTGTTACTTCTGGGGTTATAAGTATTTGCTAAAGAAAGCGGACGCGGCTGAAAAAGAATACGAAATAAAGCCTCCCAATGAGGCTGCTTAAAAATACTAGACAATCTTGAGTCCTGAAATTGGTGATCCCAGGGGGAATGTCGCATCGCGACCGTTCGCTACGCTCACGAACGAACCCGAGGGTTCGAGATTCTCTTCAAGAATCCACCAATAAAAATAGCCACACAAGGTGGCAATTTATATTGGTGACCCTAACGGGTGCAGGGTCGAACACCCTGTTTGCCGATTTAGATCTGTTAGACAAGAAACTTGAGGCGCTGGGTATTACAGAAGTTGATGGCGTGATGACCTACTCGTCTGTTGAGGAGTCGGAAAATGTTTAGCCTAAAGAGAAAATCTGTATCAGGCAGCGACTTACTTCAGTCAGAACTGTTTAACGAGAAGACTTTCTATCAAGCATTCGCTAGAGACTTAAGTGACGCTAGTGCGAACGTGATCATTGAAAGTCCATATCTCACTGAAAGACGAGCTAAACAATTCTCCAAACTGCTTAAAAAGCTCTCAAAGCGTGGCATTAAAGTCAGGGTTAACACCAGAGAACCAAAACATCACAGTAAGCGTTTAGAGATTCAAGCCTGGAAAGCCATTAAGGTCTTGAGGAAAAACGGCGTGAAAGTTTACGTTTGTAGTGATATGCGTCACCGGAAGTTAGCGATAATAGATGGTTCAATCTTGTGGGACGGTAGTCTCAATATTCTGTCTCAATCTAATAGCAAAGAAATCATGCGCAGGACTAACTCTACTACACTCTGCCAGCAAATGAGTT
>JBBSJL010000003.1:0-87134 GCA_038257245.1 Saccharimonadales bacterium (SeqCode) | reverse complement strand
TTTCTCTAAGTCCTCTGGCACATGTTTTAGCGCTCGTTCAAAATTATCTATTACTGGCAAAAGGTCGATAACCACACCAGCTTTTACGTGTTCTCGGACGCCAGTAATTTGTTCTTCGTGGCGTCTACGAATATTTTCTGAATCTGCTCGTTCTCTTTTTAAGGCCTCCGTTAACAGTAATACTTGGTCCTCTAAAGGTGACAAACCATCGTTGATTTGATGTTCTTGTGCGGGTTGTTGTTGATCTTCTGGTTGCTGTTTTTTACTCATAATGCTCCTTCTAATGACCGTCCTGCATGCTCGACCAATGCCATAACATCCCGGTAACTTTGCCTTGTTGGGCCCAGCACACCAATATAGCTCTTGTCAGAATAGTTACTCCTAAATCGAGAAATAATTAATGAGCACCCTGCACTTCGACCAATTGGGTTTTCATTTCCGATATAAACACTGAGTGGCTCATTCGGTGCTGCTTCACGAATCCATGGTTCTAGATTATCCAGCAACCTCGCAACTTGCTGGACTTGCGCTCCGTTTATAAACTCTGGCTGGCCAAATAAATTACTAAGTCCGCTCATGTATAGCTGGTCACCTATGGTGGCCATCCCTAAATTGTGAGTAAGTTGTACTAGAGTATCAACGGCATTTCGGATCATACGCTCAGGTATACCGCCATCTCCTACTCGTGCCGTTAACGCGCGTTCACCACGCTGGTCTGTTGTATGGTTTTTGCTATCTTCTATACTATTAACGTAATATCTGTAGCCTTTATCGGTTGGGACTCTTCCAGCGCTTGTGTGTGGCTGGCCAATATATCCTAAGTGCTCAAGTTCAGCCATTTCAGACCTAATAGTCGCCGATGATACATCAAAAACTTTACACAGTAAACTCGACCCCACAGGGCTAGCAACTTCCGCATATTGCTCTACAATAGCTGCTAATATTTTTTGTTGTCGTTTAGTTAATTCAGCCATAAAACTTAGGATATCCTTAAACCTATTTTATATGTCTAGCACTCCGTAGTCAAGAGTGCTAATTTTTGATCTAGCATTTACTTAAATATTTTTCCACGTCTCGTAATAACTGTATGGCTACGTGCTTAGCCTGCGTTTGGTTTGGTGTCACATTAAATATATTCTTGATGAGCTTTGCGGTTTCATGAAACTCATTATTAACTATAATCTGAAAATAATCTTTATCCAGAGCATCTTCAATTTCTATTACTGCACTTTTAAGACGTCGCGTGAGTTCAGTCTTCTCCATTTTACCTCGGCCATCTATTCTTTTTAGCCACTCGTCAAAATTTGGAGGCAGCATAAAAACACATTTTGCATCCGATTTTATGCCGATTATGCTCTTTACACCTTCTATTTCAATGTCAGTTACTGCTATACGTTTTTCATCATGTGCTACTTTTATTTCTTTAACACTAATCCCTGAAACCTGTTGATTGTGTATAATTGCTGCTTCTAGGTACTCGCCATTTTTAAACCCAGCTAAAAATTGTTCTTCTGTTTTAAACCAGTACTCATTGCCATTTTTTTCTAACTCTCCATGGTTCACTCTGGGTTTTCTAGTTGTGTCAGAAATTACAAAGTGATAGTCGCCAGTTTTTAATAATTCCCCTACAACAGTGTTTCGCCCAGATGAAGTAACACCAGCTAGTAAAAGTAACTGTGTGTTATTTAGCACCTCTCTTGTATCGTGTGATACTTGATTGGTTCTTATTAATTTCTTAAATAACTCAAGATTCTTAAGTTCGTTCATGGTACATATATAACAGAATTCGGCATCAGCATAAAGAAATATGTAGAAAATACTAAAAATGGGTTACAAATATAACAATAAGCGTTAAACTATAAGTACAAACAAAAATTTTAGAAAAAGATCCCCATTTAGCGTCTCGCAGAGTGGGGATTTTTGAATTTATGCTACTTGGTCGGCGATGAAACCAAGGCCTACAAACAATGCGGCCCTATCTTCTACTAGTTCTTCGTTATTAGTTATAAGCTCAGTAAACCCATGATCCCAACCTGGCTCTCCTATATCACCCTCAGCCCAGGGACCTATTGATGTATGTACGTCAATAATCAAATTTGGTGCTGGGTAAGTAAATAGATTGACCCGGAATTTGCCATCAAGTGGATCTTCTATAAAATTATCACCGTGCAGGCCCTGCGCAACTTCTACGTATGCCGTCTTCATAATCTCAGCCGTCTTATCTTGAAGCTTAACCTTTTGCTGATCACTAAGTTTGCCTATGCCTCTTCTCATTAACGGCAGTCCAAATATTCTGGCTACCCCACCAAACACTAGCGTGTGATTTAGTAATTCGTCGGCGTGGAGTAACCTTTCGCCGCTCAAGATATGTTGAGCATCTAACTCCCATTCGGGTGTTACTTCGATTATCCTACCTCCAAAACTAATCCCTGAGTCAATCTCTGAATACGAAAATGGTAAAACTCCGCTTTCAGAAATCAAAGCTAAAGTTAGATCCCTATTGAACTCCTTCATATCAAAAGTATATCAATTTAATCTCGTTTAAGCATGATCGTGAAGGCTTCGGCCGGAATGTCCACTTTGCCGAATCGTTTCATTCTGATTTTACCCTTCTTTTGTTTGGCAAGTAATTTCTTCCGACGTGACACATCACCGCCATAAAGTTTGGCCGTTACGTCTTTACGGTAAGCTTTTACGTCTTCACGAGCAATAAACTTGCCACCAATTGCAGCCTGCAAAGGCACAACAAAGTTCTGGCGTGGAATGACCTCTTTGAGTTTTTCTACCGTTTCGCGACCTAACGATTGTGATTCACTTCGATGAACCATAATACTTAAAGCATCAACTCTCTCGCCAGCTACGTAAAAGTCTAGTTTTACCAAATCCTCAGCCCGGTAATCCGCAAGTTCGTAATTAAACGAGCCGTAACCACTAGTCACACTCTTTAACTGATCATAAAAATCTGTTAATAAGTTTGCTAGTGGTGCCTCGAAAGCTACCAACGCCAGCTGTGCATCGACAAATGATATGTTTTTTTGCAAACCTCTTTTGTTTGATATGAGCTGGATAACTGCTCCAACATAATCTTTTGGTACTACAATTTCGCCTTTAATCCATGGTTCACGAATTTCCTGAATATTTGCAGGGTCTGGCAGGTCTGCGGCAGATTTAATATCAACTTCATGGCTGGAGGTCATAGTTATTTGATAGTCAGTTGAAGGATTCGTGATAACGAGTGTAAGATCGTACTCTCTTTCTAATCTTTCCCTGACAATATCCATGTGTAGCAATCCCAGAAATCCTATACGCACCCCAAATCCAAGAACAGTTGAATTTTCTAGTTCATACTGCAGTGCAGAATCACTAAGTGATAGTTTTTCAATAGCGTCTTTTAGCTCCTGATAAAATTCGTTACTCTCTGGGAAAAAACCTGCATATACAAATGGCTTTACGTCTTTATACCCAGGCAAAGGCTGCTGTGCAGGATTTGACTGAATCGTAACCGTATCGCCCACTTTGGCTTCACGTGTACTTTTTAGGTTTGTAACAATGTAGCCTATTTCTCCGGCTTCAAGATTATTGCGTGACTTCATATCAGGTTGCAACACGCCAACTTCCAGCGCTATCCCATTAGCATCCGTAGCCATCATTGTTATCTGGCTAGACTTATTTACAGCGCCATCAATTACTCGAATGTATAATACTACGCCCCGATAATCATCGTAATAGCTATCGAAAATTAATGCTCTAGTGGGGTTTTTACTTTCGCCTTTTGGAGCTGGCACATCATTAACTATTTTTTCTAAGACAGCCTCTACGCCTTGGCCTGTTTTCGCAGATATGTGTAGTATTTCGTCTTGATCGCAGCCCAACAAACTGACAACTTCTGCGCTTACACGCTCTACATCTGCAGCCGGTAAGTCTATTTTATTCAGTACTGGGATAATTTTTAGTTCTGCTTCCATAGCTAAATAAACATTGGCTAAAGTTTGAGCTTGAATACCCTGGCTTGCATCTACAATTAGTATCGCGCCTTCACAAGCCTGTAAACTGCGAGACACTTCATAGCTAAAATCCACATGGCCTGGGGTATCAATAAGATTCAGTTCGTATTCTTTATATTTCATGCTGACGGGGGCAAGCTTAATAGTTATGCCTTTTTCTCGTTCTAGATCCATTTTGTCCAACATCTGGGCCTTCATGTCTCTTTTCTGTACAGTTGCGGTTATCTCTAATAAACGATCCGCTAAAGTGCTTTTGCCATGATCAATATGTGCGATTATACAAAAGTTCCTGATGTGTTCTTGGTTCATTGCTATGAGAGTATAACAGAGATGGGTCTAGATATTTACTTTTAGTGGTTTGTATATCGTTTTTTTGATGTACTTAATTACAGATTTTGCTTCGTTTAAATCAAATATCCACGACACGATCAAATAAACTAACGATGTTACTCCCGCGATAGCAGCAAGTTTAAATCCTAATGTAACAAATCCTTTGTCGGTTATCTTTAATGGTAGCAACGATATCATTATGAATGCAGTGATAATTGCGAACCCAGTTACAGACAACATCTTGACTATTGCTCCCCAAAATTTCTTGTCCAATAATTTACGGTCTCTGTGGATCATTACAAACATCAATACAACAACCTCAACTGTAGCCACTATTGACTGAGCAATAGCGAGTCCAACTATGCCATACGAAGATGGCCTGGACAACATGAATGCCAAGAATATGTTAAGTGCAATTGCAAAAAGAGAGATAACAAGCGGGGTCATTGTATCCTTTTGCGCATAAAACCATCTGGATAACATCGCATATATCGATCTAAATATAATGGCGACTGCAAAATATCCGAAGACGAGGGCAATTTCTGGAGCACTATTTGTAAAAATTAATCGAGCAAAGTAGCCTCTAGCGAAGTAACTAATAACTGCAATTGGTAAACTTAGCCATATGATTACGCTAAGCACCTGGAGAAACTCTTTCCTAAATAAATCACTGCGTCCCTGTGCTAAACGCTCAGTTAGCTTGGGGAACGCCGCAATGCTTAAAGTATTACCCACCAAAAGTATCGGGGTTGTATGAAGAATATAGGCGTTCTCGTAATAACTAATGTTTCCGACGCCTAGTCTAGCTGCGAAATTTGTTTCGGCGATACTATTAATAGAATCGATTCCTTGGTCAATTGACCTAGCAGGAAGGAGTTTTAATATTTTCCTAAAGTCCGAACTACGCCAGAGTATTTTTGGTCGCCAGTGAAAGTTTGCACCGATCAAACCTAAAGACACGACTACTAACTGCAAAACTGCACCGCCAAACGCGCCAATACCTAATCCCACAATACCCATGTTATCTTTAAAAATATAGACGCTTGCCATTATCGCAACGTTATAGAAAATGGGGCCGACAGCGAAAAAGAAAAACCTCCCAAACGCCTGCTGTGCGCCTGCTAAAATTCCGGATATTGTAAAAAGAAGTGGGTTAAATGCGATAAACCGCATAATTGTCACTGCGTTTTGAAATTGATCCGCTGGTAAGTCTGGGGCAACGACATAATGAATCAACTGCTCAGCAAAGACAAAAATTATTAGTCCAACAACCGCCATGACTACAGCAAGAAGATTGAGTAAACTCCCTGTCAGATCCCAAACACCCTTTTTATCACCTTTTTCTAAGTGTTCAGTAAGAATTGGTATAAATGCTACGCCAAGTGCGCCCGCAGCAAGTGTATAGAAAAAGAAGTCTGGTATTTTAAAAGCTGCAAAATAGGCATCCGTACTCTGCCCACCAATAAGAGGAAAGTTAGCATTAACAATTTTGTAACGTAAAAACCCAAGTATTTGCCCAATTAACGTGACGGTCAACAATAATGTTGCTGCACTACTGACACCAAGCTTATTATTCGCACGCTTAAGTAATCGATTCATTTACTTCTTATTATAGGTGTTGTGGGGGTATAAAAACAAACCTTTTTAATATAGTGCAGCCGATTTCGGCATTGAGCTGCCTTCTAATATCTTAAGAACTTCTTCGGCTTCTACTGTTTCTTTTTCTATAAGCGCATCTTTTAGTTGTTCTAGTTTATCTTTATTCGCTTTTATTACTTCGCGGGCCCTATCTCCAGCTTCAGATATTAATGCTTCGACTTCTCCATCAATTGTCTTGGCCGTATCGTCAGAATATTGTTTATCATGAACTAATCGATCTATCATCATTCCATCATCAACATGGAATACTTGGTCACGTAGCTTACTACCCATTCCTTGATTTGTAACCATATCCCGAGCCAGTTCGGCGGCTTTCTGCAGATCGTTACCTGCACCTGTTGTAACACGGTCTTTACCATACATTACTTCTTCAGCAATACGGCCTCCGAGCATTCTAGCCAAGACGTCTTTGTATTCAATTATGCTATGGTAACTCTTATCCTCTGGTGGAATAAACCATGTCACCCCTCCAGTACCGCCACGTGGAATAATCGTCACTTTGTGCACCATGTCACTATCGGGTAATACATGCCCAACTATCGCATGACCAGCTTCGTGATATGCGGTTAATTCTATTTCTTTTTTATTCATTATTTTACTCTTGCGCTCTGGGCCAATAGCAACTTTTTCAAACGCATTGGTAACGTCAGACTGAATAATTTCTTTTCTGCTATGGCGAGCAGCGACAATTGCAGCTTCGTTGGCAATATTGGCAAGATCAGCACCTGATGAACCTGCAGTCTTAGCAGCTAAGGCATCCAAATCTACTTCTTTAGCAAGTGGTTTCTTATCGAAGTGAACCTTTAGAATTGCTTCGCGGTCTTTACGATCTGGCAACATTATATTCACACGCCTATCAAACCTTCCGGGGCGAAGTAATGCTGGATCGAGCACATCAGCTCTGTTTGTTGCTGCGAGAATAATCACATTTGTACCTTGTTCAAAACCATCCATTTCAACCAAAATCTGATTCAATGTCTGTTCGCGTTCATCATGTCCACCGCCCATTCCAGAACCACGTTTTCGGCCAACTGCATCAATTTCATCAATAAATATTATGCACGGTGCGTTCTTCTTGGCCTTGCTAAACAGGTCTCTTACGCGGCTAGCTCCAACACCAACAAACATTTCTACAAACTCTGACCCAGAAATACTAAAGAAAGGTACGTTAGCCTCACCCGCGACTGCTCGTGAAAGCATAGTTTTACCAGTACCAGGTGAACCAACTAGCAATACTCCTTTGGGAATTTTTGCTCCTAGAGACAAGAATTTTTTCGGGTATTTTAGAAACTCTACGATTTCTTCTAAGTCTTGTTTTGCTTCGTCCGAACCAGCAATTGATTTAAACGTTAATTTGTCTTTTTCATTTCCGTAAAGCTTGGCTTTGCTCTTACCAAAACTCATAGCCTGGTTACCCTGTCCTTGGGCACTTTTAAGCATAAAGAACAGCACACCACTTATGAGTATTACAGGGAGTATCGATATTGCTATGTTTGTCCATGTAGAGCCACTATTTGAACCTTGGCTAACCTCTACTATTACCTTGGAGTAATCTACGCCTTCTTCTTGTAAGCTGACTTGTGGGTCTTTGTAGGACTTTATTGTTGCCTTATCTTCGTCCTTTTTAGTAATTTCTAGATCATTACCCTTAACATCAATCTGTTTGTACTGACCTTCGTTGGCATTGGTAATAACTTGGGTTATTGGGATTTCTTCTAACTTATCAGGTTGCTGATAAGCGGCCATAACAACCATAGCCAACAAAATTAGAATCGCTACAAAGGCAAAATTCTTATAACCTTTAACGCTAGGCTTAACACCCTTTGGTGGGGTCTTCTTGGGTTTCTTATCCATACTTTGGGACATTATACAGGCTCAACCCATGTTTTGCTATCTGTTTCGTTGTGCAATTATCAATTGTTTAGATGTTGTTTTCAGTATATTGTCTTTGTCTAGGTCTGCCACACGGTTAGGTTGTGCAGATTTTGAAATATTTACAAGCCTGCCGATGCTCTTCCTGTCAACATCTTTAATTTTATGCCTCTTTAGCCACGCCGACATTACTTCGGTGGCAACTGAGTGGGGCAGCATAGTGAACCAATGCCTGTCTAGTGTGTCTATACCGGGCTGGACATGAAGAAGCGAAGTTATTGTTTCGTCGATCAACGAATTCTTTTGTTTAGTATTATTGATATGTAAGATTAGCTCACTTTTTTGATCTTCTGTTAATTTGGGTATAATTTTGTGTCTAATGTAATTCCGTAGGTATTTTGTATCCGAATTTGTTGAGTCTTCACGCCAGGTCGTGTTGTTTGCCCTAGCATATTCAATTAATTCATTCTTATTAATGTGGAGTGCTGGACGCAGTATTGAAGCTTTGCTATCTAAAGACGAAATACCGCTTCTGCCGGTACCTCGTAGTAAGTTAATCACAACCGTTTCTACTAGATCGTCTTGGTGGTGTGCGGTAATAACAGCCCTCGACCCTGAAACTTTTCTAAGTTTATGTAAAAACTCATACCGCGCTTTTCGAGCGGTTGCTTCACTTGTGTCTGGGCCTAAATTTCCCTCGTCATAGACAAACTTTAGATCATGTTCTTTTGCATACTCTTGAACTAGTTGGCGATCTAAGAGTGAATCTGCTCTGATGCCATGGTCATAATGCGCAACGATTAATTCTGTACCTGCCGTTAAACGTAAAATATCCAAAAGCGCCATTGAATCAACACCGCCAGAAACCGCCACAACATAAAGTCCAGGTTCAACATTAATATCCATAAGACTTATTATAAACTCACTAGTAGTTCAAAGTAGAAATTATTATGCAAATTGATACTAAATATGTTTCAGGGTCAAAGACTAGAGCCCTACAGCTTGAGTAGACAAAAACCCAATCTTTTTAACTGCTGCTTCTTTACCTGCCAATATCTTTAAGTATTTTTGCTCTGAATATTGTCCAATACCCCTGACTGAAAACCGCGATAAATCATCCTCAGCCCGTGCCTGGGCTAAACGTTTTTCCAATAAATACGAAGCAAACTTATCGCTTTTTACAAACCGAGCTATAATCGCCATAGAATCCGCCGCATCAATTATATCTTCACCTCTTAGTACTCCTTGTGAGTCGTACCTACAATTTTTAGCAACTACATCTGAAGAAGTTAACTTTATTTTCGCAGTTTCTCTGCCTTTGCCGGGTTTGGCTATAGTTAGCCCCCACATATACTCTCTATGTCTACACAAAGATTGATCGAATACAACACTAATATTATTAGCTCCGTCTTCTCCGATTTCTGCAGGTTGACCAGATGAATCTATACCCGTTTGAAGGACTAGATTTGCTGTATCACTAACCAATAAATCACTGTTTTGTAAGTAAAACCTTTCTGAAAATCTGTGATACCTGTCGATAGTAGTTTCAGTTGGCTCTGGAGCAACAAAAAAACGGCTATCCGCCGCTTCAATACCTGATTCTATTTTTGTTTCTAGCATAGTCATACTAGGTTTTTATTATAGCGCACCTTCATAGCTTGTAAAGCCTGGTTATCTCCACTCTGTGGTAGCCGACGGTTTGTCTGACAGATCAGTAAGCAGATGTTCAATTCCACTTACCTTTGTTATTGCTTCCACTAATTCAAAATATGCTTCTAATGGGTAATCAACTCCAGGTACGGCTGCTTCCCCTGTCATATAATCTTCAGTATTAAATGGCCGAAACCCGACGGATCTATTTCCTGGCACACCAAAATTCATACCTGATAGAATAATTGGAATTTGGCTTATCGCACGGGTGTCATTGAGTCCATATTTGCCTAGAACGATCTTTGCTATGTGATCGACTTTTTTCCATATTGCAATATTTTCATGGTCAAGGCGTATTTTCGTAATATCAGTTGATATGCCGTCAATTATTGGACCTGATGCATGAACAACTCGGTTGACGCCATGAATTGTCCGTGGGATTTCGTTCGCTAGTTCGATATGCTCAGCCGAAGGTGGGCCATTAGTAGTAAGAGCTAACAAATGCTTATACGTTCGACGATCACCCTGCACACCAACCGTTTCGGTTGCCAGCAATAGCGCTCCTATAGAGTTACTCCTGTACTGATTTAATGCCTCGTTAATAATGTTCACGTCTTCTACGATAACTTCTTCGCCATCGATCATTGCTTTTTTTACATATAAATATGGCTTGTCTTGGGTCATGATTCTTACACCACCACTAGGCCCTGGTGACGGCTGGCGGTATAGAATCTCCTCTGGCACCGTACCAAGTTCTACGCCAATTGCCCTAACCTCGTCCTTATGAAGTGCTGTTAACGGTTCGACTACCAGTCCTTTATCTCTCAATTCTCGTACATCGTCCGTGTCGTTATGGTGGATTTTTATGCCTTCTTCGTCCGTGTTGACACTTGCAAGCGCCGAACCACTTTCTATCAGATCAGGGCGAAGCGTTCCCATTGCTAACATTGTTTCATCTGGGTCCCAACCCAAGCTATGCATGTAATGCGTTCTTACATCGATGAATGTATTGCCCATGATTTGACGAATTTCTTGCGGATCGGTTGCTTCGTTAAGAGGAAGTGATTGCTTTCCGTTACGAAGCTTAGTTGTGGCAGTGTAGTAACGCTCACTTTCATCCAAAACATCTATTTCTATCCCCATTTTCTGGTAATTTGCTATTACTTCCTCAACTTCGCCTTCACGGAGCATGCCATGATCTACCAAAACAAACTTAATCTGTCCGGATAAGTTTGCCTCTTTTAGCAACGCTGCAGTAACGCTTGAATCTAAGCCACCACTCACAAAACAGACTGCATTACGGTCTCTAACTGTTTCCTTTATATTAGAAACAGCTTCGCTCAATTTACTATCTACTGTGTAATCTTTCTCTAGACCAGCTATATCTAGCAAAAAACTAGCTAGCATGTCTTTGCCATTTTTTGTATGAGTAACTTCTGGGTGAAACTGCGTCCCATATATTTTGCGCTCAGGATCCTCCATCGCGGCAATAATGTCGCCAGAAAATGCTGATGGGTTAAACCCGGGTGGAACCTCCAACACACTGTCGCCATGACTCATAATTACAGTCTGTTCGTCTGTTTCTAGCCTTCCGAATAGTTTAGATTTAGTATCGACTATTACGTTTGTTTTTCCGTCCTCACGACGTTCATGGGGCCCAACTGTTCCTCCAAAATGATTGGCAATTAGTTGCTGACCGTAACACACCCCTAGTACTGGCTTCCCTAGAGCAAAAATATCAGGATTGTACTTTGGTGCATTTTCACTAGTAACACTTTCTGGGCCACCGGAAATAATATATGCGTCATACTGCTCAAGTAATTCAGTTTCGGCGTCCAGGGGGGCAATGTCGCACTTTACGCCAAGTTCTCTTACACGCCTGTCAATGAGTTTCCCATATTGGGCACCAGCGTCAAGTATGAGAACACGTGCCGGGACACCAACTACTTCTCCTGTTCTTAATACCTCAGCCGAGCTTTCTACTTCTCCTGTCATAGAAAAAGTATAAGTTGTTGACTATAAATTCCAAAGCATAAGAACTACGGGACCAAAAGCATTTGTAGTAATGCCATGCGTACATATAGTCCATTGTGGGCTTGCTCGAAGTATTTTGCTCTCGGGTCGGCGTCAACTTCTAGGGCAATCTCGTTAACCCTAGGTAACGGATGCATCACTATCGAATCTTGTTTAGCCTGTCTCATGATAGTTGTATCGAGAATAAAGCTATCTTTTATTTTTATATAGTCCTCTTCCGACTCGAAGCGCTCCTTTTGAACACGCGTTACATATATAACATCGAGTTTTTCAATTGTATTATCCCAGGAATCACAGTCTGTATATTTAATACCAATCTCTCTCAGCCGGGCTTTATACTTTTCTGGTAGTTGCAATTGCTCTGGAGCTATAAAGAATAACTCTACATCGTACATACTGAGTAGCTGCACCAGAGAATGTATCGTTCTACCATTTAGCAAATCACCTACTAAACCAATCTTTAGCCCGTCGATTTCTGGCTTTTCTTCCCGAATCGTGAACAGGTCCAACAAAGCCTGCGTTGGGTGTTCTCCCGCCCCATCGCCAGCATTTATTATTGGCACTGAGGCAACTTCCACAGCTCGTTCAGCAGCCCCTATTTCTGGATGTCTCAGTACAATTGCATCAGCATATCCACATATAGTTTTTATGGTGTCTTCGAGGGTTTCGCCCTTAGCTGCAGATGAAAACTGGCCTGCGTTTTCGGTGCTAATAATTTTGCCATGTAATCGCTCCGTTGCAGCCTCAAACGATAACCTTGTTCTGGTACTCGGTTCATAGAACAAGGTCGCTACGACTTTGCCATGCAACGATTCTGGGTGATCGGATGAATTTTTAAATTCATTAGCTACTTCAAACAAACCGTTTATTATATCTTTGTTTTGGAACTGTGCCACTCGTGTTACATCATGTAATTTTTGCAGTTTTGGTTTGTTAACTTCAGTTTTGGTTTGATTATTCATTTTTTCTCCTAATAAAAAACCTCCTGCAATGGGAGATTTCATCTAGATTTAACGTTTGTCATTCTAGATTAATATTGTACCATCAACGACTCATATAAAAAAACTCAGGGTCAATATTCACCCTAACACCTACAAAGATATATCTTCTAATTTGCCACTCAGTATTATAGGTTCAAATCCTTTAATCTCTTCGACAAAAGGAGAATCCTCTGGAATACTGTTGAGTACATATATTGGCTTGTTAAGCCAAAATGCTAAAGACATTTCCATCAGAACATTTCCACCGATATAGTTTTGCTGGCCATGCTTTTCGTAGTTAAGCACGAGCACGGCGTCGCCTTTCTCTATTTCTTTAAAATGTTCTCTCATCAGTCGAGATTTTTTATGATAGTCTGCGGAATTTTTAAACCAGGTTTTATAATGACTGACGTCGAAATCACCGGAAGTCTCCATTTTTCTTGCAGTTTCAGGCAAAACAACCTCAAACCCTAGGGTGTGTAGCTGTTCTGCAACCTCAACTGCTTGCTTATAAAAACTCGCGCTGGTACATACGGTTAAAACTGTCATGTAAGGTAGTATGGCAATTTTAAATAACCTAGTCAACAGATGTAAAACGTGGTATATTTACCCCTTGTAAGGCAGGATAGCTCAGCTGGTTAGAGCGCAGGACTCATAAGCCTGAGGTCGCGAGTTCAAGTCTCGCTCCTGCTACCAAAACCGAATTAAAAAGACCCCAACGTCTCGGGGTCTTTTGTTATTTAGGATACGATAACTACTGTTTTTCGTATTCGTCTAGAATTGTGCCTCCTAGGTACTACGTCCTGGATTAACATTCACTTCTCCTTTTTGTTTTACTATTTCTACAATTCGTTGAGAACCATATCAATTTGTAATATTTGCTCGTCTACTGTTGGCACTAGTTCAAATGCCAAACCATTAGAAAGTGTTAACAATCTATTGCCTTGCCTTTCTACATAATAAATATGTATTTGTTTTGATATATTGTTTGTTTTAACCGCGATTAACATGTTTCATTATACATGTTTTTGCGTTTTTGTCAATTGCTTGTGCTTATTAAGCTTATTCGGTCTTATCTACAACTGCTTTGGCTATTGTATACTTAAACTTATGCGGAAAAACAGACAACAATATTGGTTCGTTATTGGACTAATTAGCGTCTTAATAGCTGCCCCAAATGCTACTATTATTCGCTACACGACTAGTATGATAGACCCTTCTGTTTTTATAGCTATTCGATTTTTCATTGTCAGTCTTTTGACTCTCCCTTACTTACTTAAACACAAACGTAAAATAAACTCGGCGAATTCAAAGTACATTCTTAAATCTGCGTTATTTATGGCCATTGCTGTTTTCGCATATGTTTGGGCCATAAAATTAAGTCAAGCTAGTTACGTTGCAATACTGACTTTATTAACACCAATAGTATTCGTGATTGACTCAATGAGGATGACCAATGACAAGATTTCTAAAAAAGCCTTTATTGGCCTGGTACTTGCAATAGTAGGAGCACTGCTTATAGTAGTCCTACCTATCGCATTAAAGGATAATGGATCATTTGTTTTTTACCCAGCAGCGACGATTCTTGCACTGATAAATTCTCTAACTTTTCCTCTAGCAATAATCAACTACAGAAAAGCTAACGAAAATGGGGTTCCTATGGTTTCTCTTATGAGTATCACTTCGATTTTTATATTCTGTATAAGCTTTATTTTTATAATCGCGTTGGGGCTCGACATCAGCAACATTAGCATGGGTTCATGGCTTGGAATTTTATACTCAGGGCTTGCTGTAGCTTTTTTGGCACGGATATTAAATATTGCGAGTTACGAACATATCGGATCGGTCATAACAAGTATTTTGCAATATCTTGAGACATTAATTGCAATAGTCCTTCCTATTGTTTTATTAAACGAAAATATATCTAAAGAGTTAGTAATCGGGGGAGCTCTTATACTTATGGGCGTTGTTATCGCTGAATACCATAAGACACCCCATCATAAGCATATCCATGCACTGAAAAGTCATTAATTAATGTGTTGTTGTTAAAAATTAAACTACTTTTTTACATCATTTTGGATACAGTAAATACTAGAAAACATAATAGTAATGTTGACATTTTTCTTATGTTTGATAGGATTAAATCTCGTGTGTTTTTACAAATGTGAGGTAAAAATATACGGAGTTATTAACCTTAGATTATCCTAGAAATCTTGAAAATATTTGTGAATTTAAACTGTAGCAAATGAGGGTAATCCAAAGGGTGTAAGGAGGAATATAATGCGTCTAAACGCCATTTTGGCGGCGGCGATTACGTCGACCGCTGTGTTTGCTGTGCTAGGCACTGTGCCAGTACATGCAGAAACATCACAAACCCAACCTGAAAATTCAGGTCAAACAGAGCAAAAAGAACAAGAAAAAGAAGAAAAGTTTGTAGAAGTTAAAACTGGTGACTATCTTGCCAAAATAGCAACAGAAAACGAAACAACTTACCCGCGGCTTTACGATGCAAATACGCAAATTAAAGACCCTAACTTGATCTATCCTGGTGACAAACTAAGAGTCCCCACGGCAGATGAAAAGTTAGAGAGTCGTGTGCCAGTTCAGGCACCACCAGCTCCTGTTACTAGACAAACAACAACCAATCGTCAACCAACCTACACCCCGCCAACTCCTGCGCCATCTGCAGTAGTAAGTGACGGAAGTGTATGGGACAGATTAGCTGTGTGTGAATCAGGTGGTAACTGGGCAATTAACACTGGTAATGGCTACTATGGTGGTTTGCAGTTTTCACTGAGCAGTTGGCGTGGTGTCGGTGGCCAAGGCTATCCTCACCAAGCAAGTAGAGACGAACAAATTGCTCGTGGGAAAATGCTTCAAGCCCGTCAGGGTTGGGGAGCATGGCCAGCTTGTACACTCAAGCTCGGTATCCGCTAAAAAGAATATTAGAATAAGTAAGTCTCTCTCGTTACAGGGCTCACACCTCGCGAGAGAGTGCTTTATTTATCGCTTTCGAGTCATGAGTCTAAGGTTAGATAAGTACATACCTGGATTAACACTTGGATGAGAAACTAAATACGACATATGCTTTTCTACGAATGGCACAGAATTATCTGGATACTTTTCGAGGTCAGAGCTGTAACCCGGTTGTGTAATATATGCAGGGTCATCTTCTAACACGATAAGCGCATCTTTAACAACCACGCCCTCTGGGGTGTCAAGCAAACTAACCTTCTTTTTGTAAGAAGCCATTATACTGTTTTAATCTTTTTTGGTTTTTTAACTTCTTTTCGGCCTCTGTCTTTTGACATCGTGTTGCCTTTCAGGACTTAATTATTACCAAAGCTAGGCGACAAATTTACATAATATTAAGTACAAAATGAGGCTAACTATTCTCTTGTAGTATACTCTAACTTCTTACGATTACCAAATCTGTTGATTAAATCATAACGGTTTCTAATGAAAGTATGTGATACAATGACACGAAATAAAGCGAGGGACAAATATGCCTACACTAGAAAAACCAGAGTTTTTCGAATCAATGGCAAATCAGGGGTGGTCTCTTGGGTTCGATCAAGTAATTATTGAAAGCGGGCCTAGCGAACAGGTCAAACGCTGCGTTCAGACTGGGAATTTTGACGAAGAATTTGCTGAACCTGATCTAAGCGCTCCTTATACAAGAAACTCTCGTAACAACATACCTTTCGTAAGCGCTGCTATGGACACTGTTACGGAATCAGAAACAGCAATTGTCATGGCTGAATGTGGCGGTAGGGGAACAATCCACGCGGGTTTAGACCCACAGACCCAATTTGAAGAACTAGAAAAAGTAAAAAAACGACTCAATGGTTTTATTGATGAACCAAAAACTTTGAACGATTCAATGACCTTTGAAGACGTTAATAAACTGTGTGAGAGATTCACATTTACAACCTTTCCTGTTCTAGATTCAGAACGAAGATTACTGGGTATTGTAACTGGTCACCAAATTGACCGAAGTAGCCCAGGAGAACTTGTTACTGACAGAATGCTGCCGATTGACGCAACACGGATAAGCGATGAGGTTGTAGATATTAACCAAGCCTACACTACTATGAAAGATGAAGGAGTAAACATGCTCCCTGTTGTCGATGAAAAACGAAGACTTCGGGGGCTATACATATTCTCAGACGTAAAAGGTATTGTTGAAGATAGCTCCACTATGCGAAATCTTGATGAAAATAATCGATATGTTTGTGACATAGCAGTACCTACTGACGAGGCGGCAATAGAAAGAATTCAACTATGCGAAAGGTATCTTTCTGGGGGTGGTGGAGTTGTCACACTTGATACTGCTCACGGCGACGGTTTTTTTGCACTTAAAACTCTGCAGAAACTTCGAGCAGCATACCCAAATATTGACTTCATGGTAGGCAACGTAACGAATCCTGAATCCGCATTATTATTAGCACGACTAGGGGCTGATGGTATTAAAGTCGGCCAAGCTTCTGGAGGTGTATGTACTACTAAGGACGAAACTGGTATTGGTAGGGGTCAGATAACTGCAGTTTGGGAATGTTCCAAAGCTTTGAGAGAAGCTGGGTTTGATATTCCCGTATGTTCTGATGGTGGTATTAAGCTGCATGGACACCCTGCAAGAGCTATTTCAGCAGGAGCAAGTTCTGTCATGATCGGCACTATCTTTGGTGGTACTAATGAGGCTCCGGGTGAAAGAGTTAGAATGCCCGACGGAAGTCCGGGTAAAATAGTAAGAGGCATGGGGTCACTAGCTGCACTTCAGGCAAGTGCAGCAGCTAGACATCGGTACGGAGATGGTAAAAGTTTACCGTTACCTGAGGGCGAAGCTAAGCCAGTACCAATCACCGGTGATCTAGCGCCTTTGGTGGAAGAATTCAGAAAAGCCTTGAGAAAAAGTCTTATATACGCAGGTGTAGTAAGCATAGAATCATTGCAACAAGATAGCCGTTTAGAATTCGATGCTACGAGAATTTAACGAACTATAACTTGGTCCCGGTTCGGGCCAACACCAATCATTTTTATAGGTACTTCAGTTTTCTCTTCAATATAGTTGATATAGCGCTTGGCATTTTTGGGAAGATCACGGTATCTACGTACGCCCTGAATGTCATTGCGCCAAGTTGGAAGCTCTTCATATTCTGGAGTACACTCTTCGAGTTTCCGTGCCGAATCGGGTGCCTCAGTGTAGGTTTTGCCCTTGCGCTTATAGGAATGGCATACGAGCACTGTCTTGCCGTAACGTGGTACCCAATCTAGTTTCGTCAAAGCCATTTCAGTAGTATCGTTAACTTCGTTTGCGTGTACGATTTGCGGTAAATCCAGATGACCTAGCCGTCGTATGCGACCAGTTGTCGTGCCGAACTCTGCATCGACAGTAGTCTGATCACCATGCAGTTGAGCTAGTAATTGCGGGCTATCTTCGTGCGTAACCTCTGTAACGAAAGGACCACCGCCAACATGCGACTGAGTTGCCTTAATAACACCGACAACCTTCTTTAGTGCGAATGGAGATATGCCAAGCCCGGTCGCTACGGCTCCTGCAGTCGTAGGAGTTGACGTTGTGTAGGGCGCCATACCATGATCTGGGTCAAGTAGAAACGCCTGAGCACCCTCAGCCAAAATTCGAGCACCTTTACGCAAACGCTGTCGCAAGTAGTACGTAGTATCGGTAACGAATATTCCTAATTGTTTTGCAGTCTCAATATAGTGTTCGGCAACTTCCTCTGCATTAATAGAATCGAGACCCACTGTTTCTCTAGCTTCTTCCTGTGACTGCAGACCCTCAACAATGGCATCGAATAATTTGTCTACATCATTATTGAGCATGTCAGTCCGCATACCAGTTCGTAACATTTTATCCGACGAAACCTGCGCTATCCCTGATTTAGTGCTACCCTGACCTCTCGTACCAGCCTCACGAATGACATCGTCAAAAATATGATGAGGTAGGATTAGCTGGGTGCCACCATCAAGCTTGAAATTATCTTCATTAATAGTCATGCCTTGGCCCTCGACATCGCTAATTTCTTTGACTAAATTCAGCGGGTTTACGACACAGCCACGGCCAACAACATTAATCGCATGCTCGTAGGCAACCCCCGATGGAATCATGTGAAGTTTGAGCACACGTCCGTCTGGCAATACAACTGTGTGACCAGCATTATCGCCTCCATTGAATCGAGCAACTATGTCGTAATATGCGGCAAGCATGTCTACAAAGCGACCCTTGCCTTCGTCGCCTCTCTGCAGACCCACAATTGCAATAACATCTTCCTCTGGTCTATACAGCTCCGGTAGATATAATTCTTGTCTCTCTAGTGTTCCAACTGACATCAAGGATCAGCATACTAAAGACCACCCCTTATAGCAACCATAAGGATTTTATACATTGGAGCAGGCGTAAGTTCGTGAATTATCTAAAACTAAATAGTTATGCCGTGGTTTTGTTTCAGGTATGCAACATGTACAGGGTCAGGAGCGTCAAATTGACAGGTTAATAAATAATCTAATATTCTTTCGATGTCAATGCCTTCAGATATCTGTTGAGTTATATAGTTCAATGGCTTGATAAAATCAAGTTAAGCAATCTTATAGACTTTCAGTAACTTATATTGTAAAGTTGATTATATGTCTGTCCAGAGAGAACCGTTGATTTTTGCAATCCAAGGTGATGAGCTATCTTATCACGCAAAGGCAGTAACAGAATTTATAGACAAGCCTGTTGGGTTTGCGACTATGGATACTTTTGGAGGTGTAGTACGAACTACAAGAAACGAAACAAACTTAGGTGCAATAGCTATATGCACAGTTGCAGGTACTGTTGACGCTTCTGCTAAGGAGATAGTGTGTCAAAGGCCAAGTGCACTCCCTTCCGTGGTTGGTAGGCAAGATATAGAAGTTCAACTAGGTCTTATTGGTTCTTGTGAACAAACGATTGACGAGCTTAGCGAGCGCGGACGAGAAGCTAAATGTCTTGCACAAATGGCCGCTATGCTACAATGCGAGCCGTTTTTTGAAGAAAACCTTCCATTGCTCAAGCGAGGCCGTGGCAATAAAAGCAAGGGTCTCTACCGTGGAGAATCGATTAAGGCAGTACGTGAAGCATTGAGTAAAAAAAGCCCCGACTGGTTAGCAATTGGACCGAGTTTTGCTGCAGAGGCACTAGATGGTCATATGGTTGGGCCAGATCAAATAAACCCCTTGGGCAGTGTTACTAGTTTTTATGTTTTGCAGCAAGAAACAGATCCTAAAGTTTTGCCAGAACATCCTGATAAAACTGAGCCACGTGCTGTAATCTCACTTGCTCATCCAGAGGGCGTAGGTGAATTCGCAAAATGCATGGAGATGGCAGTCAGAATGGGTATAAAAATAAGCCGATTTATCCCTTTTGATATTGGAGATTTCACCAAACATAACAAAGATGTTCGTAGGGGTGGTGGAATCTTTGAAATTGCCCACACGCGCACCAGTGGGATAGTAGCTGAGTTTTCTGCACGAATAGCAGGGCTAGAAGACAATGATGGCTTTGGTGGTCCGTTTAATGTCAGGAATCTCGGTGGATTTATGTGGTATCCAGAAGCCGATATTGACCCGCTTTCACTGATCCCCGATGAAAATGAAGCACCAACGCCATATCCTACAGTAAACATAGACCGATTTAAGCATGACCTGAGTCTAGATAAGGCAAAGCTAATTAGAGCATTGCAGGTTGCCAACAGAAGTGAGGCTAAAGCAATAGCAAAACTAGTAGAGGAGATGTCAACTATCGTTAGCGACACAACAGCTGCTCCTCAGGACTCATCTAGTCCGGAACAGTAGTTATAGTTACATTGGTACTGGCATGAGTTCGTGTATTTCTACAGCAAACTTACCAGAATTATCACTCAAGAATGGGTGATCTGCAGCTAACGCTCTAGCACCCGACATGTCTTCTGCCTGGACAATGGAGTAACCACTGAGTTCTGTTGCTGTTCCTTCTGATCCATCATCAACAATTGATACACCATTAGCCATTGGTTGTCCGACATCAACAAGTGCATCACCTAATTTTTCCATCCACTCTTTCCACTTTTGCATTACACCCTGCATCTGTTCTGGAGTCATGTTTTCTGTTGGCGTTGCTGGACCATTATAAAGTAGTATAAATTTTGTCATGAGTTATCCTTCTCGTTAATTGCTATTAATAGTATACACCTAGCGTTATTAACTTATAGGAGATTCCCATTGGCTATTCTTTTAAGCCTGGGATTATTTACTTCTTGTCTTCGGAGCCTTTGATCGCTGACTCAACAACATCTCTTGGAAGGGCCGCTGATGCTAACAATGCGCTTTTAACTGTATCGACTGCGCTACCGCCTACGTTTGTAGCAGCTTTAAGTGCTCCGCCAACAGCAGATTTGGCTGCCTCAGATGTATCAGCGCCTATATCACCAGCTGCCTTAATAGCACCTGATACCGCTGATACAGCAGCTTGTCCTACATCACCACCAGTATCTGCAGTACCTCTAACAACCCCTTGTGCTGCACCAAATATTGCTTCTGCGACATCTCCGCCAACTGAGGACACTCCCTTTATTGCACCACTCATAGTACCAGTAATAGTCTCTGTTAGTGATGATCCAACACTTCCAGCAGCTTTTACAGAACCATTGGTTACTGAAGCTACTGCTTCTACGGTTTTAACTGCAACTTCTCCTGTACCACCAATAACATTTATAACCTGATCTTTAACTGTCGTAGTAACTGCCCCTACGATATCTCCAGTTCCTTTTATAGCTGCACTTACTGCACCTGTTGCTTCATTTATAATCTTATCTATCACGATTAACCTTCCTTTTAGTTTCTATTACATCTTATCATGAATATGCCAGTGGCATTAAGCTAGTTAAAGCGAAAACTCTTTAAGATCGCTTCAGCTTGTTTAACATCCTCTTGGTTAAAGAATTCCTCGCTATTGCCTTTTGGAGACATCTTAATATCAACGTAATATCCTGTTGATACTGACGGTGAACTAAATTGCGAAATTATACTGAATGGCACAAATAGACCCATTTTCGGTTCCGATACTTTTACCACATCTGAATAAGTATCAACTGATAGACCGCTAAAGTAGACAGTGTTGGGGTTAGAGGCGCCAGGGTCTGTATATTTTTCTCGAACTAGGTAGAGGTCATAGTCTTTGAAGCGTCCTTGTGATTGTGCATCTACGGTAGCATCAATACCAAGGACTGTATTCCCAGTTTTTTCTACAAATATAATTTCGCTTGTTTGGCATATGTTTCCTGGAGCGTGGGGGCTATCATTTGGACCGGGAGGACAATCACCGCCTCTACCACCAAAGTTGTGTTCAAATGTAAGTGTGAGCCCAGTTGCTGAAGTAAGTTTTGTTGTTGATACTTCTGATTGTCCAATTTCTGAATATTCACTTGAGGTTTCAACTTGCCAACTAACTGGATACTCAATGGTGTACCCAGCATATTCGTCCGCATATAACTTTATATTGGAGTTTTCGTCAGATTTTTTTGCATTATCGCTATCACTATTACCAGATAAAGTATTCGTTTCCTTCTGTGAGTTGTATACGTAGTAACCTACGCCACCTATTAGCCCGAAGATAACAATAATTAGAATTAATTCTACTACTCCGAAGCCTTTAGTGTTTAGTTTTTTCATAATATTCCTTGTATTAGTTAGATTAAGCATAAGCCTTAAAGGAGCAAGTGGCAAATAAAAAAGACCTCCATTTCTAGAGGTAATATAAGCGTAGGAGTAAGAGTAGGTTTGTACAACTTGGCCTTTATTGATCAAGCTACTTCATGAAAATAGTCTATTTACGCTTTTGGCTAATTAGCCATACCTGTCAGCAATGCAATCCCGAAAATTATCCAATATAAAGCTACTCCACCCAGTATTAATAAGATTAACTTTTTATAATTATTTATTGACCTGGTGGTAGTCTCGCTAGATTTAGAGGGATTCAAAATCTTTTTAAGCAAGAGAATGATGAAATCGATAGAGTATATTAATGCATAGCCCACGAAAAATAAGAATATTCCAATAGCAACATACGCTTCCCACTTGTTCAGGCTGGCAGGACTGTCTAAATTAGATACGTATGAAACTAAACTGAATATGAAAACTAAGATAGCCCAAATATAAACCAGTGTGTTTTTCGTTACTTTAAATTTAAGTAATGACATGTTACAAATTATAGCAAATTTGTTTAATCACAACATCCTAAGAAATACATCGGCTAGGCCAAATAAATGGCGCTATCCATATTCTAAACAAGGTTAATGATTTTAATAATTGTTAGAACAAGGGATGAAATAACGAATAACCCATTCATTGTGATTACAATATGTCTTTGAGTATTTGAACGATTATAGTCGCTGTGTGTGAATGTTCTTTTCAAACTAACAAAACCTATTAGAACCAATGGTGTAAAGATTAATATACCAATAAATATCAATAAGTACGCTGCTCCAAATGGACTGTTAATAAAACCTTTGTTAAATATTCCACTAAGCACCCACAACAAAAGCGACAGAGATAAAATTGCACTCAAATATGTAATTAACAAAAATAATAATGGATATACATTAAAGAGAAATATATTCAGCTTTTTGGGAAGAATAATTTCTTTGTTTAAGAAATTATTCATTGCTTTGGTTATTTTATCATAGAGGTGGTGAGCTCAGTACAGCGACTTCGGCGTTTCCGCAAGCTTCGTGTTCGCAACTTATGTTTTTCTCATAGACAAGAAAGTCATACTCCCGTCAAACAAAGCGAAGTATATTGGGAAAATGATTAGGCTCAGAGGCTGCCCCCAGCTAGCAAAAATACTAAGCAAGCTAGCTACAAAGAATAGAGACCAGAAGCCAGTACTTTCACTGCTCGGCCTTATCCATACTCTTTTGTAAGTTGGTACTGCTCCAACAAAATGTGCTAACAGACTAATGACTAAACTGACAAGAGGAGCATTGAAGACTATCCAAACCATGCTGCTTACTACTAATATGCCTAGACAGATATACTCTAACTTACCTGTTTCCTTAGTGCCCTTCCAAAAACTTGCAATACATATACTCGCATTTCCAAGCAAGAATACAAATGCCAGTATCACTGATGCTGAGGTACTATGGCTTGCTACAACACTGGCCGTGCTAATGATGGCAAGAAGCAACCAAACCACTCTGCTAAACACACTAGGTGAGTACTTGCCTACTAGCATTTCCTTTAGGCCAATAATGTAAGAAGCGATGCCAAAGAATAATATAAGGGAGTAAAGTAGAGTTTCCATTGACTAGATGATACCAAATAGTTCAAGAATTAGGGGTTGAAAATGTAGTTAGCGAAGTCATATTGAATCAAACAGTTTTATTGCATCATCGCGATATATTATATTGCCCTGCAAATTAATATATTTGTATTTTGCTCCTTCGATTATCTTAGTATCTTTATCATTTTGGTCCGCTATAAATGTTTTTTCTACCCTCAGAAACGTATTATAAATTGAGTAAAGCCTTTTTCCTCGTCTGCTAGATAGAGACTCCTCCATTATCTGATATAACTTAAAGTTTACACCGTCTTTTTTTCCTTCAACAGTGAATCGAATATAGAAATCTATTGCGTAGCTTAAGTCTGCTTTTAACTCAATCTTTTCTGGTTTGCCTGGTTTAGCAATATATTTCCAGCCATTTACATCTGCAAACTTTTTAATAACTTGTCTGTTTATTTTAAGTTTTTTGTACAAACTGAGCAAAGCGTAGATCACTGAGATCCATAAGCCAGCAATAAAGATAAAACCGATGAAAGCACCTATCCAATCCGGAGCATTAAGGAAATATTTCGCTAATGCAAACATTGCTAACGAAGAACCGATGGCCAAAACTATCAATAAGCTAGTCTTTAAACCTTCATTCCATGAATAGTGTTCTTTGGACACTTCAAACATTGAGTAATCAGTAGCAGTTTCGTGTTGTTTGTCGTAGTCCGTGCTCATAAATGCAGTATATCAAATCAAAATGGGTGGGAGATAGTGAATGATACTAAGAAGAAAGCCTGTTGGGGTTTAGGTAGTAGGAATTTAACCATGAATCGTAATGTTTTAGTTTGCTATTTTGTACTAAACCATAACTATCGTATCAATTATCCATCTATACATTTGTTTCGTATTGATGACCCAACTTCTCTTTCTTAAGTAACGACGAAAGCTCTTTGTGGGTTATCAGACAAAAACCAAGTTCCATCACTATTACACCTTAAATTAAAAAGCCAGTTTGGCTCTTCTTCTGTTGGTGCGACAGAATTACCCGACGCATCAACACCATAATGAGCACCAGAGAAAATACTTAAATTAGACGCATCTATAGGGATATTGCCGAAAGCCTGACAGCCGTCAATTTGGCCGTTATTATTCAGTACGCATTCATTAATCGCTGCGACTATTAATTGAACATCATTATCACGACGTGTATTTCGTGTCATCCGCTGTAAAGCAGGAATGGCAAAGAAAAGAATTAATACAATTAGACCTGCCACAGCGAGGACAATCATCACTTCTACAATTGTAAAACCTGACTTACTACACAGATTTTGGTTTCTTTTTGTGGTTTTCATATACTACATAATCATAACAAAGCTAGGCTAAAACACCTTCCTTATTATAATCCATAGTGAATATGCTTGGTAGCCCAAGTACATTCTAATTGGATCTTACTGCTTTAGGAGTTGGGAAGGTGGAAAGGTGGAAAGCTGTTTCTAATTCAATAGTATGAAGTTTCTTATTACTGCTCTGGATGATTCCTTAAACTCTGGGTGAAATTGAAAGCCATAAATATCCTTTTCTTTATGTTTCATCGATTCATTATGACAACTATAGGATTTAGCTAAGTGTTTGAACGAATGGGGCAAACTTACTGATGCCGTATGAAGTGTTTGGGCATGAAACTCATGCGACATGTCTTTGAATATTTTGTCATCGTTAACTATGGTGACCTTTCTATCCCCATGCTCAGCTTCACCGTGCTCATAAATTTTAGAGCCAAATAGTACTCCTATTACCTGATGACCAAGACATATTCCTAGCACAGGGATATTCACACTTTTAATACATTCTAACCTTTTGGCTGTTTCATATATGGAATCTAGCGGGTAGGTTACTGGAACACCTGTAATTATTATTGTCTTATATTTACCTAATGTGCTCTCGCCTATCTCTTCAATATTAACTACGTCGTAGTCAGCAATAATATCTAGGTACCTGTATAGTCGGGAATTGAAATCTTTATCCTTCGGTTTTGTACAATCTATAACTAAATGTTGCATATCAATCAAATATACCAAAAATGAGGACAAATTACTCCAACTATTAAGTAGACTGTATTTATAAGTATCTAGGTTTGTCGAATTGGAACGTTTTGTTTGAAGATTCGAACAGATGAAAACTAGTGTTTGATGCAGCACCTGTGAGCAATAGAACCAAATGAAAAGAGGCACGTTCTGTGCCTCTTTGTACTGGGGAAGACTAGCACCCACAGATGTATCCTACGAACTAACAAACTTCGAACTTTACTAACTTGAACGGATACATATTAACGAACTTGTGCTGTTTCACTCGGTCTTCCGAGAAATAATTTACCAAATCATAAATAGCATGTCAACACTTATTTTGTAGTCTTTACTAACAAAATATAAAAGACCTCTTTTTACAGAGGTCTTAGTGCTTATGCTTGGTAGGCATGCCTTTGACGAATTGGAACCAGATTAAACGAGAACTGATAGGTATGTGGGAGATAGTGAATGAAGTTAGGAGAGAAGCCCTGTTGCAGCCTAGGCGGTAGTAGTTGAACCAGTTTGTTCTTACTGCACCTGGTTGTTCTTAAGCACTTTCTGAAGTTCAAAAAAAGCTGATTTGGGTTGCATATCCTTGTCCCACAGTAAACTATCACCTAGCAATAGTGGATATCGTTCAGAAATAGTTGTAGAACCATATAAGTCCGATACACCCCAGGTGGTATATGATGAGCAGCTAGGTTCACTTAAACAAACAGCCAATACATCGCTGTACTGCTGGCTCTGAAATTGTGGTTCATCTCCCAAAACATCTATTTCCGATATTCGGACACTTAGCCCCAAATCGGCAATTGCTTTTATATGCGCTCTTAATATTGTCAGATCAATTTTGTCCGTGGTCTGGTAGACATGAGATTCAAACCCAACACCGTCAATTGGGGCACCACGAGCTTGAAGACGTTGCACGAGTGTGTAGAATGCTTGCCATCGCATGCCATCATGCTCGATACCGTAATCATTCAAATATAGTTTTGCAGTTGGGTCAGCCGCTCGTGCCGCTTTAAATGCTTTGTCGATGTATTGTTCGCCCATAGCTTTGAACCAAAAATGCTGTCGTAAGCCTAGATTCCCGTTTGTATAATCTTCGTCCTTTTCGGACATAGGTTCATTAACAACATCCCACGAACCAATACGACCTTTAAAATGTTTGACAACATTAGTTGTATGGTCTGTCATGACGCCAGCCAACTTGTCTTCGGGTGTATCTGTCATCCACGATGGATTAGACTTAGCAAAGATCAAAGTATGCCCGTGAACTGCCTGGCCGTTAGCCTCCGCCATAGCAATAATATTATCCGCTTCGGTAAAGTTATATTTATCAGGTGCTGGATGAATAAATTGGGCCTTTAAACTACTCTCTGTGGTTACTAAATTAAACTGGCTCATGGCAATATTCTTGTATGCTTCATCGGTGTATAGAGGGTTTACCGACACTGCCACGCCAATTTGTATTTTGCGAGACTGTTTATCAATTAGATTACGTAGTAAGTTTGCGTCATTGTGGTCAACAGTTAGAGAAGTTACGGCTATAACATCCAAGCTATCTTTACCAAGAGGATGTGCCCTAAGGTCACGTAGTATCCAGCCATCCCCTTTATCGTTTCCGTCTAACCCAAACCAAACCGTCCCACCAGCAAATATATTATGATCTGGCATAGACCCAAGCTCGTGGCTGTTTACTGCCAGAGCTATCTGTCCGTCTTCGTGCTTAAGATCTAGCTTCGTTGGCCCATTTAAGTTCACATTAAAACTACGAATGTCCATTGGTGTTGATGAGTTACCGTCCCATATACGCGCTTCTACGCTGTTGGCAGATATATCAATTCTAATGCTTGGGTGCTCTTGTCGCCATTCGTCATATATAACTGGCGGTTGGCTGTAAAATTGTAACGAAGCCCCGTCTTCTATGCCATCCATGTTAGCCTTAACTTCAAAGTTTCCAGAGACTGCCAAATGAGGACCACGGACGTTTAAGGGTGGATTTAGCTGTGCTTTTGATCCGTCTTGGTGAATGATTTCTTTATTCAGTGGAGATATTTGGATACCACTTTGGGTTTGTGTTGCTCCAGCAAAGTGGGTCCAGTCATGCCCATTTATAATATCAGCAAAATCTTGGCTTCCTTTTAGTTGGCTGTAAGCTATAGAACCTAAAAATACTACTCCAAGTAGGACCAGAACTAGTCGTATATTCAACAATGCTGTTTTAACAAAATTCATCTATTTAATGCGGGTAGCTATATATGAAATAATAATCAACATCTAGCTTTAATCTACTTACTTCTAAGTCTTAGTTTTTTAGCAAGTTTACGAATCCCAACCCTTTGCCGTGCAGAATCTATCTTGTCGTGTTTTCGAATTTTTGATTCTGGTAGCCGTAATTCTGATATATTTTCTGCCGGCTCGTTAACGTTTGTAAGATAGCGACGGAAGTTAACTTTTGAAATAAGACTTCGTGGTCTTTTTAGTACATCTTCAATGCGTTTTTTGTAATATTTCATTCGACGCCTTACCTTATTATAGTTACTGCTTTTGGTTAATAGTGATCAGCTTGACGACTCCCCACGCTATCAACATATAGACTAACCCGGCAACAATTATTGAAGGTTCAAACACAGAATTAGTATCACCTGTAGTGGTGCTTGTTACGCCGAATATGCTATCAAAGGGCGCAGTAATAATTCCACTAATAGAATAAGTTAAATCAACAAATGCGTTCGCAGAGTTTGCTCCTAGGAGTTTGAGAACAAATCTAATTGCCAAAACGACTTCCAAAACACCCAGTATGTACCAAACGATGTTTTGTGCAGTTGTTTTACTGTCTGCCGCTGATTCAGTATGGATTTGTTTAGTTTTCTGCCGGACAGCTGCTCCGACTTCATTATTACCACTATCTTCGGTCTCTGTTACGGTTTGTTTAATATCTGTCATATTTAGCTCCTAGATTATTCCACTTTGTGTACCTTCAATTATACTCTCAATGTTGTTAAAAGGATAACGGTTAACTAGGTAGCAGCTCCCTGGCAAATAGTTATAAAATGAAAAGACCTCTATTTCTAGAGGTCATAATGCTTATGCTTGGTAGGCATGCCTTTGACGAAATGGAACCTTATTAAAAGAGAACTGATAGGTATGTGGGAGATAGTGAATGATATTAGGAAGGAAGCCCTGTTTCAGTCTAAGCAGTAGGACTTGAACCAATACTTCTACTTAGGTTGTATTTGGAATAGCAGGTTATCACACTCAATCTGTGCCGTGCTTATTGCCGCAAGTAATCTCTCGGGCTCAATAGTGTGAAGGCCTGGTTTCTTCCAAGAGTCCGCAATCACGAAATTACCCGACTCATCATTGCCATATACGACAATCGAGTGGTTAGTTGCTCTACCATTTACATCATCAGTAACAACTTCAATTTCCCCAATATTCCTCGAACGAGCTTCACCATATAAAGTGCTGTAGCTCACACATGGCAAGAAAGGGCCTGTCTTCAATAGATCGTAAAGTAGTACGGTTGTTACTGCAGGCTGTATATGTAATTTACCGCCAGCAATAATAAAATCAATATAAGCTTGTGTGTATCGTTTTGTCCACTCTTCGCCCATGCCCGGAACGACCCACCCATTCTTTCGCAATTTCATACGTTCAATCAGTTTATTTGTCTCGAGCTTACCCCATGATTGATCTATTATCTGACAATCGAAAGTATAGAGTGTCACGTTGTATCCTCTAGTTAAACACCATGTAGCTAATTGTTGATTTATAGTGCCTATCTTTTCACCCTTATCATTTATAGACTGTGGAACCTTCGCTTCAACGTCCAGTGGACTTATCTTATTCCCGTAGTGCCCAAGTAGTGTCGAAAGTGCTGTTGGACTACAGGTTGTATTTGTAGGCTGATACTGCTGTGTAACCGGATGACTATTCGATTTCATAACTTAATCATAACAAACACAAATAAAAAGACCTCCATTTCTAGAGCTTAAAGCACTAGACTAAGGTCGTGTTTACAGCTGCTCTTAAGGCAGCAAGTACTTCTGGGTCACTACGTCTATGGCCACCATTTACAAACTGCAAAGTCATGTTTTTGCCATATGACTTACTTAGTTCATACGCAGTAATTGGAGGTGTGCAGTTATCAAATCTACCCTGAACAACATAACTAGGAATGTGTTTTATTTTACCTATGTTATCTAACAAATAGTTTCCTGGCATAAAACAATCGTTAATAAAATAATGTGTTTCTAATCTTGCAATAGCTAGGTTACTATCATCGCCTTTTATAACATCGAGTTCTAGTTTAGCTTTATCATAGTTTACGGACAGTAATGTGCACTCCCATAGTGTCCACTCATCAGCATACTGAATTGCCTCTTTAGTATTTTTAGAGTTTATCTTGCCTGAATAGTATCTTGTTATAGAGTCACCGTCTTTTCGATGCTCTTCAGGTACTAGCGATATAAACCGTTCCCATGCTTCAGGATAGTTATATTTTGCATATCCAGCTGCAATTAAGTCATTTTCAAACTGCCTAGTTAGATATATGCCCCACATAACCATGGCTTTAACATTATCTGGGTAAGCCATTGCATACGCTAATGTCATTGTTGAGCCCCAAGAACCACCAACAAGGTGCATCTTATCTATCTTAAGGTGTTTACGTAGCTTCTCTGCATCTTCTACTAGTTTTTGCGTTGTATTATCTTTAGTTGACGCATAGGGCGTGCTCTTACCCGAACCTCTTTGGTCATAAAAAATTACCCTGTGTTTTTGAGCGTTAAACATTAACTTATGACTATCGCTAAAGCCGCCGCCTGGGCCACCATGAAAGTGCATAATTGGTGTTGATTTAGGATTGCCCCAATCTTCCCAATAAAGCTTATGTCCATCACCCACATCAAGCATGCCGCTATTATGAACGTTAGTATCTTTGATATCCATGTTTTGGATTATAACAAACTAACTTGGTAGTAGTGAATTAAGCAGCTCAAACTTTCTATAAGGTTGATTATATGTCCCTGAGCCCATATGACCCTGCTCTTTAGCGAATATAAACTTCGCACCTAGTTTTTCCGCAGCAGGTCGTGCTTGTTTGTCATTACAACCCCAGGGGTCATTATCGGAGTTTATTAGTATTATCTCTTCCGCATGTTGCTTAATCTCGTCCCAATCGAAACTTTCGGGTAACATGTTATTCGATTCTCCAGATATAGACTGGTAATATCCTGATACTAGAATGACTTGCCGTACTCTAACCTTAAAATATTGCATCATATGGAGAATTAAAGGGCATGCAGATGAATGAGCGATAATAACTGTTTGTTCGTCAATACTGGGCATATTTTGTTCTATATAGTCACGGGTCTCAATTAGTTTTGGACTATCAGTATTCGGCAATAGTGGCCACCATACTTCGTAACCTAATGATTCAAGGTGCCTCTTAGTATCTTCAAACCAAAAGTAGTCTACGCTACTTCCGCCAGAACCATGTAATAGAATTGCATTTTTCATAAAGACATCATACCAAAGCCAACAAAAAAGACCTCTATTTCTAGAGGTCATAATGCTTATGCTTGGTAGGCATGCCTTTGACGAAATGGAACCTTATTAAACGAGAACTGATAGGTATGTGGGAGATAGTGAATGAGGTTAGGGAGGAATCCCCTGTAGGGTCTAGGCAGTAGGAGTTGAACACAGCGCAGTTAGCCAGGGGTGATCAGGATGAACAATCTGTATTGAGTGACGTAGCCACCTTCTTGCGTCTTCGCCAAGCATTGGTATTACAGTTTCAAAATCTTGCTGATCTTTTTCCCGATTATTTTTGGCTTTAAATAAAAGTACAATTTCTGGATTTAGATATGGAATACCGTCGTCAGTAACAGACCCGAGTCTATCTAACGGTTTTCGTATTCTCTCGTCTCGCTTAAACACCCACTCGCTACCCTTGGTTGGATTGAGTAACAGTTCAAAGGCCCATTCGTCTGCAGGGGATGGACGGCACCATAGCACACCTCGTTCTTCCGAAAGTGCCTCATCGATCCTTATCGGTTTATCTTCTAATTTGTTATCGCCTAATCCAGGCCATATTTCCCAGTCTTGCATGTAGCTACGAAATGCCTTCTCGTCACTTTTTAAAATGGCTACATCGACATCCTCGTGTTCACGAGTGACCTTCCCTAGGTAGTAGTCTATTGCCCATCCTCCCGCAATCCACCACCTTCTGCCACAATTACGAAACTGAGCAGCAACTTGCTCTGGACTATAGTTGACCTTCATAACTTAATAATAACAAAACGAATGAAAAGACCTCTATTTCTAGAGGTCATAATGCTTATGCTTGGTAGCGGGGGCAGGACTCGAACCTGCGACCTTCTGGTTATGAGCCAGACGAGCTGCCGCTGCTCTACCCCGCGTCATCGTCGATGTGTGACGGTTAGTTCACCTAGATGATCACAAAATGAATTTCTGATCATCAGCGCCGAACTCACCAAGCCATCTCCTCCAAATATTGTGAACCCTCTCACAATATTTAAACAAACTGCAAATTTGCTTTTGGAGGAACCCGTAAGTTCCTCCATCGCTGTTTAGCCAGGTAATAGTAGCAAACAGAGGTGAGATTGTCAACGACTGTAATCGTCATTACGTTCTTGCTTTCAATTTTCTATAACTGCAAGATAATTTGGATTTTTAGCCCAAACTCCAAATTTGCCGAAAATGTTGGAACCAGCTTTCGCGACGGGATATATTACATCTACAATATATTGAGGGGTAATGATCTGTTCTCTGGTTTTACTACTTATGTACCCGAATACTATCGAGACTGGAATAATAATCATTCGCCCCAGTGTACTAATTGCTGACGCCGCACCTGCTCTAACTTTTGAATCTAATCTATCATGTAAAAGCTTACTAAATATTATGCTTATGCTTATCAAGCAAATACTGGCAAAAAATATAGCAAAGACAACTACTAACTTATTCCGAGACAATGTCAGAGCCAAACAACTAACCACAAGTACCACCAAAAGCCCCATCAGTGCTGCTTGCCTATTAAGCCTGAATCTGGAGACGAGTGCCCCTCCAATTCCTATCGAAGACAAGTGAAGGGCATTAACCGGCCCAAACCATATTAGTGGTATAAGTAGCGCAATAGTCCATAATTGACTAAATTCAAAGATTAAAAATGTTAATGCAGAGGTTGCAACTAATACTACTAACACGGGAGGTAGGTCTCCTTTTTGCAATACAGATCTGAATGTATCGCTGACCTGTTCTCGCAATGATACTGGAGCGTGGTTTTTATGTAGCTGAGGCTCTTTGAATTGCATTAGAGCCGCAATAGAGCCGATACCCATCGGTACAGATAAAAAGTATGCCATATTTAATCCTGCAAAGTTTGCGACTAGCCCACCTATTATTGAACCAATAACTAATGCTGAACTATCAAAAATTGTTACTTTACCATAGTAATGTTCGTATAAATCTCCGGACTTAGTTTCTTCGCGCACAGTGTCATAAACTATTGTTTCGTAAGTCCCTGAATACAATGCGAAGAATACTCCCCAAAAACCTGCAGCAACTAAATAAGACAATACGCCCTGGCTCAATCCACCAATAAGAGCACTCAGCGACAAGAAGATACTAGCAATAATGAGGACACCTTTCCTGCTCCACCTATCTGCTAATATGCCAGACGGTGTTTCTGCAACCAACACTATCGCAGAGTAGAAAGCAATCATTACCCCGATGGTGACGTCATTAAATCCTATAGTTTTCATAAATATTTTTTCAATGGCGTACCAAAGAACAAAACCATGGAAAAACGCCGAAAAGTACAATGGTCGAAATCGTTTGGACAAATTCTTTTTAGTCTCTGTCATAAGGGATACTATACATTAACGTCTCTTCGACTTTTTCGTGTCTAGGTTCTGTGCAAGAAGAAATCCACCCATGTTTCAAAATTTCTTTGGTAAGTTGGTTTGTTTGGTGTTTGAGTCTCACTTTGTTTTGGCTCCTCCGGTTTTGCTACAGTTTTTGATAAAGCCACATCTTTAGGTACTAACACTAAAGTTTCGCCCGGTGCAGCCTTGCCGAAGTTTCGCCTAACCTGTAATTCTAGAAATTGGTCCGTGTCGTAAAACTGGTTGCGAAGTTTTTGGTTCTCATTCTTTAGGCTCTTTACTTCGTTTTGTTGTTCCAGTTTTGCGATCTGCTTTTGTAAATCATAGTTGGTTTGGATTACGTTTACACTACTCCAAGAAACCAACAAAACAATCACCCCAAAGACCACTAAACTGATAACGCGAACGTCCTTGAACTGTTGCACGCGTGGATCTTTGATAGATTTGTTTATTTTTTCAAGCATAACTAGATAATTATAGCACTTTGCTGGTATACTCTCATCTGTTAACCTTAGCTAACCATAACATTCACATCTTGGGGGTGTAGCTCAGGGGTTAGAGCACTCGGCTCATAACCGATTGGTCGCAGGTTCAATTCCTGCCACCCCCACCAAAACTACCTATACAGGTAGTTTTTTGTTTAGAATAGTTACCAACTCGTCGGTGGAATTGGCTGCCATTAGATGTTCACGAAGTTCTTTGGCCCCATCAAAGTTCTGAATGTATACCTTACAAAATTTATTTAAAGTTCTGACACTTCGGACCATATCTATTTCGTTTTTAGCTGGTTTTTCTGAAGACCAGGTATCGCCAAATAATCGAACGTGTTTGGCGTATAGTTCAATTCTATGTTCTTTGGAACTATTTTCCCATTCATATTTTTCTGCAAAAACATATGGATCTTGAAATATTCCACGGCCTATCATAATGCCATCTAGTTTGTGTTTTTCTACTAATTCCAGTCCTTGCTGGCGTGACATAACGTCGCCGTTGCCAACAATCAATGTGTCGGGGGAGAGCTTGTCACGCATTTCGCGGGCCTCACCAATCAAATCCCAATTTGCAGGTACTTTGGACATTTGTTTAGCTGTTCTACCATGGATAGTTAGCATGTTAAGTTTGAATTGAAGCAAATATTCGAACCATGTCATATCAACTACTTTGTGGCCAACTCGTGTTTTCACACTAACAGGGAAGTCCGGATTTACCTCATTAACTGCCCTTTGCACAGCTTTAATGATCTGGCCTGCCAGTTCCCTATTATCGATAAGCGCTGCGCAGCAACCGTTCTTTAGTATAGATTTATCTGGACAGCCCATATTAATGTCAATCCCAACGAAGTTAACGCCTTTTGCCAGCCCCATTTCTCTAGCAAATGTTCCGTCTACAATTTGTTTGGCTGTTTTGTAGTAATTATCTGGTATTTTACCCCATATTTGGGCCACTAGCTTTGTTTCTTCGGGTGCGAACAGCAACCTCTTAAGCAGCTTCTGTCTGCCAGCACTCTGCAGACCATCAACATTTACAAACTCTGTTACATACAAATCTGCAGGCGCACATGATTCAACCACACGACGAAAAACCGTATCAGTCACATCATCCATTGGCGCCAATACAAAAAAAGGATTGGGCAGATTATCTAAATAATTCATATTACTATGCTACAGCATCCGTACTTTTTAGTTTTTCTTGGATTGTGTTAACAGCCTCTCTAACTGGCGATGATGGACCATCATCATATTCGGCAAGTTCTGTAAACCTACGATTATGAAAGTCTAAACGCCTTTCAGAGTTAGAAATACAATCGTCTATATTACTCCTAATATCCCGAAAAGTTATGGTTTTAGCTCTACTTATAATATGTGCCTTGAATTCTTCGGTTATGTCAGGCCGATGGTATTGGTCAAATATAGTTTTTCGTTTACCTGGGCTAGAGTCAAATTTTGGGCGTAAACTACGTGGTGGATCTTCTGTGCCCACAATTGGGCTCGCTACAGGCCCCGGCCAATTGCCCTTTTCCATGAATTCTTTTATATCTAGCCATTGAATATAAGTTAAAAGACCGTTTGTGTCCTGACCAAATAATTCTTCGGGGGAATCTCCTTGCTCGTCTGAGCCCGACTTATGTAAATCATCATAAAGGCTTAGTGTCGGTCTTTGGTCTTGATCTACAGACGTCCTTAAACTTTGGAGGTTAGCCAAATCCAATGATGCACTTTGTAAATAATCGCCAACCTCCCAGGCAATGCTTTCTACAGCCCTTACGCCATACTTAACACCAAGGGAACGACCTTTCTTACTTGGTCTTTGGGCTCGCACAAATACTTCTCTCAGTTGATTTATTATCCCCAATGGCTTTTCTGGATCATCTAAGTAATCAAGCCAACTGACTATCTGGTTCTTTTCGTTATTGGTTGTAGGTATAAATCCTGCTCTTGGGTCTCCTAAAATAGCTTCTAGACGTCCTCTTGTACCAAGTTCTTCTAGTTCTTCGCCATAATCGACGATTACATGAACCGAATTGTCTGAGCGATGGTTCCTCACCCCGTTTTGACGATTAAACATTGAAATACTTGATTCAGAATCATGTGATGCTATCAAGCTGTCGACTTCTGACTCTAGTTGTAATCGATAATCGTGCAAAGCTTCATGGTGTCTAGGGCCATAATACTTCTTTAAGAAATCTGAAAACATCGCCGTGGTTAAACGTCTAGCATCAGTCTCTGTAGTTAGCCCAGAATCAACAAGAGTAAAATGCCCCGTTGCACGCGCAAATGAATGTTTCGCTTTTTTAATTAAGATGACTCTTTGATTTTCTGCCCCCGTAACAACCTTTGACGCTTCATCGCCATATCTATCGTTCAGTACATCTTGTCCGGCACGCACAAGTCCAGACCTCATGCTGGCACCTGCTAAGTAGCCAAGGGTATTAATAAGATGGAGTTTTTGCTCTACTACATCAACTGCCGCAACATCAGTCTCGTGGGAAACAGGAGTGTAAATCTGTCCGCTTCGTTCACTAACCACAAACAGGGTCTCTTGACTTGTACTATCAGCTACCAATTCAACTCCTTATCATTACAAACAGTTTGGCTGAGGCGCTACTCTTCTTCAGTAGATAATGCATTCTTTATTGCTTCTCTTGCCAAAGCTGCACCTGCCTTATTATTACGATCACGCCTTCTGATCTCTTCAAAACTTAAACCTTTTTGAATCTCAGCACGCGTAGGGGTTCCTGGTCCATTTGTGCGGCCATTATTCCTTTGGCCTGGCAATTCTACAACCTTTTTTCTTTTTCTAGGATTATCACCTCCCGCTTCCTCCTTAGGTTCAGGCACAAATGCTGTTGGATGACGTCCTCTAGCAGATGACTTTTCATCAACACTACCAATTGGCATGGTTGACTGCGTGTCTGTCATATCAATGCCTGGTAACTGGTCAGGCAATCCAGGATGACGAGCTTTCGAGTCAGCAACCTCTCCGGCTGTTCTCCTGGCTGTTAGATCAATTACTTCGGCACTATCAGCAACTTCAGCTGATTCACCATGAAAGGAATCAGGCATTTCTGTGTCTGGTTTTGGGTAATATGGCTGGTTGCCGTTTCCATCTGGGCTGTAGGATGGTAATATTTCGCCATCAACTTCTTTGTAATTCATTGCTATATTATACCACAGATAGTCAATATTTACAACGGCGTCTTTCCTGTTAAAATACACTCAATAAATTTGTCGTTTTGTGAGACAATAAACTCTGCATGAATTTAACACAAATAACTGGTTCTGTTGCTCTATTCGGTTCTGTCATAGTATTAATCCTGTTCGCTCTACCTGCACTTATTGGCGCCATAAAACAAAGTGGGCCTCTAAGAGCTGTATTGCTATTCTTTGCGTTGGGATTACTTATAATTGGATTCGAGACCTTAGCCGTTAAAACAGGGATCCCCTACGGCAAATTTAGCTACAATGATATTTTAAACTACAGGCTATTTGGCTCTACGCCCTGGATAATTGCCCTGAGCTATCCTCCAATTGTAGTTGGAGCTTTTTGGCTAGCCAGAAAAATTAGTATTGGATTTTTGGTTCCCTTATTCACCGCATTGTTTACTACTTTGACCTACACCGTACTTGCGCCGGCAATGGCAAAACTTACCCTTTGGCAATGGGAAACACCTGGCTCGTTCTTTGGTATTCACTTGCGTAGTTTCGCCGGGTGGTTTGTTTGTGCTTTTATAGCAGCAATCATCATCAAAACATTTTGGGGTAAATCAGATGTAAAAAGACTTAGTGCTTACAGTTGGTTAGCTATTTTACTATTCTGGGCCGGTGTTAACCTGGGTGTTGGATTATACGTACCCTTTGGCATTGGTTTGGGTTTCAGTGTGTTTTTGATGGGTCTTTTTATTACCGAAAAGCGTCGTGACAAAAAAGAACAAGAATAATATTTGAATTTCATTTATCTTCCACAATAAAAAAACCGCCCAGGGATTAACCTGAGCGATAATTATTGTTCTATTTTAAGCTACTATTTGCGCTTTACAGTAAGAAATCCGTTTCGTGGATTTTCGTTTACCATCATGCCTGCAGGTACATCCGCAATGCCTTCTGGTCGTTCGTCCTTACTGAAGTAATAAATTGTTTGCAGTTTACCGCCACGTAATGTGACATCCTTTGAATTTAGGTAGTATGTTACACCCTTCGAGTTTGTGTGCTTGTAAGCCATTGTTACAATCTCTCCCTCTCTTGTAATTATTAATGGTACTCCTACCATACTCTGTAGATAAATACCTTGTCAACAATATTTTCGAAGTAAAAAATACATAAATTACAAATAGTCCACATGTTCTACTTAATTTTGTCTTGCAATAAATGTCGCTTATGCATTACACTTACATCTGTAAAGAAATTGTAAACAAAGGTGGTTTTCTTCAATGGAATGGATGAACCGTGGATCTAATTCTCCACAAAACAACGCACAAACAAATACAACTGCTCCTACTGGTGCACCAGCTACTGCAAGACCTGCTGCTGCAGCCCCTACAGGTAAAAACAGAAAATATAATGGTGACGGCAGAAACTGGCGAATAGCTTCAGTTGCATTATTGTTCACGATTACACTTTTAGCTGTATCTGTTATTGCATATTTAGCTATATTTAAACCATCAGTAACCAAACAAGGTGAGTATGTTGATACAACTAAGTATCAGGCTGTCTTCTTAAATGGAGGGCAAGTTTACTTTGGTAAGATTACATCTGTAAATTCTAACTATACTAAGCTAAACGACATATATTACCTACGTGTTAACCAACAAGTACAACCAAATGGTCAAACCGCTAACAGTGATGTTCAGCTAGTCAAGCTTGGTTGTGAACTTCATGGGCCACAAGATCAAATGGTAATTAATAGTGATCAGGTTATATTCTGGGAGAATCTAAAAGACGACGGTCAAGTTGCACAGGCTGTGGCTAAATACGTCCAAGAAAATCCAGAAGGTCAGAAGTGTCAGACTACAAATGCTCAAAGTAGTGGTACAGACGCAGCAGACACGACTGCTCCAGACACAACAAAGCCAACTACAGGAACTGGTGGTACTAACAACTAGTTACAGTAAATCTGGGCTTGGTTACGAAAAACACCCGTTTTCACGGGTGTTTTTATTTATAAGTGATCGTGAAGTTGACCTTTCATCCACTTATCAAGGCTTAGCTTTGCGATAAGAATAATGCCCAGTAATAGAGATACAGCCAAGGCAAAACCAGCCAAATCAGGCGACCAGAACGGAGAAGTAAAGTTAAACTTATACAAGCTGTCCTGTATGGGCTGCTCCTCTGTACCATTTTTTGCAACGTAGTCTTCGATGCAAGGAATCCTGCCACTACCAGACAACCCAACTGGGAATTGTTTTTCACAAACAGCTTGGGCATTAGCGTATATTTTCTCGTTCGTTGTTGATACGCGATTTTTTTCAGCTTCTACTAACCTGTCATAGGTAAATTTCAATTGTACTGGGTGCTGGATGGACGTAGCACCAGCCGATAAATTAGTATTCATATGATTGTATACATGGCTTCTCAATTCCTTGAGAGCCACTTCGACATCATCATTATTCTCATCAGAAGTTAATACGGCATCGCGTAGTTGAATTGCTTTTAGATTGTTTTGTCTTAACGCGTTGGCTGTAATAACAATAGAAATTATTAGAGCAATAATAATATAAATAGTTCTAAATGAGCGTAGTTGTACTGATATGTGATGTAGTTTTCGCTTGTTCGCCATCATTTTTTCACATTCAAGGCTTTAAACTTTTCTGTCATTATAAGCATAGACGCAATCGCTGCAATTACAAAACCTACAGTCAGCACTGATCTATCAGACAATAGACTTGTCAGTAGTACCAAAAACCACCAAACAGAAGCTTTGCATACACTACTAAACCACTCCATGGAAGAAATATAGGCTATCCTGTAACCCGGTAAGTCATCAGCCGCATCAAACCAGCCCTTTTGGTATGGCATTCGATATCCAGTGGTAACAACCTCGTTGGCCATACTAATCAAAAAGGTCCCTGGATATGTTGAAATAAATGGCCTTGCTAATTGTAATACCGCGTTTACAACTGCATTACTCCTAAGCAATGCTCGGCCCTTTCTATGATCAATAATCTTTCCAATGGTGTAAGCGGCAAATACTCCTGTAATGATTGCTACTGTGCTGAGAAGCCCAAGCTTAGCATAAACTGTGTTATCTACAAGTATGAATAGCCCAATAAACAGAGGCCACAAAAATATACTTAGGGTATTTTCAACCCCAAGCGCGCCAATCGATAAATAGTCCCGTTTCAACCGACGGAAGGGCAAGCCCCTAAAACTAATTTGTTGTCTGGTCTTAGTAGGCTCTCTAGTCAAAAATAACGGTATAAGACCGACTATAATCAAGATCGTAGCTAATAGGAATAAGTAATGGGCTCCAAATATGGTCGCAACTACTCCACCGATTAATGGACCCAAAGCAGCACCTGATTTTTCCATTATTTGTATGTAGCCTAATTCTTTGCCTCCATGAGCACTGTGCTTAACCTTAGAAAAATCCACATGAAACGGAATAAAGAAATAGCTGGCCGATCCACCCCAAACCATTCCAAGCAACCATATGGGCCAGTTAAAAGCAGTTATCGTCAAGAACATTGCTGTATTACATCCCAGGAGCACATAACCAATAAGCATCGAGTGTTTGGGCCCTATTCGAGCGACTGTATAGGCTGCTCCTATATCAAAGATAAGCACTCTAGCAGTAAAATACCATGCCACTACTTGCATTATTGAGGCAATATCATAACCCAATCTCAACATATATATTGATACGAAAAGTCCGGTCATACTTATAGCTAGACCACGAAACAGCATACTTATATAAAGCTCGCTGAGTTCATCGAACTTCATCTGACGCCAAGGGTGTCTTGATCTTAATAGTCTGTTAATAATTTTGTGTAGCATTTTTTGTTTTTTACTTTCGCCTAATTTTACCACGAATATCCTCTCTGGACGATTAACCGTATTCGCTGTAATCTATCTGTATGCACATATACTTTTCTGGAATTGGTGGAGCAGGCATCGGACCTCTGGCGATAATTGCCCAAGAAGCTGGCTTTCAGGTCACTGGATCAGACAAACAAGATTCTCAGTATGTTCATTATCTAAAAGACAGAGGAATATCCGTCCAAGTTGGACAAGATTATGAATCTATACAAGCAGTTCATACTACAAATCCTATAGATTGGTACGTTTATTCCAGCGCTGTGGTAATGGAAAACCCAGACTTTCCTGAATTAAAATTTTGTAAGGACAACAATATAAACAGTAGTAAGCGCGATGATTTTATTAATTACTTTTTGGAACAAAAGAAGTTAAACTTGATCACAATTGCCGGTACACATGGTAAAACGACCACTACAGCCATGATGATTTGGCTTATGAAGCAAGTCGGTATACCTATAAGCTATTCGCTTGGAGCCAAAATCAGTTTTGGTCATATGGGACACTTTAACCCAGAATCTCAGTATTTTGTTTACGAAGCGGATGAGTTCGATCATAATTTTATGGCATTTCATCCACAAATTAGCTTAATTAGCGGCATTGATTACGATCATCCAGATATTTATCCAACACGGGAAGAATATGAACAAGCATTTCGAGATTATATTGGCCAAGCCAAGCAAACTATATTATGGCAAAAAGATGCCCAAAAACTAGCCATAGAAGCCAACGATTCCGTGACAATAATGCCAGAACCAACATCAGATGAATCGCTTAGCACGTTAACCGTTAACAAGTTAAGTTTACTCGGAGAGGTTAACCGCCGCGATGCTGCACTAGCAATTGAAGCAGTTAAGGGTTTAACCGATGTATCTGATGAGGAATTGATTACGCATATGAACCGCTTCCCTGGTCTGTCTAGACGGTTCGAAGAAATAGCACCAAATGTTTATAGCGACTATGCTCATACACCAGAAAAAATTCGTGGAGCTATCCAAATTGCCCAAGAAAAAGCAGCAGATAACCTAGTAATCGTTTATGAGGGGTTACATAACACTCGCCAGCATTTTATTAAGGAAGAATTGTCACATCTTTTCGATAGCGCTAAGCAACTATACATTGTGCCCAGTTACCTGGCCCGCGAAGACAAGAGCTTAGAACTATTAACACCCGAAAAACTAGTTGCATTAACTTCTCAGCCCGAAAAAGCTACACCAAAGCAACTAGACGATGACCTAAAAGCTACTATTTCTGGCCACGCAGAAAGTGGCGACCTGGTGCTTTGTCTTACAGCTGGTGGGGGCCAAAGCCTAGATGAATGGCTCCGCAAAGGGTTTGTTGGTTGAAAAAATCTATAGACAACGACAACCTTTTGTATATCTAATTCCAGCCGTATTCGCTGTATTTTTCGCCTTTGGCAATTGACTGCAGAGCTGCAACCACGGGTGGGATAACGTTTTCTGGCAAATTGTCTAAATCAAGCCAGTCAACTTCGCTGTGTACGTGTGGTTCGGCATTTATGATTTCACCCTGCCACTTAGTGGCTTCAAAATATATATCAACCCAATCCATATCATCTCCATGTCTGTGCATAGTATGAACGTATTGCAAGTCTTCTAGGGCAAGCTTGACCCCAACTTCTTCGAGCCCTTCCCTGATAGCCCCAGCCGAGAATGATTCGTTCTTTTCTACCTTACCTGATGGCAAGCCATAGAAACCCTTCATCCAAGAAACGTTTTCACGTAGTACAAAGGCAATTTTGTTATCTTTTCGCAAAACAACAAATGCTGCTATGTAAGGAGTGGCCGTATCAAACACTATCTATTGTCTCCAGCGCCCTTTTGGGTATTACGTTTTTTGCGGTCAGCCAGCTTTTTAAGATTCAAATCCATTACTTCATCAAATGACAAATCTAAACTGTGTGCCATGAGTGCTACATACCAAACAACATCGCCAAGTTCTTTTTTGATTTCACCGAGGTCCTCATCAGAAACCACACCCTTTTTGTAAGCGACAATCTTCTTCCATTTTTCCAGAACTTCACCAGCCTCACCAGATATACCCATAGCCCAAATTGTTTTGTCCATTAGTGGGTCTGGGTTAGTTATTGCCGTGGTTAGGGCCTGCTTTTGGTATTCATCAAATGTCATCTAATAATTTCTCCTGCTTCGTTTATTTTAACAGCTCCTTGCCGTAAAATCTCTACAGCGTCATCTACAATCCTAATAATTGTCGAGCCTTTTCGACCTGATAAGTCGCCACCATCAACATAAAAATCTACTTTGTTACCAAAATAGTCTCTAGCTTCTCCAATATTGTTCGCTTCTGGTTCACCTGGCAAATTAGCACTACTCGTTAGAAGTGGACCAGTTTTTTCAAGTATTTTTACCAGATGCGTGTCTTTGGCAATACGAAAAGCTTGCCTACCTGTACTTTGGTTTAGATAGTTAATCTGGTGAGGAATTTCAATACTGATTGCTCCCGGCCAATAGTGTTCGACTGGTTTTAAGTATCGGCGCTTCAACCCAAGCTCGACTAGTTGATCGACCGAAGCTGCTATTATCGTCCCCGGCTTGTTCTCCCTAGATTTGAGACTATAGAGTCTTGCAACTGCCTTTTCATCCGATGCTAGGCAAGCAATTCCATAAAGTGTATCTGTAGGCAGAACTCCTACCCCACCATTAAGCAGGTTGGTTACTAATTCTGGGCTATTAATATCCACTATTTCGCTCATGCTTATTCCAATCTCCTAACTTCTTATATATACTATCAGTAATGATCGAAGATTTGTCACAAGTTATTGCCAGAAATATTGTTAGTTTTGGAGAAGCAGTTGGAACATGGATAGATTTGCATATGATTAGCATCTTGGTAATTATCGGTTTCACTCTTGTAGCCCGAAGAATTCTCACAGCAATCAGTGTTAAACTATTATCCAAAACGATCCGACCAGATATGTACCCTACGGAGACTGACCGTAAGAAGCGATTGAAAACTCTAGACTCACTAGTAACTGGCGTTGTAAAAGTAGCAGTTTGGGTAATTGCAGCAATGATGATAATCACCGAGCTCGGTGTTAATACAGCACCGTTATTGGCAAGTGCTGGAATAGTTGGAGTAGCTTTGGGCTTTGGTGCCCAGTCATTAGTTAAAGATTTCGTAACCGGGTTTTTTATTATATTAGAGAACCAATACCGTGTCGGTGACGTTGTTACATTATCTGATGTTGACGGAACTGTCGAAGATGTAACCATGAGAATAACAATACTTAGAGATTTTGAGGGTCACGTTCACTATATACCTAATGGGCAAATCAATGTGTCGACCAATAAAACCCAGGACTATTCAAGTGTTTTTCTCAAGATCGGTGTAGCATACGACACGGATATTGATCGGCTAGAACACGTCATCAATCATGTTGGTGAAGAACTTGCTGCTGATGCAGACTATAAAAAGAACATCAAAGAAGTGCCAAAATTCAGTAGAATTACCGAATTCAACGATAGTTCCATTGAAGTTTTAATCAATGGCAAAGTGGCTGCGGGCAAGCAATGGGATGTAAATGGTGAACTCCGCAAACGGCTCAAGAAAGCCTTCGACAAAAACAATATAGAAATCCCGTTCCCTCAAGTTGTAGTCAATAAGCCGAAGAAATAACTCGTCTCGTGGCTTAAGTTTAAAGCCCTAGTTCTTTGTCGTCGAGCTGTGTTGCCGGATAGTCGTTGTCAGTATTCAATTCACTGATATCTTGGTTGATAGCACTGTTTGATTGTTCTACATCGATAGCTTCTGCTGGTTGTGGACCTACATTTTCGAGTGTTTGTTCTTGGGTAGTGTCGGTTGTATCGGTTGTGGATTTATTAGGTGATGCAAAAATTAAAGCTAAAACTGTAATTAGCCCAAGTAAAAGTACAGAACCAATAACGATAATTAACAGCTTCGGTTTTTTGGGGCCACCGCTTGTTACAACTGGCTGCTGGCCATTGCTTGGCATAGGTGGAGTAATAGAGTTTTGACTCTGCGGGCCAGGCATAGTAGATTGCATTGTTTGTGTGTCTGGGGCAATAGGTTGCGGTGATGTTACGTCTGACTGGGGTATAATCTGTTGTCCAGCCACAGTGGCTGGAGGCTGAGCGGTGTTACTAGGCTGCCCCGACGTTGGGGTAGGAATAGTATTCTGGTTTGGTTGCACGGGTTGTTGATTATTAGGATCCATTTATTCTTTCTCCGTTGATGCTTTTGGTTGCAAGGAAGTTGCAAAATCTGACAATGTACTTTTAACGTTGTCGACTATGTGAGTTTTGATATCTTCTGACTGTGTCCTCAAGGCTTGGTGATATTCACGTGCTGTCTTAACCCTTGCTATAAATGCATTCAAGTCTGCTTCGCAGTTCATTACCACAATATCATCCAAAGTCTGGTTGTACTGATTGAGAATATTATTGTATACGTCTACCCTCTTTGCAAATTCAGCCCGCTCTGCTTCCAATGTAAAAGTATCTTTACCAGCAAGTTTGAGCTGACCAATAGTAATCCACAGTTTTGCATCGACTTTTTTGTAAACCAATTGTCTTTTGGTGATTATTGGGGCTAGTTTATTCTGAATCTCTCTAACAGTGTTCTGAGTTTTTATACAACGGGTTTTGTATCTGGTTATCTCTTTTTCTGTTAATTTAACTCTCTGTTCGTCTGTACGTAGCTTTGCCCGTTGTTCTAAAGTGCTTCCATTCGGAGGATTAGCCGGTAGAGCACTCACTATTGTTGGGAATGCTAAGATGCTCAGAAATATTAGTACTGGTATTTTTTTAAAAATATTTATCATATTTATAGATTTAATCCTTGATCACTTACACTATCAGTCGATGGGATGTCTTTATCCTCTGTTGTTTTATCAATTTCTGTATCAATTTCATCAGCTATTTTGTCTATTTCTGCACCTGTTACGGGCTCTGGAGCAGGTTGTTCTGGTTGAGTAACCTCACTCGTAGTGGCGTTGTTAGTGTCTGACTTTTGTGACATTAGAAACGCAAACACTGTAACCACCATTAGCGAGATTGCAATTATGACTGCCACCGCGACTGCTACTTTAGGTGCTCCCGCCTTTTTTGGGGGTTGCGGCGGAATAGCCATCGGGTTATTTTCGTTACCTACGGTTGGTGTTGCTTCCTCAACATTTGGTTCTGATGGAGTAGATGCAGGAATTTCGGTTTCTGCCTGATCTGTTGTTGAATCACTATCACTGGTTGTTTCGTCTACTGGTACTTCTTGAGCTTCTGGTGAGTCATTTATAGGCTCATCCACCTCTGAAGTGTTTGAAGAAGACTCTGTTCCTTCTGTTGTTTCAGCCATATTATCATCACTAGGACTGGGTTCGGGCGCTTTTTCTTGTTCCGGTGTCGGTACAGTAGTTTCATCAGTAGAAGGACTATCACTGTTACCCATATCAGCCCTCGCTGCTTCTGTACTGCCAGACATTGATTTTGTTTCTATGCTACCGTCTTCGCTATTTATAACAATCTGTGTTGGGCCAGAATCTTCTTGGTTTGGAGTTGGGCTATCCACTGATTCTTTATTGGGATCCATCTTTTGTCTCCTCTTTCTTAGCTTCACCTATACTGGTTCTAATATCCTGCAGTACAGGTTTCAGAGAATCTTTGACGTAGGCCCTAATGGCCTCGGAATTAGTAACCAACGCGTTCCTGGCTGTTCTTAGTGATTCTAGTGATGCTGCGAACCCACTTGGATCAGCCGCACAGTCCATAGCTACTATGTCTTGTCCTGTTTGTCGCAAGTCTAATAAATCTTTCTTGAATTGATCTACCAAGGCTGTTAGTTCGGTAATGCTCTCGTCTAGTTTTATAGTATCTTGATCGTTTTCTTTTAAGCGGTCGCTAAGTTTTGTGGCATGGCCTATAACTTTATCGTAAATTGCATATCTATTGGTTTTAGTCTCTGAGGCTGTCTCGGAAACTTTATTAACTAAATCTTGCCCCGCCTTACATCGTGTTTTAATTCGATTCTGTTTTGCCGTAGTAAGCTTCGCCGTTTGGGCACTTTTTCTTGCGGCAATCCTTTCCTCTAGTTTAGCCATGTAGTCTGTTGCATTTTTGTCAGCTAATTCGTATTCGTTTTTCGTAACATCTTCGCTATTCGTGTTTTCGGTAGTTGTAGTATCTGTCGATTCTTCATTTGCGAACGTTTTAATACTAGGTACAAATGATAAAACTAAGAATGCTACCAATACCAGCCCAATAATTCTTTTCATGTTTACTCTCCTTGGAACTTATTTTACCATAAGCTTGTTGTAATCAATACTTCTTGCTTATGACTTATTGCTCGCCAGCCATGTCATTACAACCGCTGCAGATACCCATTGTGGGAAAATTACATAAAATACATCACTTACCGAGTGCTCACCACGAATTGCCGCCTGCAAAACGGTTAGAAGAAACACTAAAAATATCGCGTGAATTAACCAACCTTGCCAACTTATCGGTAAGTAGCTCCATCTGACCTTTTTAAACCATTTATTTGACGTCTTTTTCATAAGTTATCGATTTCGCTAGCAAGACTTCTGTCTTTATTTGTTACTTTGCCCTCGCTATGTGTAGATAAGCTAACCTTAACTCTCCCCCAACCCAGTTCAATGTCAGGATGGTGATTGGCCTTCTCGGCAATTGCCCCAACTTTGTTAACAAATTCTAGAGCAGATTTAAAATCATCGAAGTTGAACTCCCTAGTAATTACGCTGTTTTCTTCTTTCCACATGTCTTTAATAATAATACCAGCCGTCTACAGCGTCTGCGTTGGTTACGTCAGTAATTTTCTTAGGTTCACCACCATCTAAACTAATGATATAATCTGCGGTTTGTTGTTGATTTGTAACTCTGTAGATTATTGTTCTATTGCTTAACCAATACACAGGGTAGCTTAGACCATTCTCGCTCTTAAGTGTCAGTTCATTACGTGATTCTGGCTCATAACTGATTAGCACGCCTTTGCCATCACGATTATCCACCCAAAGACTGTTTTTATTATCTTTGCTATCAATATATGTTCGAGATTTTGGGTTGGTTGGTTGAGCACTAGTCGAGGTCGCTTTTTGTTCTCCAATACGCAAATTCAGCCAGCTTTGGTTTGCAGATAGAATTAAGTTGTCATAATCTGCTCTGAAAATCTTGTAGACCTCTTGGGGCGCAACTTCTGTTTTTTCTCCGCCTTCGGCTTTAGCCATGTACAATTTGGCTTCTTCTGGCTGTAGTGCACCAGATGGTGCAAAATATATCATATCATTAGCTATTACTACGTCATTAAAGTAGTTACTCTTTGCAATCTCTGTGGACTTTTGAGATTTGTAGTTATATGAAAATAACTTATGTCGGTCTGGTTTGTCAGCACTAGCTCCAGAAGTAGCCTGAACAAAAACCAAATTATCGCCGATCCAGCCAATTACCTGAATCCTCTCAGAACTAGTAACTTCTGTATTGCTCCCTGACTGAGCATCAATAATAGTAAGGGTGCTTAGTTTAAATCCGTCTTCGTTTGTGTCGCCAGTACGCGTTGAAACAAATGAAGCGACACTTGATCCAGGATGTATTGCAAGGTAAACATCATCTCTCTCGTTACCCGTCCCGGCTAGTAACTGTTTTTCATTAGCTCCATCGATATCAACTGAGTAAACATCATATTTGCCGGTTCTGTTGGAAACAAAAACATGCTTACGAGCGGGCACAACATATACTGTTTGTTCTATTTTATTGGTCGTATCTATACTTATTTTGTCCTCGCGAAAGAACTCTTTTACGAAACTAACATCAAACTTATCCAAATTTTGGGTATCATCAACTGTGAGCTTTATTTTGCCGTTGCTATCTGACAAGGCACTGGCCTCGCCACTAATTGCTTCTACATTTTCAACCGGTTTGTCACTCAAATAATCACGAACGACAAATGAATATTGCACTCCCGTCGGCTTAAGACTTTGTTTTTGCAGTTTATTATTACCGAACGTGATAGTTGTCTGCTGTTTTGACTCTGCAAACGCTCGCTTTTGAACCAATAATATTTGTGCCCCTAGCTTTACTTCTTCAAGATTGGCATTACCCTGGGTATCGGTCTTTGTGCTAACTTCTCCAATGGCAACTTGTACGTTTTTTAGTGGCTGACCCGTACTCTCATCAACAATTACAATAGAGGCCTTGGCACGTACTCCGACTGTGTTGAGCAAATAATATCTGCTAGTTGGGATAGCTAGTACTGCGATAATTAGTGTAAGCAAAATAATTATCGTAGACCATCTGGCTTTTGGATTATTCCACCATGCCTTGAAAAATCCAGTAATTTTTTTGCCCAGCGGCTTTTTAGTATCTTTGGTAGATTGTTTTTTAACTTTTTCGTCTTCGATTTCGAGGATTTCGTCTGCATCTTTTGCAATGATGTCTTCTACGGCACGACCAGTTTTAGTATCTTCGATGACACTATCCAGCTTTGATTTAACCGGTTCGGTTTTTTTGGTCTTGTCGGATGTGCCGGGTTCAGGAGCTCCCTCGTCTTCTAAAAGTGGCTCGTCTAGTTCAACCTCTTTTTCGGGTTCAACGTCTGGCTCTTCTTTAGGATTAGCTTTTTCGTCTTCGATTTCGCCAACAATCGCCGCTTCTTTAGGTGCTGAATCCAGATCTAATATTTTTTCTTCTGGGTCTTCTGGGTCTTCGATTTCTTCTACGTCGACTTCGTCGTCATCACCGTCTTCTAGTTTTTCTAGCTCTTCTGGATCTTCTGGATCTTCCTCAGATTCTGGGGACTTTTCGTCTGAAGGCAATTCTGGAGCGGACGTAATTATCTCTTCTACAGGTTCGTCGGTACTAGCTGGTGTTTCTTCTGGTTGCTCTGATTGCTTAGGGTCTTCTGGAGCTTTAACCTCTGTCTTTGGATCTTTATCTTCAACCTTGGGGGTTTTTGGGGGTTTTGCATCTATTTCTAGCATGGCTGCAACCTTCTCCTCCAGCACCTCTTGATCAGGGATGCTAAGGTCTGGTCTGCGTTCTTCTGGTTGCTTTTTTTTACCCATTATTTAGTTGATTTCTTCTTTTTACTTTTGCGTTTTTTGGACTTCTTGGTCGGTTTTTTACTCGGTACATTAATACTATCAGATTCGAGTGGTTTTTCTGGTATATTCTCCTCTGATGCATCAATCACTACGATAGGTTTTATACTATCATCCGGTTCTGTGGTTTCTTGTTCAGACAAATTGTCTTCCTTTTTCAATATAGATTTTATTAAAAATACAAAGATAACTACCGCGGCAATTGTTAACATGGCAGGAAATACCATTAGTATGTTATTCGAGGAAGTGTTTGTTTGGGCCGAACCGACTTGAGTCGTGCCGCTTGGAGCAATAAAAGATTCACCGTCTGGCAACACTAACCTAACACCTGACTGCCCTTGCAGAACATCGTTGGTGCTTGTTTGTAAACCTTCACCTGACTGCTGTTGATACGGCTGCAGTGAATTGTTTTGTGGGTTTTGCGCGGGTGGCGCCACCTGTCCTGTTTGTGATTGATATGACTCTTGCATAAGAATATAAACTTATTAAAGCTTATACTTAATTATATAGACTAATCGGTATCTTGACGACCCCAATATATTGACCTGTATTATTTGACTACGTAGCTGTAGCCACCACCAATGTCACTGTTTCTAGTCTGGTGGTAATCGGATATCTTTAACACATTTTCTGGCGCACTTAGTGACGCAATGTATAGTTCGCTGCCGTTTTTTGATAACAGAATATACTCATCGGTAAACCAACCGATTACTGTGTATTCAGATTTATCTATAATCTGTCGGCTGTCGTCAGCGTCTCTGTTCCCAACTAGTATTGCATTCTTTCCGTCTCGGTTTTCATACCACAACGTTTTTACACCTGACGGTGAAATCGCATATACGGGATATGGACTTTGCACGTCTTCTAATCTAAGTTTTGAATCCTCAGACAATCTACCGTTTTCATACACATAGAACCTATCTCCTGACACATCGTTAACACTAAAGTACACTTCTTGGGGTTTGTGTTTATTAGCCACGATAAATGCTCGATTGCCGTCAGTAATCTCAAACTCACGAATAACCTTACGGTCGCTGCCATTTGGTTTGATAGAGTTGATCGTGTTCTTTTTCCCAATTATCTTACCTCCAGAATAGTAATCGGATTGCCAGGTCTTTATATAGAGAACTTCGTTGTTAAGAATCACCGCATCGAAAAGCTGTTCAGACGCATAGTCTATATCCGAACTACCCTCTCCGAGAGTCTCGTCTAAAGTGCTCAATTTTTTTGACTCGGCACTGAACGATTTCAGTGCACTCTTCTTTGACTGCCAGTACTGAACATTATTTCTAACTAGGGTAAATACAAAGTATTCGTTATACCAGCCCATTGGGCTAAAGCTAGCGTCACCTTCGTCGATGACAGACAGACTGTCGTCAGAAGTATCAATTAGGTAGAGCTTATTCTTATCATCCCTCTTAGCATTCAGTGCCAGGTATCGCCAATCACGTGAACCAACCAGCATAGTGCCGAAATCATCTTCATTCCCCGTACCAGCTAGCACAGTTTGCCTATCGCTTCCGTCTAAGTTTGTTCTAACCACGTCTAACTTCCCAGAGAGCTTAGATAGAAAATAAACCCTTCCTTTCGGCGTGATTGTGAACTTGTTTTCATCAACTTCAGAGTCTGTTACCGTAACATTTACTTCTTTATCATTATAGTTGTCAATTTTTATCGTTGCCATTTCTGATTGGCTATTTGGTGGCAATACTAGTGTTGTTTGTCCTCTATTATCTGTTGATGCACTACTGTCTCCAGATGTTATTACGGCGCCTTTTACAAAACTACCGTCAATTGTGTTGGTAATTGTAATTGGCACTTGCCTCCCGGTTGATTCGAGCGAAACATTAATATCTGCTTTTTTAGTAATTGGTACTAAGACGTTTTCTTCATAAGTTTTATAGTGCGTTTTTTCAATTTTCACTTTGTTTCTACCTACTAGCACACTGTTTACAGTAGCCACGCCATTGCCATCAGTTTTTGCTGATTTACCGGCAATTTCTACATTGGATTCACTGACCGGTTTGTTGGTTTTGGTATCGACAACCCGAACGGTGACGTTTTTCTTAATAAAGAACCCCAGCACTGTGTAGCGCGTTTGGGGTAACGCGATCACAACCAATAGTAATAGTGCGATTATTATTGGGATTGAACGTTTTTTGTTGTTTACTATCTTGCGCCATAGCTTCTTGAGCTTACCGTCTGGTTTATCGCTAGCGGCTTTTTCAATTTCTGAGTCCTTAGGCTTATCATCTTTCGAGGTATCTTTTTTACCTTTTTTTGATTTCTTTTCTTTAGACTCTTTAGTTACGGTCTTTTCGGTGACTTCTTTTTGGGCCACCTGTTCAGCGTCTGGCTCTGAGTCTGTTTCGGTATCTTCACCCGTAGAGGCATCGTCGTCTTCTACTACATTTTCGCCGTCAGACTCTTCAGAATTTTCTTCAGTTTCGTCTGCATCCTCATCAAAATCTGACATCATTATTATTTCATCATCGTCTTCTAGTTTTTTAGATTCATCCTCTACCATAGATTCACCCCTTATTAGTTCTTACTTAAAACTATAGGCCTATTATCAAACTTTTCCAACTATGATTTATATAGATATCTAGTGTACTTTTAAACTAGCTTTTGCGGTAACGCCAGATGGATAGAGGGACAAATACTGCCAAAATCCCGATTACCCAAAGCATGAGACTAAAAGCTGCACCGTTCATTGGTGTGCCAAGTGCAAAACTTCTAGCAGCATTTACTGCATGTGTTACTGGTTGATTATTAGCGAACGCCTGAAGCCAACTAGGCATATAAGTAACTGGCACAAACGCCGAGCTAGCAAAAGTCAGTGGAAATATAAATACAAAGCCTGCCAGCTGAGCCGTCTCAGAATCCTTAACTGTCATACCCATATATGCAGAGGCCCAAGATACAGAAAAACTAAAAACTAATGCAGCGCCAAACATCGCCAAACCGGCCCAAATTCCACCTTGTAATCTAAAGCCATACAAAGAACCAACAGTAAACATTATTAACATCACAGCAATATTGCGAATCATATCAGAGAATGTACGTCCTGCCATTACGGCCGCCCTACTCATTGGGAGACTCCTAAATCTATCTATTATGCCTTTGTTCATATCTTCTGCTAGACCAATACCCGTATTTAGTGCTCCAAATAAGGTAGTCTGTATCAAAATACCGGGCAATAGGTAATTTATGTATGCTACTCCTGAGTTTTGAGTAATTGCTCCGCCAAAAACAAAGTTGAATAATGTTAAAAATATAACTGGCTGAATCGATGAGAAAAACAATAATTGAGGCAATCGTACGTAACGAATTAGGTTTCGTTTAGTTATTGCCCAAGTATCAGTAATGGTGTTATACATTAACTTTCTCCCGGGTTTTAGCCTTCTTCAAATTCTGATCTTTGGCTCGTTCGCCAGTAAGCTCTAAGAATACGTCGTCAAGTGATGGTTGATGTAAAGATATTGCCAATAATTTTATATTCGCTTTGTCTAGAGCTCTAACGATTGATAATAAGCCGTTTGGTCCATCTTTTACCGGTACGGTTAGAGTAGTTTGTTCAATAGTTGGCTTCTTTGAAGCTATGCTCTCTATAGCTTTTACGGACTTGTCGACATCCTTTATGTTGGCGACACGAAATTCTACGACGTCACCGCCCAACTTTGCCTTAAGTTGCGCGCTGGTGCCTTCTGCTATCAACTTGCCGTGATCAATAACAGCGATTTTATCAGCAAGTTCATCTGCTTCTTCCAAGTATTGAGTTGTCAGCAATATACTTGTACCGCTTTTAGACAGTCCACGTATTACTTCCCATAAATCTAAGCGTGTACGTGGATCAAGGCCGGTTGTTGGTTCATCCAGAAATAATATTTTTGGGGTACCTACAAGACTTGCTCCAAGGTCAAGTCGTCGACGCATACCTCCAGAATATGTTTTTACCGGACGATTAGAGGCATCCTCTAGGTCAAATTGGCCTAATATTTCGTCAGCACGTTGTTTAGCTTCTTTGTGTGATAAATGATAAAGTCGCCCAACCATGTAAAGGTTTTCACGTCCTGTTAGAAACTCATCAACTGCTGCATACTGACCTGCGAGACCGATTATCTTACGCACTTCGTCTGCTTCACTAACAACATCTAATCCTAGGACTTTTAGTGATCCAGTATCAGGTTTTAGTAAAGTACTTAGCATACGTACCAGAGTAGTTTTACCTGCGCCATTAGGTCCAAGCAAACCAAAAATTGATCCCTTTTCAGCACTTAGAGTCACATCAGTCAGGGCTTTGATGCCGCCTGGGAAAGTTATACCAGCATTTTTTACTTCAAAAGCTTTACTCACCAGAAGATACTACCATTTTTTTACTGCCGTCGACAATATATGCCTGGTTGTCGTTTAGAACTATTGCTTCTGGATTATCATTGTACATTTCCAGCATCGGTATTAATGCAGTCTTTAGGCTTTCGTTATCAGCATGAGGGATAATTATGGTTGGGATTATATCTAGACCTTCCCATATGATATTTTCACTAAATTCAGGTTCATCGGCCGTCTCAGTCCCTTTAAGCGTAGGGCCAACTACAATAGCACCCGCACTGTCTCCTCCGTATACTATGCCACTTTCTAGTAACTCAGGTAGAAGCCTGTCAAAGCCACTTCGTTCCATCGCATCACGCAAGCAAAACGTATTTCCACCTGCAACCCATATTAGATCGTATTTTTGTAACTCTAACTTCAGTTTTTCTTGATTGTAAATATTTAAATCAATCACGTCTGGTTTAAGCCCAACTTCCTGCATGAAGCTACTTACTACATTTATCTTGAAGTTACGAGCCCTCTCAGCATAGTAATCCTTGGCATTAGGAATATGTGCAACTTTGATATCTTCTGGATTTTTACCAACCAGTTTAAACAAATCTTCTGGCGTCGGAATTCTATAAGATGATAAGTACAGCTTCATAGTTTTTCCGAATAAGCATTCATTCTTAATCCAGCGCGGCCTAAATTCCACCAGAGATCATTTTCTTCACCACCATCACCCTGCTTTTCTCCTCTCGCACCACCAAGAATATGCATTGCGTGAGCAGCACGAACAAACACAGGCAAAGCTTCAATCTCTTTATCCGTCAGTGGAACATATTCCTGATACTCAGAAAGTAAAAAACCATAAAGTCGAAAGGTTTCTGCTTCACTTTCTGGACTAAAGAACATATCACAAAGCAGTACTGCTAATTCTTGTACTCTAGGATAAATATTGGCAACTGCAAAATCATAAACATATAATCCGACGGCAGTTTGCATAACGTTAGTTCTTATTAGATCACCATGGACAAATGCTTTTGGTAGACCATCGACATCAACTGCGCAGTATTCAGCCAAAACTGGGTCTATTAGTTTCTTGTCGTCATCGCCAAGCACATGTTGCCACTTTTCAAACTCATTAACAAAACTAGAAATTGCCCAACTATCATAAATAAAGTCTGCATCGGTTAGGCCTACGTCTAGTTGATTAATCAAGGCTGTCTGTCGGATGAGTTCCGCTAGCTGTTCATCACTCGGCTTATCTCTTTGGAAGTCCTGAGAACTTTCTAGCCATTCAGTTACAGAAACCCGCAGGTTAGTGCCGTTTGGTCTATAAATTGCTCCGCTTTTTGCAATTTTTAAACCAGGGTGATTAACGCCAGAATCAACTACGGCCTGCATCACCCGAACATATCTTTCACATTCCTCGTCTGTTCTGTCTTTTGTAAATATCTTGGCGAAGTAACTACCTTCAGACGTTTCCAGCTGCGTGTTGAAGTCTTCATATCCAATAGTTATAGGTTCTTGAGCCAGATACTTTCCTAGGCCAAAAGCCAGACAAACATCGTTTAATGGTTCGGCTAGGTCACCAGTGAAGTCTAATCTATCTATAAACCTCTCGCTCATTGCTGTTCCACTATCCTTTTTAATTTTTCTAAAACCTTTTGAGAGAAAGTATCGTCTAATTCTCCATCGTCTACCCATTCATAGTACTCAAATTCACAGCTATTTTCATCTATGGGCGTAAAAGTATACCTGACGTGGTAACTTCCATTAATTCTAGTTAGTTCAAATGTCTTATCTTGTTCAAAAGATGTCATCTCGTATTCGTTCCAATTACCACTTTCTCCCTTGTTCTTGTAAATTGTCCCCAGTTTTGGTGGTGTCTCGTTAGTTTCCTCGACCGCTATACCATCTATCCACTTAGGTGTATTGTCTGGGTTAATAGTAAACTTGAATACTTCATTTATTGGCTTATTAATAACAATAGTCAGCTTTTTGTCTTTCATATTTGCTCCTTAAACTGATCTACTCCAGTAAAAAGATGGGCTCTTAGCCCTGCTGATATTGCCGCATCGACTTTGGCCTGACTATCATCAATAAAAACTATATCTGCTGGTGAATCAAGACTATGTTTGGCGCTAAGCTCTTTTACAATATGTTCAAAGAAAGCAGGGTTAGACTTCTTTAGACCAATGTCGGCAGTAATGAAATAACCATCGAATAGGTCTTTAAACATGATGTCGCGCATATAGCTACCACGGTATTTTTCTTGTTCTGTCGCAAGATAGCACGGAGTGCCTTTTGCACGTATTGAGCTAACCGATTCAATCATTTCATCGTTGCGGATATCTTCGCTTTTGAACCAATAAGTCAGGAGCTCTTCTGGCATTCCGTCCCATTGCCATAAATCTGGATTTTCACGAATATGGTCTTTGAGGTCACTCTTGCCTGTAACAAAATTGTCCCACTCTTTTTTGAAAAACTCGTCAAATGGTTCAATATCAAGTCCGCGAGATCTTGCATATATTACCGAAAATACTTCTTCAGGCAAGGTTAGAACGCCGTCTGCATCAAAAAGAAATATTTTTTCTTTACTCACTATGCAATGTCCTGTGGTTCATAGCCAAACGAATTTTCCCAATCAAAGACAGGCTGCTGGCTCACGCCGTAAACAACTTCAAAATGACCAGGTTCAAATTCGTGAGTTAGCGCGAGCGAAACCATGCTGCCAAAATCTCTGTGGCTCATCCAGCGAGTTGGCGTGTCAGGTTTTGGCTTGTCTTCTGGGTTAATGTTGCCAATGCGTAGAGCAATGACGTTTAAACCATTATTCTTGGCAAAATATCTGCCCATGGCTTCCATCTTTTGTTTTTCTACACCGTAAATATTATTCGCTGTTTCGGGTTGACCAGTATATCTTATCATTCCATCGTCCTCGCGTTCTGTGTGGTCTCGTGCGTGATTTGAGCTACCCATTATCACCAGACCAATGTTGTTAGCAACAGCAGCCCGGTAAACGTTTTCATACATTACTCCATTTAATGGATCGACTGCGTCTGTTCTGAGATCCTTCCACGCCAAATGAATTATTGCGTCATGGTCTTTTGTAGCTGAAACTAGATCTTCAAAGTTGCTTGAATCGTGTTCGGGCAAATCAAGTGTCATGATATCAAACATCCCGGAATCTAGTTGACCAATCAACGCCTGCCCAACTTTGCCTTCGGCTCCAGTTATCGCAACTCTCATTAATTGTATTCTTTCAAAAACTTAATGACATTGTTGTTTACAAGTTCCCCTACATCTGAATGCAAACGATAATCGTGTTCTGTGTTTAACTCTATGAGCTTCTTTGGTTCAGAAGCCGCATTGAAGCCTCTCAGAATTTGGTCTTTACCAAGAATTTGGTCTTGGTTGCCCCAGAAAAATAACTTTGGTTTGGTGCATGCTGCCAGTTCTTTTAGATCAAACATGTCTCCATCTTCAAAGTAAGAAATTGGTAGTTTAAACCTTTTCTTTTGAGCTGTGCGTTCTGTGCCAGGGGCTAAATCACGGGCGCTGTCTTCAAATCCTGTTTCTATAGACTCGAGTTTTGGTGAACTTGCAGCATAGTTTGACATAATTGCCACGCAACTGATAACTTCATCACACTTTACAGCAGCAAGAAGTGCCATACTGCCACCCCTACTGTGACCAATTGTGAGAGTTGGCTTACGACCATAGAGTTCAATAAGTTCCTGTATTGCCTTTAAATAGTTTTTTGTTGTGTACTGATTTATATCTTCACCACTACCCCACGTTCCTGGCGGATCAAATGAGACTGCGAAATAGCCCTCTTCTGCTAATCTATCGACCAGACTTGTCATATGAGCATAGTCTTTCGTGTCTAACCTACCCGGTAAAACCAAAGCTAGCTTTTCAGCATTTGGGTCACCCTTTTCATATACATCTAATTCAAAACTCTTAGTTTTTACAATGCTCATTTCAGTAGCTCATCAAGTAGCTCTGGGAATTCTTGCGTACCTAATTCTTCTAAACAAAAATGCTTTTTATCAGTAAATTCGTGATAAACAACATTGCTAACTTTTTCTTTCAAAATCTCAACTGTTTTCAATACGCTTAATTCGTCATCGCATGAAATAAAGACAGACACGCCCTTTGTTCGAGTTGGAAAATCTGGATCAATTTTAAAGTCAAAAAAATCAGCAGTATCAGAAATAGGATTATTATCAGGATTTATCCATGGAGCAACGAGAACTACTTTACCAACTTTTAGATCCTTGTCTTCACTTAGGTAGCGCGCAAGAAAGCCACCACCACAACTGTGACCAACCAGTATCGTTTCGGGTGTAATGTCAAACCTTTCGAACTCTTTTTTCCAATCATCATATCGAGGCCGGAAAGGAAAGGGCGGTTCTATTGAAACTGCATGAATATCCCTAATAATAAGCTGTCGTTTGAGCCAACTAAACCAGTGATCTTCGCTATTACTGGGACGATTTTTGTCATAATGCTCGTCCTTGTCAGGTCGGCCAGGTATTAATATTGCGTTTTTCATTTGTTTTTTCGTTCTTTTTTGAATTTTTGGGATTTAGATAGATTTTGTTCTGCAACAGTTTGTAAATTTATGTCAAAATATTCGGCCAAAACCGCCACATAGTACATAGAATCACCTAGTTTTTCCGAAATTTTCTGTATATCATCAGCCGACGGCTCGCCAGCACGATCCCGAATTACCTTCTTAACTGCACTGGCAGCTTCGCCCGCTAGACCCAGCGACCTATGCGCAAGGGCAGCCAAAGACTTGTCCTTGATTGCCAAGGATTCCAACGCCTTCATCTGATAATCGTTAATATCCATCGGCTACAATCCAAAGTATTTAAGTGACTCGGCAAGGTGAGCTTTGCCATTTTCAATACGCTTTTTTACACCTTCATCCGACTTCCAGCTATATACTCTAGTTCGTAAGGTCATCTTGGACACAAGGTAACGTAGTCGGAGAAGTTCAAACTTAGCTTCAAAATCCGCAGGCTTTTGTCTGTCTCCCCAGTACCCAGTGAGGAATGGATCCATACGCTTTGGATCAAAGAAGGTACTCCAACAAGCTAGATCAGAGACGTAATCTCCGCCAACACACTCATCATAGTCAAGAATACCAGTGACATCATTACCGTCAGTCAGGAGGTTCCAATCGGCAAAGTCATTATGCACTAATACCGCTTTGTCGGTTTGCAGTAACGGGTTTTGGTCAGTGAACAACTCGGCAATTGCTTGACTTTGTGATTCAGTAAATATGCCCTCTTTTGTAAGTACTCCGAGGTTAAAGGGCAACCCTGCTCGTACCGCTTCACCGTAGGTCTTGTGTAACCCAACTAGCTCACCGTTTTTGGCGCGTTCATTATCAAATGGCCCAAAACCTTCGACTTCAACCTCGTGCAATCGCGCCATCATAGCTCCAACACGGGTTACAAGTTTGGTTTCATCATCGGTATGAGCATCTAGCCACACCTTTATAGCCGTACCCGTAAGCTTCTCTAAAACATGAAAGGCAAAATCATCGCCACCCTCAAAATCGTGAATAGCAAGCGTCTTGTAAGTCGGTAACCCAGCCGATAGAACTTTATCGGCTGCAGCTGCTTCAACATGGAAGTAGCCATTCAATATGCCCTTAGGAAAGCAACGCATAACTACTTCTTCACCATTTTCTAATGTACCTACTCGCACCGAGCTGACATTGCCTAAGTTCGTTTGAGCATCAAGGTCTAGCGGCTGTACGGAGGCCAGCTTATCAACCCCTAGTGCGCCATTAACTCTACCTAGTAGCTCTTCATCAGTGAAATATCGATGGCGATCTGCCCAGATATGACCTGCTTCTTCTGGTTCAACGGCTCGATCGGTTTGCCAGTAAAAGACATCCGATCTATCAGCAATGCCTCGATTGATTCTTTCTAACTCTGCCTGGGAATATTGCTCACTCATATTATTACGGCGCTAGTCTGTTAATATCACGTGGGAACAAGGCTGCTTCTTTAATGTTGGCGAGGTTGAAGAGCTTTTCTACAACTCTTTCTAGACCCATACCAAAACCGCCATGTACTGGCATTCCGTATTTGAATGCACTCATGTAGGACGCAAATCCTGGGTCTTCTGGATCACCACCTAGGGCTTTAAGCTGAGTAACAAGTTGTTGGTAATTGTTTTCACGCATACTCAGAGTAGTAATTTCTATTCCTCGGAACAATAAGTCAGCTCGATCAGCGACGTCTGGATTTGCTGCACTAGCTTTATGATAAAACTTAAATGTTTTGTCTTTTGCAGACCAACCAGTCACAAACACAATATCGCTACCTTTGTTTTTCTTTGCCCATTCGCAAATCCAACGTTCTTCTGCAGGAGCAAGGTCTCCTTCGCCCGTGTGATCTTCTTTGGTAGCTTTCAGGAACATTTCATGAATTTCATCAATATTTATGCGAGGTATATCTTCTACTTTTTCTGGGAGTTTGGCCTTAGTTACGTTCCATTTTTTGAAATTATCTTCACACTGTTCCCAGGTGTCATTTACAACCTTGGTTATTAAGCTACCTACCGTGTTGATTAGCTCGTCAAATGTAATGAATCCCATTTCTGCATCAATGGTAATAAACTCACTCATATGCCTAGTTGTAGCGCTAGGCTCGGCTCTATATGTGGAACCCATTTCAAAAACCCGCTCAAACACACCAACCATGATCTGCTTATAAAATTGAGCTGATTGAGCTAATGTTGCAGTTTTACCAAAATAGTCTAGTTGAAAAACTTCGGCGCCACCTTCTGTAGGTTCGGCTAAAAGTTTAGGGGTGTGGATTTCTGTAAATTCATTTTCTTGAAAATAACTTCTAACGGACTGACAAACTATGTCTTTGGTCTTAAAAATTGCCTGTTCCTGAAGATTGCGGAGCCCTACGCTACGATTATCAAAAAGTGTTTCTAGGTTTTCTGATTTGTGCCCTAATGGTTTGTCTATTTCTATAGGCGGCTCATCCGTAACTGGTACTTCTACAGTAACTACTGGTTCATGGAGTTCGGCACCACCAGGTGCACGCTCTTCTTCTACTGCATTACCTTCGATTTTGAGAACTGTACCGATTTGCATACCGCGAAGTTTCTCGACTTCATCCTTGTCCTCAATTAATACCTGAATTAGCCCTGAACGATCCCTGATATTTATAAACGTCAGGCCACCTAACATGCGCTTTTTGTGCAACCAACCACTAATCTCTATTTTTTTACCGATGTGTTTACTGACATCTCTGCTTAAAACTCTCATTGGAATCTCCTTCGATCTATAAGTTTACTGTTGTCAGACTGGAATAGGACTAGAAAGGTAGTAGTCGCCTGAACTACGCCTTTGTCCTAATATTATTATCTGAAACGAAAAAACTTATCATTATAAGAGTTATTATAACCTATTTCACCTCAGTTTCGACATCTTTTTCATCTGGGATGTCAATCACTTCATCGGGTTGAACAGTGCTTTTGTGTTCTTTGTGCTCGGTTTTGGCTAGTTTTGCCGCGACAGCGCGGAGGTCATCGTACTGATCAAACTCGTCAACAATTGGCATCCCAATTATCTGCTCTAGCACGTCTTCTATGCTAATGATCCCTACGTATTCTTCGAATGAGTTAACTACAATGAACAGATGCTGGCGAACTTTTATAGCTGCTTGTAGTACGTCATATAATGACTGTTCTTCGTGAATATAAACCACGCCTTTACGCACTAACTTTTTGACCGGGCCTCCCTCTTCCTGGCCCAACAAATCTCTAAGATGTATCAACCCAACAATATTTTCTTTGTCATCATCATAAACTGGGAACCTAGAATGTCCGCTTTTGTGTAGTTCACCCATAAGTACTGGGCCAATGGTGTCATCGATAGAAACACTTTTTACTGTGCGACGCGGGATAAGATAGTCGGCGACATACTTATCTCCAAACTTGAGAACTTGTTTGACCATTTCTAGCTCTGCCTGATCAATCCGGTTTTCTACTTGAACTTTTTGGTTGTCAATTAGGTCAATCAAGTCATCCTTTTCATATAAACCAGTATGTAGGCTAAGCGGCCGATGCTTTTCGATAAAAGTGCCTATACGATCAACGAAAGGGTGAATGTACTCTAGAAACCAACCAATCACCGGTGCAGTCTTGGCCGCAAACCATGCACCATATTTAGTAACATCTCTTGCGGGTAGCCACAAAAATCCAAACCAAATCACAGCAACAATCCCGGCAACTGCGAACCAAAGTGGAGATGTGTTAGTAAGATAAACGAAAAAGATAGCGTTGGTTACAGCTATAAGGGCCCATAGAACAACCTTTAGGCTTGGGCCATAGCTGACCGCTCTATAAAGCATATTGGCCATATCATCGCCTGCACGTGCTCGGCGCTTTAGCTCTTTGGCGGGGACCCGTCTATATGTTCGTTCCAAACTAATGGCTAGTAAAGCAATGCTGGCCAAAATAATGTTTATGATTATAGTCACATACCAATATTACGACCGAATCTAAGTAAATTCAAAGTTATAAATGATATTATGGGTACTGATAATACTAATTAGGGGAGTTATTTATACATGAATAATCGGTTTCTACTCATATTGGCGGCAATTGTTATCGGATTTTTTGGAATTCTATTTTTCAATAAAAAAGAGAACCCTGTACAACAAGGTCAGTTAACTAATCACACATATGGCGAGGGCAAAACCGGTGTTGTTTTAGTAGAATACGGCGACTTTGAATGCCCAGCATGTCTTAGGTTTTACCCAGTTTTGGCACAAATCAAGGAAATATACAAAGAAGATATAACCATCCAGTTCAAACACTTTCCGTTAGTTGAGATTCATCAAAATGCCCTAATTGCTTCGCGGGCTGCGGAAGCTGCATCAAATCAAGACAAATTCTGGGAGATGCACGACAAACTCTACGAAAATCAACAATCTTGGGCCCGAGCTAGCGATCCATCAACATTCTTCGTACAGTTTGCTACCGAGCTTAATTTAGACACAGAAAGGTTTAAAACCGACATGGCCGGCGAAGAATCTAACCGTTCTGTACAAGCCGACCTTGGAGAAGCTAAAAGCCAAGGATATAACAGCACACCAACATTTACGCTTGATGGAAAAAAACTAGAAGAACCTCAGGATAGGGTCGAATACTTTAGCCAGCTAATCGATGCTGCCATAGCAGAAAAACAGAAAAGCGGACAATAAGTTCCGCTCGTATCTGTAGTGACCTGTTCTAGCACTAGTAGCTTAGGTACTGCTGCCAGCTAGGTCGTCGTATTTTGACTTCTATCAGAAAATCCTCTGAAGTCATGACTTTAACATTTATTGGCATTTCGCCTCCCCATGAACATAACCAGAAAATCTGGTCGTTTTTTGTTTGTTGTTTTTGTCTTCATCGATACTGTCAGTATCAAAAGAAGTGTTACTAAATATTACCAATTTCTGGCTAATGATGCAAACTATTTGTGCTTATTATCAGTATGTAGAGGATTTAACTTATTGATCATGTCTTCTGCTTGGCCTCTCATACTTTGGCGACGTTTGTGTTCTTTCTCTATTTTTTCGTGAAGTTTGTGTAGTGGCTGAGTAGAAATTTGTTTTTCGTGGAGCATTTTAAACTCCTTATCGAGTGCAGCGAGATCATCATCACTTAAATCTTCGATAACCATGAAACTGTCCCTGGCTTTGGTTGAACGTATTAACTCATCTAGTTTTAGCTGCATGGCTTTACCGTCTCTGTTTTGGGTGTTTTGAATCAAGAAAACCATCAGAAATGTAATTATAGTTGTGCCGGTATTGATTACTAGTTGCCATGTATTAGAATAATCAAACATTGGTCCGGTCACTGCCCACAACACAACAATACTGATCGCGAAAAGAAACATGGTTGCCGTGCCTGTTATGTACGAAATTCTGTTGGCTACTATTCGAAACTTTTCTTTCATAAATATAATCTGTAATTTGGGTTACGCTTATCTTATTGTACAATAATTAGTATCATATTGGAGAATAAATAAATGCATTCGGCTTTTACAGAACTTAGTATTGTTATAGTCGTAGCGACTCTGATTGCAATGCTAATGCGATTTTTGCGGCAACCTTTGATAATTGGTCATATCATTACAGGTATCCTCGTTGGGCCAACCGTACTTAATTTAGTCCACTCTGTTGAAACAATAGAGGTATTCGCCAACTTTGGAATTGCGCTGCTTTTATTTATCGTTGGGTTAGGCTTAAATCCGAAAGAGATAAAGGAAGTTGGTAAGGTTTCGATAATCACCGGCCTAGGACAGGTAATATTTACTTCTTTCATAGGGTTCCTGATAGTTATCGCCCTCGGTTATTCTCAAACTGAAGCTATATATATAAGCATTGCTTTGACTTTTAGTAGTACGATCATCATCTTAAAACTATTAACTGACAAAAAAGAGCACAATAAATTATTCGGCAGAATCGCCATCGGGTTTTTATTAGTCCAGGATATAATAGCTACTTTTGCACTACTAGTTGCCTCTGCTAGTGGCTCTGGGGGCTTAGAGGTAGGAGATCTAGTCGCTCTAGCCTTGAAAGGCTTTGGTGTAGTCGTAGGTATGGTTATTGTAGTGAAGTTCATTCTGAAACCAATGACCAACTTCCTCTCTAGGTCCCAAGAAATGCTTTTCTTATTTGCAATTGCCTGGGGATTCGGTATTGCAGCCATCACGCTTGAAGGTGGTTTTTCATTAGAAATTGGAGCTTTATTTGCAGGCGTGGCACTGTCGACTATGCCCTATGCTCAGGAAGTCAGCTCAAGACTAAGACCACTTAGAGATTTTTTCATTGTTGTCTTCTTTGTCGCCTTAGGTGCACAGTTAGATATATTTGGAATAGGTCCAGTGTTCTGGCAAGCCATTGGATTATCTGCTTTTGTCCTGATTGGAAACCCTATCATCGTCATGGTCCTGATGGGGCTGTTGAGCTACACCAAAAAAACCAGCTTCAAGGCCGGGCTTACAGTTGCTCAAATAAGTGAATTCTCTCTGATATTTATCCTGCTTGGACTACGAAACGGCCATGTAAGTCAGTCCGTTGTCTCTTTAGTTACTATAGTGGGGATTATAACAATAGCGATTTCTTCATACTTCATTATCTACTCCGACCAGCTCTATGACTTTATTGAGAAGTACCTTGGCATCTTTGAAAGGAAAAAAGGTCTTCACTTCGAGACAAATTCAAAAAATGCTTACCAACTAGTGTTATTTGGCTACCAAAAAGGTGGTCATGAGTTTTTAAAGGTTTTCAAACAACTTAAGAAAAAATACGTCATAGTAGACTACGATCCTGATGCCCTGGATATACTTGATCACCATAAAGCACATTATATTTACGGTGATGCCCTGGATATTGAGCTTTTGGAAGAGATTGGATTAGATAAAGCAAAGCTGATTGTCTCTACTATCAGTGACTATGAGACTAATGTTTTCTTACTTAAACTGATAGAGAAAATTAATCCTGGAGCAGTGACAATAATGCATGCCGAAACAGCTGTACAAGCAGAAGATCTTTATGAAATAGGCGCATCTTATGTAATGATGCCCCATTATATTGGTAGTGAAAAAATTAGCTCTATGATTAAAAAAAGCGACCTTAAGAAAAGTGAGTTTAAACAATTGAAAGATAAGCATATTTCTTATCTAAAAGAACATTATGACTGGACGTTCCCTGAATAAAGCCTGTTGTCTTTGATATATTTCACAACGCTTCGTTCTAAACCAAGATAAGTATTATGTTTTTTTATTTTTTCTTTTATTTTTTGGGAACTAACTTCGTTAGCATTAATTTGGAGAACTTGGTAAGAAAATACCGTCCCGTTTGTCTCGTTGATTATATTAGCTATTTTTTTAACTTGGTCTGTGTCGTATTTCCTGAGACCTATAATGAATTCAAGAGATTCTAGGAGTGTATTTAGTTGGGGCCAGTTTGTATCTGTAAAATGATCGAGTAAATCATCACCCATCAACATATATATTTTAGCGCCCTTAAATCGCTCGTTTAGTAATGGCAATGTTTCATGAGGCGTAAACCTGGGTTGTTCTAAGATTATTACACCCAGTTTCTTATCTTTTTTGGTAGCTATTTTGAGCATGTTTACCCGGTGCTCGAAGGCTTTAATACCCTGTTTACGTCTTGGCCTGGGCTCGGGCAGTAAAAACACTTTATCTAAATCAAATTCCCTGATTGCTTGGCGAGCAAAAGCTATGTGACCTTCATGTACAGGATCGAACGTCCCGGAGTAAATACCTACCTTCATTCGTATGATTATACAGCCACTGGTGTTTTATATGTTTCTTCTTTTGAAGTATTGGCATCCACTCGTTCTTGTTCGATAATGTCGTGTGGTTCTTTATCGACATCACTATAGTGAAATATTGCATCTAACGTTTTGGTGCCTGGATCTTCTTGAGTCGTCTTTGAAGAACTAACAATATCTAAAGTTGGGTCGTCGCCTTTATCAAACCTAGACTGGCAATTGCGACATATGCTACAAGGCCCCACGTCTGTTTTCTTGGCGCAAGACTTAATTCTACAAACCCCAGGTTTAAACTTCATCTTTTCTTTCCCTTCGGAAATCAAATCACCTGTTTCACTTATATTTAGCCCTAATTCCTTGGCTTTTTCTGGTGAAATAGACATCCCACAAAAAACTATTGGTTTCTGCAGGTCGCGGTTATCATGAATAAGTTGCCTGGCCATTTCTAGTTGCCCGGCTGCAGCTAGATTTGATGCCTCAAAAAAAGTTGCAGCAGCTTTCCCACCAAAACAATCCTCTGCATATTCTGGGGTTAACGTACAAATAGCTTCTAATATTGCCCTAACTTCTTGTTTGAACTGATTGTCCTTCTCTTTTTTGGATATAAGCCCGCCTATGTATGCTTGGTCTAGTCTTGTTTCAAAATCTGCTAGGTTAGTTGTATAAAATTCAATACGTCGCTCTCTTCTAAAAGACTCTTCGCGTAAATCCTCATATGGAATTTGGTTTGGGCCTGGTTTTTCACCATATATATGACCACCCGAATGTTTATCCAGCCTTCTTTGAATATCAATAACTCCATCTGCGTAATCTACTGTGCTGGTTAGTAGCGGCCTGCCCAGTGCTTCTACATCAAGTAGCTGAGCGGAGCTACCATCTAGGTCGGCTGATTGCATAAATTCAAATGTACTACTGGAATCAGCACTGCTTCTGCTAACCTGTTCGATAACTCTTGTGTATGTACCGCCACTGTTCTTTACGAGTCCTGTTGTACGTACCATGCCTTTTTTATTTTCTGGTCGATAACCCAATCTTTCCGCTTGCTTGTCAGATAATGCCATTGGGTAGTCAGAAATCTCCGTTAGTTCTACAGATTCTGGTAACATGCCTGCTTCAATGCATCTATGCACCTCTTGGATTGTTAGTTCATTACAAAGCTCAACAAAACGCCTTTGTTTTTCGTGAGGGTTTAGGTTGTCACTCCAACCATTTAGCAATCGCGACAGTACTTGAGCATTAATTTCCTCTAAGCTACCCGTTAATTCAACTCTAGAGAGGTGCCCTGACGCAGTTAGCGCCTCCATAAGTGCCGTACGTGCATTATCTTCACGCTCTTGACGAGGAACAGCCACATTTTCGATTTTATCTCTGTTTTCGATTAGCTCGCAGGCAAGTTGTTCTATGCCTAGCCTATCGACAATTTCCGAAGCTTCAATAATACCCTGATGTTCAGGCCGATCAATAACTTCTAGGTTTGTCGATTTTTCCATAAAAAATACCTGCTTATCTCTAAGCAGGCCACGAAACGAATCGTAATTGCTCCTGCTCGAGAGTCTTACTCCGTGTCTGGCTTAGTAATTACTTACTTTACAGTTGCGGCACAGCCCAGGATTTACACCTGATTCCGGAAATTTAATTGTGAATACTAGTAGTATACTACGCAACCCAAACACTATATGTAGTATTTTTTGCTATTGTGCTGGTGGAGGTGTTGGTTCGGCTTCGCCAACAAGGATTACTATATCTGCGCCGTCAGGTTTGGTCTCACCAGCAGGAAGTGCCCCAACCTTACCCTTAAGGGTATCGGCAATCTTCTTGGCTTGGTCTGCATATTTACCAGACGTATCAACAACAATAACACCATTAACTGAAGTTTTGGCGTCGTCTTTACTTTTTATAGTAATCTCTTTATCAAAAGCCAACTTTACTGCTTTTTCTGATGCATTACGTAGTGCTTCTGGGCCGAGTATTGCTACCGACAGACTGCTTTGCACCGTATACGGCCGCACATCTACTAAACGATCTTCCTTAGGTCTATATAGAAGAGCGACTTTGCCATTTTCATAAATCAATATGTAGTCTCCATTTTCGGCTTTTTGAAAGAATTCCTGATTTTTATACTCATCACTGAGTTTTTCTTTATCACTAACGAAAAAGATGGTCGGTTCCTCATCAGTAGGTAGAGAATAAAGCTTGCTTACGCTTGCAATTATTCTATTATTTTCTTGCTTTTGGGCTTCTTCAGCAGATTGGGGATTTTTCTTTAGATCATTGTACTGTTTATAAAAATAGCCGCCGAATGCTAAGGAGCCAATTACTATAAGCGTAACTAATAACCTCTTAGCAATTTTCCAACCTCTTCGGGTTTTTGTCTTTTTTATAGAAGCGGTTTTTGTCTCTTCCTCTGATTCTTTTGCCATAACCAATATAATACGTTCTATTTAACGGCCCGTCAACGAACCAAGATAAGTAAAGCGATAATCCCGACCGTAATTCTATAATAAGCAAAAATATTTAAGGTGTGTTTGCTGAGATATTTAATAAGGAACTTGATGGCAAATACACCACTGACAAGTGCAGACATAATGCCAGCAATGAATACACCTTTTTCTGAACTCATTTGAGTTAATGTACCAGGGTCAGAAAGTATTTTTATAATTGCCCCGAAGGTGATCGGTATAGCCAGAAGGAATGAAAATCTTGTGGCACTTACTCTATCTATGCCTGCAAATATTCCAGCGGTTATCGTGCTCCCTGAACGTGAAACACCCGGGATAAGCGCCAAAACCTGTACCAAACCCACGAACAAACCTTGTTTGTTAGATATTGATGCTAGTTTGGTTTTTTTGGTGTGTTTTTTAGCATATTGTTCGGCTAAGATCATCATTATCGCAACCCAAATTAGATTAAGACTAACTAATATTGGCGACCTAAATGTCGACTCGGCCAATCCTTGCAATACTAAACCACCAAGCACGGCCGGTATTGTTGCGAATGCTAGTAGCCAAGCCATGCGTTTTTGGTCATTTTTACCCAAGATACCCAGGAACAATCCATATAAGTCTTTATGGAAAAATACTATAAGTGCAACGAAAGTCCCAATATGTAACGCCACATCAAAAGATAAGCCGGTATCCGTAATCCCGAGAATGTTATGAGCATAGAGCAAATGCCCCGAACTAGATATGGGCAAAAACTCCGTAATGCCCTGGATAATTCCTAGAATTATTGCTTCTATTATGCTCATTTTGATCTTTTCTTAATTGCACTGAGTCTTGGCATAAAAGATTGAGCCGCGCCTTCTAACCCTAAAACCTTTAATGCACCTATAAGCACGTATAGCTCGTCGACCTTACTGGATTCGGCACTCGAAGCAGACTCCTGTTCGCGAAAAAAATACTCGACTTTTTCGATAAGCCATTTTTCTTCATTAGGTTTTACTGTATTGCTTTTTATGGCTGTCTTAGTTGGAGTATTAATAACCTCGATTGATCTTGCTGAACGATCACGTTTGCGCAGATGACCTCTTTTGATCAAATTGCCAACATGCAACGCTACCGTTGCCACAGAGTTGTAGTTCAAAGCTCTCATGATCTCTCTATAGCTTGGACTATAGCCATGTTCATTAATAAACTCCTCGATAAAACTTAGTAGTTCTTTTTGTTTTTTGGTTGGACGAATAGGCTCGTCTGTCATTTTTTACCCTTCTTTGGTTTTTTACCCGCAAAAACCCACGTTTTGTACCAGAGATAATTCCATACTGTAAAGAAGCCTGAGGAAATAAATTGCCCAATATAAGGTGTGATACCGATATTTTTCAAGCCGGCCACTATAAAGAAATCAATAATGAAGTCAGCTATGGTAATCACACCGTATCGAAACGATATATCAATATTTTGGCTCTTGAGCTTGGGTTTATTGAATACCCAATACCTCTGTAAAACATAGTTAATTGTCCAGCCCGTTATGTTTGCTAAAAGTTTAGCCCACCAAAGGCTTAGGCCTAAGCCTTTGTCCAGAGCAAAAAACATTAAGTATCCAGACCAGAAATATACCCCACCACTGACCAAATATTGGACGATTGTTAGCAGTTCAGTTTTTTGTTTAGATGATTTCTTTTTAGCCATAATCATGATCGCTTTTCGTTCAGTATAACACTGTACACCAATCAAAGTGATACAATATTGTAAGTTTAATATGAAAAACAATTCTTCACTCGTATATGCACTGTTTTTAATTGTTGGTGACTTCCTGGCGCTAGTCGGAGCGTTTACTTCAGCTTATGTTTTACGTGTAAAGCTTGATCCTAGGCCACTTCTAGCACAAATTCCTGCCACAACCTTTCTCTACGCCTTTTTAGCCATAATACCAATTTGGATACTTATCAATGCATTACTAGGTCTATATAACCAGTATGTCTACGAAAAGCGTTTCGCAGAAGTGGGTAGATTAATTGTAAGTTCGTTTTTAGGTGTGTTGGTCTTCATAGGTTACGACTTTGTGAGCGAACAGTCTCTGTTCCCAGCAAGGCTAGTACCAATATATGGATTACTCCTAAGTCTCGCCTTTTTGCTTATATTTAGAACCCTCGCTAGGTTTATTCGCCATACGTTATTCAGATACAACATTGGCGTAAGTAATATTTTGCTAATCGGAGATACTGATGCAACAACAAGTATCGCCCACAGTATGAGTGCTACAAATGTAACTGGTATTAAGGTTGTTGGTACTGTTGGTAGAAGAGTTCATAAAATACCCAGTTACAATTCGTTCGAAGAGGCATTGCAGAAAATTACCGACAAACCACATGGGCTTGTACAAACAGAACTCTACAAGAACCAGGACGAAAATAATGCAATTGTAAGGCACTGTCAGCTACACCACATCTCTTATAGATTCATACCGGGTAACAGTGATATGTTTGTCGGTAATATAGATGTTGAATTATTTGCCGACCGACCTGTTATTGCCGTCCACCAAACAGCGCTAATTGGCTGGGGCAAAGTTGTAAAACGATTATTCGATCTTACCGGTGCGTCACTTGTTATTGTTGTAACTTCACCTATAATTTTGGCAATCTCCCTCGTATTGAAGTTATCCGATTCTAAAGCTCCGGTCTTTTTTCGCCAAACCAGATTAACTAGATTCAACAGAGAATTCAGAGTCTATAAATTCCGAACGCATCGGGCTGACATTAGCGGGCTAAGCGACAAAGAGGCGTTTGAAAAGCTGGGAAAACCAAAGCTATATGAAAAATATAAGCAACAAGGCTATATGCTCAATCGTGATCCCAGAGTTAGTAAAGTCGGGAACTTCCTAAGAAAGACCAGCCTGGACGAACTACCTCAATTATTCAACGTCATTCTAGGTGATCTGAGTCTTGTTGGGCCGCGAACCCTGATTGCAGCCGAGTTAGATACTTATGCGCGAAAGCACGATATCTTGAGTGTTAAAGCTGGAATTACAGGGTTAGCCCAAATATCGGGGCGTGAGGACATAAGTTTCGAAGAACGCCGCAAATTAGATGTTTATTATGTTCAGAACTGGAGTTTCTGGATGGATATTACAATCCTTATACGTACCTTACGAGTGGTCATTACGGGTTCTGGAGCAAAATAGTGAAGCCAGCTTTGAATAATCTGCAAGGCAAAAAAATTGCTATTGTTTGTGATTGGTTAACTGGGATAGGTGGTGCCGAGCGAGTCGTATTGGAATTACACAAAATGTTTCCTGATGCTCCAATTTACACTTCTCAATATAGCCCAGACAAAATTGACTGGTTTAGTAGTGCTGACGTACGAACTGGGTGGTTACAAAAATTGCCTAGAGGTCTAAAGAAATTTATACCCGTACTTCGTGCTTGGTATTTCTCTAGGCTTGACCTGAGTGAATATGACATTATTATTTCCGAAACCGGAGCCGAAGCTAAGGGTGTAAAATTTGGTCCAAATACTAAACATATTTGTATTTGTAATGCACCTACTCATTATTACTGGAGTCGCTACGAACAATATGTAGGTGAACCTGGATTTGGAGCGTTTAATTGGCTAGCTCGGATAAGTTTGAGGGTCTTAGTTGGCCCACTCCGAAAATGGGACTACAAGGCCGCACAACGGCCCACAAAGTTAGTCGCAATATCAACTCACATACAAAAAGAGATTAAAAAGTACTATAAACGAGATAGCCAAATCACCTTCCCGCCGGTAAATCTAGAAAGATTCCAAGCTAAATCATCCAACTCAGTAAAAAATCCAAACTTTGTTGTAACCGGACGGCAAACTCCATATAAACGCATTGATCTGGCGGTTATGGCTTGTACGAAATTAAATTTAGCGTTAACTGTAATAGGCGATGGGCCAGAGAATAGTAGACTCCAGGAAATGGCTGGCCCTAGTATTAATTTTGTTATTAACCCCCCAGATAATGAGGTGGTTGAACATCTGCAAAACGCCAAGGCATTTATATTCCCTGGCCTTGATGATTTTGGCATCGCACCAGTTGAAGCGTTAGCCTGCGGCGTACCGGTAATCGCTTATAAAGCTGGGGGTGCTCTAGACTACGTGGTCCCAGGAAAGACCGGTGAGTTTTTTGAAGAGCAAACCGTTCAATCACTTTGCGCCGTTCTTAGTAAATTTCAAGTGGAAAAATATTCACCTAATGATATAAAACACTATTCTCAGAAGTTTTCTGTAAAAAACTTCCAGAAATCTTTGCTTGAAAGGGTAAGTGCAGTAATAGAATAGCCCTACACGCAATAAACTAACGAAAGGCGGTCTATGTGCGGAATTGTCGGTTTTATCGGAAACAAATCTGCTATTACTCCCGTAATTAACGGCTTAAAGTCACTAGAATATCGGGGTTACGACTCGGCTGGAATCACCTCAATATCCAAAGCTGGTACAAAAACTATAAAAACTGCTGGTCGTGTTGAGTCACTTCAAAACGAGATATCCTTAAATGGGGATCTTAATGCCAAAATCGCTATTGGTCATACCCGGTGGGCCACGCACGGTCCACCCTCGCAGATCAATGCTCACCCTCATAGTAGTAATAATCAGAAAATCCATGTTGTTCACAACGGAATCATCGAAAATTATCAGGAGTTAAAAGATTTCCTTATCAGTAAAGATTACAAATTTTACTCTGATACAGATACAGAAGTAATACCGAATCTGATTGATTATAACTTGAAACGAAGCAAGGACTTCCTGACTGCACTTAAGACAACACTGCTTGAACTCCAAGGTGCTTACGCTATTGGTGTGCTTGATAGTGATAATCCTGAAATAATTTACGTAGCAAAATTATCCAGTCCATTAGTAATTGGTATCGGAAAAAAATCAAATATTATTGCTTCTGACATTAGTGCTATTAGTGGACACACAAATAAAGTTATGTTTTTGGATGACTATGAGTTAGCAGTAGTAAAAAATGATTCGGTTAAAATTCACAATTACAAAGAGTCTCAGGATATTCTAAAATCTACGGAGCAAATAAGTAACACTGAAACGGATTCAGGATTAGATGGGTACTCACACTATATGCTTAAAGAAATATTTGAAGCTCCACAAACCGTACAATCTGCTACTTTAGGTCGTCTGAAACCCGAAACTAACACTGTTAAATTAGGAGGTCTGGATTCTGTTGCTGACCAATTACAATACATCGACAGGATCGTAATAGTTGCCTGTGGAACTTCTTATTATGCCGGGTTAGTTGGTGAGTATTTAATTGAGGAAATAGCTGGCATTCCTGTTGAGGTCCAGTTAGCATCGGAGTTCAAGTATCGCAAAGAACCATTTTCTAGAAGCACAGCCTTACTAGCAATCTCGCAGTCAGGTGAAACCGCCGACACTATTGCCGCACTTAAAAAAGTAGAGAATTACGGAGTACTTAGATTAGGTCTGATCAATTCTGTTGGCTCAACAATTGCTAGGATGACTGATGCGGGTGTTTATTGTCATGCTGGCCCGGAAAAGTCAGTTGCTAGTACAAAAGCCTTTGTTGCCCAGGTTACAATCCTCGCAGAAATAGCCCTACACCTATCTAACGGCAATAGCCCCTTATATAAGCCAGTACTGGATGAATTGCTCCAAATGCCAAACAAAATTAAAGAAATACTAAAAGATGCGCCTAAGATTGAAAAGATAGCTACTAAATATTCGAAGAATAGGGATTTTATATTTCTTGGTCGCAATAATTTGTACCCATGCGCATTAGAAGGCGCTTTAAAACTGAAGGAAGTATCCTATATACATGCTGAGGGATATGCGGCTGGTGAAATGAAGCATGGTCCGTTAGCATTAATAGACTCCGACTTCCCTACTTTTGCAATTGCTCCAGATAATCTATTTATTGATAAGACACTGTCAAACTTAGAGGAGATAAAGGCTCGTGGTGGCCCAATAGTTTCTATTGCAACTAAGGGCAATAAATCTATTGAGAGAGTATCTGATGATGTTATTTACATACCTAAAACACTTGAACAACTTCAGCCACTGCTGGTAGCGGTAGTAATGCAGTTATTCGCCTACAATGTCGCGGTAATAAAAAAACTAGACGTCGATAAACCCCGTAACCTCGCCAAATCTGTTACTGTTGAGTGAGTTAAGATAGTTTGTTGATTGTCTCAATGATTAGAGCAGTGTCTTCCCAACCCTCAACTGCGATAGTATCTATGCCCAGAGCTTTTACAGGATAATCGTTGCCACCTTCATCAAGTTTGTCCCCAATAAACAAAATATCTTCCTTACCAATCTCAAGCTCTTTCATAAGTTTTTCCATGCCATAAGCCTTATCGATCCCCGGCCTTGTAACATCAATAGAAGTCGTACCACCTATGCGTACCTCATAGTCAGATAGTTCTTCGACTACAATTGCTCTCATTTTTTGTCTTTTCTTAGTATCTGGGTCCCACTCGTATTTTTTTTCTGCTGGGGCGTCTTGCCCAAGTGCGGAAAAAGTAATCTGACTAAATCTATCTTGGGCAAGCTCACCATAGGGATTTTTTTCTAAATAACCCGCTTCTATAGCAGCCTTGGTCAATGCATCTATAATACGCTTTCTATCCTCTTTAGGAATATCCTCTGAGTAGATCATTTTCCATTTTTTGTTTATATCGTCGAATCTGTAGTATCTGGTGCCACATGTGGGCATTAAATGTAAATTTTGTAGAAAATGATGCTCAACGTGTAGATTATTTACTACCTGCTTCTCAAACTGAGGCAACCAACCACCAGATATTATGCACACTTGGTGAGTTTCTAATAATTGAGACAATAGCTCTGCCATTTTGTCAGATATTGAAGATTTTGTTACTGCTAGAGTGTCATCTAGATCAAAAGCAATCACTTTTTTCATATTATTTCTCCTGTTTTTTAATTATTCTCTTGGCAACTTCTCCGACTTTTTGTCCTAAATCTTTTCTTGTAACCAATAATCCATCTTTAGTATTTATAACTACCACGTTATCAAGACCAATAACCGCCACCGGTTTATCTTCTTGGTTTTCAATATATGAATTCTCGACTCCGTCAATCTCTATTTTGTCACTTTTACTAATAAAGTTTCCGGACTCATCCGCACCGACTGCAAGGTGAAGATCGCTGAATGATCCCAGGTCCATCCAGTCAAAGCTAGCAGGAACTACCAGTAAATCATTAACCTTCTCGATAAGTGCGTAATCAATGGTGTCATTTTCAAACCCTAAGTAGATTTTATTGAATTCTTCATTAGATTTAGAATTTTTAAGTTTGTTGAAATTTTCAAATAATCCAACCGCCTTATCTGACATGTGTTTTGTGAAAGTGTTTACGGAGCCAACAAAATAGCCACAGTTCCATAAATATTGACCGCTTTTTACGTACTCAAGCGCTTTATCATAATCTGGTTTTTCTTTAAATGCGTGGACTTCGTATGCAAAGCCTCCATTTTTGTAGACTTTATCTTTTTGGATATAACCAAAGCCCGTTGCTGGATGATCTGGCTCTACGCCTACTAAGACAATTCTTCCTTCTTTTTCTGACAACTCCCCAGCAACCCTAAAACTATGCTCAAATCCTACTGTGTCACGAATAAAATGATCTGCAGATAAGACAGCAACCGGTTCTTTATCATCATGTCTTTTTGATACGTGGGCTAAAGCTGCGACTATACAGCTCGCGGTGCCTCTCCTGCCTGGTTCAATAACAAAATTATCGTTAGAAAGTTCAGGTAATTGCTCTTTAACGTGATGCGCATGCCCTTTTTCTGTAATTACATAAACTTCACTACCAATTTTCTTTGCTCTGTCATAAGTATTCTGCAACAAAGACCTTTTGCTCCCATTGACATGCAATAGATGCTTAGGGTAATCAGGCGTAGATAAGGGCCACAGTCTAGTGCCACTACCTCCGGCAATAATACATACAATCATAGCTATAATGATAACTTTTATAACTGGTATTGGCCATTTAAAAAAAACAACGCAATACAATGTATAATTGAGTAAATGGTAAAAGGTAATATTTCGATTTTTGGTGCTGGATATGTTGGCCTAACATCCGCTGTGCTGTTTGCTAATTCTGGGTTTAAGGTCAACTTAATAGAAAACGACCCCAAGAGATTGAAAATATTAAGATCTGGTAAATCTTTTTTCTATGAGCAAGGTATTGATGAGTTACTACAAGAAGCGTTGAGACAAAAAAACCTCTCTATAACTGATCAGCCAGCTGTAATTAAAAATAGCGAGGTCATATTTTCCTGTGTGGGTACTCCTGATAACCCAGATGGCAGCTCGAACCTAAGTTATATTTATTCAGTTGCAAAAACTATTAGTGAAAATGCAAACGATGTTGCTGTATTCGTACAGAAAAGTACGGTTCCAGTAGGTACTGGTGAAAATATAGAATTATTGTTTAAAAAAGAGCAGAGGAAAATAGCCTATGTTTCAAATCCGGAATTTCTCCGCGAAGGAACAGCTATACTAGATAGTCTATGGTTTGACAGAGTTGTGGTCGGTAGCAATAACGATTCAGCAATAACTAAAGTAATGTCTATATATGAGCAACTAGAAAAAAATAAAGATAAAATTGCAAAAATAATTAACGTGGAGCCTATCAATAAACCATCGGGGAAATATATTAGAACAAACCGTAATAGTGCAGAACTAATTAAAGTTACTGCAAACGCCTTCCTAGCACTTAAAATATCTTTTGCTAATTCTATTGCTAAACTTGCGGACGAATCTGGAGCTGATGTAGTTGATGTTATGGATGCAGTAGGCGCAGATAACCGTATTGGTAGAGCATTTTTAAATGCTGGGCGTGGTTATGGTGGTGGCTGCTTCCCAAAGGATGTAAGCGGCTTAATCGCAAGCGCCTCAGAGTACGGTGTTGATATGCCTATTATGATTGCTGTGACCGATATTAACGAAAGTATGCCTGGATATATTGCTAATAAAGCTCAGGGGGAACTTGAGACTCTCGAGAACAAAAAAGTAGCAGTACTTGGGCTTGCCTTCAAGGCGGGCACAAGCGATTCCCGAAAATCTCCTGGAGTAAAATTAGCAAATATATTAGACAAATCTGGAGCAAAGGTTACTGCATTTGATCCGCATGCAAATATAGAAGCTGGCGGAGATCTCAGAAGCTCAGTTGTGGTTAAGTCTTCCCTTAGAGATGCAGTTACTGGAGTAGATGCAATATTAATAGCAACGGAATGGGAAGAATTTAAGAAACTAAATTTTAAAGAAATCGCAGACCTAATGTCGGGAAATCTTATAATTGATGCAGTTAACATTCTAGACCCTTCAGTTATTGGTGGTTTTGGGCTAAACTACATCGGAGTAGGAAGAGGAAAATAATGAAACTATTTGTGCAAATTCCGTGCCTGAACGAAGAAAATACCTTACGAGACGTCCTAAAGACTATACCTAAAAAGGTTGAGGGCTTTAAGTCTGTAGAGATACTAATTATTAATGATGGGTCTACGGATAAAACAGTAGAAGTAGCTAAGAACTTTGGTGTTAAGCATTTCGTCACACACAGAACCAATCAGGGTCTAGCCCGTTCATTCACGGACGGATTAGACTACTGTCTTGCGCATGGTGCAGACGTCATTGTAAATACCGACGGTGACAACCAATACCCCCAAGCAGACATTCCTAAACTAGTTGTGCCTATATTAGACGGGAGTGCGGATATTGTAATTGGTGATCGTCAGACCGATACAATTGCCCATTTTGGGCTCTTCAAGAAAACTATGCAAAGATTTGGATCTTGGATAGTAAATAAAGCAGCGAAAACGAATGTACCAGATACTGTTAGTGGGTTTAGGGCGTACTCACGGGAAGCAGCAATAAAAATGCACATCGTTAACTCATTCAGCTACTGCACAGAAAGCATAATTCATGCGGGCAGGAAACGCATGGCGATCTCGTCAGTTCCAGTCACTACAAATCCACCAACACGCAAATCTAGACTGTTTAAAAACATATGGCAGCACATGTATATGACCGGGCGGGTAATTGCCAAGAGTTACTTTATGCACGAGCCGTTGAAAGTCTTTGTCATCCCTGGTGTGTCTCTATTAGTGCTAAGTACCGTACCTTTTGTAAGATACCTCGCACTAACTATTGGGTCTTCTGACCCTGGGCAGCATGTACAATCACTACTTCTCGGCGTAGCCCTATTTACTGCAGGTTTATTATTCTGCGTACTGGGGGTGATAGCAGATTTGATTAAGACAAACCGTATTATTACCGAGAACGATTTAGAGAGAACAAAAAGACTTGAGTTACGTTAAAAAATATAAAAAGTTAATTCAAATATTAGCTTTTGTTTTGGTATTATTTTTGTTTTCTTTTTACGCATACAATAATCGGTCTGAATTTAATAGGTTAACGCAGATAGGTTTATTTGATATTTTTCTAATTATAACTGGTCAGCTAACCATATTATTTTCGGCAGCTCTTATACTGAGAGAAGTTATTGTCCAGAACAACAAAAATTCTAAATTGGTAGAATTGCTTAAAGTTACTGCCTATTCATCGCTCGTAAATTTTTTTGGTTTCTTGCAAGGAGGGGTTGGCATAAGGGCGGTTTTTGTAAAAACTAAACAGTCTATTAGCTATAAAAGTTTTTTTGGTTTTACGATAATACAATACCTGAGCTTATTTTACATTTCTTTTATCCTTATAATTGTTTCTGTATTTTTATCGACCGATAATGCGTTTCTGATTATCATAATTATAATGTTGCTTTGTGCACCGGTATTGTATCAAGGTACAGTATCTCTCATAGTCGATAAAATCAGTTATCTCAAAAAATATAATTCCCTCAAAAAATATAACATTAAAAATATCTCCTTAATTAATGTTATACAGATTATTGGGAGCTTACTTGTGTACGGTATTTCACTACATGCAATTGGAGCAAATATTGATATTAAAGGCTTACTAATTTATACCGCAATTGGACAATTTTCGCTTGCCTTTGCAATAACACCTGGAGCTGTCGGCATACGTGAAGGGCTATTACTATTGGCGTCAAGTAGAATGGGCATCGGAATAAATGATATAGTTATTGCATCTACACTTGAAAGATTATTACTTTTTGTCACATTTGCAATAATAACACCAGTTGCATTTGCCGTGAAAAATAATAAGAACAATTATATTGGAAGCACTAACACGATGGAGGATAAAAAAGGATGAAGAGAGCTGCAAGATTTTTTATACACAACATAACTGGGGCCCGCAAGTATCAATTCAATAAAGTGGCAGAATTTGCTAAAAATAAAAAGGGATTAAAAATTCTTGAAATCGGTAGTGGTAAAAAAGTAAAGGATAGACACTCTTACTCTGCAAAACATTTATTTTTAAACGATAATGAATTCATTCAAACTGACATAATAAAAGATTTTGGTCATAGGATATTAGATGTTACAAAAATGAGAGACTCAAATAAGTATGATGTAATTCTTTGCATGAACGTCTTAGAACATGTGTTTGAATACAATACAGCTGTAAAAAATATTTACAATGCTTTAAAAAAAGATGGGACAGTCATTATTGCCCTACCCATGTACTATCCACTACACGACGAGCCAGCTGATTATTGGAGATTTACTGAACACAGCTTAAGAATACTGCTTAAAACTTTTAAGCATATTGATTTAAGCTACAAGGGCAAAAGAGAGTTTCCTTTCTGCTACTATATTGAAGCTACTAAATAATTTCTTCTACTAATAAGTTAAACTTCTTGCTGACTACCTTGCTAGAGAATCTGTTTGATACAAATTTTGATCCGTTTTTGCCGAAAGAATTTAGTTTCACCCTATCATTGTAAAATATTTGTATTTTTTCTGATATTTCCACAGAATTTTTTTGACTTACTAAATAGCCGTTTTTGCCGTTTTTAACTATATCAACCATCCCCCCTGTATTTGTAGTAATTATGGGTATCCCTGCGCTAGAAGCCTCGGCAAATACAATTCCAAAAGCTTCTACCCAGCCACTATCAGCCTTTATTGAGGGTCCCACAAATACATCTGCTAGTGCATAATATTTAATTAATTCGCTCCTTTGTTTCCACCCTTCAAAAGTTATCGTGTTTTCTAAACTATGCTCTTCAACCCATTTTATTAGTTTATGTCTGTCTGGACCATCTCCAACAATATACACTTTTATTTTTTTAATACCTTTAATTTCCACTAATTCATATACTGCTTCTAACAAGTATATGATCCCCTTTTCTTCTGAAATTCTTCCTACAAAAAGTATATTTAGCATTTTGTCTTTTAGGTTTAAATCAAATTTTTTTAATCCTTTAAATATGTCGACATCTACTATGGGTGGAATAATTTTGTATGTACGATTATACATAACCCTACATGCACGTTCCGTAACAGTACTATTAACAGTTACTGCATCTGATGATTTTAATACGTATTTCTTAAACTTGTTTATGAACCTACCGTTAAGTGTGAATACATCACCCCCATGAACTGAAGATATTACTTTAGTCTTAGTTAGTCTGCCTACCAATACACCTGAAAAACCTTGAGGTATTATCCAATGAGCATTGATAATTTCTGGCTTAAATTTTAATGTATAAACTAGTGTAAATGCCACCTGGGAGAAGATATAGTAGATAGATTTTATTTTTGAGACAAAACCATTATTGGACTTAAAGTTTCCATACGCTATATTCTCCCCACTCGCTGGCCAGAAGTATCTGAATCTCTTAATAGTTAACCCGTCCCATGCCTCATTTTTTTTTGCACCTTTATAATGGGGAGCTATAACTATAACTTTTTCGAAATACTCTTTCATGTTTATTGCGTGATCGTACACAAATGTAGGGACAGAGTCGTTCTTCCAGCGCGGGAATGTTGAAGCTAAAATTACTATACAGTTTTTTTTCATTTACACCTTATATTTATGTACATTTTAATGTATTATACTTCAGTATTACTAAAATCACATATTTAACCGGGAGTATTCGTGAGCAATATTAAGAAAAAACTTTACCAGAATATAATAGTTAAAAAAGCAGGTTTACCCGTTTACCATACGCTAAAAAGAAGTCGCTCATTTAGTTCAAAAAATTATTGGGAGTCAAGATATAAAAAAGGTGGAAATTCTGGTGCAGGTTCTTATGGAAGATTAGCCAAGTTTAAAGCTCAATATTTGAATGATTTTGCAAAAAAGAATAAAATTAATAACGTTTTAGAGCTGGGTAGTGGCGACGGTAGTCAGCTTAAACTGTTTGATTTCAAGAATTATATCGGCTTTGATGTTTCTAAAAGTAGTATTGACCTATGTTTAAAAATTTATGACAAAGATAAAACAAAATCTTTCTTCCTTTACGATCCAGAGTACTTTAGAGATAATCATAAAATTTTTAAAGTAGACTTATCGATGTCTTTAGACGTAATTTATCATCTCGTTGAAGACAACGTATTTGAAAAATATATGAAAGATATGTTTGCTATGTCTAATAAATTCGTAATAATTTACGCATCTAACACAAACGACAATAAGAAAGTACAGGCGCAACATGTAAGACATAGAAAATTTACAGACTGGGTGAAAATGAATCAAAAAAACTGGAAGCTAGTAACTTCCGTAGAAAATAAATTTAAAGTAGAATCGAACGAAATAGACGAATCTTTTGCAGATTTCTATGTTTATAAGAAGATCTAGCTTCCAATTTATTTAGTGAAGAAATATATATTTCTTTCCTCTGTAATAGTGTTACGTGGCGGATTATAGAGATTCTTTACTAGATCTTCGTCTATCCCACTACTAATATATCTCAATGTATATTTTTCTGTTTCTACAAGTGCCAACTCGTGCCCATCAACTACAATAACGGGGCTGTATCCTTTGGCTTCAGCTTCATTTATTGCTTGTTCAATTTGCTTATTGCTCTTCGGCGCAATCAATAGTTCTGCAGGTATATTGCAATAGGTACGTAAGGGCTGCATGAGATTGTAGCCATTTGTACCCACCATTAATAATGCTGGGTTTTCTGGCAACGAGTTACATATAGTTTTAATCTGAGCTAATTGTCCTGCATATACTCTAGTTGTAATAAATGGCTGAGTTATAAATAGAGGACCCAAAAATATCATAATAATTAATAGGGCAACGCTGAATTTTTTATGAATTCTATACTTATCATTTGTTAAATTCAGTTTACTAACAATAATTCCTAGTCCCATGGCGGTAAAAAATGCTAAAAATGGTATCGTAACCGGTAAGAATCTTCGAGCTGCCCAAATTTGATCTGGTGTAATTGCTGGCTTTAATAAATAAACTGTAGTCGTAATAATAAAAATACACATAATTGGAATGTATTTTATGTGTTTACGGAAAGTTACCTTACCAAGTACGTAAAGAAATGCATATAAAGCTAAAATAGCTGCAATTGGCCCTATATACCACCAAAGCCAATTCAAAGTTTGTTCTGAGTAATTTCGTGGCTCTATCATTTTTCCTTCTGCATTCTGTAAAATTGCAACTAATGGATTTTGCTTTATATCCTTCCCAACGTACCAAAAAGGTCTAGAAGCCAATATTATTACCGAAAAGAAAGCCATAACCTGTAGAATAATTGCTCGACTTTCTAATAAGCCATTCCTAGTTCTAGGAAATATTTTTTTCAACCATGGTATCAACATGACAAAGATGAAGCACGATACAACTGCGGCCACAAGTAATGCTAATTGTTGCATAAAACCACTCCTCAGATCTGAGTAATATCTGGCACTGATTGATGTAAGAGCTGTATAGCCAATACTCATTACCAATAGACACGAAATTAAATATACAATTGTGCTTTTTAATTGTTTATTGTCGTTCTTGAGCCATACCAGCCGCAAAATAGAAGCTACCATAAATCCAGCGATAACAAGATACGCATCTATCCTGGTTAGTGCGCTGGCGCCCGCAATAATCCCAGCAACTAACCATAGTGTTCTGCTATTTTTTTGTGAGGCAGCAACAAACATCGAGAGACCAGAAAATACAAATATGGTCGTTAATGGTTCGGTGTAGTTGTCTCTGGAGAAATATATAAGTGGTAATGTAACACCAAATAATAATATTGATAGTAGTGCCCATTTTGGCTTTATAAACAATACAGCAAATCCGTAAAGTGCCAATAAGGCTAGTCCACCGAAGAGAGGGTTTAAATGTAGCATCATCGACCCCCCCACAAGTCTACCCGCAATTCCTAAGTATACGGGGAGCATTTGCATGCCATGCATGTATAGTCTATCTGGATCTTTATCCTGATCTTTTATGGGTAAAAATGAAACTGCATGGCTAACTATCTCCTTATCGTTACCAAATACATTGGAACCTTGAATTTCAAAATTGTTGTTATTAATTAAGTGTTGCCCTTGTACTGCATATATTGCGGGATCACGATAAATAAATATATTTTGAGATGAATAGAGTGAGTTGCCCACAACCCATAGAAATACGAATATAAGCGCTAACGTTAAAAAAAAGTTTTGTTCCTTTGAAGATCCTGTTTGCTTAAGGCCCTTTAATTTTTTATTGATCAGTAGATAGCTTGTTATGAAAAGTGGGATACCAACTATTAAAATTACCCAAGTTATAAAAAGTCCTGATAACAGTAGAATCATTAATACAACGCTAAGTATTGCGAATGCTGACGGTAGAACAATTGGTAACAACAAATAATCTGGTAGGTACTTGCGTATATTCAGTTTGTTGGACCTCGCCCTGCGAGATGAGTTAAGGATCTTGATGCTCATTAAGGAAAACTATAACATGAACTTGGCTCTGGATGCATTAGGCTTGTGCTAAGTCATTATTTATGATAGAATTTATATTAATCACTAACTCCCCAAATATAAACAGTAGAAAAAGTAAATGCACAATAAAAAAACCAGCAAAAAACCAGCAAAAAAAGCATACATTGTCTCTTTAGTAATTTTTATACTTATCTCTTCTGGATTTGTTTACTATTTATACCGAAATAGTTATAGAGGTGCAGAAATAACCCAGGAAGAAAATGTGCCTACAATAAATCTAGAACCCCCTACTGAAGTAGAACAACAAGCTGGAGACGAGCAAAAAAAAGAAATTATTGAAAGAGATGAAAATATATCGATACCAAATACTGCCAAAGTAGTAATTGTTGATGCTTCTCAGTACGATAGTAAAGTTGAAGTTCGTGCATTTGCAGCCAATGTTATTAGTGATGGTACCTGTGTAATAACATTTACAAAGGGAGCGGCGAGCATTCAAAAAGAAGTGGCTGCATTTGCAGACGCATCTTCATCTCCTTGCATCAGTCTAACTGTACCCCGTTCTGAGTTCACTAGTAATGGTGAATGGTCAGTGACTGTTGTGTATAATTCAGCTACAATTAGAGGTAGTTCAACTACTACACTGGAGATTAATTAAATGTTCGTTAACTATAGTAAATATAATCTAAAAAAACTCGTTGGATTATACTCTACTCTGTTTGTTATTATTTTTGCAATAAATATCTTAATTGTGCCGAAACCAGTTAATGCACTTTCAGGTTCTAGTTTTGAGGCTGGCCGCATTATTGACGACTCCATATTTTTTGATACATCAGCAATATCTCCTCAACAAATACAGGTATTTTTAAATGCAAAGGTGCCGAACTGTGATACGAACGGTTCAATCATTTATAGCGGCAGCACTACACGTGCCCAATACGGCGCCTCAAAAGGTTACCCGGCACCATACACTTGCTTGAAAGACTATACCCAAGCAATTCCTACAGTCACGAATGGTGGTAGTGATTTATGTAAAAATAGTATCATTGGGGGTACAAAAAGTGCTGCCCAAATAATTTATGACGTTTCAATAGCATGCGGCATTAATCCTGAAGTATTGATAGTATTATTGCAAAAAGAGCAGTCATTAGTTACGGACGACTGGCCGTGGTCTTCACAGTATCGTAGCGCTACAGGATATGGTTGCCCGGATACGGCTCCGTGTGACAGTCAATACTATGGATTCTTTAATCAAGTTTACCAAGCTGCTAAGGCATTCCGTAGATATGAAGCAAACCCAGATAGCTTTAATTACAAAGCCAAGAGAAACAATTATATATACTACCACCCCAGTTTTGGGTCATGTGGTGGTAGTACTGTATACATTCAAAATCAAGCTACAGCAAATCTTTACATTTATACACCCTATCAACCCAACGCAGCAGCACTAAGCAATCTATACGGTTCGGGTGATGGATGTAGCGCATACGGCAATCGTAATTTTTGGAGAATATTTAATGATTGGTTTGGTAGTACTATAGGGGGGTCACATAAAGCTCAATTCTACAGACAAGGTGCCTACCCTAGTATGTACCCAGGAAACTCTAGTCTTTCGTATATAGACTACAAGAATATTGGCATTAACGACTGGTATGACAAAACGAGTGTGCCGTCAGGGCAAAAACCAATAAGTCTTGCGACCACTAACCCTATTAATAGGAGTAGTGGGTTTGGCTCTAGTTGGGGTAGTGGCAGAAATAGGCCCGCTACAGTTTTTAGTAAAGTCT
>JBBSJL010000002.1:0-100140 GCA_038257245.1 Saccharimonadales bacterium (SeqCode) | reverse complement strand
TCAGTCAGTATTATGAATAGATATTTCGTCGATGTCCGACTTTAGTTACTTGAATTACCCTTATTTGTTCTTCAATTATGTATAAAATTCGATAATTTCCTTGGCGCGCACGATACTCTTCTCTCCCAGAAAGTTTTTTTGACCAAGTTGGTCTGGGATTTTCGCTCAAGGATTTTATACGCTCCATTATTTTTGTGACTTCATTTTTGGGTAATTTTGAAAAATCGTGTCGTAAAACACTGGGCAGTATTTCGACGCTATATTTTGCCACTATTTTGTAGCTCTTTTAATGCTGCCTCATAGGTGAGGGGTGTTTCTTTCCTAGACAGCCTAGTACGAATCGAATTAATGTCATCTAGATCTTCTGCTAGTTGAGCTTGCAGTGCGTCATTCATGAGGCCAGATATAGTCTGACCTGTTTCGACGGCACGCATCTTTAAGGTCTTATACATTGTTGAATCTAAGTAGAGTGTGGCTTTTGTAGTCATATACACATTTTACCGTCATGGTGTTATGCTGTCAATACTTTTTACTTGTTCGAACCGCTCCTCCCCAGCAATGACCTAGAGTATAGAAGCTATCGACAGTGAGGATTTTAATGCAAGTTACATATTTACCTTAAAAATTTGTACTTTTTTACCTTTAAGTTATGGAACATTCTGAAAAGGCGTTATAATGCAGTAAGATATATTAACATCAGTTTAAGGGAGATAGACATGGTTACAGGATATTGCGTTAAATGTAAGGAAAAAGGTACTGAATTGTCAGCACCAGAGATTCACCAAACTAAAAAAGGTGGTTTCATGGCCAAAGGTAAGCACCAGAAGTGTGGCACGACTGTTTGTGCAATGATGTCTAAAGACAATGCCGAAAAAGCAGTAGTGGACGGCGCGACAAAAGCTTACTAAACTTTTATACGATAACCTTCGCTTCTTGAGTTCGTATAGATTTGAAGGAATCGTACCAGATCACTATGATCAGCGAGGCATAAGCACTATAAATATGGAGGTCAGTTGACCTCTATATTTATATAAAACACTGTGTATTTTTCAACCATTTCAATAATATATTTTGCTCATGCTTGCATACGCATTGAATATAAATGAAAATAGTAAGATGATTGAAAGAATTGGGATAGTTGGTGGTGGTCAATTAGGAAGAATGATGACAGAAGCTGCTAAGCCTTTAGGGTTTGAAGTGACAGTAATTGACCCTGTAGAAAATTGTCCCGCAGAACAAGTAGGTGCTGATCAAATACAAGCACCACTTTCAGACTTAGAGGCAATTGATAGTCTTGCACATGATGTAGATGTTATTACTTGGGAAATAGAACACATACCAGCAGATTACTTAGAGTATCTTGCAAATGAAGGCCACGACATAGAGCCAGATCCACATACTTTAGCAATTATTCAAGATAAATTTATACAGAAAGAATTACTAAGAAATAACGGTATTCCAGTTGCCCCGTACTCGGAGCATTTAGATGAATCCAAATTTATAGGTGGAGGGCCTTTTATTGTTAAAAGTAGAAAAGGTGGTTATGACGGAAGAGGCAATCTAGTTGTTGCTGATATAAATAGGGCACTAATTGAAGATCACTTTGGAGAAACTCCTGTTTATGTTGAGCAAGTTTTGCCATTCGATGCGGAGCTATCTGTAATTGTTGCACGTGATAAGTCTGGGCAAACTGTAGCCTACCCGCCAGTAGAAACTGTTCATGAGGAAAATATTTGTCATACTGTTGTAGTTGCTCAAGAAGATAGTAAGCTTACTATTACAAAACAAGCCATTGATATTGCACAAGACACCTTAAAAATCCTTAGTGGTGCTGGTGTATTTGCAATCGAAATGTTTGTTGTGAATGGGCAAATTGTAGTTAACGAAGTTGCACCTAGGGTGCACAACTCTGGGCATCATACTATTGAAGCGAACGTAACATCTCAGTTTGAACAGCAAATACGAGCAGTAACTGGTCTACCTTTGGGTAGTACTGAATTGAGAGTAGGAGCAGCGGCCATGATCAATATTCTAGGCACAAGAGAAGAACAGCTAACTAGGGAGGGGTTAGGTAGGGTACTATCAAGACCCAATACGCATGTACATTTTTATGGTAAGTCTTCCAGGCCAGCTAGAAAAATTGGCCATATAACAGTTCTTGGAGGCTCAAAAGAATATGTAAAACTAGAAGCAAGTAATGCAAGAAAGGAATTAATAGTATGAGTATGGAAGTAGCACCAAGGGTTGGGATAATAATGGGTTCAGATAGTGATTTGGGAGTAATGCAGCATGTAGGCAGAGCCTTAACACAATTAGGTATGGAACACTCAGTAGATTATGAAGAAAGAGTAGTCTCTGCTCACAGGACACCAGGGTGGATGTCACGGTATGCCTCTGCTGCAGAAGAGCGAGGGCTAGAGATTATTGTTGCAGGAGCAGGCGGTTCAGCACATCTACCAGGTATGGTTGCTTCTGAAACAGTATTGCCAGTTCTAGGAGTTGCGGTAACTAAGAGCCCCGATACATTAAATAGAGCTCTAGGTTCTATGATTGGGATGCCAGAAGGTAAACCATTGGCAACTTTTCAAGGAGAAGCTGGTGCATTTAATGCGGGGTTATTCGCTGCAAGAATAATAGCAATAAATAACCCAGAATTAAGACTTGCCTATAAGCAGTACGAAAATGGTTTAAAAGAGGCTGTTGTCAGAAAAGATGAAAAACTTCACGGACTAGGTGCTCAAGAGTACTTACGCATGCAAGCTGCGGCCCAGGAAAGTGACCATTACTTTACAAAACCACACGGTGCATAGTCCTACTATATCCACGACGCTCAGCCAAGTAGAACCTCTTTAATCAGGATGTTTTATACACTAAATATTTCTCTAAAGGCAGGATAATTTACTTCTAAACTAGGGTCGTAGTTAGAACTATTCCTAGAGAGGGCAAGGTTCACAATCTTCATAATCATTGTTTCATAATCAATATTGGCATTTAGTTTGCAGGATTTTGGAAAAGACCCATAGTCCTCTATTAAACTGGGCAACAAGTTAGCTTCTAGAAATTGAGGAGTCCCATTATGATCTAACCTAATGTCAATTCTACCGTAGTCTCTAGCGCTCAATATCTTAAATGCTTCGAGGGCAAGAGTTGAAATCTTGAACTCAATTTCGTTATCTGTAACAGATAGTACTACTTCAGAATTCGAACTCTTTAAACTACCGGTAATCAGGCTGTCTCCATTTTCATCCTGTTCTGCAACAAGTTCTATGGGCATAACCATATATTCATCGGATCCTTGCTTGCGCAGAACAGCTACACTGAACTCCTGACCTGGCAGATATTCTTCTATCATAGAATCAGAATCATGTGTTTTAGACACCGAACTAACTTTTTCATTAATGGACTCTTGATCATAGGCTATGGAGTATTCGTCTACTCCTAATCCGCCCCCGCGATTAGATGGTTTGATGAAAACAGGGAATTTGAGCTTATTATTTATCCATGTTAGGGGTTTTCCTTGTTTCGCAAGAATGAATGGCGAGGTGGATATACCTGAATCTATCATCAAAGCCTTAGCTTTATCTTTGTTCAGCTCATTAATATGCCCAAATTTTCCAGAGCCTGTATATTCTATTTCGTGCATATCTAGGTATTCGCTTATCCAGATTTTGTTGGGGCCTTTAGGATCTGCCTCAGAATTCGTAGGTATGTACTTCATACCTAAAAACACTAGGTCCGGTTTGAGTAGTACTAATTGTTCTAAATCTGACACGGAATCTATTAGTGAAATACCTACATGTTTGTAGTGTTTAGATAGAAGCCTCTGAGTTGATTTTCTAGACCTATCACTCATAGAACTTAGTTCGATTATAGATGAACTGATGATTTCTATGTGTTTATTTATTTTCAAAATTTAAACTCCAAACAGGTTTTGACGCCAAATTAATTGCACTTACAAATTAGTAATTTTATCTAACCAAAGCTATAACGAGTCGTTTGTGACTAATACTAGGAGAGTCGTAGTAAAACTAGTTGAGTTTATTATAACATGAATACTAAATTCTAACTAATTCGAGGTGCTATTACAATGCGCCATATTGTCGTTTGATGATAGTTCGCTGCCTTCAATCTGGGCTAAAAGCCATTCGCCATAGTTTCCGTTAACTATTATAGAGTTAGCAATCGAGTAATATATAATAACCATACAATGAGCATGATTCTTCCAATATTATTATTGTTACTCGCATTGTACATTCTGGCCGTACTGACAGAGGAGTTTTTCGTTCCGGCTATAGACATTATTACTCAAAAACTAAAACTAAGTAGCGACGCTGCCGGAGCGACATTATTGGCTATGGGGTCGAGCGCACCTGAGTTTTTTACGTCGTTAATTGCCGTACTTGGTTTAGCCGGAGCACATAACAGCGACATAGGCGCTGGAACAATAGTAGGGTCCGCAATCTTTAACGTGCTAGTTATTGTCGGTGCGGCGGCTATGTTTAAGGCTGTTAAATTACAATGGAAGCCAGTCATGCGGGATTTGCTGTTTTACATTGTAACAATTCTACTTCTACTGGGCGCCTTTTGGGATGGAAAAATTGTTTTGTACGAAGCGCTGTTTTTTGTTTTCATGTATGTTTTGTATGTGTTTTTTGTGGTTAACTGGCGTAAATGGTTAAAGTACGAAGACACAGAGCACATTGTTGTAGCTGAAAGCGCCCCCAATAACAAAATACACATGATGATTCGCAAAGTTATTAGTGTAGTAGTTCCAAATCCGTTGAAAAAACCTAAATACTATTTGATGAGCTTTCTTTTGTCAATTTTGGCTATCGCTGCACTTAGTTGGGTTTTAGTGACGCAAGTAGTTTCAATCGCAACAGTTCTAAATATTAACTCTACTTTTTTGGCACTGACTGTTTTGGCAGCTGGGACATCTATTCCTGATTTGATTGGTTCGGTAGTCGTTGCCAAACAGGGCAGGGGTGACATGGCTGTAAGCAATGCCATAGGCTCCAATGTATTCGACATATTATTTGGCCTCGGTGTGCCGTGGCTTATTTACATGTCATTACATGGCGGACAAGCTGTAGTAGTTGGAACAGAAAATCTATTCGCTAGCATATTCCTCTTAGTCGCTACGGTAGTAGCTATTCTGTTTATATTAATTGTTAGAAACTGGAAGATAGGCCACAAGAGCGGCATGATACTGATTGGAGTCTACATCGCTTACTGTATTTATATAGCTGCCTCAGTTATATAAATTAGAACAGACTATTACTGAATCACGTTAAATTCACCGGCTGTGTCGGGTTGTAAATGATCGTGGAATTGAAATGTACCTGATTCTGAAAGAATTATAGTTTTGTTTCGCCCAGAACGAACCGTGACTTCTGTATTGCCAGCATAGCTACCATGTTCGGGATGTGCACCAAAAGTAATTTCGCGCGCCTCATCCTCATTGGTAAATGTCAGCGTGTCACATTTGTGTGCATAAGTGTAGTAAGGATTAACTTGGCCATCCGTGATCTTAACAATGTGATTAGTGAATTGTCCTTGGCAAGCGCCTGTTAATTCGCCACCCACTTGGTATATACCTTCATCATCTACCAATTTCTTTATCTGATCAGATGGCGACATGTTGTAGTGAAGCTGGCTTATGATCATAACGGAACCGCCAACAACAACTAGGATGATACCAACTGTCGATATGAAAAAAAACAAATTCCAATTAGGTTTTGGCCCTCGTCCCAGATGTAGGAAAAATGTTACCTGAATGATCATTTGTATTACAGCAATTACGAGGATAGTTATGAACAACCATGTGCCGGTAGTGACTTGGTTTACGACCAAGTAATAGGGGATAAATGTGAAGATTAGTGACAGTATAAATCCAATAACATAGGATTTAATAGAGCCGTGTTCATCCTTAGGCTTAGAGACTGGGGGTGAGTCGCTCATACAAATGCTCCTAAGTAGACAATTGTGAATATAAAGATCCATACTATATCCAAAAAGTGCCAGAACAGACTAAGTAACGTTAGCTTTCGTATCATATGAGCGTTAAGACCTCGCTTAATAACATATGCCATTATGATCGCCATCCATACTAGCCCAGAGGTAATATGGAGTCCATGGGTTCCTACAAGCACAAAGAAAGAGGAAAGGAAGGCATTGGTTTGCAAAGTAAGACCTTCATGGATAAGTTCGGAAAATTCTAGCAACTCTAAACTCAAAAAGCCCAAACCGAGTATAAACGTAATACCAAACCATAACAGCGTCTGGTTTTTCTTACCCTTTCGGGCTGCAATCATAGCAATACCACAAGTAAAACTGCTTGTAAGCAAAAGTAGGGTTCCGGTTAATGCGAGCGGCAGGCTGAAAATATCCCGCCCTGTTTCACCGCCAACAGTGTTGCCACTCAATACAGCATAAACAGCAAACAAGACTGCAAACATCAACAGGTCGGTCATCAAATATATCCAGAACCCAAACATAGTTCTATCAGTGGCTTCCGCCTCATGAGCTTGATGGTTTAGGTTATGTTTTTCTACCACGAGCGCCACCTTCTATTTCGTATTATATCCATAAAGAATTTGTAGACGTAAGTTATAAAATCCCAAATCCCCATATCCTCATCATCGTCACTTCCTGTCATAGGCTTTGAAGTAGCATTATTCTTTAGCTTGTCTTCCTCTAGCTTTTCAACTTCTGCGGCTGTAAGAATGTATTCTGTATGTTCATCAAAGGTTCGGATAACGGCAGAGACAATAACGCCGATTATTGCCACAACAGCTAACCATGTAATTTCCCAAACGAAAGCAAAGCCAACAAGAAAGGCAAAAACAGATATGTAAATACCAGCAGCAGTGTTCTTAGGAACAAGAATATCTTTATAAACAGGTTTTGATATGCCACGCTTCTTCATTTCCCAAAATTCATAATGAGTAGATACCTTTGGGATAACCGCGAAATTATAAGATGGTGGAGGTGATGCCGTAGACCATTCCAAAGTTCGACCATCCCAAGGATCGCCGGTTGTATCCTGAAGGTGCCTTTTTTGAATCAGACTGGCTATAATCTGGGCAAGTTGCAATGCAACACCAGTCATTATGACTAAGCCCCCGACTAGCATCATCACGTAGAGTGGTTGCCATCCTGTGGAAGAATCGTAGTGATCAAGTCTTCGGGTAGCGCCCATTAATCCTAAAATGTACATAGGAATAAACGACATACAAAAACCAATTATCCAGCACCAAAATGCAGTGCGGCCTATTCTTTCGTTAAGTTTAACCCCAGTGAATTTGGGGAACCAATAGGCAACGCCGCTAAAGATACCGAATAGAACGCCACCAATGACCATAGAATGAAAATGCGCCACAAGAAATAGACTATTGTGTAGCTGGAAATCCACAGGAGGTATTGCTAGCATCACGCCAAAAACACCACCGATAGTAAATATTGCTATAAACCCAAGAAACCATAACATCGGCGTGTCGAACCTTATTCGTCCTTTGTACATGGTTGCTATCCATGTGAAAACCAACACCGCAGTTGGAATAGCAATTATCATGGTCATAACTCCAAAGAATGAGTTTACATTAACTCCTGCGCCCATGGTAAAGAAGTGGTGCAGCCAAACAGACAATGCCAGTATCGAAACGCCGATCATGCCCATTACGTTTGATTTGTAGCTAGCTATTTGTTTGCGGCTAAACGTCGAGACTACCTCGGAAAATATTCCAAAAGCAGGCAGCATTAAGATATAAACTTCTGGGTGACCCCACATCCATATGAGGTTTGTGTACATCATAGGGTCTCCACCGCCCATGGTTGTAAAGAAATGTGTACCAAGATATCTATCGAAAAATACCAAGAATAGTGTTGCAGTTAATAGCGGGAATACCGTAGCAGCCATTACCATGCTACAGAGTGATCCCCAAGTAAATAACGGCATTTTCCAAAGAGTCATCCCTGGTGCACGCATTTTTAGAATTGTCATAATAAAGTTAATAGCACCCAGTGTCGTACCGATACCAGAAATTTGTAAACTCCATATCCAATAATCAACACCGACACCCGGACTGAATTCACTACCAGACAGCGGCGCGACTGCAAGCCAACCTGTCGCAGCGTATTCCCCGCCAAGCAGGAAGAACATATTTACCATTACGACCCCAGCCACAAATAACCAGAATCCCAATGTATTCAAAAACGGTGAAGCTAAATCACGTGCTCCAATTTGCAGGGGTACGATGTAGTTAATTAGCCCAAAAATTAGGGCCATAGCCACAAAGAAAACCATGATATTACCATGGGCAGTAAAGATTTGTTGAAAGTGATCTGCTGAAAGATAACCTTGCGAATCCCCAGATGATAGGGCTTGCTGAAGCCAGAGCATTATGGCATCTAGCCCACCGCGCATAAGCATAAACCCACCTACGATGAAGTACATGATACCTATTTTTTTAGGGTCAACAGATGTGAGCCACTCATTCCAAAGCCACTTCCATCGTTTAGTTCGTGTGAGTACAACTATTGCCAACAATGTTATACCAATAAAAGCCACAGAACCACCAAAAGTAAACCACTCGTGAGGCAATGCTTTCCAATTCAATTTTCCAATAAGTAGTTCTTGCATTAGTGGTGCGAATCTCCTTCGGGTGTTTCATTATACTTCGCAATCAACCGGTTAAATATGTCAGGTTCATACTGAGAATAATATGCAGTCGCATTGTTTTCGCTTGGCAATAACAAATTATCATAATTAGCAATATCCAGAACATCTGGTGAATTTTTTACTTTTTGAACCCATTCATCAAAATCTTGTTGCGTTCCTGCTCTGGTAACAAATTTCATTCCTGAAAAACCTGCACCGGTTATTTCGGCTGAGCTACCAGGGTAATCTCCGGACGTTTCAGCGATAAGGTTTAACCTATTGACGTGACTTGTCATTGCATATAATTGCCCCCCCAGATTCGGAATCCAGAAAGAGCTCATAGGCGATTCGTCAGCGGTTAACACAAATTCTACAGGAGTATCCACGGGAATTTGCACAAAGTTTACAGTTGCGATATCTTGCTCTGGATATATAAACAACCACTTCCAGCGCATGGCAATAACCTGGATCGTCAATTGCTTGTTGTTGGAAGTAATTGTTTTTCGAGGATCAAGCTTACGCGTGGCAGGAAGCATAACAAATGCGAGCACTAGTATAAATATACTTGGGATGACCCAGATACTGAGTACAAACAATTTACCATTTTTTGTACTAGGTTCATACTTAGCTTTTTTATTGGATTCACGGTATTTCCAGGCGATAATATAAAGCAAGATTACAGTTGGAATAGCGATAGCGAATAAAATACCAGCAGAATATAATGTTAACTTTAGCTGCTCACTAGCAATTAGCCCTTTAGGGTTAAACAAGGCAACGTTTTTACCCTGCACCAGGTACGCAAGAAGCAGGGATAGGTCAATTAAGAATAAAATAAAGATCCACTTGAACCATTTTTGATTGTGCTTATTTGTGTTTGTCACTGACACAGTCCTTACTCCATATGAATTTAATCATTACCACAATATAAATATAGCATAGACTTAATTCTTAAGCTGAAAATATTATTTAATTCTGTAAGTGATAGTTTATAATCATAACTATCATAAGTATTTCTTACCAGGATCAATAGGTAGGCTACAAGAACAGGAGGCAATAATTAAATGTTGAAGTCATATTGGCGGCTAACTAAGCCGGGTATTGTGCGAGGCAATGCGATTACTGCTACAGGAGGATTTTTGTTCGCGTCTAATGGATTGATTGATTTCTCATTATTACTTTCATCCATCGGTGGACTGGCACTAATTATCGCTTCAGCCTGTGTATTTAATAACTATATTGATATAGAAATCGATCGAAAAATGACAAGAACAAAGGACCGAGAACTTGTAACGGGCAAAGTTCAGATAGCTAACGCACTATTATTCGCAATGACGTTACTTGCCGCCGGCTCATATCTGCTTATCCAATACACCAATATTTTAACTGCAGCAATTGCGTTGTTTGGATTTTTTGCTTACGTTATTTTGTACGGTTATTTTAAAAGAATAAGTATTTATGGTACAGAGATTGGTAGTATATCCGGTGCTGTTCCTCCTGTCGTAGGCTATTGTGCAGTTACTGGAAATGTAGATATTGCCGCAGTATTATTGTTTGCAATTTTGGTGTTTTGGCAGATGCCGCATTTCTACGCTATTGGCATAAAAAGGCTAACTGATTACAAAACTGCCAAGATACCGATTTTGCCAGTAGAAAAAGGGGTAAAGACGACCAAGGTCCGAGCCTTGGCGTATACAATTGCTTTTGTTGTAACAGCACCGCTACTGACCATATTTGGGTACACCGGCTATACATATATAATTGTTATCACGACAGTCGGGAGCTACTGGTTATATATGGGTTTGTCAGGATTTTCAACCAAAAACGACAAAAAATGGGCTGATACAATGTTTGGAATTTCATTATTAGTATTATTAGTTTTTAGCGTGCTGATTTCTATTAATGCATGGTTGCCATAATGGTGTATAATTACGGTTATGATATTAATAACTCACATCTCAATTGCACTTTTTAGTGTCATGTACACTACATATTTATTGATAAGCCCGTCCAAAAACAAGATAGCAGTTTCTTATGGATTAGTTTCAGCTACTTTAATAAGTGGCACGTATTTAGTAGTTTCTACTAAAGCATCAATAATTAGTGCATGTATTTCTGGGCTTATATATACAACTATTGTTATGGTAGGGATTTTGCTAGCTCGACGAAAACTTGAAAAGGCGAATCTCAGAATAGAGAAGTAAGGTTATCCTCGTACATTATCTTATGAACTATGATAATCCTACGAAATCAACACCAGAACGTGAAGAGTCTATTATAGGTCTAGACGATGTTCCCGGTAATCTTGAAGCGCACCACACCGAAAATAAGCAAAGCCCCAAAAAAAACAAAAAGTGGTTAGTCATAACACTGGTAATTATTATATTAGCTTCAATTGCTGCTATAGGGTGGTTCATGTTTGGTAGTAAATCTACGATACCTACCAATAATCAGACCGATGTTGCTGAATCAATACCAGCCGCACAGGATAGTCTTTTTGCCGTTACCTATGCATATGGTGATGCCGAAAAAGACGGGATGGAATTATTTTGGCGTCCGGTAGATGGTGGTGACCGTACGAGTGCAAAAAATATCGGCCAGAATAACTATATTACAAACAGTAGCGTGCAAGGGCAGCAAGTGCTGGTTGTAACATCCCCAGCTGGTGGTAGTAGTTCGGGTGACACTATTTGGTATAGCAAAGATGCCGGTAAAACATATAAATTTCTTTTCAGTCTGAGCCTGCCTGATCCAGGCAAACCTAGCGAAATAATCACAAGTGCTATTTTTTCTAGTGACGGTAAAAGCATAGTGTACGGATATCTCGCAGCGAGTGATAAGCAAGCCAACGTAATTAGACAAGTAAATCTAGAAACCAACGAGACGGCTGACTTGTTCAGTGTTAATACTATGGGTAGTTTTTTGGAAGGGTATGATGCTGAAAGGGGCAAGATATACTTCTATAAGGGTTGTTACAATTGTGACGGCAACGTACAGGACACACTATATGTTTATGACACGGCAACTAAAACCGAGGAAGTAGTATTCACATTAGCGGGTAAAGCAGGAGCCGGTTTAGTCATTAGCTCTGACTTTACAAAAATGTTGACGGCACAATCTGATATAAGTGGCGATGGTATCGGGCCCGGACCGCCTTATGTCTTGTCTGAATTCGATATTGGCACCAAAAATTTCAAAGAACTTACCAAAATTGGTAAACAAGTCGGATCACCAATTTTTGGGTACAGGTCTGGTACTACGACGGCATATTTTGCTAAGGAAAATACAATCTACGGTGTAGGTCAAGACGGTGAAGTCAAATTATTTGAAGCCGATAAACCAATAGTCAATGTTTTATACGTTGGTTCAGACTCGATTGTAGTTGGGGTAGGAACGTTCGAAGACTACGTGTTGAGTAATTTTAGCCTTAGTATGGAAAAATCAATCGAAATTCTCAATGGTGATCAGAGTACGTTTTTGTTTGGCACTACCTCCCAGTAGGTTTTAGACATAAATAGCATTTGGGTATAAAATAGAACATGAAACTAAGGAGGTGTTATGAGTAAGAACTTGGTAATGATTTTAGTCGCATTACTGATCGTAGGTGGTGGTGTGGTTGGATTTATGGTCGTTTCGCAGGATGATTCTTCCCAAAAAACAAATCAGTCAACTCAAGACGGTAAAATGGATGTAGAAACTAATACAGTATTTGATGCTGCATCTATGGCTGATGCATCATTCGTAGCTACTATAACTACCACGGAAGGCGATAAAACTATTGTGGGGGTTATGGAGCATGATAATACTACTGATAGCACCAAGTATTCTTATAGTATAGACGGCCAAGAAAGCACTTCGTTTTTCACTAACGATGCTTATTATTTATGCCAAGCAGCGACTAGCTGTATAAAATATCCGAATAATCAGATAGGCTCTAGTTTTGATCCAGACAGTTATTCGTATTCTGAAGAGGACTTTTCTGAGTTTAAACAAAATGCAACACATATGGGTGTAGAAGACTGCCCAGCTGGTTCTTGTGATGTCTGGAAGGTAACTAAGGACAGCTTGGAAACAATGATATATATTGACACAAACACTAAGCGAATTAGTCAGGTACAAGGCAATACTGCAAATGGCTCGGTCAAGATCGTATATGAGTTTAAAGATGTTTCAATCACATTGCCTACAAATGCCCAAGAAATCCCTAATCTACAATAGATAATGTCAATGAAATATTATGTAGCAATTTGGAAGAAAGCACGCTTATTGCTAGCTATAGTCGTACTTATAGTTCTGAGCTTTCCAAGCAGAGTAGGTGCTCAAAATACCCAAAATTTTGTGATCAAATCGTTTGATTCTGCATATATCCTAGACTACGATGATAAGAAAGTTTCCACTCTAAAAGTCAGTGAGAACATAGTAGCTGAATTTCCTAACTATGATCAAAACCATGGCATTTTGAGAGCATTGCCCCAAACGTACCAAAATGAGGACTTAGATTTAATAGTTAACTCCGTAAAAAATTCCCAAGGCCAAGACCTAGAGTATTCTAGTTATAAAGAAAATTATAATTTAGTACTAAGGATTGGTAGTGCCGACAAGTATGTACGCGGAGAACAGACTTACATAATTGACTATTCTATGAGGAATGTGATCAGGTTTTTTGGTGGTCATGACGAGCTTTACTGGAACGTTAATGGCAATCAGTGGGAGCAACCAATATTGAGTACATCTGCCACCATAAGAATGCCTACAGAGATTGCTACCAGAAGAAGATCTGAAGTTAGATGTTATGTTGGAGAATACAAAAGTACATCCACAGATTGTAATATCAGTAGTAATGACCAAGATAATCACAGCTTAACTTTTAGTAGTGAAAACCTTAGACCAAACGAGAATATGAGTTTTGTAATTGGGCTTGAAAAGGGTACGTTCGCGCCAGATTATCAAGCTATTCGGCAGAAACAAATGGTCAACATTGTAGCAGGAGTTTTGGCCATAGGCCTGCCGGCCCTAGTTTTGTTGTTGGCATTTAGCAAATGGTATAAACACGGGCGTGATGATCCAGGTAGGGGGGTTATAGTCCCACAGTACGTTACGCCGAAAGATTTTGATCCAGTGCTCTCCCAAACATTAATTAATGATAGATTCGCAAATTCATCAATCTCTGCAGCAATTATCGATCTGGCTGTCAACAAATTCATTGCAATACATGTCGAAGAAAAGAAAGGTATGTTATGGTCTAAGTCAACCAAGTACGAACTAGAGCTATTACAGATACCAGAAAAACAAACATTATCGGAAAAAGCAGTTGTTGATATGCTGTTTTCCGGTAATGTTTCGGTGGGCGAAAAAGTCAGTATGAGTAGTTTGGCAAATAAACTATATAAGGACGTAGTGACATTACGAAACGACACGTACACGCAATTGACAGACCTGGGCTACTTCAAACATAATCCAGAAAAAATCAAAACCAAATACAAGATAATAGGTATATTTATGTTGGTGTTTTCGTTTGGATTAATATTCTTAATTGAGCCTTTAGGCAGGAATGGTGTTTTGGCTGTAGGCCTATTAATCGGTCTAGGTATAAGTGGTGTAATAGTCGCAGTTATGTCGCGTTATATGCCCGCAAAGACTGCTAAAGGTGTTGAAATGAAAGATTATTTACTAGGGCTTAGAGATTATATAAAGTTATCAGAAGCTGAGCGTCTAAAGTTCCTGCAAAGCCCAGAAGGTGTAAAACAATATGGTGGTTCCAACGACACAAAAACTCAGATTAAACTCTTTGAGAAACTATTACCTTATGCCATGATATTTGGATTGGAAAAGGAGTGGGCAAAACAGTTTGAGAACATATATTCTGAACCTCCAGACTGGTATCGCGGCAATATGACCGGCTTTAATAGTGCATACTTAGCAAGTTCTTTGGGAAATTTCACGAGTACTAGCAGTACAAGTTTTAGCCCACCAAGCAGTTCTGGATCGAGTGGATTTTCTAGTGGTGGGTCCTCCGGAGGCGGTGGTGGCGGCGGAGGCGGAGGTGGTTGGTAGGGCTGTTTTCACGCTTGTTTCGTTTTTCTCGATAAAACAATTAAGCCAATAATAGCCGACAATATCGAAGCAACAAATATACCCAGTATCGCAGCATTGTGCAGTTCGTCATTACCATTGTAGGCAAGGTCGGCGATAAGTAGTGAAACCGTAAACCCAATACCAGCTACAAACCCTACGCCTAACACATGCGACCAAGATATATTCGATGGCTTTTTTGCAAAACCAAGCGATGTTGCTATCCTCGTTGCTGCAAATATACCTACAGATTTCCCAACTACCAAACCAAGAAATACTCCCATAAAAACATTAATCGTTGATTTGGTGTTTAATGCTAGGGAAGCAAAAGCCACTCCAGTATTTGCGAGTACAAACAATGGAACTATTACAAAAGATGTAAGAGGTAATAAGATATCTTCCGCTACCTCAGATAGCTGTAGCTTCTTTGAACCCTTTCTTCTGGTGCTTAGCGGTGCTAGAAAAGCCATGCATACACCTGCCATCGTCCCAGGTACTCCCGATACGATCAACAAGTACCATAGTAAGAAACCGAATACCCCAAACCACATTATCCAATACTTACTGTTTCTAAGTGTCGCAGCCACAATCAGAACTATCAAAGCCAGGAAGAATGTAAACATATTAGTCGGCTGACTATAAAAGAGTCCAATAACTACAATCGAACCTATGTCATCAACTATTGCGAGTGTTAGTAAGAATACTCTCAGAGCACGGGGTATCCTATTACCAAGCAGTCCAAGTATACCGATTGCAATTGCAATATCGGTTGCCATTGCAATTGCCCAACCCTGGCTTTCCGGTAGATTAGGGTTAAACATTGTAAATATAAATGCCGGCAACAACATACCTCCGATAGCACCAAATACTGGGAATGAAGCTTTTTTCCAACCCTTTAACTCGCCGTCAATCAGTTCGCGTTTTATTTCCAGGCTTACAACCAAGAAGAAGGCCGCCATTAGGCCTTCATTTATCCAGTGTTGGATATCAAGTGTTACAAAACCAAAGGTTAACTCGTAATGTAATGTATTAAAATAGAGTGCTGATAATTGAGAATTGGCCAAGACAAGACCTATAACAGCCGCAGCAACTAGAAGCGCGCTACTTCTTGTTTCTTCAGCAACAAAAAAATTCCAGACGTTTTTGGGGTTTAATGCTTTCACTTACTAGTAAGTTTAGCATAAGCATAACTGACATGAGGCACCGAAATAGACTTAGTTAGTGTAGTATAGGACGTATGGTTTCTGTATTTTATAGTTCGTCTCTTTCGGCGAATGTCTCAAAAATTGCTAAGGGAAAAAATGGTTCCTGGGTACATGCAACAAATCCTAGCCAGGAAGAGTTGCAAAAACTTGCTGACGATTACGATCTAGACGTAGACTTGCTTAAAGATGCGTTGGACCTTTATGAATCTCCACGCGTTGAAACTCATAAGAACCAGATCTATGTTTTTACTCGATATTATTATGACAATAAGGATGTTATTAATGCCACAGAACCAGTTTTGTTTATTTATCACCCAGATTGTTTGATAACTTTACTGAGGGTTGACAGCGGAATATTTAAAAATCTTACACTACAGACTAGCACTACAGTTACTACTCAAAAAACCAAACTATTACTCCAATTATTCTTCCAGATCAATAATTCGTATCACGGGCAATTGAATAAGGTAACCAGATATATATTGCAAGTACGTTCAGAACTTAAGAAAACAAATATCAAGAACGAAGCGTTATTAGCGTTGCTTGAGATAGAAGATGACCTGAATGAAATATTGTCAGCATTGCAGCCGCATGCATCAGTTTTGAGGACTATATTAAACGGCAAAAGTATAAAATTATTTGAGGGTGATAAAGATCTAATCGAAGATTTGTCGTTAAGCACCAACGAACTTATCGAACTCGTCAAACCAAGATTAAAAACACTTGCGAATATACGACAAGCTCATGAGGCATTAGCAACAAGTGATTTGAACCGAACGTTTAAACGTCTGACAAGTATAAGTATATTTTTGATGGTCCCCGCGATTATGGCAGGGATTTATGGAATGAACATACTCCTACCATTTCAAAATAATATTAATGCTTTTTGGATCGTGATAGGCTTAACTGTTTTAGTTACATCTGGGATGTGGTGGTATTTTAACCGTAAGCACTGGTTATGATTCGAGTAACTGACGAACAATTTCAAGAAATACTTTCTGCCGCAATCGATCGTATTCCTGAGTTTTATGCTCAGAGAATGAATAATGTTGGCATTGTTTGGGAACATGTACCAACTCCTGAACAGAGGAAAAAACTAGAACTCAGATGCGACCAAACACTGTTTGGCTTGTACGAGGGGATACCGTTGACCAAACGAGGAACAAACTACACGATGGTTTTGCCAGACAAAATTACTGTATTTAAAGACCCAGTATGTCTGTTCGCAAATAGTGAACTACAACTCAAAAGAGAGGTTGGGCATACATTATGGCACGAAGTCGCCCATCACTTTGGCTTGGGCCATGACCGTATACATGCTTTGGATAAACAAGCTAAGAAATGATTCCAAAAATGACTTGCAACCATGTCAATTTAGGCATAAGCTTAATGTGGAAGCGAGAGACTTCCATGTAGATCCCGGGCATTAGCTTGGGATCTTTAATTTAGAACATTTTAAGCAAGTGCCGACTAATTCAATCTGGTGTGTTTTTAACGCAAACTGATTTTCCTCAGCGATGTTAATAAGTTCATTTTCTAGTGTAGATCTACTCGGTATGTCGATAATTACGTTACAACTATCGCAAATTAAATGGTGATGATGAGAAGTAAAAATTTCACTAAGTTCTATTTTATATTTCCAGCCAATTTGAATATGATTTGTAATATTTAGTGATTGATAGAGACTTATTATTCTGTAAATACTCGCTCTGTTGATATTTGGAAGAAGTTCAACAAGTTGTCTCATTGCCAAGGCTTCATTGTTTAGTAAAGTTATAAAAACCTGCTTTCTTGCTGTTGTAACGCTAAAACCATTTTCTCTGAGTACTTTTTCTAACTGCTTCAAGTCGTTATTCATGTTGCAATTCTACAAAAATTGCGACAAAATTGCAAAAAGATTTATCACCGGTACAATTATAACCATGAATACGTTTTATGTAATGGTAGTCTTTTCTCTAATTGGAGGAGTTATTTCTCTAATAGGGGGCGTTTGGCTGCTTCGTAGTGAAAAGTCCGCTAGATCTCTGGCAAAGTATGCTACGCCGTTTGCAGGTGGTGCATTGCTCGCTGCTGTATTTTTAGACTTGTTGCCTGAGGGTGTTGAACACGGTGATGCCAGACAGGTATTACTGGCAGCTTTAGCAGGAGTTGTTACGTTTTTTCTAGCTGAAGGGTTTCTCCATTGGTTCCATCATCACCATGAACATGATGACAAATCTGATCCTAAAAAATGGCTGATCATATTAGGTGACACCATACATAATGCCCTAGATGGAGTTGCTATAGCAGCTGCATTTTTAATAAGTGTGCCGACTGGGATAGTCACTACAATTGCAGTGGCGGCACATGAAATTCCACAAGAAATCGGAGATTTTGGGCTGTTGCTTTCAAAAGGAATGAGCCGCAAGAAGGTACTACTTGTAAATATTATTAGTGCATTGGCCACGACGATCGCAGCTATAGGTACGTATTTATTGGGGAGCGCAGAGGTTTTACCTATAGGAGTTATTCTGGGCATTAGTGCTGGATTTTTGTTGTACATTGCTACTAGTGACGTTATACCAACTATCCACGCAGATAGGGATAAGGACAAAGTTTTTGATAAACAAGCAGCATTCTTCATGCTCGGCGTAGTTGTAGTTGGCTTAATTACCACATTTGCCCATGCTCTAATCGAAACGTAGATTGCCCTTTTATAATTAACTAGCGTGCCACTAGGTAAATGGTTACAATACAGTTATGGAATTAGCTTTAGGGGTATTATTGGTAGTAAACGTTGTTCTAGTAGTATTGGTATTTAAGAAAAGTTCAGCTAAAAATGATGACACGGCTACTTTGCTCATCAAGCAAGACATGACTCAGTTGCAAGATAGCATGCAAAAACTAAACGACGGGCTTAAGGGCCACTTGACCGACAGGTTAGATAAGAGTAATGAACAAATGGTCAAGCAATACGAAGCCAGCGCCAAGATTATAAGAGACGTAACTCAAAAACTGACAGAATTAGATAAGACTAACCGACAAGTTGGTGACGTGGCTGCCGAACTAAAGACGTTGCAAAATGTTCTGCAAAACCCTAAACAAAGAGGAGTAGTAGGAGAATATTACCTCCAGAGTGTTCTTGAAAATGTTATGCCCCCCGGTAGGTTTCAAATGCAGTACAAATTCAAGGATGGTGAAATCGTAGACGCGGTTATTTTTCTTGAAAAAGACAAGGTGCTACCGATAGATAGTAAATTTAGCCTAGAAAACTACAATCGCCTTATTGAGGAGGCAGACAAAAAAACCAAAGAAGACTTGGTTAAAAAGTTTAAAATTGATTTAAAAAAACGCATTGATGAAACCAGCAAGTATATTCGTCCTAGTGAGAATACAATGGATTTTGCATTTATGTTCATACCTAGCGAGTCACTGTACTACGATTTGTTAGTCAATAAAGTCGGGACTACCGCTACTAACTCTAGGGATTTAATTGAATACGCCTTCCAGGAAAAACATGTGATTATCGTTTCGCCAACTAGCTTTATGGCCTACTTACAAACCGTTTTGCAAGGCTTAAAGAGCCTCCAAATTGAGGAACAGGCCAAAGATATTCAGAAGCGAGTTGGCGAGCTGGGACGACACATCGGAAGTTACGACACGTTTATGCAAAAACTGGGTAATAGCTTGGGCACAACAGTCAACCACTACAATGCTGCTCATAAGGAGCTTAAGAAAATAGATAAAGACATTGTCAAAATTGCAGATAGTAGTCCCGGTGTAGAACCGCTATTAATCAGTAAACCCAGTGAAGAGCAGGATAACTAAGAATTTTGCAGCAAGTCAATCGTTAGTGCTGCAGTCCAGGAGAAGTTGGCGATACCAGCAGGCGAACCATCTATAGGGCTGAAGTATTCATAGCAACCTGACTTTTCGACCAGTTCTAGAGTAGTCTCCCTAAGTGCTTCGGCATGGTCATTGAACCCATAGCGTTGCAGGCCGTCTATTATTAACCAGTTAGTGTTTACCCACGTTGGCCCTTGCCAATATCTATGAGCCTGGAACCACTCAGAACTTAGTGGTACTGATGGCACTGGGTAATTTGTACCGAATTGATGTTCGTCCTCGAGTAGCTTTACCAACCGATGGGCTCGTTCTTTAGTTATTGAGCCAGCGTAGAGCGGCATTAACGTTGCAATACTTGGGATTTTCAACAGTTTATGAGTAACAAACTCTCTAGAATAATATTGGTTAGAATATTGATCCCACAACTGTTCATATGCAGTTCTCGACCGCTCAATATTTATCTTTAGGTCCTCGGGTAATTGTTTTCTAAGTGATTTTGCAATAGTTTGCAGGTGATCATTGGCACGAATAAATATTGCGTTAAAAGATGCGTCCTCAATCGCAAATAACGAGTGTTTGAGAATTCTCTCAGTGTCGTAGTTTTTTCGCCTGAGTCTCCGCTGGACACTGAATAAGGCCAAGGCTTCAATAGTTGAAAGTCTCTCGCTCTGGTGTACAAACCTCGTGTCGCTTCGTATTGCGTTAATTAACGGTTCAAGATGTAAGGCTCCGACCGCGCGGACCCAGACAGGTAATTGATGATCAATAAGTTCGCTCATCCAAGGGGGTGTATTGTCTAGCCCGGTTTCCCAAGGGTGAATTTGTAAGACTAACCCTTCATTATGGGGATCTCGATCAAGATATAGCCACTGGTGATAGGCAAGGATAACGGGGTACATTGTCCTGTACCAATTGTTACGTTCGGTTTTGTTAAGCTTTTCACCTATTTTTACTGTGGCTTCAGCCAGCATGGGGGGTTGAGTGATACCGCTAGTTGCTACGTTATCAGGTGCATTTGGGTTAAGCCAACTACGCCATATATTGCCATGCCTGACTTTACGACCCGTTTTGCTCAGTACCATGTTAGGAACCATGCCGTTAGCCCATTGACCTCTAGTTAGGCTAAGTATCTCTTGTTTTGCGCGATCAACATCATAATGTCTTTGCCCGATAGCAATAAAGCAGCTGTCCCAAAGCCACTGATGAGGATACATACCTGTTGCAGGCACTGTATAAGTTCCCTGATTGTTTGTTTCAAGAACTTCTTTTGCTACTTCGTACAGGCTAGGAGAATCTTCCCTCATAAGCATTAGTATAACCCAGTATATTAATCTAAATAGCTAAAAATAGGCTTGGATATGCCCAAAAGTGTATCAAATATCGATCTTTGTGATTCTACAAACTGATTACTCTCAATCTCAAAGCCACTGATTACATCGTTTTTTAAATAAATTTGAGAATAAGTGTTGTTATATATAAAAGTTTCGCCTTGAATGCAAAGCTTACTTTTACTGAGGCAGTGAATGTCCTGTAAGTATGTCCTTGATGTGGACGAACTAAGATGCTGCTGTATCGACGATATTGCTGATGGAGTGGGGTTGATTAATACTTGCTCACAAATATCTCGAGTCTTTGATTCTTCTACGAAGTTTTCATAAAATTTTGTACCAACAAAGCTAGATCGTCCCCAGGCACTATAAACGTATACAGTATTTTTTGCATGGAGGGTGTTCCATAGCAATTGTCTCGCACCGGCAACATCTTTGAAGTATCGTACCTGGACTTGGGAGTCAGGAATAACGCCAAGAGTCAGAGCAAGTTTCTTATCCAATTTCGGAAGTTCTTTAGACAGTGTATGTAAACGTGCAGCTTTTTCTTCGAGATGGTGTCGCATCTCTGTGACTGGCTTTGCTCGGATTGATTTATATGTGTCATATATAACAACTTCGACTAATCCGAATTCCTCGAGTTGTTTCAGGTGTTCATATACTGAGCTACGAGGAATCTTTGTTGCGTCTGATATGCCTTGAATGCGCAACTCCCTAGCCCCAGCAAGCCTTAAGTATATTTCGACCTGTTCTTTGCTCAGGCCATAGTTATATAGTGTATCTCGGATTTTTTCCATAATATAACGACGAGTTTCGTCGTTGATTTTCCTCAATGTTTATTGAATCATACAATACTCGCAATTACAACGAGGAGGAAAAATGGCTTACGAATTTATGGATATAGAAATGGAAATACCATTTGCACCGGCTGCAGGCGCTATTAACGGGCCAAATATTGATAGTATTATTGATAGAACACGGCAGATCTTTAGATCACCACTCACAGTAAGTCGGTGGGCATCTGCAACATACAATGGCGGTGAAGGTAATGAGCCAAAATATGGTAGGGTTTACTACCACAATGATTTAACAGGACAGACCGTGAATTCCTTGGGTCTGCCAAGTGTTAGTATTGCTGAAATGGAACTGGCTTTTCCTGCCCTACAAAGAGAAGCTAACGATCGTGGCAAAGTCCTTATACCTGGCGTATCAGCGGCCATGGGTGACGATCCATTGAAAGTTCTGCCTGAAATGGCTGAGCGTTTGGTCGAAGCTGGGGCTGACCGCATTGAAGTTAATTATTCTTGCCCAAATAAGATTACTGAAGAGGGTGGGAGAGAAGCAATTTTATCCTTTGATCTTGAGAATATGTTTGCAGTTGACGATGAGATAATATCTAGGGTTGGTTTAGGAGTGTGGGTGTTGCGCAAAATTGCCCCACTTGTTGGAGAAAGAAAACACCTTATTGAACCGACTGCCGAATATTTTTCAGTTGCAAAAGGGAAGAAGGCGTTGAGTTTTAACACTATTGGTGGACAGAGTATCCTGACTGAACACGGCGATCCATCACTTGATGTTCCGGGAAATGTAGGAGGCCTAAGTGGTCCTGCTACAAAATATGTAGGGCGCAACTTGTTAAGGCAATTTAGGGCTATTCTGCCGGAAGAGGTTCAGATTGATAGTGCTCTTGGTGTTTTTGACGGAGCTGAAGTGTATGAAAGAGTAGATGTTATGGATGCAAATATTTGCAGTGGTGCAACTATTTACTTTGAAAACGAAAAACGAGGTGTAAATTACAGGCAAACAGGTGTACGCATGGCAGATGAATACTATTTAGTCAAAGAAAGAGCTATTGTCAGCGGTAATTTGTGAAGTTAACTGCGAAATCAAAATCCTGAGAATTTAGTAATTGCATAACTTGCTGGAGTTCATCTTTACTACTGCTCATAACTCGAACTTCATCACCCTGGATCTGGGTTTTAACCTTAGGTAGTTCTTCTTTGATAAGTTTTGTAATTTTTTTAGCTTTGTCTTGGTCTAGTCCTTGAACAAAAGGTACTTCTTGGGTTGATTTTAAATTGGTGGTTGTAATTTCTTTGGACACATCCAAAACTTTTTGACTTTGACTGCGCGAAGCTAATTTTTTACGAAAGATATCTAGGATTGCTTCTATTTGGTAGTCACTGTCGCCAGTAATTTTAAAACCAGTTTTATCTCCATCTAGCCAATCTATTTCTGCACTAGTTCCTTTAAAATCATATCTGTTAGTTATCTCGCGCTGGGTTTGGTCGAAAACGTTATTCATCTCGGCTTTGTCGTAATCCGAAACAATATCAAATGAAAAATTTGCCATAATACTATTGTAACAGAGGCTGAGTTGTTATAATAAGCTTAATGACTTATCAGAACGATAGAATTGCTGAAGTTGCGAAGCAGCTCAAAGATAAACTTGCCTCAGTAGATGACAATAAATCAGTTCTTAGGGCTCCAGAGCTCAAGGCGCTATATTCGGAATTGCCAACAATGCCGGTAGATCAACGGGCAGAATTCGGCCAGGAGATAAATAGCCTGAAACAAGAATTAGAAAAGATGATTGAAGATTCTGAAGAAGAGGATAAGGTTTTAGCTAATATTGATGTCACAGCGCCCTTTGACGTAAATGTATCAACATCTAACAAATCAAAATTACTTAGTGCCGAAAATGGTAGCATGCATCCGCTCATGACAGAGTTAGATAAAGTTATTAACATATTTGCTCGTATGGGCTTTGTTCACATGGATTCTAGGCAAATTGATGACGAATATCACATGTTCGATAGTCTAAATTTCCCAGAAGGCCATCCGGCACGTGACGATTATGATACGTTCATAACAACCGATGGTTTGGTTGCACCAGCACACGTTAGCGTTATGCAAAATCGCTTGCAGAAAAAATACGCACCAAATCTAGCTCAGAATAAACCAATTGCTGTCGTGTACACGGGGCGGACATTTAGGAACGAAGATGTTGATGCGCGCCACGAGCATACTTTTTATCAAGTAGAGATAAGTTATATAGACAAAAACATTAATGCTGGTAATCTAATCGCTACCTTTAAGACGTTTTTGGAAGAGTATTATGAACAAGAATTAGAAATACGAACTCAGCCCTTCTATTTTCCTTTTACTGAGCCAAGCTTTGAAATGGCCCTAAGCTGCCCTTTTTGTAAAAAACAAGGTTGTTCAATATGTAGTCAAAGTGGGTGGATAGAGCTTCTTGGCTGCGGGATGATTAACCCTAGCGTGTTGAAAATGGGGGGAATTGATCCTACTGTTTACTCTGGTTTCGCTGGAGGTATGGGGCTAGATCGTCTTGTCATGATGAAATATGGGATTGAAGATGTTCGGCATTTCGAATCTGGTAAATTAGACTTTTTGAGGCAATTTTCATGAACAAAAAACAATATTCAACAAGCAAGGCACCAGGTGCACCTAAATTCTTGTCGCAGGCAATAGAAAGTGGTGGTTTTATATTTGTATCTGGACAGATTCATATGAATACGGACGGTAAGCTTATCGAAAGCTCAACTGCAGATAAGGTTGAGCAGACCATGGCTAATATATCAAATATTCTTGTCGCTGCTAATTCTACACTCAAGGATATTGTTAAAGTTGTAATCTACGTAACCGATATGTCCCAGATGCCAGAGATAAATGAGGTGTACCCAGCCTTCTTCAGCGAACCTTTTCCTGTTAGGGAAGCTATTTGTGTTAGCGAATTGCCGTTGGGTGCAACTATAGAAATAAGTGTGGTGGCAGCAAGATGAAAGTTAGTTTAAATTGGGCACAATACCACAGCAATGTTGATATAAATTCTGTAGGTACTGATGAGATTTTGAAGTTAATCGGGGCACAACTCGGAGAAGTCGAAGAAGTTGAGTACTGGGGTAAAAAGTACGATGGAATAGTTGTTGCTAAGGTCATTTCGTGCGATAAACACCCAGACGCCGACAAGCTAAGTCTATGTAGGATTGATGACTCGGGAGTAGTACAGGGTGTAGATCGGGGGGAAGACGGCCTAGTGCAGGTAGTATGTGGAGCTCCAAATGCTCAAGCTGGTCTAACGGTTGCTTGGATACCGCCAGGGGTGGTTATCCCTAGTACACTTGCCAAAGATCCACTTCTATTAGAGGCGCGCGAGATAAGAGGCAAGATTAGCAATGGGATGCTTGCGAGTCCTGCTGAACTCGGGATAAGCGATAATCAGGACGGAATTTTAGAAATAAATGAAAGTGAAGTCGGTGCTGACCAGGCAAAACCAGGCACGTACTTTAATAAATTATACGGAAATGATGATGTGGTTATCGATATTGAGAACAAGATGTTTACCCATCGCCCAGATTGCTTCGGTATTTTAGGTGTTGCACGTGAGCTTGCAGGTATACAAGGCTTAGAATTCAAAAGCCCCGACTGGTACAGTAAACGTGAGAAGCTAACTAATGGTAATTCCCTACCACTCGAAGTTCGTGTCGATGACCCAGAACTTGTGCCAAGGTTTATGGCAGTAGCCATGAGTGATGTCAAGGTTGGTTCAAGCCCGGTATGGATGCAGGCTGGCTTAACAAGAGTGGGCATTAAACCCATTAACAATATCGTAGATCTAACAAATTACTATTCTCAATTAACTGGTCAACCCTTGCACGCCTATGACTATAACAAAGTTGCAAAACTAAGTGAGAATACTCCGACTTTAGTAGCTAGACAAGCAGAAACTGACGACAAAATAGTGCTACTAAATGGTAAAACAGTTGGGTTTGACGCACCAACGATTGTAATAGCTACAGACAAAGAACCGATTGGCGTCGGCGGTGTTATGGGTGGGTCAGATACTGAAGTCGATGAAAATACAACAAATATTATTCTAGAATGTGCAAATTTTGATATGTATAACATTCGTCGCACCAGTATGAAGTACGGATTATTCACTGACGCAGTGACTCGCTTTACTAAAGGCCAAAGTGTTTACCAAAACGATAGAATACTCGCTAAGATTATGTCTGATATAGTCGAACAATGTGGAGGTAAACAAGCATCTGAAGTTATTGACATACACTCTGGTCTGCCAGAAATGCAAAAAGTAACGGTATCTATGGACTTCATTAATTCTAGGCTCGGTTCAGGTCTATCTGCCCAAGAAATTAAGCAGCTACTTGAAAATGTTGAGTTTGTTGTCGATATTAGTGGAGATGACCTAGTAGTAGATTTTCCATTTTGGCGTACGGATATCGAAATACCTGAGGATGTTGTGGAAGAAGTGGGTAGATTATACGGCTACGATAAATTGCCAGTTCAATTACCAAAACGTGATTTAACCCCAGTAGATAAAGACCTGATTCAGACAACCAAACAGACCATAAGAGAGATCCTATCCAGGGCTGGAGCCAATGAAGTTCTGACTTACAATTTTGTCCATGGAGAATTGCTCGATAAAGTAGGTCAAGACAGAGGATTAGCCTATAAATTAAGTAACGCTTTAAGTCCCGATCTTCAGTACTACAGACTCAGTTTACTACCAAGTTTACTCGATAAGGTACACCTTAATATCAAATCTGGTCATAATGAATTCGGTATATTCGAAATCAACAAATCACATTGCAATGATTACTTAGGTGAGGACGGGCTACCTGTTGAGGAACAACGTTTGGCTTTTGTGTTTACAGCAGATGACAAATTAGATAAAGCAAAAAATAGTGGTGCGGCATATTTTCAGGCCAAAACATACGCCTTGTATCTGTTGAATGAACTCGGTATTTCTAGTATTTTCACCTCCGCCAGTGGTCATAACCCTAAACTAAACGTATCGAAACAGGCATTTGCACCATTTGAACCAAGTCGAACAGCTATTATTCACGACACAAACGGTGAGTTTATCGGTGAAGTAGGTGAGTTTAAATCTAGTGTAAGGAGAAAACTAAAGTTACCACAATTTGTATCAGGGTTTGAATTGGACGTTAGTCAACTAACGAAACTAGCAAAACCTAATCAATATACGCCACTTTCACGTTTTCCTAATACCGACCAAGACATATCCTTACAGGTTACTGCCGATACTAGCTACCACAAGGTACTAGAAGCAGTAAAAGAACCATTGGACACTGAAACAAATGAACACGGCTATGTGACGCAAATTGAACCGGTTGATATCTACCAACCCAACGATTTGGACAGGAAGAACATCACTTTTAGAATTACACTAACTCATCACAATCGTACTCTGGTTACGCAAGAGGTCAATAATGTAATGAGTAGGATTGAAGAATCTGTAAAAAAATCTCTAGGCGCAATTAGACTTTAGTTCATGAATTATTTGTGGAAGATCATAAAGACTACTTCGTCATTGTGGCGCATATATGTGCTGGTCAGTGCAATTTCTATAGTAATAGCACTATTGAACCTATCTATTCCAGCTTTAACAGGTAGGGCTATAGACGAAATACGTTTAGGTACCGAAGCAAGTGTTGGGTATTTAATAATAATTGCAGGTATTATTTTTATTGCTGATCTAACTATTACATTTATCAGCAACATAGGTGGATATTGGGGAGATCAAATGACTGCCCGTCTCTATAAAATACTTGGGCAGAAGTATTACGAACACCTGCTAGATTTGCCTCAAAAATACTTTGACCATGAGTTATCCGGAAAGTTGATCAACAGACTTAACCGTTCAATTGCTCAGATAAGTAATTTTATGCAAATGATGAGCAACAACTTCCTGCAGTTTATTTTCAGTACAGTATTTGCACTAGTTGTGGTAGCTATCTATAGCTGGCAAGTCGCATTGCTATTATTTATATTGTATCCGGTATTTATATGGCTAACAGTAAAAAGTAGTGGCAAATGGCTAAAACTGCAACATAAGAAGAACGAACAGGCTGATATAGCGAGTGGTAGGTTTTCAGAAGCAATCAATCAGGTAAAAGTTGTAAAAAGTTTCAACCAAGAAAAGCGAGAACTAAACTTCTTTGGGCGTCATATGCAAAACGCTGTTAGGATCAACGTACCACAGTCCAAGCATTGGCACAGAAAGGATGTTGAACGCAGACTGCTTTTGAACATTATATTCTTCATCGTTTACTGCTTTATTTTTATTCAAGGAGCACAAGGGCAGCTCAGCCCTGGCCAGACTGTGGCATTAATCCTATATGCGATGCAGATCAGAATACCTATATTTACAATTAGTTTCCTAGTTGATAATACCCAGAAGGCAGTTGCAGACAGCAAAGATTACTTCGAAGTAATGGATGTGCTCCCCGAAATAAAAGATGTAACAAATGCCAAGGACTTAGTTGTTAGGCGGGGCGAAATAAATTTCCAGAATGTATCATTTAGTTATGATAAAAAGCAGCCAGTTATAAGCGGAGTTGATTTTTTAATAGCTGCCAACACAAGGGTTGCGTTAGTCGGGGAGAGCGGCGAAGGTAAAACAACACTGACTAATCTACTACTACGTTTATATGAACCAGAAAAAGGTGGCATTAATATCGATGGTCAATCTATAGCTGATGTTACTCAGAAATCCCTTAGGCGTAATATTGGTGTTGTTTTTCAAGACCCAGCGTTGTTTAGCGGAACAATTAAAGAAAACATATCATATTCTAATTCTACGGCGGGTGAAGATAAAATTATTGAAGCTGCAAAAGCAGCTAATGCTCATGCATTTATAACAAAGTTTGAAAAAGGTTATGACACAGAAATTGGCGAAAGAGGACTAAAATTATCAGGCGGCCAAAAACAGAGGATTGCCATCGCTAGAGCTCTTCTAAAAAATGCTCCAATTCTAATTCTGGACGAAGCTACGAGTAGCTTAGACAGTAAAAGCGAACGCTTGGTGCACGAAGCTCTTGATCACTTAATGAAAGACAGAACAACCATCATTATTGCCCACAGGCTTAGTACTATTCAAAGTGTAGATACTGTTGTAACTCTAGAAAATGGTAGTATTGATGAAATCGGTAGCCCAACAAAATTGGCTAAGACAGGCGGTATATACGCACAATTACTGCAACTACAAAGTGCTAAAAAATCTGAAAAATCGCAAAAGAAACTTCGATCTTATGAAATTTCGGAGTAATATTAAACTATGAGAAAAGCAGTCAGAGCGATCATCATTCATGACAGTAAACTCATTGTTATGCATCGTAACAAGTTTGGTACTGAATATGATACCTTGCCAGGCGGCAATATTGAGATAGGCGAAACAGCAGAACAGGCGTTATATCGTGAAATTAAAGAAGAAACAATGGTTGAGTTCACAAGCCCCAGACTAGTAATATTAGAACACTCGGGAGACCCATACGGTGATCAATATATATTCTTGTGTGAATACGTTTCTGGTGAGCCGCAATTACATCCAGAGGCTGAAGAAGTTGTTATCAACAATATGGGCAAAAACCTATATCAACCGGGTTGGGTTTTGTTGGATGAGCTGCCGAATAAGCCTTTTGTTTCAGAAGAACTAAAGAATCTAATTCTTAACTATTCCAAACAGGGGTGGCCTGCTTCTGCTGTCGAAATAACTACAAAATAAAATCTATTTTCGTCGTATAATTTAGCAGTAATTGAGAGTGAGGGAATAATGGCAAAGCCACATGAGCGTGTTTTTGCGTTAGTTATGGCAGTTTTATTTTTAGCGACATCGGTCGCATTTAGTTTGGCAATTGTTTGGCAAATTAGAACCGGAAATAATTCTGAAACAGAAAACGTAGAAACTTCACAACAACAAATAAATGAACTACAGCCACAGGAGGGTAAATTGGAAGGTACGCAATTGGAAGGGTTCACACCCGTAGCAACAGTCGATAAGCTAGAAATTAAGGATATAAAAGTTGGTGAAGGCGAAGAAGTTAAACCAGGTGCGAAGGTAAAAGCACACTACACTGGAGCTCTTGCGTCTGACGGCACAATATTTCAGAGTTCATATGATTCTGGCGATTCTGTAGAGTTTGGCCTGGACCAAGTCATCAAAGGATGGACAGATGGTGTGCCAGGAATGAAGGTCGGTGGCAAAAGAATGCTAATTATCCCGGCTGATCAAGCATACGGAGCACAGGACCGTCCAGGTATACCAGCTAATTCAAACCTAGTATTTATTATTGACCTCGAGGGAGTAACTCAGTAGACACAACATGTATGGGTATTGCAATAAACAAAAGCACTATATATAATAGTTTAAGACTTAAATAATAACTAACAAAAGGAAACAATTATGGCCAAAAACATAACAATATATACTACTAACACATGTGCCTACTGTGTGATGGTAAAAAAGTGGCTTCAATCAAAAGGACATACTTATGATGAAGTTAACTTAGATACCAACCCAGAACGGCAGAAAGAGGCGTTTGAAGCAAGTGGCCAGCTTGCCGTACCGGTCACTGTTATCACAAAAGAAAATGACGCAAAAGAAGTTGTGGTTGGTTATAATCTCGCAAAATTGGCACCAGCGGTTAATTAGTAATGGGGCACATTCACGAGCTTATAGACTTTACTGTTGCGCCAGTAATGATTCACCCCGATAAGGACAAGGTTCTATTGGTGTTACACCCAAGGTACAAAAAATGGCTCTGTCTAGGCGGCCATATAGAATTAAATGAAAATCCCGACCAAGCCTTGCTACGTGAGATTAAAGAGGAATGTGGCTTGGAGGTGGACGTTCTAAGCGAAAAACCAGACCTAAAGTCATCGAACTCGGAGATACTATGGCGTCCTAGATTTATTGATATACATGATGCGAATGCACCGCATAGACACATTGGACTAACCTATTTTTGCCTGGCTAAATCAGCTGATTATGTATTGTCAGATGAGCATGAAGAAATGAAATGGTTTACTATTGATGAACTGGACGAGCTTGGGGATAGAGCACCAGAACATGTAATATACTATTGTAAGACAGCTCTTAGGGAGGTAAATGGTGGCTGATAAAGAAATTCATGATGTAGTAATGATAGGAGCTGGTCCAGCAGCATTATCAGCAGCTATCTACACAACGCGTGAAGATATAGATACGGTCTTGTTTGAAAAGGGAGTTATAGGTGGCCTTGCAGCGACAACTGACTGGGTGGACAATTATCCAGGGTTTCCAGACGGTATTGCAGGGTTGGAGTTGGCCGATGGGTTGGAAAAGCAAGCCGTTAGATTTGGCGCAGATATCAGACTCGGTGCAGTTACGAAAATTGGAGACGAGGATGGTCTTAGAAAGCTGGAAACAACTGACGGAGACATTTATGCTAAAGCAGTTTTGATCGCCACAGGTAGCGATTATAAAAAGTTGGGTGTTCCTGGTGAAGCTGAGTATTATGCACGTGGCGTTCATTATTGCGCAACTTGCGATGGAGCATTTTACCGTGACAAACACTTGGTAGTAGTGGGTGGTGGTAATTCTGCAGTTCAAGAATCCTTATTTTTAACTAAGTTTGCGAGTAAGATCGACTTGTTAGTTAGGAGTAATTTAAAGGCGTCGGGTATTCTGGTACAAGAATTAGAGAAGAATGATAAAATAACCGTTCATCTAAACACGGCAACTGATGAAATCATCGCAGAGGATAGTAAAATTACTAAGGTTCTTGCAACCAAAGACGGAAAAAAGACAGAATTTCCAACTGACGGAGTATTTGTATTTATTGGACTACTTCCCAACACGCAGTTTTTGGAGAACTCTAATATAGAACTAGACCAAATTGGGCTAATAAAGACTGACCGAAATTTGCAAACAAATATGGAGGGCGTATTTTGTGCTGGCGATGTTAGGTCTGGAGCGACAATGCAGATTGCAAGTGCCTCAGGAGAGGGGGCTACCGCTGCTCTTCGAATTCGTGAATACTTAGAGAAGAAACCCGGAGAAAAGTAGTGGCTCTAAAGGTTCCTATTAGGTTTAGAGGCGACACTTCAGAAACAGGTCTTGAAGCCGAGCGAATTTTTAATATGGTCAACTGGTATATTTTGCACAGTCGGACCAACAATGCATTAAAAATTATTATTGCTAGAGCATTGGAAGGCTTAGAAATAACTTTTCAAGAATGGATAGTAATGAAGAGTATTGTGGACAATGAACAGTCCGAGGTAACGGTGTCGAGTTTGGCAGAGATGTTTGATATGAACATGCCCCAGACAGCCGTGTTAATAAAAAGTTTGATAAAACGTAATTTGGTTCGCCAGAAAGTATCGTTAAAAGACAGGCGCGTTAAGTATCTTAGTTGCTCTAGGAGAGGAATCAAGTTGGTTTATGATGGTGACCAGGCAATTCAGCACGCCATGAGATACTGGCTGTTTGATCTTACTGATAGTGAAATAGTGACCTACTTAGATATAACTAAAAAAATTAGCAACTTTGAAATTCCCCCAACTCAACAACTTTAGTTAACTTGGTTTTCGTAACCAGGGAAATAATCACCCAAAACATTGTTTTCGCTGTAGTTATTTCTCATGAATTCGTTTCTTAAGTTTTCTACAAATTTCTCAGGCCCAGATATGTATGTTCTGCTTTCTCGGTTTTTAGAAATTGCAGGCAAGGCTTTATAATCTAACTCGTTTGAAATATGGCCTTGTTTTGCGAGGTGATCGACAGCGATAACTAAGTCATTACCTAAAAGAGACAACGAGTCTTTAAATGCCACGTCTTGGTTAGTTCTTACGCTGTATATGAGTGTGATTTTGCGTGAATTGCCTGTTTGTTCAAGCCACTCAATCATACTTACAAACGGTGTAATACCTATACCTCTCGCGATAAACACGAGGGGTATAGTCTCATCTTTTGGTAGCACAAAGTCACCCATGGCATCACTGATATTTACTGTACTACCTGGTTTTAAATTCGATAAAGCTTGTTTGAAGTCGCTTGGATTACTAGGATATAGACGAGTAGTGATAGTAAAATTGTTAGTTTGTGTCGGGGGTGATGAAATAGTAAACCAGCGCTTGGGCTTGCCGCCGCTAGATTGTGGCAAATCTAGGGTAATCTCGACGAACTGCCCAGCAGTATAATCCATAGGTTTATATGGCTTAAAGTAAAAGCTCCAGATATTGGATGTAAGGTTTACCTTTTTTATGAAAGTGGCGTTCATTATTCCTACTTATCTAGCAAACTGTGATGCTTAAGGAAGCGCTCGGGGTAGTCTGAGCAGATCATTACCTTCGGGTATAACAATCTAATAATATTCCCAATGAACTTACTATTAACAGTGTAAACAAAAATATCTAATTTACTCCGTTTTGCCATCCAGTATGTCAAAGGATTGAGCAGCCAATAATTGAGTCCTATTCCGTTTAGTTTCAGGCTTCTAGCAAACTGAATAATTTCGAATGGTTTTGTACGTTCGTTGGCGTATAACATTAAATCTGGTTTCAGTGATCTCAGTTTCTGTAGTTCATTATGCTTAAATGAAACTATAGTTAAGTCTCTCATTTTGTGCTTACCGATTATCTTGATTAGCTCATCAATGCAGCCCTCAGCTTTGATCTCTATAAACAGTGGAATTTTTTTGGTAACCACAAGCACTTCCTCTAGCGTTGGGACATATGATATTTCGTCAAACAGTGTGATAGATTGGATCTCTTTCAGCGTTGATTGTCTAACGATACGACTGTTGTTACTTACACGACTCAGATTACTGTCATGTACGACAACTAGATGGTTATCTTTTGTAATATGAATATCAAGCTCGATAGAATCTACGCCTAGTATTTTAGCTAGTTTAAAGCCGTCAAGCGTATTCTCCAGAGCAAGCCCTGCCGCTCCCCGGTGTCCCATTACTTTCATGTTATTACTAGTGTACAATAGTTTATGATGTAAAGGAGAAATAATGGCAGATTTTAACAAAATATTTGATGCAGGCGATGTTGACGGTGGTGTGATTAATGTAATAAATGAAATCCCAAAAGGATCAAAACTCAAGATTGAGTGGAATAGAAAACAAGCTATATTTGAACTTGATCGTGTTGAGCCTTGGATTTTTGCAAAACCGTGTAACTATGGATTTATTCCGCAAACTCTTGACGATGACGGTGACGAGCTCGACGTTCTTCTTGTGATAGATGAACCTGTACCAACTGGTGTAAAAATCAATGCCAGAATAGTGGGTATTATGAAGTTTGAAGACGGCGGAGATATGGATCATAAAGTGATCTGTGTTGCTGACGATGATAGGCACTGGGGGAGTGATATAAAGGACATTGATGATATTTCTTCAACCTGGAAGGCTCAGATTGAACATCACTTTAACCATTACAAAGATCTAAAAAAACCAGGTTCAACAAAAGTATTGGGTTTTGGTGATGTAGCGGAAGCAAAAGAAATTATAAAGGAATGTATCGAGCGTTGGAAAAATCAGTAACTCTTGCTATGAAATACTTATGCTTATATACTACACAGCATAGGATTTAATCAGTTAAAAGATAGGTGGGGTAATGAAAACACGAATTGCGATTAATGGGTTTGGAAGAATAGGTAGGAACGCCTTTAAAGTTGCATTCGACAGAAGTGACATAGAAATCGTAGCTATTAATGACCTAACAGACACGAAAACATTGGCGCATTTACTTAAACATGACAGTAATTACGGAGCATATGCTAAAGAAGTCGAACACGATGATGAGAACATTACTGTAGAAGGTAAAGCTATTAAGGTGCTTGCCGAGCGTGATCCGTCAAAATTACCATGGAAGTCGTTAAAAATAGATGTTGTAATTGAGTCAACAGGCCTTTTCGTTGACCCAGCTAAGGCCAAAGCGCACGTTGACGCTGGTGCCAAAAAAGTTGTAATTTCAGCGCCAGCCAAGGGCGAAGGAGCAACCACGGTAGTGCTAGGCGTAAATGAAGATGCTCTAGATGCAGCTAACGATATTATTAGTAACGCAAGCTGTACAACCAACTGCATTACGCCTGTAGTGGCAATTATTGAAAGTAATTTTGGTATAGAAAACGCCATGATGACCACAATACATAGCTATACTGCTAGCCAGTCGTTACAGGATGGGCCATCCAAGAATTTACGTGAATCACGTAACGCTGCCGAAAATATTGTACCAACTACTACTGGTGCATCAATTTCTGCCGGAGAGGCTTTCCCTGCAATTAAAGGAATATTTGGCGGTATGAGCGTACGAGTACCTACCAGTGTAGTATCGTTAAGTGACTTTGTTATTAACACTAAAAAGGATGTCACGATTGACACCGTTAATGATGCTTTCAAAGCAGCGGCTAAAGAGCCTTACTATCAAGGTATATTGGATGTTACTGAAGAGGAGTTGGTTTCGAGTGATTTCATTGGAAATAGCCATTCCGCAATTGTAGACTTGAATTTGACGAATGTTGTTGGTAACAGAACGTTGAAAGTGGTTGCCTGGTACGATAACGAGTGGGGATATAGCAACCGTTTAGTTGAGGTTGTTGCGGATGTTGGGCGATTACTCCACGCAGCGTAAATAGTTATGAAAATTTTTGTTGGTGCCGATCACAATGGGCTACGAATTAAGAGAAATCTTATGGATTATCTTAAGAGAGCAGGATACGAAGTGCATGAAGACGGTAATGATACCCTAGACCCGAATGATGATTTTCCGGTGTTTGCAAAGCAAGTCGTAACTGACATGCTATCAAGTAACAGTTCAGATCCTAGGGGTATTCTAATTTGTGGTAGTGGACAGGGGATGTGTATGGCCGCCAATAGATTCAAGGGTATAAGAGCATGCCTAGGCTATAACAGGGAGTCTGTGCGCTCGGCCAGGAATGATGACGACAGCAACGTACTTTGCTTACCAGCTAGTTTTCTGGACAAGGATGAGATAAAGATCGTTGTAGAAACTTGGCTTAATACAGCCTTTGCTGGTGCCCCCAGATTTAAGCGAAGAATAAAAGAACTCGATGAGCTATAGATGGCGATTGTTTGTCCTACAGTTACAACCTTCGATTTACGCGAATATCGCAGACAACTAGATATAGCTAGTAAGCTCTCAGGCCGCATACATATAGATCTAATGGATGGCATTTTTGCTCCAACCAAGTCACCAGCTTTAAGTGAGATTTGGCTCCCACATGTTTCTGTGGTTGATATTCATCTAATGTATCAAAAACCAATGGATTATCTTGACCAGTTAGTCAGACTAAAACCACACATGGTGATTATTCAGGCTGAGGTCGATGTTCACCATATGCATTTCGTTGCAGAGCTACATAAAGCAGATATAAAAGCTGGACTATCAATATTACAAGAAACACCGGTCGAGAACATTTATAAAATAATGCACAGTTTCGATCACGTACTGGTATTTAGTGGTAATCTTGGTCATCAGGGCGGGGTATTTGATGTAAAGAATCTAGCAAAAGTTGCTCAGATTAGATCTGAATATCACGACGTAGAGATAGGCTGGGACGGCGGCATTGATGATCAGAATGCCCAGAAATTATTACAAGCTGGCGTGGAAGTTTTAAATGTTGGCGGCTATATCCAGAAGTCAGATAATCCAGAACGGTCTTATCAAAAAATAGTAGATCAGCTATAATCATAAGCGATATGGTAGACAATAAATCACTCTCCAATAAAGAGCTTGAATTAAAAGCTAACGACATACGTCAAGATATTATTAAAATGCTAGAGCATGCCGGTAGCGGTCATAGTGCAGGCCCGTTGGGTTTAACGGATATTTTTACGGCATTATATTTCGATGTATTAAAGCATGATCCGAAAAAACCTGATTGGGACCAACGAGATATTTTGTTACTGAGCAACGGGCATTGTGTACCCATTCAATATGCCGCAATGGCTCATTCCGGGTATTTTGATAAAAAAGAATTACTTACTCTAAGACAATTTGGTTCGCGTTTGCAGGGTCACCCAGAACGCACAAAGTTGCCAGGACTGGAAAACACGAGTGGCCCCTTGGGGTGTGGTTTAAGCCAGGCATGCGGCATGGCGCTAGCGATGAATATTAATAAAGATAATCATCGTTGGATATATACGGTAATGGGTGATGGCGAACTTAATGAAGGCAATATTTGGGAAGCAGCGATGCTAGCCAGCAAGTATAAGCTTAGCAATATAATAGGAATAATCGATAGAAATAACATACAAATAGATGGTCCAACCGAATCAGTGATGCCTCTAGAAGACCTGAGCGCCAAATGGCATGCCTTTGGCTGGCATGTTATTGAAATTGACGGCAATAACATTGAGGCAATAATCGATGCCTGTGCAATGGCAAGGGCAATCATTGAAAAGCCGACGGTGATTATTGCTCATACTGTACCAGGCAGGGGTGTTGATTTTATGGAGTATGATTTCAAATGGCACGGTGCCCAGCCAGATAAAGAACAGGCAAAAGTAGCACTACATGAGCTGCGTACACTTCGCGGTAAAATTAGGAGTGAACATGAGTAATCTGCATCTGATTGATAATATTATGGCTAAGGATATTGCCAAAGAGCCTAATAGAAAAGGTTTTGGAACCGGACTATTAGAAGCAGGAAGATTGAACGACCAAGTAGTGGCAGCTTGTGCAGATTTGACAGATTCGACTCAAATTAGCCACTTTGCTAGTGAGTTTCCTGAACGATTTATAGAAGTTGGTGTTGCGGAACAGAATTTGGTTACCGTTGGTTCTGGCTTGGCGGCAATGGGTAAAATACCATTCGTCAGTAGCTATGCTGCATTTAGTCCAGGGCGTAACTGGGAGCAAATTAGAACAACGATTTGCCTTAATGACAGACCAGTAAAAATTGTTGGTGCCCACGCAGGCCTTTATACAGGCAAGGATGGTGCCACCCATCAGATGCTCGAAGATATTGCCCTGATGAGATCCTTGCCTAATATGGTAGTTATGGCACCTGGGGACAGTATAGAAGCACACAAAATGACGATCGCAATGTCAAATGATTCTCGCCCAAACTATATTAGGCTTGCAAGAGAGGCAACCCCGATTCTTACTACACAAAAAACCCCATTTGAAATAGGACAAGCATATGTTTATACAAAAGGTGACGACATAACACTAATTTCAACTGGCACTATGACGTATCACGCTATGGTAGCAGCTGAAAAATTGTTTAAAGATGGAATCGATGCAGAAGTAATACATTGCCCAACAATAAAACCACTGGATGCCGTTACAATATTGCAGAGCGTAAAAAAAACTAAAATGGTTATAACAATCGAAGAAGCTCAGATTAATGGGGGGCTTGGCGGGGCAATATCAGAATTGCTTGGCGAAGAGTTCCCGGTTCCTATTAAACGAATTGGCATCAAAGATCGATTTGGCGAGTCAGGTAATCCAGATGAGCTACTGGAACATTTTGGTTTGACGTCCAAGAATATAATATTAACGGCACATGATATGGTGTCAAATTAGAAAGTATAGGTGAAATATGGCTTTATCGTTAGAACAAATGCGTAAAAATTGTCAGGATGCACGAGACTCAATGCGACGTTCACGTGAAGGTCACTATGCTCTGGGTGCATTCAATATAGACAATCAAGATACGCTAATCGCGATTGCCAGGGCCGCTGCGGCTAAACAAGCTCCGTTAATGGTGGAAGTAAGTCAAGGTGAAGTCGATGCTCTAGGGCTCGAGAATGTTCGTGACATGGTTGATAACTACAAAGAAGAGCTAGGTATAGAGATGTACATAAATCTTGATCACTGTCCAACTGTAGCAGGAGCAATCGCCGGGATAGAGGCTGGTTACGAATTTATTCATATTGATATTAGCCAAGCACGCAGGGAGGCTACACAGGAAGAAATTATTGCTGAAACACGCCAGGTTGTTGAATATGCTAGGTTAACAGGGGCAATAGTAGAGAGTGAGCCACATTATTTTGGTGGATCATCTAACCTGCACAAGGAAAAAATTGATTACGAAGAAATAAAAAAGACGTTTAGTACGCCAGAGGATATGCGGTTATTTGTTGAAGCTACCGGTATAGATACCTACGCCGCAGCTATCGGTAATTTACATGGTAAATACCCTGTACCAAAGAAGTTGAACATTGAGTTATTAAAACAGCTAAGGGCTGCTACGAATTGTAATATATCACTTCACGGTGGAAGTGGAACGCCAGGTCATTATTTCCAGTCTGCAGTCAAAAATGGAGTAAGTAAGATAAATATAAACAGCGATATGAGGGTGGCTTACAGACAGACACTGGAAAAAGTTTTACGAGATGAACCAGATGAATATGCGGTAGTTAAATTAATGGGCGAAGTAATTAATGCGGTCCAACTCGTCGTAGAAGAAAGAATCGATCTGTTTAATGCTACGGGTAAGGCCCAAGTATAATCTTTGAAAAGTTTTTATGATTATGACACAATGGTACAAAGCATAAGCATGATAAAGAAAGAGTGGTGGGATGAGTAACAAAATGCAAGTATTCTGTATCGGAGATGTTGTAACCGATGCATTCATTAAATTATTAGATGATAGAGCGCATACTTATGAAAACGAAGACGGCAAATGGTTAGCTATGCCTTTTGGTTCTAAGGTGCCGTTTGACAATGCAGAAGTGATTGAGGGTGTTGGAAATGCAGCCAACGCTGCTGTAAGCTTTGAAAAATTGGGCATAGAGAGCGGGCTAATATCTAACGTCGGAAGTGACCAATTCGGTAGAGACATCATCAACTCTCTAAACAACAAGGGTGTAGATACTCGGTTTGTACACGTAAACCCCAAAAAAATCAGCAATTATCACTATGTACTTTGGTACAAAGAAGAACGTACCATACTTATAAAGCATGAGGAATATGACTATCATTGGCCTCGCTTTAGGGCGGCAGATGTCCCAGAGTGGGTTTACTTTAGCTCAATAAGTAAGAATTCTCTAGATTCTTACCACGATCACGTTATTGAATGGCTAGACGATAATCCGGAAGTTAAACTTGCCCTCCAGCCCGGTACTTTTCAGCTAGAGGCGGGTATTGATAGATTGCTAAAACTCTATCAGAGAACCGAAGTTTTGGTACTTAATAGAGAAGAAGCCGTGATGATTACCGATGGTGACTACGATAATATTAATGAATTATTTGATCGACTACATCAGGCTGGCGCAAAGATAGTTTGTATAACAGATGGTCCAGCTGGTGCATATGCTAGCGACGGTCAAAACAGGTACAAAATGCCACCGTATCCTGACCCTGCCCCTCCTTACGAACGAACAGGGGCTGGAGATGCTTTTGCAAGCACTTTCGTTGCAGCACTCATAAAAGGCAATACAATCGAAGGGGCACTTCAGTGGGCACCTATCAATTCTATGAACGTTGTTCAAAAAGCTGGTGCCCAAGCAGGGCTACTGAAAGAATCTGAGCTAGAAGAGCTTCTCAAGAATTCACCCGAATGGTACAAACCAGAAACTTTCTAAGATATTTGTTCAAAGAAGTCGGGGCAGTTATTTACTTCTGCAGCTTCGGTACCCTTAGATTTTGAAATATGTAGTTTCATATCGATAAGGCCAGCTAAACTTAGGGCTGATCCAGCACCGAGCAGTATATTGCCAGTTTTTTTTGCTAATGGTTGGATCTTTTCAGGTAACGCAGGTGCAAGCGTGTGCAAACCAAGGGCAAGTCCATTCGTCACTGTCTTATATTTGCCAATATTTCGTGCATTTGCAGGAATACCTTCTTCGATTGCAGCATCTCTTGCTTTTTGCATTTCAATATCTCTAAATCCTTGCACTACCCCATTACCGGCAATTAATAAACCCTGTTTTAAATTTCTATCCTGGATTAAATAACGCATGGCTAGTCCAGTGATTTGAGAGTAAAATTTTCTCTTATCTGCTTTTTGATCAGCTTCACCGCCTTCAACAGTAGGTTCTTCTCCTAGCAGCTCTGCTCCAACTCTCGCATCATGTCCATCAGTAAAATCTGTCCATTCCATATAAGCTGTAACCCCAGTATTTGTAATTGCATGAAGCGGGTGCTCGCCGTTATCCATAGCCACGCTCATACCTAAAATTGGAGAAAAATTGCTCCGAAAAGCTGTTTTTCTATCTGCCCTATCTCTTAGTCTTTGGCCCATGAGTTGGTCAAGATACTCTTTGCCTGGAGTTACTAAAACTAATTCACTACCTGTTACTGCTTCTGACATATTGACTAAATGTAAAACTATCTCAGTAATTTAGCAAGCATAAGCTTTACCCTTATGTCATTAGAGTGGTATGCTTAAGGTAATTATGTCTAAATCGTTGTCCCAACTGGTGGGGGTTTCGGATCAACTTTTTGCTCTCATGGTTCAACAGCTTGAATCAGCGAGTGGCAATCCTAGTGTTGATATACGCCTTGCTACGGAAGTAAGCTCAAAAGTATACACTCGTATGCGAGCTTTGGGGCTTGATCCAGACGATACGACAGGTGAAGAACTCTATAGTGCTCTTCTAGGGTTAATAGGGCTTCACGACAGATTTTTAGTTAAGAGAATGGGTGGGAGTAATCCTAGTGACGTAGCAGATTTACTGCCACGCATTAAGAAATTGATCGATACAATAAATATCCCTAAAACTGTCTGGGGACTTAAACACAGCGTTGCCAAATCTCTCCTGAAAGCTACACCCCCCAAAAATGTTATGAAACAGTTAGGATACAGATCTATTGATTCAATGTTGAAGCGTGAATCAATAGATGAAATTATGGTAGGAATTCGTATTTTAGAAACTGGTAAATGGCAAAGGGCATTCATAGAAAAATATATAAGGCTAGAGCCATCAGATTTTGAGAATAGGCAAGCTAACTTACTGTTATTAGATGGTAAAAAGTGGGGTGGAAAGTCACTTACTTATGCTAGGAGCCATAACCAAAACATTACTCACCTCAAGGAAATGGGGGTAGTTGCAATATTGCCACTACCAGTTAATGACCTTACGGGGATATCCATCGCACTTATACCTAGAATTCTTTATTACTTAAATGAAATTAGAACTTACAGTACCTACTTTAAGCATCATCAGGTCAGGGCTGGCTTTGGCCACACTCTTGTAAGAACTATTATTGATGACCCGGCGCGTCATGTTCAAATGGCTGGCCAACATGTACATTGGCGAGTTCTACACCAGTATTATGGATCACATAATACTGACCATCCTGAATTTTTCGAACCGCATTTACAACCAGAAGATTTGTTCTGGCGTAAGGCCGAGGAGATATTATTCAAAATTGAGCCAGCACTACATTTTTGGCACGATATGGACTACGTTGGCGTTCTAGAGGACGGTAGACAAATTAGCTTTAATCTAATGGACATGGCTGCAAATTATATCAATAAAACACCTTACGGCGATCATTTTAATGGACATATGAAAGACAGTTTGTGGAACGAATTATTCATGAGGTATCTAAGATATTCAGGCCTAAGATCGCAAGTTAATTTACAGATTGAACATCAGTCGAGTGAACCTATTATGCTGTAGATGGTGATCGTGTATACTATAAACATAAGAGGAAATAAATAAAGAGTATGAATTATTCAATTTGTGTGTCTGGTGCAGCTGCTGGTAAAACTGTTGAAGCAGACAAGGAGTTGGCTGAAAGAATTGGTGCAGCAATAGCAAAATCAGGTCATATTATTACCACAGGCGCTACAGTTGGGCTGCCTTATTATGCTGCCAGAGCAGCAAAGCTAGAGGGTGGTCTTAGTATTGGTTTTTCACCTGCCTCTACACTAAAAGAACATGTATATAAGTACAGACTGCCAATCGGTATATTTGATTTTGTTAATTATACTGGTTTAAATTACGTTGGTAGAGATGCCTATCTTGTCCTGTCTAGTGATGCTGTGATTACGGTTGGTGGCCGAATGGGCAGTTTGCATGAATTTACTACTGCACTGGAAAGCAACACCATTTGTGGGATTTTGACGGGTAGTGGTGGGACGGCTGACATGATAGAATATTTGATGAAAAATCTAGAGGCTGTAAATAAAAAGAATGTTATTTATGATGACAATCCTGAAAAACTGGTCGCTAAGGTAGTCAAAAGATTAGAAGAGGAATTCTCGGATATTGATACGAGTATTTTAGCGGCTTGTTGGTATTTGAACGATGATTGTGATGAATATGGACGTCCGATTCGAAAGTCAAAAGATCGAAAAGGTTAAAACTTGCTACAATTAGAGGATGACCAAGTTCAAGCTAACGAGTAGTTTTAAGCCAACCGGAGATCAGCCTTCGGCTATCCAAGATCTAGTAGAAAATGTTAAGTCTGGTCAACACGAGCAGACACTACTAGGTGTTACAGGTTCAGGTAAAACCTTCACTATGGCCAACGTTATCCAGCAAACTCAAAAACCCACACTGATAATTAGCCATAACAAAACACTTGCAGCCCAGCTGTATAGCGAGTTTAAACGGTTTTTTCCAGACAATGCTGTACATTATTTTGTCAGCTATTTCGATTATTATCAGCCAGAGGCCTATATTCCACGAAGTGATACGTATATAGAGAAGGATAGCCAAATCAATGAAGAGATAGATCGTATGCGACATGCCGCCACGGATTCTCTACTGTCTAGGCGCGATGTAATAATCGTGGCTAGCGTGAGCTGTATATATGGCATAGGTTCAGTCGAGGACTATGACAACATGGCTGTTAAGGTCAGAACCGGTGAGCGGCGGGTTAGAGATAAGCTTCTTCGGCAATTGACCGACATCCAATATCAGCGCAACGATGTGGATTTTCACCGAGGCGTTTTTCGAGTACGTGGAGATGTTATTGATGTTTTCCCAGCAGGAGAGGAATTAGCTTATAGAATTGAATTGTTTGGTGACGAAATAGAGCGTATTACGCAGTTAGATCCTTTGACTGGTGAAATTCTCAAAAAATTAGATAGTTTAAAGGTTTACCCAAGCAGCCACTACGTAACACCTGCTGATAAACTAAAATCCGCATTAGGGCAGATAGAATCTGAGCTAGACCAAAGACTAAAATTCTACAAGAAAACAGACAAGCTATTAGAAGCCCAAAGATTACAACAACGGACCAGATTTGATTTAGAAATGTTAGAAGAAACGGGTTTTGTTAAGGGTATCGAAAACTACAGTCGCTATCTGACCAACCGTGAACCCGGCGAACAGCCAGCAACTTTGCTTGACTACTTTCCGGATGATTATTTGATGTTTGTTGATGAATCACACATGACAATGCCGCAAATTCGAGGTATGTATAACGGAGATAGAGCTAGGAAGGAAGTTCTTGTAGAACACGGGTTTCGTTTGCCAAGTGCTTTAGACAACCGGCCACTGACATTTACCGAGTTTGAGAAACATATCAATCAAACAATCTATGTCAGTGCTACCCCAGCCGAATATGAGTTATCGCGTAGCTCTGCGCCCTCTCAGCAAGTTATTCGTCCTACCGGTTTGCTTGATCCAGTTATCGAGGTACGTCCTATTGAGGGTCAGATCGATGACTTGATTGCGGAAATTCGCTCAACAGTAGCAAAACGCCAAAGGGTGTTGGTAACTACTCTAACCAAACGCATGTCTGAAGACCTTACGGATTACCTTAAAGACATCGGAATTAAGGTTACGTACTTGCACAGTGATGTAGATACGCTAGACAGGACGGATATATTAAGAGACTTACGCTTGGGTGTTTACGATGTAGTAGTAGGAATTAATCTGTTGAGGGAAGGTCTTGATTTACCTGAAGTTAGTTTAGTAGCGATACTTGATGCCGATAAAGAAGGTTTTTTACGCAGCGTACAAGCATTGATACAAACGGTTGGACGGGCTGCTCGCCATGAAGAAGGAAGAGTAGTTATGTATGCTGGCAGAATTACTGGTAGTATGCAACGTACAATTGATGAAACTGATCGTCGCAGAGTTGTTCAGGAAAAATACAACAAAGATAACAATATAACACCAACAGGAATAGCCAAAGCCGTAGAAAAGGGCATGCGTCCAGATCTACCAGAAGAAGCTAAACGCGCCAAACTAGATCTCAAGAAAATACCCAAAGACGAATACAAACATCTGATCAAGGATTTATCGGCACAAATGGAATTAGCTTCGGCAAACCTGGAATTTGAAAAAGCCGCCGAACTGCGTGACATAATTGTCGACATAAAATCTAAAATCTAGAGAAATAATATCTCTGGAATAATCAATTAAGGTTATTGAACTTTAGTTGGCACGAAAGAGTTTTATCGACAAGTCTTAAGAGGCAATTTCGCGGGCATTGTTCATGCGATCTATCAACTCAAAAATTGATGCGGCGACTATCTCTGGTTGCGTTATTGGCAACAGATGACCACCCTCAATTATATGCTGATAATCGAATAAATGGGAGGATAATCGAATAGTTTCATCAGGAGGAATTAGCTCATCGTTGCTCCCTAACACGAGTGCAGTACCGATGCCGTGGGTTTGCTTAAGGTACCTAACATCCTCTCTTATATTGCAATTAGCCACAGCCACACCCTCAGCTATGGTGCGAAGGGGGTTGTGAAAGATATAATGTAGCTCTGACTTGATTGCGTGTAACTTTCCCTTGTCAATCTGGATATCATTGTTCACAAGGGCGGGAATTAGTTCATTCAAAAAGAACAATACAGCACGAGGCCTAAACTCTGCTAGGCTATGATCTTCCAAACCGACAGACTCCACGTAGGTTATTGATTTAACAGATTCGGGTTTGTGTCTTGCAAGTGCTGTAGCGACAAACCCCCCCATGGAGTGGCCAGCTAAGTCAAACTCTGCAATATCAATTCGCTTATCGTGATCATGCTGTTTTTGTACATCACGCATTACGCCCCAAACAGCCTGACTCTGCAGTTCTTCAGGATGAATAAACCCGTTAGGGTCAAGACTTGCAACTAATCCCTGTGACCGGGGAGGATTGAGAGAAATAGCCGGTTTACCAAGCCGGGCTACTTGAGATCGTAATCTGTCGTAGCCAAATTTTTTACCAGCGTAACCATTAATAATAACTAATGGGGTTGGGTCTAGCACTTGATCTGGAATCTCTAGAGTATAAGGAACGCAGGTTTTTGCTATAAAAGCGGCGCTACGTATTTTTTCGGTAGACATAAAAACACCCACTTCGTCAGTGGGTGTTATATCGGGTACAAGCTCTAGGTGCCTGTGTTGTTGTCCAGGCATCATCGATTCGATTCCCCTTATAGCTTCCGATATAGTCATTTTTTGTTTCCTATTACAGTGCTTATACTTATAATATATCTTTTTGTCAAAACCACCAAATTTTTGCCGGAACAGCTTGCAGTGTATAATTGTTTGTAAATGGCGAAACTAACACGCGAAGAAGTATTAAATTTGGCTCGTTTGGCTCGACTTCACCTTAGTGAAGACGAAATTGTTGGTTTTCAAAATGAAATAAGCACCATACTAGGCTATGTTGAACAGTTGCATGACGTGGATTTAGGTAAGCTAAAGCCAACTTATCAGGTCACAGGGCTTACTAATGCTACCCGCGCTGACAAGGTTGTCGATTATAGGCAAACGCAAACAGAACTACTAAAAAACGTACCGCAGACTGAATCTGGCCAAATCAAAGTCAGGAGAATGCTCTAGTTATGTCAGAGTGGAAAGATCTTGCTACTATTGCTAAAGAAGTTCAGTCAGGCAGGGTCAAATCTGCTGATTTGGTAGAAAAATCACTGAAACTGATCGAAAAGCATAAAGAATTTGATGCAATTATTGCCACAATTCCAGAAAGAGCACAGAAAAGAGCAAAAGAAATTGATAGTAAAGTAAAAACAGGCGAAAAAGTCGGCCGATTAGCTGGTATACCGTTTATCGCCAAAGACAATTTTCTTACATTTGGGTCTGAGACCACAGCTGCAAGTAATATATTGAAAGGGTTTAATACACCTTATCAGTCAACAGTAATCGATAAACTAGAGTCTGAAGGCGCCATATGTGTTGCCAAAGCAAATCTAGATGCTTTTGCCCATGGATCCAGTACGGAAAATAGTGACTACATGGTCACCAAAAACCCACACGATATAACAAAAGTTCCTGGTGGCTCATCAGGCGGATCTGCTACGGCAGTAATGTTAGAAATGGTACCGTTCGCGTTAGGGACTGACACTGGAGGCTCAATAAGACAGCCTGCATCTTTTACAGGGGTTGTCGGCTATAAACCAACATATGGTGTTGTTTCGAGGTCTGGGGTTGTTGCCATGGCTAGTAGTACAGACACAATTGGCCCAATTACAATGACCGTACAAGATGCAGCATTAGTTCTGGATTGTATGGCAGGCAGAGACCCCTTGGATGGTACGACAATTGAGCGAGATAAAACGAGCTACGCTGATCTAGACAAAACTGTTAAGGGCAAGAAAGTCGGATTGGTTAAGGAATACTTAGGGGACGGTATTGACTTGGACGTTAAACGCGCTGTTCTAAACACTGTAGAAAAGCTGAAGGAAAGCGGGGTTGAAGTGGTAGAAGTCAGCCTACCTTCATTGCCACTGGCGTTGGCTTGTTACTACATAGTTATGCCAGCAGAGGTAAGTAGTAACCTTAGTCGATACGATGGTCAAAGGTATGGCTACTCAAAAGCAGATGCCAAAACACTTGAAGATAGCTATAACTGGTCGCGAAGTGAAGGTTTTGGCAAAGAAGCAAAGCGTAGAATAATGATGGGCACGTATGTGCTGAGCAGTGGCTACTACGATGACTATTACCATAAAGCCCAACAGGTCAGGACAAAATTAATAGAAGAGTTCAATCAGGCGTTTGAAAATGTTGATTTTCTAGTCGGACCGACCGCGCCAACCACTGCATTCAATATTGGGCATAAAGCCGAAGACCCACTTGAGATGTATCTGGCAGATGTATTGACAGTAGGGCCAAGTCTAGTTGGTACACCGGCTATTAGCATCCCAATTGCCATGGTTGACAGTCTGCCAGTAGGCATGCAAATAGTGGCACAGCAGAAGCACGACAATAAATTATTAGGATTTTCAGAAGGGGTTATGGAAACAATAAGATGACAGTAGAATTATTGATAATAGTAGTTGTTGCAGCAGTAGGATTTTTGATTTTGCTTTATGTGGCAAACAAAAAAATTCCAAAAAAACTCAAAGTAGACAAGTATACTGACAAGTGGAAAAAACTACAGTCCTACTGTAAGGATAAATCCAAATGGCCCGAGGCCCTGAGTGAAGCAGAAAAGCTTTTAGAAAAAGCGCTTAAAAAAAGAAAGTACAAAGGTAAAACCATGGGCGAGATGATGGTTTCTGCCCAGAAAGTTTTTAGTGACAATGACGGTGTCTGGTTCGCACATAATCTTTACAAAAAAGTCATGGCTGGGGAGGTAAAGCGTATTAAGGAAGAAGATATTAAAGACGCTTTAATGGCCTATAGACAAGCCTTGCGAGATATTGGGGCTTTACAACAATGATCAGTAAGGACGTTATTAATAAGTACACACCAACTATCGGTATAGAGTGTCACGTCCAGTTGAAGACTAAAACGAAGCTATTTGCCGCAGTAGAAAACGATGCTAAAGAGGCCGAGCCTAATACACTCATAAGTCACATATGTTTAGGGATGCCTGGTGCTTTGCCTGTTTTGAATGAAGAAGCAGTTCATTTAGCATCCAAAGCAGCTTTTGCATTAAATACCACACCCCAAAAATTCAGTAAATTTGACCGAAAGCACTATTTCTATCCTGATTTACCAAAAGGTTATCAGATATCACAGTTTGATGAACCAATTATTCTGGGTGGATTTGTATTGGTAAACGTAGGTGGTAAAGAAAGTAAGATTAATCTAACCCGGGCTCATCTAGAAGAGGATGCAGGTAAAAGTACTCACCCCGTAGGAAAAAACTACAGTCTAGTAGATCTCAACCGAGCAGGCACCCCTCTACTTGAGATTGTTAGTGAGCCAGAAATGCATTCTGCCGAAGAAGCTAAGGCTTTTGCAAAAGAACTCCATGTTTTGATGCGCTATGCAGATGTTAGTGAAGCTAACCTTTATTACGGAAATATGCGATTCGATGTAAATATCTCCGTCAGTAAGACCGATAAACTAGGAACCCGAGCCGAAATAAAGAACATAAATAGTTTCCGTAGTGTAGAAAAAGCCGTTGATTATGAAGTTAAACGACAGGTCGAGTTATTAGAAAAAGGTCAAGAAATTGTGCAAGAAACCCGCGGTTGGGACGACGCAAAGCAAAAAACAATAAGCCAAAGAAGCAAAGAAGACGCTCATGATTATAGATATTTCCCTGATCCAGACATACCACCGATACTTTTAGACGATAAATATATTAGCTCTGTAGAAAAAGCAATGCCAATAATGCCGAGTATTCTAAGAGATAAATTAGCCAAGTTAGGCATCGATGATTCTGCCAGAGACACTTTGGTAGACGAAATTATAGCCGGCAAATTTATGTTTGAACTTATAGATAAAACAACCGTTGAAAATGCTAAACGTATTGCTGGATGGTTAACAGTAGACGTGCAAGCATTGGTTGCTAATGATGAATTAACATGGGACAAAGCAAAATTAGAAATTGACTCATTTATTGAGCTAGCCGAAATGGCAGCTGAAAATATAGTTAGTTCCACAGGCGCTAAGATTATCCTAAATGAATTAGTAAAAATTGGCGGTAAACCAGACAAAATTGCTCAAGATAAGAATGTTCTGCAGATTTCAGACTCGTCAGAATTAGAAAAAATTGTAGAACAAGTAATCAAAGATAATCCCGAGGCAGCTCAGGATGTAAAAAATGGCGAAATGAAGGCAATAGGTTTTTTGGTTGGTCAAATTATGAAAGCCTCCCATGGTAAGGCAAACCCAGCTATCGCACAAGAAATGATCAAGAAACATATTATAAACTAGAGTTTTGCGCGTTTTACCGGTTCAGGTACTAATTCAAGAAAACCATTTGCTGCCGTTCCCCCGATACTTAATAGTGTAGCTTTTATCTGTATGCTACTAGCCCGCATGAAGCGATTTAGATTTTTCATACCAGAGGCTTCATATATCGGCATACCAGTAATGTCTCTATCAATACTTGGCACAATTACCAGATCTTTAAAGAGGTAGCTGCTTACTACGTCCCTGGATAGGCCTCGGAATTCCCTAAGAGTACCTACTTTATTGGTTGTTTCCATCAGCTCTTTCATAAGTGCGAAAGCATTCCATACAAAAACTTCGTATTTATCAAAAATATTAGCAATATCTGCCATGCAAGTTAACTTTTCTTCGTCTGTTTCTGGAGTCGCGTCATAATTCGTAGCCTTAATGCAGTTTTCAACTCCTTCCAAAAATGCATCACTAAAGCCAAATCTCGTTAATTCTTGCTTTGCAATGTGTGCTGAATAATCTTCTGCGGTGTTAAACTCGGGCGGCAATTCGTGACTAATTTTAGCGTCATGAAGAAGTATCGCGCACCCCACCATTAGCCTATCAACGGGCTTATCTGCCTTTTCATATTCATCGCACTTTTTCATAGCATAGTTAAAACTGTATTCGATGTGTTCCCATTTATGATATGAAAGTGGTGGCTCCATAAAAGGCTTGGCTATTTCTGCAACCAATGACAAAGCTGCTTGAATATCGTTTTCAAATGGTGGTTCAGTGTAGGGCATGTTTTCCATACTAGACAATAATTGTACTCTACACACGATTAACAGCAAGCATGAGCAGGTATGGTACAATCTTTGTGATGAACCAAAAACCAATAAGAAAAGCCGTCATTGCTGCTGCAGGGTTTGGAACACGTTTTTTGCCGCAGACCAAGGCTATGCCCAAAGAAATGCTTCCATTAGTAGACAAACCAATAATTCAATACATAGTCGAAGAACTGGTAGACGCTGGCATAGAGGACATCGTAATCGTTACTGGTTACCATAAACGATCGATAGAAGATCATTTTGACCACATGAGTGCCGAACTGCGGCTGAATTTAAAGCAAGGGAACAAAGAACAATTACTGGAAGACACAAAACATATCTCAGACCTAGCTAACTTCGCCTATATTAGACAAAAAGGGCCTTATGGTAGCACAACACCTATCATGAATGCAGCTCACTTGATTGGGGACGAGCCATTTATCTATACTTTTGCCGATGACATTATTACGGCTAGCCCTAACAGATTTAAACAGATGATCGATTTATTTAATCAGCTTGGAGGGTCGATTCTGCCATGTATACCATTGAGCCGAGACGAGGATTACGATAGATATGGGGTAATACATGGCCAAGAAATAGAGACTGGCATCATGAAAATGGAAGGCTTGGTAGAAAAACCAGGAAAAGACAATGCACCATCCAATTTCGGTAGTGTGGGTGGCTATTTACTTACGCCGGAAGTCTTTAAATATATTGAAAAAGCCAAACATAATTTAGCGGATAATCAAGAATTTTATCTAACAACTTATGTTTTGGAACCTATGATCCAAGACGGACAAGATTTATACGCATGCCTTTTGAACGAAAGCAAATATTATGACACCGGAAATAAACTAGAATACCTAAAAACAGTAGTAGACTTTGCTCTAGAAAGAGAAGATATCAGAGAAGAATTCTTGGAACATTTACGAAGTAAATTCTAAATAAGGATAATTACTGTATAATAGAATAGAATGAACGAAGCAGCAGAAATTTTAGTTATTATTCTATCAGGCGCACTAGCAGTATTCTTAGTTCTCGGCATTATTTGCTTGTCAATATTAATCCAAGTGTTAAAAAGCATTAAGCGCTTGTCTAGTAAAGCCGAAGAAGTTGGCGACGTTATTGAAGATTCAGTTAAATCTATATCTGGGCTTCGATTTGTCTCGTCAGTTGTAGAAATATTTAACAAGTTCTTAAACTCTAATCGAAAGGATAGTAATGCTAAAAAAGACTAAAAACCTGGCGATTTTTACCACAATAGCTGCAGGGATAGGATACGTGACTGGCATATTAACGGCACCCAAAAGCGGCAAAGAAACTCGCGAAGACATCAAAGTAGTTGCAGTGAAAAATAAAAAAGAATTAGAAGATAGACTCAAAACCCTTCATGATGAGGCATCAAAGCTTATTGCAGGTGGCGAGGCTACTCTGAAATCTTTGGGTGAGAAGGCTAGTTCTGAGCTTAAAGCCGCTGTATCTACTGCTCAGAATGCTAAAGACAAGGCTAAAGCGGTTCTAAGTGCGCTACATGAAGGTGAAGCAGACGATAAAGACCTGAACAAAGCAGTTACAGAACTCAATAAAGCAATTGAAAATCTAAAAAAATACGCAAAAAAACCATCTGCATAATATTAATCTAAAACTAACTATTTGCCGTTGTAATAATTAAGGTTCGAATTTTACTAATATCCATTAAAATATAGGGTGTGAGGTTTGTTTAATTATGTCAAAACTTGAACCCGGTGATTATGTTCATCTACATAATCACACTCAATACAGTTTGCTTGATGGCTTAACTAAAGTTCCAGCGTTAATGAACTACGTTGCAGAAAAAGGCATGTCAGCTGTGGCTATGACGGATCACGGTACTTTGTCTGGTGTATTAGACTTTTACAAAGAAGCAAAATCCAAAAACATCAAACCAATAATTGGTATGGAAGCTTACGTTGCACCTAGATCCATGACAGCTAGAGACCCGGGCAAAGATAAGGTATATAACCACCTAATAATAATTGCTATGAACAATGTCGGTTATGGAAATCTTATGAAGCTAAGCACGGACGCTAATCTTAAGGGATTTTATTACAAACCCAGAGTTGACCACCATTTATTAGAAAAGTACAATGAAGGTCTGATTATTCTTAGCGGCTGTATTGGCGGTGAGATAGGAAGTGCTCTTAGAAATGACCAGTATGATCAGGCCAAACAAACTGCTAAATGGTACAAATCGGTTTTTGGTGATCGGTATTACTTAGAAGTACAAGACCATGGCCATCCAAACCACCCAAGTTCATGGGATGAACAAGTGAAGGTCACTGACGAAACATTCAAACTGGCAGAAGAACTGGGGATAAAATGCGTTTTAACTTGTGATGCGCATTATTTAGAACAGAAAGACCAAGCTGCCCACGAGATATTATTATGTGTTCAGACTGGGTCGTTTCTTAGTGATGAAAAAAGGATGAGTCTTAAAAAGTTTGAGCTGCATGTAACTGATCCAACAGAATTAATTGATAGGTGGGGCAAAGATCACCCCGATATTATATCGAATACCAAGAAAATTGCTGACAGATGTGATATTAGTATTGAACTTGGGAAAATTCTCATTCCAAAGTTTGAGGTACCAAAAGGGTATACGGAAAAGTCTTATCTAGAGGAACAGGTTTACCAAGGGTTAGTCGCTAGATACTCAAAAACCAAAACGGATCTTGCAGAGCTAACAATCGCTCAAGCTAAAAAAATGTTGGGTAAGCCCGTTTTGAGTAGAATTGAGTACGAACTAGGTGTAATAAATCAGATGGGTTTCAATGGCTACTTTTTAATAATTGCTGATTTCATTAATTGGGGCAAAGACCAGGGAATTGTTTTTGGACCCGGGAGGGGCTCGGCTGCTGGTTCAATAATTTCATATGCGTTAAAGATCACAGAGTTAGATCCACTAGAGTACGATCTTTTATTTGAGAGATTTTTGAATCCTGATCGTATATCAATGCCTGATATTGATATAGATATACAAGATACACGTCGTGATGAGGTGATCCAGTATTGTGTCGAGAAGTACGGGGAAGACAGAGTGGCAAATATAGTTACTTTTGGTAGGATGGCAGCCAGGAATGCAGTTCGTGACGTTGCAAGGGTTCTACAAGTACCGTATAGCGATGCTGATAGGCTTGCGAAAATGATTCCTCCGCCCATTCAAGGCAGACATATACCTTTAGAAAACTCGTTAATTAATGATAAAGACCTAAAAGATGAGTATGAAAATAATGAACAGTCAAGGGAAGTCTTTGATTTGGCTGTGCAACTCGAAGGAACGATAAGAAGCCATGGCGTCCATGCTGCAGGTGTAGTAATTGCACCTGATGAAATAGTGAAGTTTACCCCACTGGAAATGGCCCAAAAAGGGGTAGTTACAACACAATATCCCATGGGTCCAATCGAAGACCTCGGTCTATTAAAAATGGATTTCTTGGGTTTGTCCAACCTTACGATTATCAAAAATACACTTAGAATCATAAAGAAGGTTCATAAAAAGAACGTTGATATCAATAATATACCACTAGATGACAAATTAACATTTGAATTACTACAAAAAGGCGAAACTACAGGTGTTTTTCAATTGGAATCAGCCGGAATGAAAAGATATCTCAAAGAGCTAAAACCGACAGTATTTGAGGACATTATAGCAATGGGAGCGTTGTATCGTCCGGGGCCCCTGACGGCTGGTTTGACGAACAAGTTTATTGCTAGGAAGAATGGTAAAGAACGGGTTATATACGATCATGAACTGATGAAGCCCGCCCTTAAAGACACTTACGGAGTAATGGTCTACCAAGAACAATTCATGCAGATAGTTCGGGATATGTGTGGATTTACTGGCGGTGAGTCAGACACCTTACGAAAGGCTGTCGGTAAAAAGAAACGTGACATGATGGCTAAATTGAAAGATAAAGTTATTGAGGGGGCGGTTACAAAAGGGGTCGAAATATCGATTGTCGAAAAATTCTGGAAAGATCTCGAAGGGTTCGCAGACTATGCCTTTAATAAGTCACACGCTGCATGCTACGGGCTTATTGCTTACCAGACCGCATATCTTAAGGCACATTATCCGAACGCTTTCATGGCGGCTCTAATGACTAGTGATTATGATGACTCGGATAGATTGGCAATTGAGGTTACTGAATGTAAAAACATGGGCATTAAAGTACTGCCGCCAGATATAAATGAATCATATGTTGAATTTGCAGTAGTCCCTAAAATGAACCAGATTCGATTTGGTCTATCGGCAGTCAAGAACGTAGGAATCGGCGCAGTCGAAGAGATATTGGCGATACGCGAGGAGGGTGAATTTACCGATATTGATGATTTTTTCAAACGTATAAATCCGAGGATAATAAATAGAAAAGTACAAGAAAGTTTAATTAAGTCTGGGGCGTTTGATAAGTTTAACGAGAGGACTTTACTGTTACATAATCTGGACACGTTAATAGCTTTTGCAAGCAAAGAGCATAAACAAAAGTCTAGTGGCCAAATTGACTTGTTCGGCAATCAGACTAGTGAGCCAGTGTTTGTTTCGTCAAATCTGATAAATCCTTCTGAGGAAATTAGCGTTCGTGACCAATTGGTCTGGGAACGAGAGTTACTCGGCATTTATATAAGTAAACATCCTTTAGAAAGCTTTGAAGCAATACTTGGCGAAAAGACTACCCCACTTAACGGTATATCCAGAGAACACGATAATTTAACAGTCAACGCTGGAGGAATAATAACTGAGTCCAAAGAGATAACTACAAAAAATGGCCAAAAAATGGCTTTTGTAAAAATCGAAGATAATTTCGGTTCAACTGAGCTTATATTATTCCCGGGTGTTTACCAGGAAACATTGGGTATATGGGAACAAGACAGAGTAGTTTTAGTTAAAGGAAAAGTGAATGCTAAAACAAAGGAGGGGGATGCAACGGACGACTATAAAATTTTAGTCAATGAAGCTCGTGAAATAACACCAGATCAGGCGAGTGGTTATATTGAAACTGGCAAAAAAACAAAGAGTCTAAAAAAATCAATAAAATCTGCTCAAACAAAAAATGTAGAAACAAAAGAATTGCCCAAAAAACAAAGAATATATATTCGCCTTAAAGACACTAAAGATCAGAAGCTTCTCAAAGACATAAAAACAGTATTAGATAAATCGGATAAATCCGATGGAGACGATATCGAAGTAGTACTTGTCATAGGTTTGGGAACTAACAAACAGGCAATTAAACTACCTTCCACTGTTAGTAATAATGAATCAGTTATAGCTAAAATCAAAGAAGTTGTCGGAGAAGAAAACGCTACTATTAGTTAGAGTATATTTCCTACATTTCTAACAAGTGTAACGCCCAAAACTATAAGAGCTAAGACCGTAGAATCAATTACGGGATGATGTGTTATGAAATTCTGGCTATCGCGTAGTAGTTTTCTAAATCGCAACCCATGTCTGGCAAGCAGTACTGCTAATAAAAACCCAATCACAAAAGTTATTGAACTTACGACCCATGGGGGGGTATTTGTGAACAATGTTTCAATTCTACTAACTGATATGGCTGATGCAACAACTACTTCTGGCTGTTTTATCTGACCACTCGACATCTGGTTATTATTATCCGGGTTGGCAGTGGATTGTGCGACTGGCGAGCCCTCTTTTTCGGAGGTTGATTCTGCTGGTATTTCACTCGGAGCCGAAGTGGATGTAGTCTCCGCTGGCGGCGGCGGAGACTGACCCGTAGAGGCTAAAACATAAGGTTCTCCGTACATCGCTACTACCACAGTTTCTTCACCGGCATTATTAAAGTTACTTCCATTAGCAAATCCAAAGCCAACTTCAACAAAGTCACTATCCAGTAGATTATCTTTGTGGGTCGGGCTATTCATCCATCCATTGACGGTTGTGTCGCTGCTAGAGAATCCGTATGCTAAGTTTTCACCTGCTTTTGTGTAGCTATAGCCAGCCCCATTAATAAACACCCAAGGCTCTTGACCATCTGGCGTGTCATGAGACCAGTAATTACGAGCTACCATGTCGTTTGCTTTGGTCTGGGCTGCTTGGTTTAATTGGTCATTGATCGCCAGTGTTGTTTTACCATAACTTAATCTTTGAGTGTTTGTAGATGCAAGTAACCCATGGTGACTCATTTCTGTTGCGTAAGCAAGTGTGCCCGCTCGGGGGTTATAGCCACTAACGAAAACACTTACAAATAAGATAATTGTCATGGGTAAATAGGGCAAGTAAGTATCATGAAAAGACTTTGAACGTTTGTGATGATGACCAAAACGTTTTCTATGGTTATGGCTGTTTGTTTTGGTGGGCTTTTTCACACTATTATTTTACTAGGAAATGCTAGTTATGGCAAAAAACGTAAACGGTATAGTAGCATGGCTGTAGCTTGAACGACGTTATAGGATTCTTTCCCCCCGAACATAGGTATTTCTATTACTACATCACATAAAGCCAGGATGCTTTTATCTATACCGTCAATTTCGTTTCCGATCAGAATTGCTATTTTATCTGAAGGCATGTAATTATTAATTTCAATTGATGAAGAAGACTGCTCCAAAGCCGCTATTTGGTATCCATCACTTTTTAGATTAGCAATTATTACGTCAATATTGTCGTCATGGTGAACCCACGGCACTGACTTTTCTGCCCCGAGTGCAGTCTTGGTAATTTGTTTACTTATTTTTTGGGCAAGATGAGGCAATCGTTGGTCACTTTGTTGCTCAGGATAGGGGCTAAAGCCAGAAATGATCACTTTAACTACACCAATTCCATCAGCAGTCCTTAATACTGAACCTATGTTATGGCAACTTCTTACATTGTGAGCAATGATTATTATCTCTGGTGACATATTTATAGTGTAGCACCCCCTTTAATACGAAGGATGCTTATGCTTTAATATACAGGTATGAGTCAAGACGCACGTAAAGAAGAAGAAATGAATACTGAGCGACGAGCCCGGATTCTCAGTCTAGATTACCACGATACTAGCGTTACGCCTCCAGAGCAACGTGAACTGTATAAAGATCTAATGCCAGTAGCTGATATCAAGAGCTCACGTGTCATACCAGTTAAGTCTACCGAGCACAGTATAGTTTTTGGAGTTACCAATACGACATCTCAGCAAACAATGACCAACTTACGTAATAAATTCCTAGACCAAAAGGTCAATTTTGCATTGATTTCAGATAATGGCTACCGAGAGTATATACATTTATACGATCCTCCCAAAAAAGTTGTCTACCACGACATATCAGTTAACAAATCTAATAATGACGATAACATTCAGAACGTTTCGTCAGTACTAGAACAAGTCAAAGCAGGTGATATGCTGGCATATCTAGTCCAGCAAGCCCATAAATTAAATTCATCTGACATTCATGTCGAAACTCAGCGCGACCACGTTCGGATAAGATTTAGAATTGACGGAGTTCTTCACCCAATAGCTCGATTGAGTATCGACAAGTACAGAATACTGATATCGGCTGTAGCTAGTGCAGGTAATATATCAACCTCATCACCTGATGCTCAACAAGGACATATATCACAGCATATTCAAATGGAAGACGGGAACGAAGTGGACATAAACTTGCGTCTAGAATCAGTTCCGACTGTAAATGGCATGGATGTTGTTATGAGATTGTTCAATATGGACGCGTCGATGTATAACCTAGACAGACTGAAGCTATCCGAGCACGAACGTGAGATTGTAGACGATATCATCGAGAAACCGAGTGGACTAGTCATGGTCGTTGGCCCTACAGGCTCAGGAAAAACGACGACATTGTACTCTATGCTCAACACATTAAATACTGAAGAGCGTAAGATTATTACAGTCGAAGACCCAGTTGAATATCAGTTTCCGGGGATTACTCAGATACCAGTTACAGGTCAAGGGGCTTCTGACGGTAGCTCGTTTGCAAATAAACTTAGGGCAATTCTTCGTTTAGACCCAGATATTGTTATGGTTGGTGAGATTCGTGACATGGACACCGCAAAAACTGCACTACAAGCTTCATTGACCGGGCATTTGGTTCTATCAACTTTCCATGCATCGTCTGCATCGGCTGCGCTAACAAGAATTATGGACGTCGTTGGTGAAAACCCATTGTTTGTGTCAGCTATTAGGTTGGTAATGGCACAGAGATTAGTACGGCTATTAGATGAGACCACGAAACAACCTTATCAACCAGATGATGCAATCAAAGCAAAGTTGTGGGAAGTTATAAATACTTTGCCAGAGGGTGTTGAGCGTCCAGATATCGATAACATAACTTTGTACAAATCCGGTAGCTCAGCAGAAAACCCATTTGGCTACATTGGACAGGTTCCACTAAGAGAACAGTTTATAATGACAGGACCAATTAGGGAATTGCTAGAATCTGGACAAAAGACGCTGTCTGCTCAACAAATAGAAGCCGCTGCTGTAAAGAGCGGGATGAGCACTATGCTACAAGATGGAATTCTGAAGGTATGTGCTGGCCTGACTACTTTGGAAGAAGTATACAGGGTTGTAGGCTAGATAATAACTTTAGCTATCTCGGGGACTAATCTATCATCTAAAACAGAAGGTATGATTGTATCTGGGGTTGGGTTTTCTACAAGGTTGGCTATTACCTCGGCTGAGGCTATCTTGTGTTGATCTGTGATTGCAGTAACTTTGTTATCTAAAGCACCACGGAAAATTCCTGGGAAGGCCAACGCATTATTGACTTGATTTGGAAAATCACTTCTGCCGGTTGCTATTATTGCCACCCCTGCATGTTTAGCATCATCTGGTAATATTTCCGGATCAGGATTGGCCATCGCAAAGATTATAGGATTTGTAGCCATTGTTTTTATCATGTCTGTTGTCAGTAAGCCACCTTTAGATACGCCAATGAATATATCTGCGCCTATTAGCGCATCACTAAGCGAACCTGAAACATTGTTTGGATTGGTAAACTCGAGCAGCTTTTGCTTTTCATCGTTAAGGTCATCTCGCGACCCACTAACAATGCCCTTACTATCTATGGCAAGAATGTTAGGCTGAGCGTATACGTGTAAGAGTTTAATAATGGCCGTTCCCGCTGCTCCAGCACCAACAACCACGACTTTAGTATCTGAAAGAGTCTTCCCAGTAATTTTCATAGAATTGATAAGCCCAGCTAGAACAACAATAGCGGTACCGTGTTGATCGTCATGAAAGACAGGGATATCGAGCTTTGCTTTTAATCTGTTTTCGATTTCAAAACAAAGTGGTGCGGCAATATCTTCTAGATTAATGCCACCAAAACTCGGTGCTATGGCTGCCACAGTATTTACTATTTCGTCAGCAGTGTGAACATCAAGAATGATCGGTACTGCATCGATATTGGCAAAATGTTTGAATAACATGGCTTTTCCTTCCATGACTGGCAATGCTCCATAGGGCCCAATATTCCCTAGCCCGAGTACGGCGGACCCATCGCTAATAACTGCCACGGTATTGTTTAGCCACGTATAGTCGCGTGTCTCAGATGGATTTTTAGCAACATAACTTGATACCTTAGCAACGCCTGGAGTGTAGTAGATACTCAATTTATCCTGTGTGTCTAACGGATCTTTTAGTGAAATAGAAATTTTACCTTTTAGTTCTTTGTGTTTTCTTAAAGCTTCATCTCCAAAATTAGTCATAGACTAATCATACCACTCATGTATAATTATTTTCTGTTGTCAAAAAATAATAATACTGCATATGGAACCACACGAACTTATAGATAAATTGATTCAATATAGAAGTGATCGAGAAGCTGAGCAGGCAGCCCAGGTTGATATTGAACGATGCGGAGAAAATTTCGAAGAAGAAGCAGTAAGACGTGCTAGAGAATTGGGACTGGCCGGGCTTTGCGGTGCTGAAGATCTACCAGTAGAAGAATCACGACGACATCTTCGCTCGCTCCCAGATGTAAAATAATCACTGAAAGATGTTGCAATAGTTACAGATTTAGTGTAGGATTATTTGGTTATGCAATCAGTTATTCAAAAAGTTGAGGAAAAGTTTAAGAAGGTACAAGTTGTTGATGTTATGCCGGGCGATACTGTAAAAGTACACCAGAAAATCAAAGAAGGCAGCAAAGAACGTGTTCAGATTTTTCAAGGCTTGGTTATCCGTGTAGATAGAAAAAACAGTCACACAGCAAGAGTACTGGTGCGTAGGATATCTAGTGGAGTAGGCGTAGAGAAAAGTTTTTTACTGCACAGCCCACTAATCGTGAAGATTGAAATTACTAAGCGTAGCAAAGTCCGCCGAAACTATTTAACCTATATGCGAGAACGAACCGGTAAGTCAGCTCGACTAAGTAATGTTGATTTTGACCGTGAGGGCGTAAATGCTATTCATGACGAAAAAGCTGAAGAAGAGGAAGCAAAGCTCCACGAAGAAGCCAAAAAGGCTCACCAAGAAGAAGAAGCCAAAAAAGCCAAAGAAGGTGCACAAGAAGAAGCAAAAGTTGCTGCAGCACTCGCCCAACACGAAGAAGCAACTAGTAAAGATAGCTAGATAACCTAAAACTGAATATTACCAGCCGCCATTCAGGCGGTTTTTTTGTTATTATTACAAATATAGGAGTAAAAGTATGGACGAAAAAGCAATTGGTATAGACGAGGTTGGTAGGGGTGCATGGGCGGGACCCTTACTAGTGGTTGCAGCACGCCAAGCAAATGAATTACCCGACGGGCTAAGAGATTCTAAAGTACTATCTAAAGCAAGAAGAGAGTCCTTGAATATAGACATAAAAGCAACATGTGACATTGGTGAAGGTTGGGTTAGCCCAGAAGATATTGATCGTCTTGGCTTGGCTATGGCTATGAAGCTGGGTGTTAGTAGGGCTTTGTTAATGCTAGAAGCTGGAGCAACAGAACCTATCATCATGGACGGCAGTACTAACTACTGTAACGAAGAATACGTTAATGTTAAGACGGTCGTACGGGCTGATAGCAAGTACACTATCGTCAGTGCTGCTAGTATTGTTGCAAAGGTTGCTAGGGATAACTATATGGCTGAAATGGTTAAAACCCATCCTAACTATGGATTTGAATCACACGTTGGCTATGGTACTAAGCTTCATAGCGATGCCTTGAGAAAATATGGCATAACTACTATTCATAGAAAAAGCTATGCGCCGATCATGAGGATTATAAATGTCAACTAACTATACTCATGGTCATGATGCCGAAGAAGTAGCTACAAACTACCTTAAGGCCCAAGGTTTCAAGATTCTAGATGTTAATTGGAAAACTAAACTCTGCGAAATTGACATAGTGGCCCAAAACAATAATGTGGCTTACCTCGTCGAAGTAAAATACCGAAAAACTGCCGATCAAGGGCATGGATTAGATTACATAACACCCAAGAAGCTAAAACAAATGCAATTCGCTGCTGAATTATGGGTCCGCAACAACAGTTGGCAAGATCAGTATCAACTAGCTGTAATCGAAGTAACAGGAGACGATTATACTGTCACTGAATTTGTTTTAGACATTTAGCGGTTTATGCTTTTTTCTGTATCGACAGGGCATTGAAGTAGCACAAAATAGTTGCATTATTTAGAGGGACATGTAAGATTAGATGGTTAACAATTAAATCACTATCAAGAGCGTGGAGAGGGATCTGACCCATTGACCCACCGGCAACCTACTATCGATTAGTAAGGTGCTAAGTTCAGCCCATTACGGGAAAGATGATGAGATGACACTCCTTTTCTGACCTAGTCGTGGGCTCGATAGAAAGGAGTTTTTTTATGTCCGTAAAAGCAACAAACTATAAAACAGCAGAGAGTGTTTCACCTAAACACCCAGATAAGATTTGTGATCAAATATCAGATGCAATTTTGGATGCGTATTTAACAAAAGATGCGGATTCCAGAGTAGCTGTAGAAACAGTAGGAGGACATGGCAAGGTATTTGTCGTTGGTGAAGTCACAAGTAAAGCAGAAGTGGACGTGGAACGAATCGTTCACCGTTTAGCTGGAGATGTTGAAGTTGAGGTAAGAATAGTGCAACAGAGCCCAGAGATTGCAGGAGGTGTTGATTCTGGTGGCGCTGGCGACCAGGGTATTATGGTTGGATATGCATGCAATGAGACCGAAGAACTATTGCCCCTTGAGACAGTATTATCAAGACAGCTAAATCAGCACGTATTTGATATTTGGCCACACGATGGGAAGACACAGGTTACACTTCGTGGTGAACAGATCGAATCAGTGGTTGCAAGCTTTCAACATGCTAAGTCGGCTGAGTTAAAGAAAGAAGTCCAAGAGTGGCTGCGTAGTCAGAAACTTGCCGTTGTCAGCAAAAACGTAAAGCTCCACGTCAATCCAGCAGGTGATTGGGACCAAGGTGGTTTTGACGCAGATACTGGCCTGACTGGACGTAAACTTGTAGTTGATAACTACGGACCGCGTATACCTATAGGTGGTGGTTGTTTTAGCGGCAAAGACCCAAGCAAGGTTGATCGTTCTGCTGCCTACGCAGCCCGCAAAATTGCTATAGACTATTTAAAAAAGAATTCAGCTAAAGAGGTATTCTGCTACCTGGCTTATGCTATCGGATATAATCAGCCACTGGAAGCAACCGTTATTGTAGATGGTAAACAACACAATGTAGAGGGCTATGACCTATCACCAAACGGCATTGTAGGCTGGCTGAAGCTCAAGACCCCCCATTATGAGACAACTGCACGCTATGGACATTTTGGGCATTCAGAATTCAACTGGGAGAAGTAAATAGACCTTCTCGGGTCATTATTCTATCAATTCCTGCAAGTGCTAGGTCAATCCTGTCTGACTGTCGCTTCTTCTGTTGTTTAGTCGGTTTATAGCCCTTTCTCATAGAATTGGCTGTGACAAAATCCGATAGTATTTCACCATAAGTATAGGTAACTCTATTGCCTGTTCGCACGACACCTTTTTCTCTAATAGGTAGATGAGAGACATTGGTTTGACCAAAATCTTGGGGGGTGATGAACACCATGCCATCTATATATCTTTCTCTTGTCATTTCAACGACCCGTTTTTTCACCTGAATTGGCACAACATCGTTAACACCGGGTTCCAGACAACATAATAAAATGTCCGCATGGGGGTTCTTTGCGGACTCAGTTATGCTTGCTTCATAGTGTATCGGTGCAATTATTGGCAGGTAAGGTAATCCTTTGGCAACAACCCACTCATTGAGAACAAGTAATGTTTCGAGTTCGTTGATTATAGAACATAATATCTGAGCAGGCCCATCCGGGTCTTTAGCTTCTAATACCCATTCTGGAACGTGAAAACCATGACTTCTGTCTATTTCAAGCGAAAAGTCTTTGTATGTTCCGCTGTCATTGGAATCGTAATTAGCCCTTACAGTTGATTGCCATCCCCATAATAGCTTAGCTAGTTCTTTGTTTTGGCTTCGCAATTCGTTTTTTACTATTGTTTGTGGCGTTGAGTTTTTATTTGGTGTTGGACCAGCGTTATGTATTTTTGAAATAACCCGACTAAGTAAAAGGTCGTTATGCACAGCAAATCTACCACTCAATGTGTCGCGTTCGCTTTTAATCATACGTACGACGTCTTGTTCTCCACTATCAGAAAGATCCGCCATATCGTCGTTGGGCTTATAGGTTAAATCAATCGCCCCCATCAAGTTTCGTAGTTGTCTATGAGAGGAAACTGTTTGTGTTGCATGGTTTGCTAGTTGGGTTTCTTGTGATCCTAATAGGGCTACATCGCCTACGAAATATAGAGCTCTCAGTTTGTATGCCAAATCGCTACTTATTTCTACTAGGTTTGGATTATCGCGTTCTGAAAATCTAGATTCGGGTGTCTCAAAATGTTTAAAGTATTCTACGCCGTCCATTATCGGTATACCTTTATCTGCTGCGTTAAGCTGCTCTAATTTGACATGCTCTCACTGCCACATCAACACAGGCTTGCATAGCTGGTCGAAGTACGGATACTACTTCATCTGGTGACGAAAATTGTTCAAGTTGAATTGGCATACCCACATGAACATGTGGAGTATATTTGTCTGGTACGTCAAGCTTATTATAATCAGTAGGTTCGCCACCAAAATACATCCCCCAAGGGACCATCGATATCCCAACTTGATTCGATGCTTGCAGTAAACTCCTTATAACCCCCGTTTTATGTGGTTGAACCTTAGTATGATCAGTTCGGTTTCGATTACTCTCCGGGAAAAACGCAATGTGATTTGGTTGCTCAGTAATTTTATATTCCCAAGTTTGACTGGCGCGTTGCGCTCCATATCGTACTAGTTCTTTTCTTTCAGGAGTGAGCTCAACTCCTTGTCTCTCGAAATAGTCTTCGTTGCGCGTAATAGGAATTGAGCCCAAGCCATCGCAGGCCCATCTTAAGAGTTGGCCACCTCGCTTTAATGACGCAGACGATAAAGACGGCTCAGTCGGAATAATTGTATTTCCTCTTAATGGGTGAAAAACCTGTTCTTTTTCAGCTACAGCGACAACAACGTATTGGTCGTCACCCGTTAGGTGATTGGGGTCGATTGCCAATTTCCGGCCATCGTCTATATCTTGACGAATTGCATCCTCCGCACCCAGTGCAAAAGATGTGGTCGGTTTGTATATTTTACTAAGTAAAAAATGTGCTGTTCTTGCAAAAACTTGACTCTGGATGTGTTCGTCATAAAATCCGTACAGTTCATCTATAGCTGCGTAGCTTTCCACGGATACTTCTGGTCTAATCATCAGAAAGACTATAACACTTAACCTATGACAAAAAAATTGCTAGTGTTTACTTTGAGCTAAAGTAACTTTTAATACTTTCTAGGTCATGTTGTCGCCAAGTTGATTGCCATTGCAAAGTTTCTAGCCCCTGATCTATTGAACGCTCCAGTGAACTATCTCTATGTAAGTCAAAAAACTTCGTATATTCTGGTATAAACTTCCGGTCACTAAAGGCACTTGCTGCATATAAAGGAAACCTATGGAAACTTAGGTCATTACCAATAGATTTATCTAGCCACTTCCAGTTAAGCTTTAGCCACTTCCAGGTATCTTCGCGTGCAAATCTATTAGAAAAACTATAGATTATCCAATAGCTAATGTCTTGATGTCGTACCACATCAGTTTTAATCATAGCTAATGCTTTTGAGTATAGTTTTTTGTCCTTAAATCCAGTTAACGCGGAGGCAATAGTCGTTTTTTCTTCGCTCAAGTTACAGCTATCGTACATTTCTAGTAATTTGTTAAATGTATCTGGATTATTACGAACACGAACAGTCGTATTAAACACCGTGCTACGCAAGTCTGCTTGGATATCTTCAGTAGTTTTTGCTTTGTCGAACATAAGTAGCGCTGATTTTACTGCGGTATTTTCGTCTGCGCTACAGTTTAGACCAATAATTGTTGACCTTAGTAAAGAATCAAAATAGTTTTCATTCTTTTTTGGCTTCCAACCTAGTCTTTTATATTGTATTGATGTAAGTTTGATAATGAATGGTTTCATGTTATCGCGAAGCTGTTCATCGTTCATTGTGTTCCTTGTCGACCCAAGGCTGGCTGCTATGACGTCCCACACCGCATTATTGTCTTCGTTCGCGAAGCTTTCCAAAAAAGATAGAGCATTGATAGTAGATGTATGTCCGGCCTTTGCACATTCAAAAACGTCACTTAGTATACCGAGTCTATCCAGAGGTGTAAGCTTACCCAGCATAACTTGTTGTCCCAAACTTCGTAACTGTTCTGTATCGTAATCTACCCTAAAAAACCCAGTTTGATTTTGATTGAGCTTGATGCCGTCGCCATCTTTGACATTGATTTGTAAAGACCCTTTGTTCAATACTTCTGGAAATGATTTGTTGGCCTGAAGTGATATTGGCCACAGAGTTTTACTGCCAGAAGGATGCTCCGGATTAATATAAAAACGTCGTTGTGAAACTTCAGTCGTTTTGCCTTCAGTGTTGATTGACACTACAGGGTAACCACTCTGGCTGGTCCAGGCATGCATGAATTGTCGAACAGGTACTTTGGAAACATCTTCTAATGATTGCCACAGGTCCACAGTGTCAGTGTTGGCATAGGAGTGTTTTTTAAGATAGTGCTGTAGCCCTTTTCGGAAACTATTAGCCCCAAGATATGCGTGCAGCATGTGAATCACACTCGCACCCTTGCTGTAGCTAATAGTGTCAAATATGCTACGTATTTCATCGGGGTGTTTTATTGGCACCTCAATCGGATGAGTATGTTCCAAAGCATCAAGCTTAAACGCACGGTGTTGTTCGTCAACAGAAAATTGAGTCCACATTTGCCATTCAGGGAATATGTGATCAACTGCCATGTACTCTATCCAGCTGGCAAACCCTTCGTTAAGCCACAAATCTGTCCACCAACGCATAGTAACTAGGTTACCAAACCACTGATGAGCTAATTCGTGCGCTACGACCATGGCTACATACTGTTTAGTGGGTAGCGAAGTGTTCTTTGGGTCTACTAACATGCACTGTTCACGGTAAGTAATACAGCTCCAGTTTTCCATTGCTCCACTGGCAAAGTCGGGCAGTGCTATCATGTCACATTTTTCAAGAGGATACGGAATCCCGAAGTAATCGTTATAAAAATCTAAGCATTTAACGGCTACATCTAGAGCGAAATCAGTGTACTTTACATTTGCTGGAGTTGCATATGTTCTTACGGTTACTCCAGCCTTGGTTTTGGCTTCTTTATAACCCATATCACCGTAAACAAATGCCAACAAGTAGGTGGACATTATAGGTGTGGTTTCAAACACCGTTGTAGTTAGATCTTTGTTTGGCTTTTGAGATTTGATCGGTGTGTTTGCAATAACTGTTTCATTATTTGGTGTGGTTAGGGTTAGATCGAAAGTGGCCTTGGCCTCTGGTTCATCAACACACGGAAATACCTCTCGGGCATGGTGGCTTTCGAACTGCGTGGCAATAAGCATTTTTTTATGTTCATTATCTTCAAAGTTACAGGGGTACATACCATTCATTTGTGGTGAAATTTTCCCTTTAAAATTGAGTGTAATAGTGTACTGCCCAGGGTAAACTAATGATTTAGTATGAATCCGCAGCTCGTCGTAGTTATTGTGATTGTTAGTGCGCTCTATCTCAATGTTTACTACACCTGTTCTATCGTTTTTCTGAACAGTGCAGTCAGTAATAACGAGGCCTTTTTGGTGTAGCGTCAGACGCTTTGATGGTCGTCCAGTTTTTTTTCCAGTAATTACAACTGTTCCTTCGAAGGTCATTTTGTCCTTATTTGGACGAAGATCTAAGACATAATTTTCTGGCTTAAAATCATTAAATATTCGTTTCACATTTTTACTCATGCTGATTATTGTAACACTCCACTTGACTTTCCATCTTTGTATTTAGTACAATTACTAGTGTTCCAAGCCGGCCAAAGTGGTCGGTTCTTTTCATTTAAGAGACCAAGAAGGAGAAAAACAATGGATCTAGATATAAAACAGTTGGCAATGGCCTTAAAAACTATTGCCGAGGAGAAAAACTTGCCAGAAGATGTTGTGCAAGAGGTGGTAGAACAAGCATTAGCAGCTGCCTATCGTCGGGACTACGGTGATCGTGAACAAGAAGTTAGAGTGAGTATGAACCTTAATAATGGTGAAGTTGATGCATATATAACCAAAGAGGTTGTAGAACTAGTTGGTGACGATAAATATGAGATAAGCTTAAAAGATGCAGGAGTTATGAAGAAGAATGCAGCCATTGGTGACATGATGGAAATCCACCAAAAGATCGACACATTTGGGCGTGTTGCCGCTCAAACTGCTAAGCAGGTAATTTTGCAAAGATTACGTGAAGCTGAACGCGAGATAGTGATGAATGAATACGAAGATAAAATCGGGACAGTCATTAACGCAATTGTTGCGCGGGTGGAAGGTCGAATAGTCAGAGTTGATCTTGGCAAGGCACAGGGTATTATGCCGATGAGTGAGCAGATTCAAGGAGAACGCTATTACCCGGGGCAGAGACTAAAAGTATTCCTAAAAGACGTGGAGCGTGGTTTTCGTGGTCCACAACTTGTTGTTTCTCGTGGTAGTACAGTATTTGTTGAATGGTTATTTAGATCAGAAGTCCCAGAGATGGAAAGTGGCGCCGTAGAGATCAAAGGGATTTCCCGCGAAGGTGGTGTTCGTACTAAAATAGCAGTTAGCAGTAGTGTACCTGGCGTGGACCCAGTCGGAACTTTTGTTGGCGGCCATGGAACACGTGTCAATGCGGTTATGAGCGAAATTGGTGAGCAAGAAAAAATTGATATTGTTGTTTTTAGTGAAGACACCAAAGAATATATTGTAAATGCACTTAGTCCAACCAAGGTAGATAAAGTTACTCTAGACGAGAAGAATAAAAAAGCTAGAGTCTCAGTACCAAACGATCAACTAAGTATTGCCATTGGTAAGAGTGGTCAGAATGTACGTTTAGCTAGCAAACTAACCGGCTATGATATTGATATTGTCTCTGAAGATGAAAAACCAAAAGAGGTCGAAGAAACAGAGGCTAAACCAGAAGCAAAACAGGTAGCGCCACCAAAACTTAAAAAGAAAGAACAGCTGGAATCTAGTCTGCTCGAAGCAATCGAAGAACACGGTACCGATAAGTAAAAACAAACTAGGTATATGAAAAACTAGCACTCTTGACTCGCGAGTGCTAGTTTGTGTATTATGTGAGTATGCGAAGCAAAAACACGCAGATAAAGGGGTTTAGTAAATATGATGCCTAACTCGCCAGACTTTAATGATTTTTTAAACAACCTGACGGACAATGCTCAGGCAAGTATCAAGCATGCGGATGCTATAGCAAGAAGCTTTGGTAGTGCATATATTGGTACTGAACATTTATTGCTCGGGGTCCTTGCACAAGATAGTAGTATTGGTTCTAAAGTGCTGGAAGAAGCAGGTGTTACTCTAGATCGAGCTAGATTAGCTTTAAATCTAACACCGAAGACACTCGTTATAAATTACGGAGGTAAGGGGCTAAGCGAAACAGCTAAGCTAACACTTCGAATGGCTTTTGAATTTGCCCAGGAATTCAGCCAAGAATTTTGTGGGACCGAACATATTTTGTACAGTATTTTGACACAAAAAAATGCCCGTGCAACTACATTACTCAAAGATATGAACATCAATGTCGATCGTTTAATCACAGAGCTGGAACAGTTCCTAAATAGGCAACAATACAATAACAACAGCACTGGATCGCACAAACGAACAAAAAAACAACGGAAAACTGCTCTAGACTTTTTTGGCACAGACTTAACCGCTGAGGCTCGAGCTAAAAAACTTGATCCCGTAGTTGGCCGAGAAGCTCAAATAAGACGAGTCGTAACTATTTTGAATAGGCGTACTAAAAACAACCCAGTTCTTATTGGTGAACCTGGGGTTGGAAAGACAGCAATTGTCGAGGGATTGGCCCAAAGAATTATTACCGAAGATGTCCCTGACAGTTTGTTAGATAAACGAATAATTATGCTTGATCTTGCTGGGATGATTGCTGGCACTAAGTATCGCGGTGAATTCGAAGAACGCCTTAAAAAGGTAATGTCCGAACTCGAAAATGATAAGAAATGTATTGTATTTATAGATGAATTACATTTAATTGTGGGTGCAGGTGCTGCAGAAGGAGCGATGGATGCAGGCAATATCCTTAAACCTGCCCTGGCTAGAGGTAAGATCCAGCTCATAGGGGCTACTACAACTACAGAATACACGAAACACATCGAGAAAGACGCAGCACTCGAAAGACGTTTTCAGCCTATACAAGTACCTGAAGCAACCCTGCCGGAGACACTGGCAATTTTGAAAGGCCTACGAAAACATTACGAAGAATTTCATGGAGTGACTATTAGTGACGAAGTTCTAGAAGATACCGTCACTCTTTCCAAAAGGTATATTAACGATAGGTTTATGCCTGACAAGGCAATTGATCTTCTTGACGAAACTGCCGCACATATAAGGATTGATAAAGGAAAAACTCCACCAGAGATCCGTAAACTCCAGAAAGAACTAAAACTAGTCAATAATCGCATAGAAGATGCGGTTGACAACGAAGACTATGAAAAGGCTGCTGAATACAAGCAACGAGCAAGCCAAATAAATAAACGTCTAGCCGAGTTAGAAAAAAATGGTAAAACAGCTAGAAGCCTAATAATGACCAATGATGATGTTGCAGAAGTTGTTGCAAGGATCACAGGTGTCCCAGTAACCAAGGTCATCAAATCAGAAGCTAAATATCTACTAAATCTAGAGAAAATTATCAGCAAACATGTTATTGGTCAGGATGAAGCGGTATCCGCTGTTTCAAAGGCTATCCGTCGAAGCCGCGCAGGAGTGGGTAGCAGCAAGCGTCCAATAGGCTCATTTATATTTTTGGGCCCAACAGGAGTTGGCAAGACCGAATTAGCTCGTGTCTTATCTAGAGAATTTTTCGGTAACGAGGATTCGTTAGTAAAAATTGATATGAGTGAATTTAGCGAACGACATACCGCATCTAGATTAGTCGGTGCCCCAGCCGGTTACGTTGGTTACGACGAGGGCGGTCAGTTAACTGATAAGATCAGGCGCCAGCCATACAGCCTTGTTCTGTTTGACGAAATAGAAAAGGCTCACCCAGAAATATTCAACATGTTATTACAGATACTAGAGGATGGCGTACTCACAGATGCAAAAGGCCGAAAAATTGATTTTACCAACACAATTATAATAATGACCAGTAATCTCGGAGCTGAAAAGTTACAAAAAGAAGCGCAACTGGGGTTCCACGTGGCTACTAAACGCGATGAAAGTAACCTAGATTCTGTGCATGCTAGCAATCAGGAAAAAGTACAAGAAGAACTAAAAAAGATGCTAAGACCCGAGCTGCTTAATCGTCTTGATAAGACAGTGGTATTTCGTGCATTGACCAAAAAGAATGTAATGCAGATTATGGATTTACAAATTGACGAACTGAAAACGAGACTAGTGAAACACGGCATAGGTATAAAAGTAACTTCACCGGCCAAACAGTACTTGCTAGAGCATGGCTACGACCCACTTAATGGCGCACGCCCACTTCGTCGACTAATACAAGATACGATCGAGGACCATATATCACTGAAAATTCTAGAAGATAATTACCAAAAAGGTACTATTCTAAAGATTGGCGTACGAAACAAGGAACTAGTTTACGACCTTGCAGCTGAGTAGTGGTAAACTATCTTTAGAGTGAAACCTAAAAAACAGACAGCATCAATCACGGTATTATTCAGTTTACTAATTGTTATTGCATTTGGATTCTGGCAAAAACAAACGATTTTTGATTGGATTAGACTCAGAGATTATATCCCTTCGTCCGAAATAGCTCAGCTAGCTACGGCCACTACAATGACTGACGACGGCAAACAATTGTTCTATGTTAACTGGCCGACCTTGCAGGGTAGGGCTGAGTTTAATCAAAGTTGCAGTGATAGCGAACAAAGTATAGTTTTAGGATGTTTTATATCACCTGCGGGTATATATCTATATGACGTCAAGGATGAACGGCTAAATGGCGTAGAGGAAGTAACAGCGGCACACGAAATGCTTCACGCTGCATACGAACGACTATCCAGTAAGGATAGAGAAAGAATTGATAAACTTACGGCACAAGAGTTACGCAATGTAAAAGACGATCGAATTATCGCTACGGTCAAATCATATCATGATAAGGACCCTTCGGTGGTTCCTAACGAGTTACATTCAATCATAGCCACAGAAGTTGCGGATATATCACCTGAACTCGAAGAATATTACAGCCGATATTTTAAAGACAGGTCAATAGTTGTAAAACTTTCTCAGCAGTATGAAAAAGCATTCAGTGAGCTAGAATCCAAAGCCGAGCAAAATAAGCAACAACTTGAGAAACTGAAGATCCAGATTGATAGCAAGAACAAACAGCTAGAAACTGAAGCTTTGGCATTGTCTGTTGAGTTTAAAGATCTGGAGAGCCGTAGGCATAATGCTAATCCGACCTCATTTAATATCCAAGTTGTTAGTTACAACAATCGGGTGAACGCATATAACGCAGAGGTCCAGGTCGTATCGTCTATGATCGATCAATACAATAATATTCTAGCTGAGTATAATAAAATCGTCACACAAGAAAATGAACTAATAAATGCTATTGATAGTCGACCAAAGACAATAAATACGGAGTAGTTTGGTACACTAATATTATGGCAAAAAAAGATGTGGTGCAGTTTACTTGTTCTAGCTGTGGTCTAACTTCACAAACTTGGAGTGGTAAGTGTTATGGGTGCGGTGAGTGGAATACTATGTCAGAAGAGATTATTCAGTCCTCAGTTGGGCAAATGATCACCAAAGGCCAGTCACTCACAACAAGTAGTGTAAAAAAATCATTGACCAACGACCACAAGCGATTGACTAGTTCTATGCAAGAATTCGATACTTTGCTGGGCGGCGGAATTGTTAGGGGAAGTGTTAATCTAATGGCAGGTCAGCCTGGAATAGGTAAAAGCACAATACTGCTGCAGATTGCGAACGACATCGCTAAAAATCAAACAGTTTTATATGTAAGTGGAGAAGAGTCTTCGCATCAAATTGGTTTGAGAGCTACCAGGTTGGGGGTTGATAGCTCAACATTGCAACTTGCGACTAGTAGTAGTAGCGACGACGTGGCGGCAAGTATTGCAAGCGGTAAGTATCAACTCGTAATTGTTGATTCTATTCAGACTATGACTTGCCAAGCTATTAGTTCTGCTGCCGGCACTGTCAGTCAGATTACAAATAGCACGCAACTTTTAACTGCTGCTGCGAAACAATCTGACACAGCCGTGTTGCTGGTTGGTCATGTCACAAAAGAAGGCTCTATAGCAGGGCCAAAGGTTCTAGAACACGTTGTCGACGTAGTACTTCAATTGGAAGGAGATCGTTATGGCGGGTTTAAAATATTACGGACAATAAAGAATAGATACGGTTCTACTTCAGAAACAGCAATATATGAGATGACAGAGAGGGGTATGACGGTTGTCAGCAATCCATCGGCTGCATTGTTAGCTGAGCGCCAAGTTACTGATGGGTCGATTGTATTGGCTACATTGGAAGGTACCAGACCATTGCTGGTTGAAGTCCAAGCCTTGGTTAATCGTACTAGTTACGGCTATCCAAAACGCGCTGCGAGTGGGATGGACATTAACCGCCTTAACTTACTCGTCGCGATGCTTGAGCGCCGTACAAAGCTTGATTTATCCGATCAAGATATATATGTAAATATTGTAGGTGGGATTAAATTAACTGAACCTGCAAGTGATCTGGCCGTGTGTATGGCACTAGCTTCAGCTACAAAAGGGCTACTACTAAAAAAGAATGTCGTTGTCTTTGGAGAGGTTGGATTGTCAGGTGAAATCCGCCACGTACCGTATATCGAGAAGCGAGTAGAGGAAGCCACAAAGCTAGGTTTCGAAGGCGGTGTTGGTCCCAAAGTAAGCAAAAAGCTGAATAATTATGCCGGCATTACTGATATTAAAACAGCCCTTAATACTCTGCTCGAAAAAAACTGATGATAAGTTATATTCAGACAGCACTTCTAGTAGCTATACTCGCCATCCTTGTCTACAATTACAAACCGCCTAAAACTAAGCAAAAGAAAAGTCGTCGAGTAGTCTTAGATTCTTGTGCACTTATTGATGGCAGGATTGTTGAACTGGCTAGATCTGGGTTTGTACCAGAAAACTTGATTGTACCGGCAATTATACTAAGCGAACTCCAGCTATTGGCAGATGGCAAAGATTCGCATAAGCGCGAACGGGCTAGGTTTGGGCTGGATGTGGTCAAGGAACTTCAATCCAATAAGTATTCTAACGTAACCATCGAGAGAGACATCGTTAAAGATGAAGTTAAAACCGATGACAAACTTTTAAAACTGACAAAAAATATTGGTGCAGAGCTTTACACAACGGACTTCAATCTTGCAAAACTTGCAGAAATCGAAGGTGTGAGGGTGCTAAACGTGAATGAACTTGCTCAACAATTACGGCCTGTTGCTTTGCCAGGGGAGCAGATCAAAGTCATGATTATGCAAAAGGGCAGCAACCCAAAACAAGGAGTAGGTTATCTTGAAGATGGCACAATGGTAGTAATTGACGGAGCTGCAAAGCACAAAGGTAAGTTGGTTGATGCTGAGGTAACAAAAATTCATCAATCAGTCGCAGGCAAAATGATCTTCGCAACCACGGCTCAGACTAGAAAGTAAATATAATACTACTAGAGTCGCTGTTTGAGTCTGTAACTGTAACTGTTCTTTCTGTTACAGTTCCGCCCCCATCATTAAGTATGATATTACATTCACGGACTGAAATACCATCACAACCTGGATATGCAGAGCCATCAACAGTTACTGTGAACGGCCCAGTCCCGTCTGACCAAGTAATTAAAACAGGGTGTGGACTAGTAATTGCTCCTCCTGAGTTATCTAGGGTAGGTGGTGAGCTCGACGGAGGTGGGGTCACCGCTTTAGAGAAATTAATGGTCGTGGTATCACTAGATTCGTAAAGTACACTATCAACCAGTTCAACCTTAACACTCTTCTTTCCCGTACCATTAAAGCTAAATGTTAGCGTAGTTTGATTAGCAGGGAATGACTGAACGACCTGTCCATCTATAACTACATTAATGACACCACCCCCATGTTCGCCACCACCAGTGAGCGAGTGCGTACCTTGAGCAACTATAGCGTATATCGTACACGATGTAGTACACGGTGACGATGTACTTGTTATTGTAATTGCGGGTTTGGCATCATCACATTTATGAATATCATCTTTTTCGGAAGTATTGGCATTCGCACCACTACCCCCGTTCACATAAGGATCACTTGAGAAGCTACTTGCATTTTCTATAGTTTCTTTACGTGCTCTTGATGGAGTACAATCTGTAGCTAACTTGTTAGAGATTATGTCTATTGTTTTCTTCTCGCCGGCTTTCTTTTTATTTTGTTGATACCACGACGGGTACAGGTCGGTAGCAGGGCTAGGCTCTCTTGATCCAAGCCCGACATGTTGTCTGACAACATAGGCAGGTAATTCCTGAACACCGCTTGGTCTTTCCCGTTTGACGGGCTCTATACCGTCGTGCGCCTCATTCATCCAGCCTTGCCATATTGGCTGTGTCATTGTTTCCATGAATGATCTGGTCGCAACGCGTCTAGTGTGGTGCCCTACCCAAACTCCAGCCGAGTACTTAGTAGAGAATCCCATTAACCAACCATCTTTTGAGTCATTAGTAGTACCGGTTTTTAGACTATATTCCCAACCATTATTACGGTGTGGTTTGTTAGTAAAGTAACTGGCATTTGGATCAGCCATCATGTCAGCAACAATATATGCTGAATCAGGTCGTACAACCTGTTCACCTTTGTCTGGCTTCCACTCGTCGACTATTTTATTGCCGCCATCCTCGATTTTTAGAATATAGGTCTGGGGCAACTTATTGCCATTCCTAGAGATAGTTGAATAAGCATGTACGTGTTCATCGAGCATTAGATAGGCTCCATCACCAATAGCTGAGCTAGAATAACACTGAGCTTCTTCACTTTCTTTAGCAAATTGTACATCTTCTACGTCAGGAGCATAGCAACTATACCCACTAGGTAATCCAAGTTTTTCGGCGGTTTCAATAGTTTTATCGATTCCTGCTATCAACATAGATTTAACTGCAGGGACATTTCTCGAGCCACCAAGTGCATAGCGCAACGTAAGTGGGCCAGGAAACCTAAAGTCATAGTCCCAGAGGCAGTTTCCTCCTTGTTTAGGCTGTGCTTTGTTAGTGCAAGGATATCCTTCTAGTTGGCCCTGTGTATCATACAGAACAGACCCGGCGCCAAAGTTATCAGTGTTTTCCAAAACAGATAAATAGTCGTAAGGTTTAAAACTTGAACCCGGAGGCAGTCTCCAGTGAGCGTAGTTATTCTCACCAAATTCTTTATTGAAGAAATCTATACCTCCTACCACGGCAACCATTTGACCATTTGTAACATCTTCAGCAACAAAGCCGACATTATCAAATCCAGCGCGTGTTACATTACCATAGCCTTCACTGACTTTGCGTTCAGCCAGTTCTTGCAACTTAAGATCTAGAGTCGTGGTGATCTTCCAGCCACCCCGAAGAACGGTCTCTGTCGAATATTTTTCTTCTAATTGCTGTTTTGCTAATAGTACAAAGTAAGGGGCTTTTATACCCTGATATTTTGGCTTAACTTCTTTAACTTTTACAAGTGTATCAACTTTCTTCGCTCCATCACGCTGCTCTTCTGTTATCATGCCTTGCTCCTGCATTAAATCAAGAATATAATGCTGTCTCCCAACAAGTGCCTCAGGATTGTATCTGGGTCCGTATGGAGAGAGTATCGAAGGTGATTTAGGTATTGCTGCCAAGAAGGCTGCCTCATCAAGGGTTAAATCCTTGGCAGACTTTTGGAAGTAATCTCGTGTAGAAGACTCCACACCATACTGAACATTACCGTAGGGCGCTGTGTTCAGGTATCCACTCAGTATCTCGCCTTTATTATAACTTCGCTCTAACTCGATAGATAAGATAATTTCTTTGAGTTTTCTCTGATACGTCTGTTCGCTACCGACACCCTTCTGAGTCAACCTTACTAATTGTTGGGTTATTGTCGAGCCACCTTGGCGACTATCACCAGAACCTGTGACATTCTTTATGGCTGCCCTAGTAATACCCCGCACGTCGAACCCACCGTGTTTAAAGAAGTCTTTATCTTCAACAGCTACGGTAGCATCTTTAATATATTGCGAAATGGCATCATCTTTTACTGGGATTCTCTTGACGGCGTCGAAGTCTTCCCAGAGAAGAACTTCACCTGATCGGTCATAATATCGATTACTTCCCCCGAGATTGTTTCCAGATATATCTTTTAAGTTCGGTAGGTCTTTACGGTAGTAGGCGAATAATCCAACAAGTAGCAAAAAACCAACTATAATACTTATACCAAGAATTTTCAGAGCCATAATGGCACCTTCACGACTAAACCAATATTTGGCTAGACGTTTTGGCTGTAAACGAAAAAAGAAGCGTTTTACTCTAGACTTAGGCATACCAGACAATCTCTTAGCTTTTTTAACTGCTCTTGAATCTTTTCTGGCCTTTAGCTTGTCACTAATAGAACGATTTAACTTTATAGTCTGACCACTTTTAGTAGTAAAGGTATTCTTCTTTTTACGCCCTAATTGCCTAGATTTATTGGTCGTTTTACGACCTTTTGGCTTTTTTCCCATAAAACTAAATTATCTCCCAAATTCATATATACGAGGTGCTGGTTAATATTATAGCAAATAACCCGCTTAAGCAATGAAAAATGTGATCACAATATATCAAGTGTTATATACTGTTAAGCATATGAGCAAAATGACATTATCAGAAGACTTATCTTGGCGTGGCTTTGTTAGCCAAACTACGCTAAAAGATATTAAAGATCTAGATGGCAATAAGATGAAATTCTACTGGGGTGTAGACCCAAGTGCTCCTTCGATGACTATAGGAAATCTCGCAGCTGCTATGATGGCTAAAGTTTTCATTCATCATGGCTACACACCGGTTTTACTTGTAGGCGGTGCTACAGGCTTGATTGGTGATCCTGATGGCAAGGCCCAGGAAAGAGACTTGAAGACAGAGACAGAAGTCGAATACAACAAAAAAGCTATAGTCGCTCAGTACAAGCAAATATTTGCTGGTGTAGATTTCGAAGTTGTAGATAATTTCGACTGGTTTAAAGAAATTGGCTACCTAGAATTTCTTAGAGATGTTGGCAAGCATGTTCCAATGCGACAAATGTTGGCTAGAGATTTTGTTCAGTCAAGATTAGGCGAAGAAGGTGCCGGTATAAGCTATGCTGAGTTCAGTTACTCTCTGATTCAGGGTTATGATTTTCTGCATTTGTTCAATAATTATGACGTTACCTTACAACTAAGTGGTGCTGACCAGTGGGGAAATAGTATTACAGGCGTTGATTTGATACGACGTAAGACTGGCAAAGAAGCGCATGTTTGGACCACACCACTAGTTATTAATAAATCGACAGGTGTTAAGTTTGGCAAGTCAGAGGGTGGTGCAATTTGGCTGGACGATAAGTTAACCAGCGTGTTTGAATTCTATCAGTTTTGGTTAAATTTGGATGACCATGGTTGTGAGGAGTATATCAAGACGTACACTTCGCTGGAAAAAATCGAAGTAGAAAAAATTATTAGTGAATTCAATAGTGATAAATCAAGTCGACTTGCGCAGAAAGCTTTAGCTCGTGAGGTCACAACTATTGTGCACGGAGCTGAGCGTGCTAAATCTGCCGAGAAAGTTAGCCAAGTACTGTTTAGCGGGGGGGATTTCTTAGAACTTGATGATAAAGATATGGCTATTCTGAGTTCAGAACTCAAAGTAGTAGATTTTCAACCTGATATTTATCCAATTTTTGTATCAGCTGAACTTGCTAGTAGTAATTCAGAAGCTCGTAATTTTGTTAACAGTGGCGCGTTGAGTGTCAATGGCCAGAAGATTGAAGATGGACAGATACCAGAGTTTCGTGACGGCTATAATTTGATTAAACGAGGCAAGAATAGTTTTGCCTTGGTTAAGAAATAGCATACTGCTATACTGCATCGGTTATGACGAAAAATTCAACAAAGAAAGCCGACCAATACAACGATCCTAAGCATAATTATCTCAAATATTGGGATGGTCGTGAGTATGAACATGCCTCAGAAGAAATTGCTATAGCTCGTTTGTTAAAAGGTAAGCACTTTGAACATGCAGCAGACATTGGCGGGGGATACGGACGGTTATGCGTATTGTTAAAAGAGTATGCAGACCAAGTTACCCTAGCAGAACCCTCTAAACAACAACTTGATATTGCAAAAGATTTCTTAAAAGACTATCCAGACGTCGATCAGAAGCTGACACAAGCTGACGCATTAGATTTTGACAACGGTGAGCTAGACTTGATTACCATGATAAGAGTCATGCATCATTTACCCGACCCATCTAGTGAGTTCAAAGAACTAGCACGCGTGTTATCTGACGATGGCTTACTAATCTTAGAGGTTGCCAATTATGCTCACGCCAGAAACCGACTGAAACATTTTGTAAAAGGTAAAAGACTTCCTGAAGAACCAATTGATATTAGATCTGAGAAAAACAAACGAAATAAAGAGATACCGTTCGTTAACCATAATCCCAAAACCGTTATAAAACAGTTATCTCACGCTGGTCTCAAGGTTGATAAAGTTTTATCAGTGTCTAACTTAAGAAGCCCAGGTCTCAAGAAGGTTATGCCAGAGTCGGTAATGCTTAGCGTCGAAAGACTTCTGCAAGCACCATTGGCCAAAACATATTTTGGCCCCAGTGTATTCTTTCTTATCAAAAAAGCAGCGTAGACTATAATAGTAATCAGTATGAATCTAGACGATCAGGTAACTGTTATTAACGGTGTTGGTGATGTTGTAGCAAGCAAACTTGCAAAGCTGGGCATCAGAACAGTAGGAGACTTAATCGACCATTATCCCCGGAAGTACGATGACTTTACAAATGTCACGAGAATATCTCAACTTCACCCCGGCATGGTTACAGTTAAGGTCGTAATTAAACACGCCAAAAGCAGATATGCACGGCGAGGGTTGAATATAACAGAGGCTGTTGCTAGTGATGAAACAGGTAGTGTCAGATTGATTTGGTTCAACCAGCCTTATAGGGCAGATAGTATAGATAATAAAAAGGAATATTTTGTAAGAGGTGAGTTTCAGCTCAGAAGCCAACGTTTGAGCATTACCAACCCATCAGTAGAGCTAGTAAGTGATTTTCCTATTCATAGTGCTAGGATAGTACCTACCTATAGAGCAACTAAAGGTCTAAAATCAACTCAACTAAGAAAAATTATCGCAAACTTGTTGCCTAATATCGCAAAACTTGACGAAACGTTACCTGAATGGGTAGTCAAAGAACAGAACCTTGTCTCACATTCTCGTGCTTTAGAAAAATTACATTTTCCGGATGAAAACGACGACATTGAACTAGCCAAATCCAGGTTAGGATTTGAAGAAGTATTCCAGATATCGCTTGCTTCGCTCCTCAACAAATATGAGAATGCCAGTCATAATTCGGTTTCTATAGAGTTTGACGAAGTTAAGGCCCAAAATTTCGTTGCTTCACTACCATTTAAACTTACCAATTCACAACGCAAGGTTGTTTGGCAAATTTACAATGACCTTCAGAACACTCAGCCAATGAACAGGCTAGTTGAAGGAGATGTTGGCTCAGGGAAAACTGTAGTAGCATGCATGGCTGCGCTAATGGTGATGAACGTCGGATTTCAAGTTGCAATTATGGCACCGACTGAAATACTAGCTCGGCAGCATGCAGAGACAATGACAACATTATTGAGCCCGATGAACATGAGTGACAAAGTTGGTTTACTACTGGGGAGTATGACCCAACAACAAAAACAAAATGCACTAAGCACGTTGTCAGACGGTAGAACTGGTCTAATTATTGGAACAAGCGCCCTAATTCAGGAGAGCGTAAGTATGAACAATCTTGCACTTGTAGTAATTGATGAACAGCATAGGTTCGGTGTTGATCAAAGAAAAAAAATAGTATCAAAGGCGGGTACGATGCCACATGTATTATCAATGACGGCGACGCCTATTCCTAGAAGCCTTGCATTAGTAATTTACGGCGAGATGGATATAAGTGTCATGTCTGATCTACCCCGAGGTAAGCAAGTAGTAAAAACGGAACTTGTTTCTCCAAATTCTACGGATAAAATGTATGATTCGTTATCTAAGCAAATTGAGGAAGGCAGACAAGTCTTTATTGTTTGCCCAATGATAGATGAGAATAATTCTGAATCCTACGATTCCGTCATCGCCACGTACGAAACACTAAGAGTAGGTAAACTTGTAAAATACAAAGTTGGTTTACTCCACGGAAAACTCAAATCTGATCAAAAAGAAAAGGTAATGAATGACTTTTCCAAAGGAAAAACGCAAGTTCTTATTACGACTACGGTCATAGAGGTCGGTATAGATATACCCAACGCAACAGTAATAGTAGTACTCAGCCCAGAAAGATTCGGTTTGGCTCAGATACACCAACTGCGTGGGAGAGTTGGTAGAGGCGCCCATAAGGGTTATTGTTATCTAGTGTTAAGTGACAGTAATCAACCTTCAAGGCGGCTACGTGCTCTAGTGGAAAATCATAGTGGTTTTGATTTAGCCGAACTCGACTTAGAAATTCGTGGTCCTGGAGCAATTTACGGTACGGCTCAACATGGCGTCATAGATCTAAGAATAGCCAATCTTTCGGATGTTAAAATGATTGAAGCTGCCAAGAACGCAGCCCAACAATTTATTGAAAAGAAGGAAAAGTTGGTAAAATACCCAGAGCTGCAACGTAATGTCAGTAATCTCAGAAAAGTAACAAATCTAAATTAACCAGGGGAATTAACCAAAAAGTGTATTCAGGAACAACATTAACTAAATATTCTGGGCGTATTGTTGGTGCTCATCAAAAACTAGACAGTGTTTCTAGGCGACATTTATCTAAAATTACCAGCAGTAAAGATAGTTTCCCGAAGATCCGATCAATATTAGTTTTTGAAGGTAAAAATGGCCCAGACGGTATTAAAAGAAAGAGTCCTGCCAAAGATGAACCTTGGCATTATTTCAACCCGTTTGACGACGACGACTTAGAAATAGTCATGTTAATAGACCAGCACTACGAACATCTTATTGCCCATTTAAAGGCCAAAAATAATGAACGGAGTAGTTTCGAGGCAGCATGGTTAGCACACGCAATTGTTGACGGTCTTACCCCAGCTCACCATTACCCATATGAAGAAAAATTGACTGATATTAGAGGCGGAGAACCTCTAAGCACCAGAGACAGTATGAAAACAAAACTTGTCATGCCTGGCGATACCAAAAGGGACATGATAAAAAACAATTGGAAAATGTGGGGGCCTAGAGGTCTACTAAGCACGCATGGATTTTTTGAATTTGGCGTAGCAGCCATCATTAAACCGCTTACTTTTAATGAAGCCGTGCCTAAGAAAAAAATGATTATAAATGCCCAGGAAATTGGGGTCTCAGAACTATTTGTAAGAGCTGCACGAGAGATAGCCGTACTGGATATGTATAATAATTATGCTAAAAAGGGCTGGACACCAAAAATGACATGGCAGGTACGTCACAAGCTAGGACCAATAATTGTTCAAACAGTTACGCTTACTTGGTATCTTGCTATGGTTGAAGCTGGTCTTCAGGAAAAACTGTGAGAGTAATCTCAGGAAAATTGGGCGGGCGAACATTAACTTCACCCAATGGGCATCGTACTCATCCCATGTCAGAAAAAATACGTGGGGCGTTATTTTCGTCTCTAGGCGACATAAATGGATTAAAAGTACTAGATGCATTTGGAGGTAGCGGCGCTATCGGTATTGAGGCCTGTAGCCGTGGTGCCAGCTCAACGATAATTGATACAGATAACAAAGCTTATCAAACTATTGTAGTTAATGTCGAAAAGCTCGATCTAACAAACTGCGCAACAGTGATTAAGGCCAATGCCGGGGGATGGTCAGACCGGCATAAAGACATGACATTCGATGTCGTAATTCTCGATCCTCCGTACAACGATGTCCACCCGGGTGTTTTGGACAAACTAATTAGACATATAAAAGTTAAAGGGATACTTGTTGCATCTTTGCCACCAACTTATAGGTATCCGATTGATGCTGAACAGTTCCTGGAGTTATCACGAAAAAATTATGGCGATTCTGAGCTAGCATTTTATCGCCGAATCAGTTAAAATTTCTCTTGTCATACTCATCTACGGGCGAGTGGTGGAATTGGTAGACACGCATGCCTTAGGAGCATGTGCCGCAAGGCGTGAAGGTTCAAGTCCTTTCTCGCCCACCAGATCGTGTATTGACAAATAAACGTAAGAAGAATATAATAGTGATTATGCTTTATCTAACTAATCTACATCATGTACATATGTCGCCGGAGCTGATCGGTTAGTTTTTAATTTCTATGAAAATTCAAACGCCAGATCACTCTGGCGTTTTTTAGTATTAAATAATAAATAAAGGAGAAATATAGTGAATAATTGGATAGAAGCCGCACAGTCGGCAGAAAGAATATTGTTACCAAAAAGTAAAGACTGTCGATCTGCAGTTGTTGCATTCGAAGAAACTACAGGAATAGAAGTTCCGAAATTTAAGGAAAGAGAATACTCAGCTATATCGCTAGGTAGGAGATTCTTTAGTGTGAGTGCTAGTGATGTACCTAAACTTGTTGGTAATGGTTTTGGAGACGTTGGGGTGACTGGTATCGACCAGTATCTGGAGAAAGAGAATATGTATCGAAAATACATAGCATACCTAAGGATAGGCCAACCTATGTGTTATTTAGCACTGCTTGCACCAAGGGAGCGTGCTGACCTAGTACGCTCACGTGCCTTTCCAGAACGACCAACAGGTTACAATGGAAAACTGATAAGAGTGGCTACGAGTTTTCCTAATATCGTAAACAACTATGCAGCAACAAATGATGTAAATATATATGCTGCTGACGGGGATGTTTATTCAGGGAGTATTGAAATTATGCCAGGTCTGGTTGGGTGTGATGCAGCTGTTGACATAGTCAGCAAAGGCGATACATTAAAGATAAATGGTTTAGCCATTGTCGAGAAGATAATGGGCATCAATCCCATATTAATAGCTAGGAGGGGAGACAATGAAAACATATAGTTATCCTAAACCAGACTTGTGGCCGAAAATTTGTGAACGCACAGCGTTCGATGTTCCAATAACTAAAGAGCTATGTCGACAAATATTTGCCGATGTTTATAAGCGTAGAGATGAGAGTTTGCGAACCTATACAAAAAAGTTTGATGGAGTTGACCTTAGTAGTATTGTGTCGGCAGACGCAGATCTTAAAAAGTGGGCCGACAAAACCCCGATGGCTTTACGAATAGCCATTAACCTGGCAGCAGAGAATATCAAGAAATTCCACTTAGCTCAAAAAACGGACATACTGCAAGAAACTGTCAGTACAATGCCTGGAGTAGTTTGCTGGAGGGAGTCTAGGCCAGTAGAACGAGTGGGTCTGTATGTCCCCGGAGGCAGCGCACCATTAGTTTCAACGGTACTGATGCTAGGCATTCCTGCTAAGCTTGCAGGTTGCAAAGAAATTGTATTGTGTACCCCTCCTAGTGTAGGCGAAAAGCTTGCACCGGCAATCTGTTATGCTGCATTGTTGGTGGGAGCCACTACCGTTGTTAACGTCGGCGGCATTCAAGCGATCGCTGCCCTATCGTTAGGGACTGAATCAGTGCCAAAGGTCGATAAAATCTTTGGTCCAGGCAACCAGTTTGTAACTACGGCCAAGCAGTTTGCGGGTGAGTACGGTGTCGCAATTGATATGCCAGCAGGTCCTTCTGAGGTGATGGTCATCGCAGATAATAGTGCAAATCCAGCTTTTGTTGCAGCAGATATATTAAGCCAGGCAGAACATGGCCCTGACAGTCAGGCAGTCCTTGTATCAACAGAGGATGTGTTAATCGCGGCCGTGAAGAAACTATTAAAATTACAGTCTCAAGGCTTGCCCAGGAAGGATATTGTACGAGCTGCCCTTGAGAATTCGTATATTGTTAAACTTGGATCAATCGATGAGGCGATAAAATTTGCAAACACGTATGCACCCGAACACCTTATTTTAAACATAAAAGATGCAGAAAAAGTGGTCAGCGAGATTTCAAATGCTGGGTCAGTATTTTTAGGCAACTACTCACCAGAAAGTGCAGGTGACTACGCTTCAGGTACTAATCACACACTTCCTACGGGTGGTTGGGCGCGCAGTTATGGTGGTGTTTCGCTGGATAGCTTTGTCAAAAAGGTTACATTCCAGTCATTGTCATACAAAGGTTTGAAATCATTAGCTCCTACTATTACAGCAATAGCAGAGGCTGAAGGTTTGCGGGCACACGCCGAAGCAGTACGAATTCGATTAAGAAAAAATAAGGTATAATTGAGGTAAATTATGAGTCTTTCAACACAACCATACAAAGGGGCTCGGGATTTTTATCCTGAGGATAAACGAATTCAGAAATATATGTTTGCTGTTCTTCGGCGCGTAGTAGAAAAATACGGTTACCAAGAGTACGATGCCCCAATCCTTGAGCCGCTAGATCTTTATACGGCTAAATCAGGCGAAGAGATCGTAAACGAACAGACCTATCAGTTCGAAGACAGGGGTGGTCGTCAAGTTGTTATTAGGCCCGAAATGACGCCAACCGTATCCAGAATGGTGGCTGGCAAGCGCCAAGAGCTGGCCTACCCAGCCCGCTGGTACTCTATACCAAACTTATGGAGATATGAGCGGCCACAACGTGGTCGGTTGCGTGAACACTGGCAACTCAATGTCGATGTATTTGGTATTGATAATGTCTCGGCAGAGCTTGAAATGATCCAAATTGCTGACAGCATACTGAAAGAGTATGGTGCTGTGACCGACACGTATCAGATCAGGCTAAACAGTCGAAAATTAGTCGACAGCGTGCTCTCTGGTTACTTTAAGCTTGATAAACGAGTCGTACGCGACCTGGTTAAGCTAATTGATCGAATGAATAAATTGCCTGCAGACAAATTTAAGCAACAACTAAAAGATTTAGTTGGCACTAATGCTCCGCAGATCACGAAGCTGTTGCAAATAAGTGACATTACCGAGTTACCGGAAGAACTAAAAGAGCTTAGCTCGGTCAAAGAGCTAGTTAATGTATTAGATTCACTGCAAAAAATTGGAATTGATAATGCAGTGTTTGACATATCGCTTATGCGGGGTTTCGATTACTACACAGATATAGTTTTCGAGGTCTTTGATACAAGCCCTACTAATAACAGGTCAATGTTTGGAGGCGGACGCTTCGACGGTTTGGTTGGCCTATTCGGTGTTGAACCAATCCCAACAGTTGGCTTCGGCATGGGGGATGTTACTTTACAAAATTTTCTTGAAACTAACAAATTATTGCCAGATATAGCGCCAGAAACAGATGTGGCTGTTTGTGTGATTGGTGATAATTACATAAGAGCACAAGAAGTGGTTTCAGAACTACGTGACTCTGGCGTTAATGTTTCAGTCGATTCAACTGGCAGAAAGATAGATAAACAGATAAAAAACGCAGATAAACAAGGCTTAAAATATGTGATCTTTATTGGTGATTCAGAACTCGAGCAAAAGAAATACGGACTAAAAGATTTAACGACAGGCACCTCACAGGTATTGAGTGTTCAGCAAATAATCAAGGCCCTAAGTAAATAAATGACAGCAACTAACCACGTCATTACTGGCATGGTTGTGGGGGCTGCTGTGGTAAACCCAATTGTCGCAATACCACTAGCCCTCATGGCGCATTTTGTCTTAGATGCTTTGCCCCACTATGGCTTAGGAAAACACACTGACACCAAGTTTCTTTATGTTCTAAGTTCTGACATGGGTGCAGCCATGGCGCTACTAATAGTTGTTGCCGCCCTACAGCCAGCCAATTGGTTGCTGATTATAGCGAGTGGTATTGCCTGCGCTAGCCCTGATCTTATGTGGTTACCAAGATGGATATCGGAATTAAGTGGCAAGAAAAACAAGCCAATGGGGCCAATTCGGCGCTTTCATGCAAAAATTCAGTGGGCTGAACATGAATCCTGGCGTAATGCTACATCAGAGCTAGTTTGGTTCTCAGCTATGTTTATCGTTTTATCACAAATATTGCGGTTCTGATTATGTAGCCTAGTAAATTGTTGCCTTATCTGTTAGAGTGGTTATCTATGCAAGTTAAACACACTATCTCACAAGAAACAGATGCTGTAATTACGGTTGTCTCCGACACTAAGGAATTAGAGCTAATCAAAGACACAGTAATTAAAAAGCTATCAAAAAATGTTAAAGTTACTGGCTTTCGTGAAGGCAAAGCCCCGCAGGCATTAGTAGAAAAACAAATAGACCAAGCGGCGCTACAATCAGAGTTCCTAGAGGAAGCAATCAATCAAATATATCCTCAAGCTATACGCTCAGAACAGTTGCGACCAGTTAATAACCCCGAGATTTCTATTACAAAATTTGTGCCATTCGAAACATTGGAATTTGAGGCAAAAGTTCCAGTTGTAGGCAAAATATTGCTACCTGACTATAAAAAAGTCAAACTAACCAAATCTGAGGTCGTGATTTCAACTGACGAGGTAAAAGAAGTACTTAATTCCTTACAAAAGCGAATGGCAGAAAAGTCTGATGTTAAACGAGCAGCCAAAGATGGTGATCAAGTTTGGATTGATTTTAAAGGCGTCAATGACAACAATGAGCCGATTAAAGGTGCCGACGGCAAGGATTACCCGTTAGTTTTGGGTAGCGACACGTTTATCCCAGGGTTCGAAAAGAATCTCATTGGGCTTAAGTCGGGAGACGAAACAACATTTACACTAACTTTTCCGAAAGAGTATGGCGTTAAAACTCTCGCCAACAAAAAAGTAACTTTCTCAGTTAACGTAACGAAAATTCAAGAAGTAACCGAACCAAAACTTGATGATGACTTTGCCAAAAAGGCCGGACCGTTCGAATCTCTCAAACAGCTGAAGGATGATATTAAACGTCAGCTGAAGATTGAGCGTGATCAACAAACTCAACGTGACTACGAATCAGAACTCGTAAGAAAAATTACGCAAAAATCTAAAGTAGCTATTCCAAAAATTCTCATAGAAGACCAAATAAAGCGAATGGTGGACGAATTTAAGAAGAACTTAACGTATCGTGGCCAGACATTCCCAGAATACCTGGAAGGTGAAAGCTTAACTGAAGAAGAATTCCTAAGAGGCGATATTGCCACTCAGGCCGAGGAGCGCGTTAAAGCAAGTTTAGTGCTCTCTGAAATTTCTGAAATTGAAAAAATCGATCTGACTATGGAAGAGGTCGATAATAGAATTGTGCAACTCAAGACACAATACAAAGATGTGGCCATGCAGGCCGAGCTAGATAAGCCAGAAAGCAAAAATGATATTGCCTCGAGGTTGGTAACCGAAAAAACCTTGGCTCTATTAGTTAGCTTCTCAGCGAAATAGCGAGAAAGATATTATTAGCACTCTTACTTGACGAGTGCTAATAAATTGATATACTGGGCTGTATGAACAAACCAATTAACTCTGTATTGATACCAACAGTAATAGAAACCGACGGACGTGTTGAACGTGCATTTGATATCTACTCCAGGCTGCTCAAAGACCGCATTATATTCTTAGGATCGGATGTAAATGAACACACTGCAAATTTGATAGTTGCTCAACTACTGTTCTTGGATAATGAGGATAACAAAAAAGACATTTCTTTATATATAAATAGCCCTGGTGGGTCAGTTTATGATGCGCTTGCTATTTACGACACGATTCAATTTGTTAAGAGCGATATTCAAACAGTTGGAATAGGTGTACAGGCTTCTGCAGCAGCATTTCTGCTAAGTAGTGGTAAAAAAGGAAAGAGATTTATACTGCCGAACTCTACAGTTATGGTGCACCAGCCGTCTTCAGGTACTAGAGGAAAAGTTACCGATATGGAGATTGACTTGAAAGAGTCACTTAGAATCAAACGACAGTTAAATGAGATTATGGCTAAAAACACCGGTCAAACTGTTAAGAAAATTCAAGAAGACATGGAACGTGACTATTGGATGACAGCAGACGAAGCCAAGAAATACGGCATTGTGGACAAAGTTATAGTCAATTCCTAAAAGACTTGACATATTGAATTCAATCCCGCACACTCTTAAAATAAGAAGTAGTGTACGTTCGGGTAGTGCTAGCTATTGCGCAAATCTAGCACCAAAAATCTCGTGTAGTGATCTTCGTTCGAAATAAAACAACATTACATCAACGCTAATATTATAGTGGGAGTTAAGCTTTATATGGCAAAAAGCAGTCCAAATGCAAGTACTTTAAAAAAACAATCAAAAAGGCAATTTTTCACCGACAACGATGAAATTATTGACATGCCAAATTTGGTGGATCATCAAAACAGGTCATTTCAATGGTTTGTCGAAGAAGGTCTTGGGGAATTATTGGCTGAAATTAGTCCGATAGATGACTACACATCAACAAAATTATCATTAAAATTCAAAGACTATCACTTTGAAGCACCAAAAATAACAGAAGACGAAGCTCGAGAAAACAATGTAAGCTACGACGCGCCATTAAAGGCGGTTGTTGAGCTAACAAATAAAGTAACTGGCGAAGTTAAAGACCAAGAAATTTACCTTGGTGACTATCCCTGGATGACTAACCGTGGGACGTTTGTAATTAACGGCGCTGAGCGTGTGGTTGTGTCTCAGCTGATACGATCTGCTGGTGTTTTCTTTACATCTGACCTTCAGGGTACAAAGAGCATTTATGGAGCTAAAGTTATTCCTGGACGCGGTGCGTGGTTAGAGTTTGAAACAGCTGCTAACGGCGCGTTATTCGTAAAGATTGACCGCAAACGAAAAATAGCTGTAACAACACTCTTAAGAGCACTTGGTGTCAGCGAGGCTCAAATGAGGGACCACTTCAAACACGTAGACCAAGGATCATTTAATTATATTCAAGCAACTTTAGATAAAGACCCTAGCAAAGGTACAAATGAAGCATTGATAGAGGTCTATCGACGTCTACGACCTGGTGATCTTGCAACAGTCGAAAACGCTCGAAGTCTTATCGAGAATATGTTCTATAACTACAAACGCTTTGATTTTAGTCGTGTTGGACGCTACAAGTTGAATAAACGACTTGATATCGATCTTCCGAATACCATCGAAAACCGCGTAATGCGACTTGAAGATCTAATCGCAATAATTGCTGAAATTATCCGATTAAATAATACCCAGGAACCTGCTGATGACATTGATTCGTTGGCTAACCGGCGAGTTAAGTTGGTTGGCGAACTTGTGCAGCGTCAATTCCGAATCGGATTACTCCGAATGGAACGAAATACCAAAGACAGAATGAGTATGTGTGAAATTGAAACAGTAACACCAGCTCAACTTATTAACGCACGACCAATTGTTGCCGCTGTTCGAGAATTCTTTGCTAGTTCACAGCTTTCGCAATTCATGGATCAGATTAATCCTTTAAGTGAGCTAGCACACAAAAGACGTCTAAGCTCAATGGGCCCAGGTGGTCTTAGCCGTGAACGCGCGGGATTTGAAGTTAGAGATGCGCACGCAACACACTATGGAAGAATTTGTGCTGTTGAAACACCCGAAGGCGCCAACATCGGTTTGGTACTAAATCTTTCTAGCTATGCAAGGATCAACGATTACGGGTTTATTGAAACTCCATACAAAAAGGTTATTAATGCAGTAACCGCTAAAGATGCTATTGGTCATATTGCTTCTGTAAATCTTGAAGACGAAAAAGGGAAAGTTATTGTTAAATCAGGAGATAAAATCTCTGCAGTGTCCGCAAAAAAACTTGCCACAATTAAGTCCCAAGTAACTTGGCCAGTAAAGGCTGTGGTAACTGACGATGTCATATACCTAGATGCAGCAGCTGAAGAATCAGCAGTGATTGCTAGTGCTAGTGAGCCCTATGACAAAAACGGTAACTTTATCCAAGAACGTGTATCAGCCCGAAGTCACTTGAAAGCTGGAGAAGTTGACGCTGACGATGTAACTCATGTCGATGCCTCGAAGAAGCAAATTATTGGATCAAGCGCTGGTTTAATCCCATTTATTGAAAAGAACTACGTGTACCGTTCACTTATGGGTAGCAACCAACAACGTCAAGCTGTACCGCTAATTAACCCACAGTCGCCAATTGTTGGTACGGGTTTAGAAGAAGTTGTCGCTCAAAATAGTGGTCAGCTTATTGTTGCTGAGCAGGCTGGTGAAGTCACAAAAGCCACGGGTGATGAAGTAGTTGTTAAGTACAAATCAGGACTTGTGAGCTATAAACCACAACACTTTATTCGTAGCAACGAAGGAAGTTCTATAAATCAAAAAGTCATAGTTAGCACGGGTGACAAACTTAAGGCTGGAGATCCGATTATCGAAGGAATGTCAGTCGCTGACGGTGAATTGGCACTTGGACGTGATCTTAGCGTGGCATTTATGCCATGGGCAGGATATAACTTTGAAGATGCCATAATTGTATCGCGAAAATTAGTAGAGGACGATACCTTAACATCTATACATATTGTTGACTTCATGGTCGAAGTTAGAGAAACAAAATTGGGCCCGGAGATTGTTACGCGTGATATACCTAACGTTGCTGAAGATGCTCTAAGACATTTAGATGACGAAGGAGTTGTTCGAATTGGTGCAGAAGTTCATCCTGGCGATATATTAGTCGGTAAGATTACTCCTAAGGGCGAACAAGAGCTAAGTAGTGAAGAGAGGCTATTGCGTGCAATCTTTGGCGAAAAAGCTAAAGAAGTACGTGACACTTCACAGAGAATGCCAAACGGTAAACACGGTAAAGTCGTTGGTGTTAAAATTTTCTCAAAAGAAAATGGTCACGACCTAAAAGCTGGTGTAATCATGCAAATTCAAGTTTTTGTAGCCCAGATGCGAAAGATATCAGTTGGCGATAAACTTGGTGGACGACATGGTAACAAAGGTGTAATCGCTCGAGTATTGCCAGTTGAAGATATGCCGTTTACAGCGACTGGTGAGCCAGTCGATATAGTACTAAACCCTCTAGGTGTACCTAGCCGTATGAATATTGGTCAGTTGTTTGAAACACACCTTGGTATGGCTGCAAAGGCGTTGGGCATGAAAGTGGCTAGTCCGTCATTCAACGGTGTCCAATCAGAAAAAATCCAAGAACTTCTAAAGGAAGCAGGGCTACCAGCTGATGGTAAACAGCAGCTATTTGATGGCCGTACAGGTGAGGCGTTTGATGAGTTAACAACCGTAGGTAGTATGTATATGATTAAGCTAAATCACATGATTGCTGACAAGATACATGCTAGGTCGACAGGACCATACACTATGGTTACTCAACAACCTCTAGGTGGTAAAGCCCAAAATGGTGGCCAACGATTTGGCGAAATGGAAGTATGGGCACTAGAAGCATATGGTGCAGCGAATACGCTTCAGGAAATGTTAACTATTAAGTCTGACGATGTTTACGGACGATCAAAAGCCTACGAATCAATAATTAAACAAACAGAGATTGTTGGTCCAAAAGTACCTGAAAGCTTTAACGTTCTCGTCAAAGAACTACAAGGCCTTGGTTTGAAAGTTGATCTTGTGGCGCATGACGAACTAGTTGATGCTGAAGAAGTATTGGCTGAAAACATTAAGGATGAATCTGAACATTTATCAGATATAGATGTACCAGCACCGTTAGCTTCAGACGTAGACGTTACGGAAGACGCAGCATTGGACGAGTTTGAAGTAATGGACCTGAGTGAATCTTCTGCGCATGTAACAGTCATAGATGATAATGATGGCGATACCAAAGATGTTCCATCTGCAATTGAAGAAGAAAAGGAGACAGCATAATGAGACGGTATTCACAAGGAACAGATATTGCAGATTTTGAAGCTGTGAGGTTAGCGGTTGCCAGCAGCGATGATATTCTTGATTGGAGTCATGGTGAAGTAACAAAACCAGAAACTATCAACTATCGAACTCAAAAACCAGAGAGAGACGGGCTATTTTGCGAAAGAATATTTGGTCCCGTAAAAGACATTAACCCCCATGATGCTAAATACAAAGGTGTTCGTTCACGCGAAGCAGCAGTTGATAAAAAAGGCGAACTTGTCACAAAATCAATTGTGCGTCGTGAGCGTATGGGTCATATTACCCTCGCATCACCAGTGGCACATATTTGGTTTCTTCGGGGTGCACCCTCAGCAGTAGGGCTCCTACTAGGCTTAACAGTTAAGAACCTTGAAAGGGTTGCGTACTTCGCAAGTTATATAATTAAATCGGTAGATTCCGATAAACGTGATAAGACGTTGGCTGACAAAGAGGCAGAATATAATGCTGCACAAGAAGCGATAAAATCACGATACGAAGGAGAAGCCAACAAAGAAGATGCAAATGTCAAAACTTTGGCAGAAATGCAAACCAAAGAAATCGAAGAAATCACAGAAGAGTTCGAAGAATTTAGTGCGCAAGTTGCAATGCTTGCTAGACTAAATCTTATCTCTGAGGCAGACTATCGAAACTTACCCGATGAACTAAGAAGTTTAGTTGAAGTCGGCATGGGCGGATCTTCAATCAAGGACTTACTAGATACTATCGACCTAGAACAGCTCATTAGCGATCTAGCTAAAGAGTCAGAAGAAGTGAAAGGTCAACGAAAAAAGAAGATTACCAAGAGACTAAGATTACTCGAAAGCATGCAACGAGCAGGGATTAAACCGAACAGCATGTGTCTATCAGTATTGCCAGTAATTCCTCCAGACTTAAGGCCGATGGTTCAGTTAACTGGTGGACGATTTGCAACTAGTGACCTAAATGACCTATATAGACGTGTCATCAATCGTAATAACCGACTTAAGAAACTGATCGAACTAAATGCCCCAGAGGTGATCAGGCGCAATGAACAACGAATGCTCCAGGAAGCCGTCGATGCACTTATTGATAATAATAGTGCCCGTTCAGGTCGTGCTGTTGCTGCAACCGGGCAACGAAGACGGCTAAAAAGCCTTAGTGACATGTTAAAAGGTAAACAAGGTCGTTTCAGACAGAACTTGCTTGGGAAGCGTGTTGATTATTCTGGACGATCAGTTATTGTTGCCGGCCCGGAACTAAATATTCATCAGTGTGGTCTGCCAAAAATGATGGCACTGGAACTGTTTAAACCATTTGTAATTGGGATTTTAATTGCTAATGACTTTGCACATAATATTCGCTCAGCTACGCGTATGATTGAAACTGGTGAAATAGCTGTTTGGGATGCACTTGACGAAGCGATTAGAGGCAAATACGTGCTACTAAACCGTGCACCAAGTCTTCACCGCTTAAGTATTCAGTCCTTCCAGCCAGTGTTGATAGAAGGAAAAGCCATTCAGTTGCACCCATTGGTTTGTAAAGGCTTCAATGCTGACTTTGATGGTGACCAAATGGCTGTGCACTTGCCGTTATCTGACAAAGCTCAGGCAGAGGCTCGTGATATCATGGCAAGCAACAAAAACTTGCTTAAGCCTGCCGACGGTTCGCCAATTCTTCACATCGAACAAGACATTGTCCTAGGTTGTTACTACCTAACCTACGACAGAGGCAACAATACTAAATATGCAACACTATCAGGTTTGGAAGAAGCCCTAATGGCACTTGATGCAAATGCAATTACTTTGCAGAGCAAAGTTAAACTACCATTTAAGGGCGAAGTACGCGAGACAACGTTAGGTCGTATATTATTTAACGAAATATTCCCAGATGATTTCCCATTCCAAGATGAACCTATGACAAAAAAGAAGCTAAACGCGGTACTAGCACTTGCCTATCACCTGTATGGTCAGGATGTTACGGCAGAGTTGGCTGACAAGCTAAAGGACCTAGGATTCCTATATGCAACTAAATCTGGTCTTTCTATGGGAATGGACGATTTCAAGGACTTTGCCGGTCTAGCTGCAATTCTTGAAGCAGGCGAAAAAACAGCCGCAGCAGTTAGCAAGCAATATGACGAAGGCCTGATAACCGATGAAGAAAGGTACAGATTAACTGTCGACAACTGGAAAGATACTGACTCAACAGTTCAGGAGCAGCTTGCAGAGCAGTTTACCAAAGAAGATAGCTCTATGTCTATTGCCGTTGTATCTGGTGCTCGTGGTAGTATCGGTCAGGTAAAAACAGCCGTAGGTATGCTTGGTGTCACGACTGATGCAACAGGACGAGCAATCGAACTACCGATTAGGTCAAACTATAAGAGCGGGTTAAATCCCCTAGAATACTTTACAGCTACACGTGGTGCTCGTAAGGGTATGATTGACACGGCTCTAAAAACAGCTGACTCAGGTTATTTGACAAGACGACTCGTAGACGTTAGCCAGGACGTATTCACTATCGATGATGATTACGAAGATCCAGGATTCCCAGTCTACCGTTCCGACTCAGATGAAATTGGTGTTTCATATGCTTCTAGGCTCGTAGGTAGGTTTACTGCCGAAAAAGTCGGTAAACATATTAAGGCTAGAGTTTTAATTGATAAAGCAACTGCTGAAGCAATGCAGGCAGACAGCGAAGTTGATGGTGTTCGGATAATGAGTGCTCTCAGCTGTACAAATGTAAGGGGCGTTTCTAAGAAGTCTTACGGTGTTGATCCTGCAACCGGTCAGGTTGTTGCCGACTATCACCCGATTGGTGTTATTGCAGCGCAAAGTATCGGTGAGCCAGGAACACAGTTAACACTAAGAACTTTCCATAGTGGTGGTTCAGCTGTAGCTGATGATATTACCCAAGGTTTACCGCGTGTAGAGGAATTGTTCGAAGTACGTACTCCAAAGGGACAAGCTTTCTTAGCCGATATTGAAGGAGTCGTAACTACCTGGGAAGAAGAAGATCAATACATTGTTCAAATAAGTGCTGAAGACAACGAGAAAGTTAAGCTACCTATTGGGGATAGAACTGTTCACGTAGCACACGGAACAGAAGTTGGTATTGGCGATGTCTTAGCAGCAAAAGACAAAGGCTCAGAACCATTAATTTCTCCTGTCGCAGGTAAGGTTGAAGTTAATAAGAAATCAATCGTTGTTGTGCCGGCTGGTAAGAGTGAAATGCGCTACGAAATTCCTGGCTACAAGCAGGTACTAGTTAAAGATGGTGATAATGTTGTTGCCGGGCAAAAGCTCACGAACGGATCTACAAATCTTCATGAACTTATGGATTTGCAAGGTGTTGAAGCAACCCAAAGATATATCATGAATGAAATTCTTAGAATTTTTGCCTCACAAGGTCAGAATATCGCTGACAAGCATCTAGAAATCATTGTCAGACAAATGTTTAGTCGAGTTCAGATTGAAGAAGCTGGTGACACCGAATTTGTAACAGGTGACGTTGTAAGCAAGCTTGCAGTTGTTGAGGCAAACGAAGCCTTAGTCGCCGACAAAAAACAACCTGCGAAGTTCACACTACTATTACTTGGTATCACCAAAGCCAGTCTTTCTACAGACTCCTTCCTAAGTGCAGCGAGCTTCCAGGACACGACACGTGTTCTAATCGCAGCTGCAGTCAGCGGTAAAGTCGATAAACTCTATGGTCTTAAAGAAAACGTTATCCTAGGTCGACTAATCCCTGTCGGAACTGGTAGGATCAAGGATGAAGAGCTAGAAGAAGATGAGTTAATCAATATTGATGAAGAAGCTCTAGTTTAGACTTGAAGTCCAAGGACTAATCTGTTAAAGTAAATTTTGTAAATTAAGTAATCTGAGCCTGACTTTGGCATGAGTCTGTTGCAGTAGGTTACATCTTAAAGGAGAATACATGCCGACAATCAATCAATTGGTGCGCAAACCGCGTGTCAGGACGACTTCAAAAAGTAAGTCGCCTGCTATGCAACGCGTCGTCAATAATCTAAAAACTAGAAATTACGAAAAGCCAGCACCCTTTAAAAGGGGTGTTTGCGTAAAGGTAACAACCAAGACTCCAAAAAAGCCTAACTCGGCATTGCGTAAGGTTGCACGTGTGCGGCTGAGTAATGGCTACGAAGTTTGGGCCTATATAGGTGGCGAAGGTCATAATCTTCAGGAACACGCAGTAGTGCTTGTCCGTGGTGGGCGAGTAAAAGACCTCCCTGGTGTGCGCTATCACATTGTTCGCGGAACTCTTGACCTTCAAGGTGTACAAAATCGAAAGCAACGTCGATCTAAATACGGTGCCAAGAAGGAGGACAAATAGATGCCGCGCAAAGTAACCAAGTCATTAGTCCGAGAAGTTCAACCAGATCGACTATACAACAGTGTCCAAGTAACTAAATTTATTAACAGGGTTATGCAAAACGGTAAGAAGCAGATAGCCGAACGGTTAGTTTACGGTGGCATGCAAAAAGCTGCCGACAAGCTAAAAGTCCAAAACCCACTAGAGGTATTTGAAAAAGCCCTAGGAAACGTTAAGCCTGCTGTAGAAACACGCTCGCGTCGAGTTGGTGGTGCCAACTACCAGATCCCATTTGAGGTTCGTGGCCAACGTCAACAACACCTAACTACTATGTGGTTTGTGGCTGCTGCCAGAGCACGTAAAGGTATGAGTATGGAAGATCGCTTGGCATTGGAGCTAGTAGACGCATATAACAATACTGGTTCAGCAGTGAAGAAAAAAGAAGATACCCACAAAATGGCTGAAGCTAACCGAGCCTTCGCTCACTTCGCGAGATAAATACTGTGATCGCTGACATGATTCATAGTCTAGCTATCGAAGCACAAGAAGCAGCACATACTCACGGAATGCAAATTGAGTGTGATCGCGAATTCGTCGGCGACGCTGGACTGCTTTCGTTGGCATACCAGGGAATTCTTAGGACAAGACAGGTTATATTAAGTGCTGTTGATAGCACAGTTAACGGGGGAATTCAGTAATGGCAGATAAGAAGAAAGATATAACTAAGATTAGAAATATGGGTATTATTGCCCATATTGATGCAGGTAAAACAACCACAACAGAAGGTATTCTGTACCGTACAGGGCTAAAGCACAAAATTGGTGCTGTTCATGATGGTGAAACGACAACTGACTGGATGGCACAGGAGCGTGAACGTGGCATTACAATCGTATCAGCTGCCGTTACTTGTTATTGGAAAGATCACCAGATCAATATTATTGATACACCGGGACACATTGACTTCACGGTAGAGGTAGAGCGCAGTCTGCGCGTACTTGATGGTGCTTGTGTGGTATTCGACGGTAAAATGGGCGTCGAAAGCCAATCTGAAACTGTCTGGCGTCAAGCTGACAAATACAACGTTCCACGTATTTGTTTTATAAACAAGATCAACCAAACTGGTGGTGATTTCTACAAGTCCCTAGACTCAATACATAATCGACTAAACAAAAGGGCTTTTCCAATTCACCTGCCAATTGGTTTCGAACAGAGCATAAATGGCATAGTTGATCTAGTGTCGATGAAGTCATATACATACAAAGAATTCACTGACAAATCTCTAGTAGAAGGCGAAATCCCAGAAGACATGACGGACAAGGTAAAAAAATACCGCAGTCTTCTAATCGAAAATGCGGTAGCTGAAGATGAAGCTATGCTAGAAAAATATTTCGAAGTTGGTGAAGACGGTTTAAGTGAAACCGATATTAAGCAAGCCATTCGTTCAGCTATACTCTCCGGAAATTTCTTTGCAGTTACTGGTGGAGACGGCCGTGGTGTGATTGTAGAAAAAGTCCTAGATATGGTTGTAGATTATCTTCCTAGCTCTGAAGATCGTGGATCTTCTTGGGGGACACACCCAAAGACGGGAGACGAAATCGAACGGAAACCAGAAGAGAGTGAACCTCTTTCTGGGCTAGCGTTCAAGATCACCACTGACCCATTTGTAGGTAAGCTCGCCTATTTCCGGGTTTACTCCGGTAAGTTGACAGCCGGGTCGTATGTATTGAATAGTTCGACCGGAACAAAAGAACGCATCGGCCGTATTGTCCGTATGCAGGCTGACAAACGCGAAGACGTTGCAGAAGTTGCTGCAGGTGATATTGCAGCAATAGTTGGGCTAAAAGGAACAACTACTGGCCATACGCTTTGCGATCCCAATGACCCGATTGTACTTGAAAGTATTACTTTCCCAGAACCGCCAGTTTCGATAGCAATTGAGCCAAAAACCAAGGCTGACCAGGAAAAGATGTCAATCGCCATGCAGCGTTTAGCTGAAGAAGATCCAACATTCAGAATTACTGTTGACGACGAAACGGGACAAACAATTATCTCAGGTATGGGCGAGTTGCATCTAGAAATCATCGTTGATCGTATGAAGCGAGAATTCAATGTCGAAGCCAATATTGGTGCACCGCAAGTTGCATACCGTGAAACAATTCGCAAAGACGATGTTGAAGCCCAAGGTAAGTTCATTCGTCAATCAGGCGGACGCGGTCAATACGGAGATGTAACCCTGCGTATTAGCCAGAACGAACAAGGCAAAGGCTTTGAATTCATCAACCTTATCAAGGGTGGAGTTGTCCCTAGTGAATACATAAAACCAGTAGAAGAAGGCATCAGAGAAGCCATGAACAACGGTGTTGTTGCAGGATATCCTGTTGTTGACGTCAAAGTTGAGCTTTTCGACGGAAGTTACCACGATGTTGACTCTAGTGAAATGGCCTTCAAGGCTGCAGGATCAATAGGGTTTAAAGAAGCCATGCGTAATGCTAAGCCAGTATTACTTGAGCCAGT
>JBBSJL010000001.1:0-124484 GCA_038257245.1 Saccharimonadales bacterium (SeqCode) | reverse complement strand
GCAAAAAGATTGGAATTACACAAACTAACCTTCTAATACCTGAAGAATCATTACGATAATTAACAGATGTAAGCTAAAGTAAAGTGAGCCAAGAATCAGGTGGTAAATTCACTTGGTTCGAATCCAGCCGCCGGAGCCAAGCAGGAATAGTTGAAGTCAGAACTGTTAATTCAGTTCTGACATGTTGTATGGGCATAATGGAATTGAAACCATTTAATCTATTGCTTAGCTACTTTTGGGCTAACCCCTAGGACAGGTTTTACGAGAAGAATAGAGAAATGCCTAGTAAGGTAAGAGCTAGTGCTTTGGTTTACAGTGGCGACTGTTTATACTTAAAACAAATTATTATGTATTAAGGATTTTATAATGTCTCACGAAGTTTTAGAGCAATACCAACAACCGCCAGAAGCCTTTGACCCGCTTGCTCAACACCCTAATCCCGAACAGCTAGTTTTAGATAGTCTTCAGCAAGGTACAGCCTTAGCCGGTCGTGAGAAGCCATTTACATGGGAGCTAGATGACATAACATCTGAGGGTGCATTGCATCGCTATCGAGCACAAGCTGAAGTCGAAGCTCTTATCAATCTTGCAGAACGTGGTCCAGTGGATATTGAAGTAAGTAATGCTGATAAATTAGTACTACGTAGCCTGTACGATAAAGATCACTTCGATCCAAGTATTGTTATTCGCCTTGATCACTTAGGCTACAAGGGCAAGCCACCATTAGAACACGATGTAAAAGCAGTTGAGGTGTATCTAGCTGAACAGTTGGACGCATATAGCCTAGGTCACCTCAAAGAGTGGGTTCATTTTGGTATGACCTCTGAGGATACTAATAACCTGGCTTTTAATTACATGTTGAGAGATGCTGCTGATGAGGTACTCATTCCATCAGTAGGACGTGTAGCTGATCGATTGGCACACCTAGCAACTATTTATGCAGACACGCCTACACTAGGTGTTACTCACGCTCAGAAGGCTTCCCCGACTACTACAGGTAAGCAATTCGGTTATTTACTTTCCAATGTCACGCAAGTTATGGAAGAACTTGATGGTATGCGTTTGACGGGTAAGTTTAGTGGAGCTGTTGGTAATCATAATCCTATGACCGTTCTGTTTCCTGATTTCGATTATGATGATTACTCAAAAGACTTTGTCGAAAGTCAGGGTTTTGAATATGCACCAATAGAAAACCAGCGTAATGACCACCTAGCAGTAACAGATTTGCTTTCAGTAGTTTCACGTTTAGCTGTTGTAGGTAAAGACGCAACGGATAATGTTTGGTTGCAAATACTTGGTAATAAGCTAACTCAAAAATTGGTTGCTGGTGAAAAAGGTTCATCAACGATGTCGCATAAAATCAATCCTTGGCGTTTAGAAAATGCTGAAGCACTTTTCGAGCAAGCAATAGCCCTAACCAGCAGGGCAACCGAAGGGCTTGTAGCTAGTCGTCACGAGCGTGACTTATCGGATCACGGCTGGCAACGAGCCTATGGCGATATGATTGGGCGAGTTGTCGCTGGCTATAATTACTTCGCAGTTCAGTTAGATAGACTTGCAGTTGATGAAGAAGGTTCACGCAGTACATTGAACAGCTCTGCTGAAGTTCTGAGTGAATTAGTACAGACTGCAGGGCGTGTTTCAGGCGACCCCGAAGCTTATGATACCGTCGTGCGACTAACACAAGGCAAGAAGCTTGACCTTGAAGGAATTCACGAAGTTGTTAATGAAGCACTACCAGACGGAGACCTAAAAGACAGAGTTTCACAAATAACGCCAGACACGTATGTCGGTGTCGCTGGTCAAAAAGCACGGGAAGCAGTGCTAGGTTGGCACGTCGCAAAATTAGTTCTAAATAAAGGTGTTTTAGACGAAGGCAAAAGCGTTGATGCAGTCTTGTTTGATCTTGACGGCACGTTGCACTTTGGTGACAAGGACGAATTATTTACTCGTCTTTCATCAGTAGCCACAGACTTACGTTCAGAGTTTACAGAAGATGAGATAAGAGAGTTCGGAAACCGAAGCGACTATACAGAAATGCGTTCGTTAATGGTCGTAGAACATAATCGACGATTTCCAGATGCACAAATTACCGAAGATGAGTTCCAAGAAGCTAATGACGCTGTTTCAGGTTCATTTGACGATATGTTCTACACGGCAGACGAAGCTGTAACCACCATTGAAAAATTAAAGGGAAGCGGTAAGGCTACGGGCTTAGTAACCACACGGGGCAATAAATCCCGTGATAGATTGCTAACACATCACGGTTTTGACGGTCTATTTGACGTTATTGTAGGTCGGGGCGACGCAGAACGACGCAAGCCACACCCACAGCCAATAGCTATGGCACTTGAAAAGCTTGGTATAGTCCACCCCAACCGCGCATTGTATGTAGGTGACCTGCAAATTGATGATGTAGGTGCTGGTCGTGCGCTAGGTATGAAGACAGCTCTAGTGAATGACCAACCGTTAGATTCTTATGGACCTATCCCTACATATCATTGGAAGAACTTACAGCCACTCGCTAGAATTTATGGTCGTTAATGCACAAGGTTCCTATATCAGGTGGACCACATTCAGGTAAGACCACTTTACTAGAAGCACTCCGTAACGAGTTTGAGGGGGCACATTTTGTTGCAGAGCCAGCAGAACGAGTAATAACGAGGGAATTAGCCAGGCAAGCAGAAGATGCTACATATACGCCAAATGTTCCCTGGATTGACTACTCAAAGTTTGGTCCAGAAGTCGCTGATGAGTCAGTAACCCTAGAAGCTGATATTCCCAATTCGGCTGAGTTAGTCTTTCAGGACAGGAGCTTAATAGACACTATTGCTTACTGTAGATTGAACGGATTTGAAAGCTTTATACCTGAAGTGGAACGTCGCATTATGATTGCTAGATATTCACTCGCATTATTCTGTGAGCCAGTTGGCACATACACTACTACAGATATACGCAGAGAAACAGCCGAAGAAGCTCAAAGAACACACGACTTCTTAGCTGAAGCTTACGACCATTCAGGCATACAAGTTGTTCACTTGCCAGCAGTACCAGTACCAGAACGATTAAGCATTATGAGGACTGCTATTGCTGAAATAGAGTAATCAATATGTCCAAAAAGAAGCGAACCAAGAAGGAGCAAAAAAATCATAATACGCAAAAAGGTAGGATGTACACAGGCAACCTTCCGCCTGGCTTCACACTCAAATTAGCGGCTAACTTTGGCACAGAAGAACCATTCGTAGTGCGAGTATGGATCCAGACCAAAGAGATTCTAAAATTTATTGACCTACCTAATAACGATGAAATTGATTTTCGCTGTGACAGGGTTATTGAACAGCTCGACATCGCTCGTGTTCACTTAGGTCGAATTGAAAATAAGAAGTTTAATCAGCACCCAACATTTGATCAACAGGCAGAATACGTCGCATTCTATAATTCAATTTGGTGGGCTTATAAGGATCGGTTCCAGTTGTTTATGAAAGAGCTGGGTTTTGATATTGGGTTTATATTTCAAGATGATAAGAAGTTTGAAAAGGGTTCTAAAAAGTTTATAGAAGACTATCCAAACGCCACAGAGTTTGTAGAAGTAGCTAGAAATGATCGAAAGCTATGGCAAAATCAATTAGCTATACATCGTAACGCCTTGCATAGTGGAGACAGGCGTAATGAGAAACATGATCTGGACAATCCAAGTGATGCAAGAATGATCTTTGATAATGTCTGGCAAGCAATCGAAGAAGACTTTGCATATTTAGGCGAAAAGGTAATGGACGAGGCGTGGACACTCGTGCACGTGCCTGAAGAACAACGAGATGAAACAATTCCCGTTCGATTCAAACCTTACTTAAAAGGATTACTGGACGGAACTATAAAGTTGCCGCCCCTAGACTCTACTTCGACCGAATTAAGCGACCACACCAGTTAATTCTCGCTTTATAGCAGTTATAACTTCCTCTATTGTGGTGAGCCAAGCCGTAATAGATAAAGTCAGAACTGTTGATTCAGTTCTGACTTTTTGTATACCCAGGCTAGAGTTGAAACCTACTTAGGTGCTGCATTCGTTATAATCATATTAAATTACTACTTAGAACACATGTTCTTATGCTTGCAATAAGTAGTATTATTATGACATAATAATTAGCAATGAACAAAAAGAGCAGTAGCCGCAAGATTCGCATAGGTATATTTGGAGTTGGAATGCACTTCCAAGAAACATATACCACAGCGTTAAAAAGAAAAGACATCTCAGATGTAATTGATGTTGTATGGGTCGTAGACATTGCTTCCAAAAAAATAATAGTGGAATCAAGACTGGATAATATTGGCCAGTCAGCAAAATTCATTGGTGTAAAGAAATTTGACAGCCTTGAATTACCAGATCAAATAATTCGGCAACTAGACAAAGCACAAAGTGAAAATCCCGTAGATGCTGTGCTTATATCTACAACTCCTGAGCAGCACCGAGCATATGTTAATTGGGCGTTAAATGCCAAGCTAAAAGTTTTATTAGATAAACCAATTTGCACAAGAAAAAATGCAAGTACTGATCCTGATCAAGCTGCCGGAGTTCTAAAAGACTGGCAGCATATAACAAAACTGAGTGAACAAACTAATACTTTTGTTATGGTAAATTCTCATCGAAGATTTCATCCTGCATATTATTATGTAGGCAAGTTACTTGAGGATGTTTCGAAAAAATATGGAGTAGGAGTTACATCTCTTTCGTCGTTCAATTCGGACGGACAGTGGCGATTACCTAATGAACTTGAGGACATCACATATCACGGTTATGAAAACGGTAACGGTGTGATTTCTCACTTTGGCTACCATTACCTTGACCTTATATCCACTTGGTACCGTAAGGGTACTCCTGAAAAAGATCGTGCAGACAAACTAAAAGTTTTCAGCTCATTTTCTACAGCATTGAACTATAGTAAACAACTACCCCAGTCAATTACGAGCAAACTGTTAACCGATTACGGAGAACCAAAACCATCAAACCAAAGAGATTTTTTAGAGCAACACATCTCTTTGTATGGCGAGGTTGATGCTTTCAGTTCTATCGAATTTTTACGAGGCGACATTCAGACAGCTCATGCTAGCATACAAATGTTACACTCTGGATTCTCTCAGCGAGCTTGGACAAAACCTGCAGAAAACCTCTACAAAGAGAATGGGCGGCTTCGATGGGAAAATCACCTAATCCAGCAAGGGCCTCTACATGCTATTGAGATACGTTCATTTCAGGCGGTACAACCAGCGCACCTGAACCCAGAAGATGGAATCCCACGATGGGAACTTGGTGGATCAGACCAATTAGAAATAAATATATATCGTAACAGCATTATAGGAGGCAAGCCTTTAGAGACAATTCAGGTAAAAGACCTCCTGCATGATATACCACGCCATGACGTACTCCACGAAGATGTTAAGGCGAAAACTCTCAAGTTGTTTGCAGGGCTTGTCGCAAAAGATATGAGACTGCTCGACTCTCTTAAGGCAGATAAAGAATGGAAAGCCTATGTGAACACTATGGCATCAAGCAGTGACCAAGATAAATCTTTTATTGGAGCACATCAGCCTACAGTTGCCATCATGTCAGCTATGTATCAATCTCATGCTAATCGCGTGAATGATTTGAATCCTGTACAGGAGGTTCCTTTAGTATGGTAAGCAACGAACAGTACCGAGAAGAACTACGCGAACAATACGTTGCCTCTGGCGAAGTTACAAAATTACCATATGAAGTTGGGGTTTATACCCAAGGAAAAGTTGGCTCCAAAGCAGTGCTAGCAGTATTGGAGAGTGCATTTGGCGTGTATACTACCGATCAAAACGATATGTATGTTTGGGATTATCGCCGGAGCGAACTAGAGGGTGTACTCCAGCACCAAAGTATCACTGGTACGCGACGTCGACTACTTTCAGATGATCCTGAGGTAGCTCAATTTATGGAAGATCATCCAGCTCGTGATTTTCGAGTCGTAAGTGTTGTACGAGAACCTGTTGCAATTAACTTATCATCTTTCTTCTACAACTTCATCCCTAGAAACCCAGACATAGACATTCACAATCTTAGCGACGAAGAAATTATTCAACGACTTAGACATGGGGAAAGCTTCTCCTCACCAAGTTTTCACTTAGACTGGTGGGACATTGAAGTACAGCCGATGACAGGCATTGATGTGTACAAAAATGAACAATTCCCTATCGAAAAAGGCTCAGCGGTCTATTCAGCTGATGCGGGTGAAAGACACACAGACCTACTAGTGCTTCGCTTAGAGGATATGCAACTATTTGCAAGAGGTGCACTTTCCAAATATTACGGTATTTCCGTCCCAGAGCTCAAGAAGGTGAATGCTGCTGAAGATGCGCCTGGTGATTATGATGCTCGATATAAAAGCTTTAAGTCGGAGGCAAAGCTTCCTGAAGAATGGGTGAAATGGCAAATGGATTCACAATACGCCAGATTTTTCTATTCCGAAAATGAACGGGAAGCCTTCACTAACCGCTGGGTTTAATGAAACTATCAAGCATAGAAAAGAAAGATACTTGTAACTCCTATATAGTTACTTCACTGCAAGATCAGTCTTTATTACGGTTATAACTTCCTCTATTGTTGTGAGCCAAGCATAAGCAGTATCGAAAGATGGTGTTTTTGTTTTTGGCTTAATATAGATATACTTAATTCATGACAAAGAATAAACTATTTGGACAAATTTCTTTTGCCCTACTGCTTATTGGCATGGGGACATTATTGGGTAATTCATTATCAAACGGAGATTCACAGAACCCTATCTGGGTTGGTATTGGACTAATCATTTTTGGTGCCGTAGTTTTTGGCATATATATATCAACAAGAAAAACTGGCGCATAAAGTTGCTCTAGGTCCCAGACCTGTTCGCTGGGCCAATACTATGTTTTTGATACCTTGTCCAGTAAGCATTCACGCTGCTGTATTTTGTATTTAGTAAGCTATACTTATCTTGATGAGTAAATTGTTGTCAAAACCTAAATTCTACGCAAACCTAGATGAAAGTCATTGTGTGCAAGCTTGCTTAAAGAGTATATTTTCAGTGACCCATCCAGACCATGAATTTTCTTGGAAACAACTAGAGCAGCTTACAGATTATCTTCCTGGACATGGTGCTTGGGTATATTCTGAGCTGTTGTCACTTGATAAATACGGATTGAAAACAAAATTAATTACTGGGTTTGATATTCAGCGCTTTATTAAAGAGGGCTTTCAGTATATTGAAGATGAGTATGGCAAAGATGTTGCAGATTACGAAAGAGAACATCCCCACGACTACGAAAAAATAAAGAAACAGATGCAGGAATCACTAGATAAAGAACTAGTAGACAACCGCATAGGTGTGAACGACGACATAAAGAAGTTCATTGATAATAAATGGTATGTGATGGTTCTAGTAAATTCAAAAGCGCTTAACGATAAGCCTGGCTATACTGGCCACAGAGTCCTTGTATTTGGGTACGATGATAATGGGGCCACTATGCATGATCCTGGTCCAGTGCATAAAGGCGAGAGCCGGCATGTTTCTTGGGCGCAACTTGATAAGGCCTGGTCAAATGCAAAAGAGTTAATTGCAGTCAAAAGTCCGTGACCTGTAAGCTGAGCCAATCATAAGCACTTTGAAAGAAGTGCATATTTACAACCTGGCTCAGAGAAATATGCTAAAATAATTACATGAACGACGATACAATCTCCGACCTTAAGCAATTTATTGCCGCAAGCATATCACAACAAACTGCTGATTTGAGAGATGATTTACAAAGAATGGATACAAAAATTGATAATTTGTCCTCCTCGGTAGCCGAAGCCATGGAAAATTCAAATGACGTGACTGAAACTCAAATCAAAGATCACGAAACAAGGATTACAAAGCTCGAACAAAAAGCAGCGTAACATTATTAAAATCACTGATCATTAAAGTTCTAACTTCCATCACCACAGCGAGCCAAGTTCGTACATAGTCCAGAACAAACACGCAAAGAACGGTTTTCGAACCGTTCTTTTGTTTTATGAGATAATAGAATTATGAAAAGCTTTATAAAAGAATACGCAATATCTGCACCGATTGAAAAAGTGTGGGGGTGTTTAACCAGGGCTGAGCTCATGGACAAGTGGGGAGCTAAACCATCTAATTTTGAAGATGAACTAGGCGGGTCTTTTAGTATGTGGGGTGATTACCTGGGTGGAACGGTTACAAATATCCAGAAGCCACATCTGCTTATCGAAGACTGGTTAGTAGACGGAATGGACAACCCTAGCGAAGTTGAATTCAAATTAAAATATACTAATGGGTCTACAGTAGCAACCCTAAAACACTCTAACATTCCTGAAGAATTAGTAGATGAATTATTTCAGGGTTGGGATGACCATTACCTGGGCGCCATAAAAAAATATTTAGAAAACTAAATTATGAGTATTAGAGGAGAACAAAATTCTAAAAAGACACCTGTAAGTGTAAATGTCGTTTTTTGGTTAGGGGTAATATTTATTCCATTAAATCTAGTTTTTGGATTAATAGCAGCCACTGCCCTGGATGGTGAATTAGAATTAGATGAAGCACTCTTTTTAGTTCTTTTAGTGATGATGCTTATTACAGTAATTTTCATGAAGCTTGGCAAGTTGTGGGCACTTATAATTTTCTCTCTCTTGGTAGTAATATTTTATGCTGGCAACATCGTACAAGAGTTAACGAATGCAGACCAGCTCGCTCCATACAAAATATCACTTTATATACTACCTCTGTTATTTGTTGCCCTAATTTGGATTAAAGACAGAGGCTACTTCTCATAAGCCTAGCTCTACTTAGGCGAACGATGATTGCAGCCAGCCCAACAGCAGGGACGTCGTTTGCCAGTTATTAGCTCAATCTTGGTTCTTTCGATCCGATTAGCTCTCGTTTCTGGTCTTTTTGCTTCTTCAACCCAGCAAATCCACTCGTTGCGTGCTAATGGAGTGATGTCTTCCCATGCCTCTTTTACCTCATGAATAGAAATTAAAGCGTCTTCTAAGTCTAGAGGTAATTTGTGTGCCACGCCGCCAGAGATTTCTGTCTTAGTCATAAACATATACTACCTCAGCTTGCATATTCCATAAATACTATATCAAAAGTGAGTACTTGAAATAGCTCGAGTAACGCTGACAATAATTCAAGATATTTGATTTGAACATACATAAATGAGAAAGTATAAGCAGAAAGTAATGGTTAAGGAGGGTTTATGTTTTTCGGGATATCGTTTTTCATAATTTTAGGTGTATCTCTTTGGGTTTTGCTGGCACTATGGACGGGTAGGACCGCAAGTCGTAAAGGGCATAGTTTTGCTGTTTACTTTTGGCTTGGCCTGGTGCCAATAATTGGGCTTATTGCGGCTACAATGGTTGAGGATCGCAACGAAACAGCACAAGACCGTGTTGATGAAGACGCAGTAGACAAAGTATTAGAAATAGAAGAGAACAAATAATCCTACTTTTTGATAAAGTATAGCTATGTCTATTACTCCAAAATGTAACAACTGCAACAAAGAACTAAGTGACTTTGGTGGTATACTGCTTAGCCCTCCCGACAATAACAATAATGTTCGTAAGTTTCACCTCTGTATATCTTGTTATAAGCAAATCGTTAAGGAGTTTGTGACTCTTCGATGACGTCATATTTTGTTAACGATGAAATAATCTAGCGAGCTCTTACGTATTACTTGTAGACGATCAAAAGATCGCCACTAAATCTAAGGAGAAATAAAGTGGAAAAACACATCAATAACGTCAAAAGTTTAATAAAGAATAATCCAATAATATTTGGTGCCATCGGTCTTGCAATAATATTATCGGTTAGCGTATTTGGATACGTACAAAGCCAGAATTCTGCACTTCAGCGGAAGCAGGTTGAAGCAGAAACAAAGCTAATTGCAGAAATTAATGACAGCAAAAAGACTAACAGTGAGCGTCTTGCTAAAGTAGCAGAAGAAGAAAAGATGGCAGAAGCTGATGCAGCCAAGAAAGCAGAAGAAGAAAAAGCCAAAGCAGAAGCTGAAGCCGCCGCACAGGCAGCTGCAGCTGAAAAAGAAAAACAATATGCAGCCACACAGTCTGCCCAACAAAGTGGCTCAATATCTCTAAGCGCTGGCGACCCAATTGCATACGATGGTAAGCAAAAAATTCCTGTAAACTGGTCAGCTGGCTTTGTATCTGAAAAGGGTTGGAAGCTTGTTTGGAACAATTCCGGTTCACCTACTTACCCTGGCTCAGAAGCACAGTATATCGGCGACTCCCAGTCGTCTGGATCTAGCTATGTACAAGCGTACTCTCCAGGTAACTACTACATTAGGGTGTGTCAATACCTTGGAGACGGTACCTGTGGTAGCTATTCAAACGAAGTAATGGTCACCATCAAGTAGGTTTAACATTTTAATGTTACACAGTATCATAATGGTATGTCTGTCAACCAACCCAATAGTTACTCGGATATCGTAAATGAAATACTAAACGATAATTCTAAGTTCAGCACGATAGTAGATGATTACCAGAAACAGCTTTTTGTCTACATAATCAAATACATACAAGACACAGCAATTGCGGAGGACATTGTCCAGGAAGCATTCATAAAAATGTACATTAACCTAAATTCTTACGACCAAAACCGACCATTTTCTGCCTGGGCATACAGAATCACGCACAACGAAATGGTGAACTACCTGCGGAAGCACAAACAAACTACAGAACTTAATGAAGAAGCTCAGTACGATGAACTGTTCGACGACCGAGACAATTTTTTGGAAGAAATTGATAAGAAGATACAAGCCAGTCAAGTACGAACGCTACTGTATAACCTCCCCATGAAATACAGAGAGATACTGATACTGCACTACTTTGAACAACTTGACTATCAATCGATTGGCACAGTGATAAACATACCGACCTCAACAGTAGGAACCAGAATTCGGCGAGCTAAGCAACAATTACATAAGATTTACATCAAGGAATATGGCAATGAACAATAAACTAACTGATATAGACATTACCAAGTCTGTTATGGAAAAGATCGACCGAGACAACGTGGAAATGCACTCTCGTCGGTTCTTTGTTGTTCGCAAAGTTTTGCTTGTAATGGCTACGGTGATCTCCTTGGCTGTCAGTTTTTTAGGGTCCTTGTCTTTAGCTTACGTAATATTTAATGATGTATTTACAGACTACCAATCACTACTAAATCGGACGGAGTTTATTAAATCATTACCCTGGTTTGGCATCATAGTTACCAGCTTGAGTATCATTGCTGTTATTCTTGCATTCTTAAGCATCAGCAAACGATCTTCGTCATTCAAATTCAGCTACGCATTCGGTATATGGCTAGTATTAATTGTCGGTTCGGTCGGATTAGCAAACAACCTGTCGCCGAGTCATACGCCTAGCCTTATAGCACGCACCGCATATTTCACAAACAAAGACCCGATTAAAGCACATGGCGAAGTTCTAGCGGTATATGGCAACAACTACTATAAAATCCTGGTTAATGGTGAAGAGGTGGATATGTACTTAGTGGCTTCTGATCTAAAAGTAGGGGACAAAGTCTACGTCTTGGGAGAATTCAAGGCTAATGTCTTATATGTAAAAGCCATGACAGTTACGGAGTCCGCGCCTAATAAACAAGAAGATAAGACATCCCAAGCCGCACCTGTTGGTGAACCAAAACCTGAAGAAAAGAAAGTAGAATTGCCAAAACCAGCCCCAACGCCAAGCGTACCACCACCAGCACCCCCGGCCGATCCACAGACACCAACAGCACCAACCAAGTCAATTAGCTACTCATCTAAGTCTTACCCTGAAGGTTCAAGCAATCCAGACAAGTACATAATTACGTGGACAGCCAACAATTTTTCTACAGTAACGGGGTGGAAGTCACTCTACACTGCTCACCCGGCAACGCCGATTTATGGTAGTAGCTACTGTCAATATACCAGTGATCCCGGTGGTACTAGTGGAATCGCCAAGTGTCAAAAAACAGATCTTGGTGTAGGGAAATTTAATGTGAGGATCTGTGCGTATAATGGAGGTGTAGGTTCATGCGATATATATTCTGGGAATATTGTTATAGAATTTATACCATGACCAAAAACGTATTAGAAGGCGAATTAGTAGAAGACCGCAAAGTAAGCAACAAAAAAGCCGCCGGAGGAACTGCTCCTGTGGTACCCACACTGGGCTTACCCGGCTGGAGACTACTACTATGTGCGGTGCCTATATTAGGGTTAGTCTTTGCGATATTTTGGTTTTATTACGAACGTTCAAAATCAAATGTGACAGTAATATTTACCATTGTCGGCTTAGCTATTGCGATATTTTCAACCACCACCTTTATAGTCCTGAGGTTTATTTTAAAAGCCGTATTCTAGCAGTTTTTAATAGGATTAATTATTGTTATACTTGAACCAATAATGGTGAAGAAAAAATCTATAAAGAAAATAAGGTCGACAAAGATTGGCTTGTTCGAGAAGTTCACACTTGCATTTTATGATCATATGAAACTAAGTGTCTTATTTTGGATAAGCATTTTTATATTCGGTTTTTTTTCATATACCACCTTTATGCAACGCCAAGGCTTCCCGCAGGTTAGCGTCCCAATTAGCTTAGTGAAGATAGTCTACTTAGCTAACGATAAAGCAGTTGTAGATAAACAAGTCACATCGAAACTAGTTGAGGCAGTCCAGGCTGATCCCTCTGTTGAAAAGTCAACATCCACATCGACAAATAATGGTGGGGTTATAGTAGTCCAGCACACTGATAAGTTTACTTCAGGGGAAGGCTCTAAATCTATTGAATCCGCCATAACTAATAGTACGGTTAAAATACCCCCGAACGCCGTGGTTGAATACTCTACAATCGACGCAGCTAGGTTTAACAACAAGTATGATGTGCTTGTTAGTGTTAACAGTCCATCAGCAAACCTTGAAACGATAATTGAAAATGCAAATGTTATTGGCAAAAGTTTAGATGCTGAATTCGAAGAAATCACAAATGCAGAAACAATATCTCCTATTACAGAAGGCATAAATCCAATCTCAAAAAAGCCTGGCAAAATTCAAACACAGTTTGACTGGCAAGGTATAAGTGAAGACGGGGAGCTAAAAACAAATAATAGCGTAGTGATAGGCATTAATTTTGCAGAAGGCACAGACCTAGTTAAATTTAATAAACTACTCGAGTCTGCCATTACAGAGCACTCTGAAAATCTATCCGATAAGGACATAGCCGTAGTTCAAGCAGTCGGATTTGCTGAAAGCATAGAACAGCAAACAGATTCGTTACAAAACAATCTGTTTGAAGGGCTGCTGATCGTAATACTTATTTGTTTGATATTTATTGGAGCCAGGGCAGGGTTAACTGCCGCTGCCGCAATGGCCGTAACTCTCTCTACAACTATCGCTATACTTTATGCAGGTGGAGCAACATTAAATACAATTACACTATTTGGTTTAGTTTTGTGCCTTGGATTAATCGTAGACGACATAGTAATTATTACTGAATCAATAGATGCGCAAAGACAAAAAACAAAAAATCTTAGAGAAGCGGTAACCATTGCTGTTAAAAAAATTGCCAGAGCTAGTAGTGCAGGCACATTTACGACTGCTTTAGCATTTGCACCACTGTTGTTCTTCGGTGGAATACTCGGGAAATTCATTAAGATTATGCCGATAACGATTATTCTAAGTTTGGTTGTTTCGCTAATAGTATCACTTGCTTTTGTGCCGCTGTTTATTCGATTAGTGCATTTTGAAAAGAAAAAACCACACAAGTATAACCCTTTGGAATATTTGCGATCCGGAGTGGAGTGGGTGGCTAGTTCTTTATCACGAATAATAGTGAGCGCTGATACAACAAAGAAAAAAGCTATATATTCATTAGTGGCTATACTAGTAAGCCTTACCTTCCTAATGGCTAGTGGCCCATTATACAGCAAGCTAAAGTTCGATATTTTCCCCACACCAAAAGATAGCAATGAGCTACAAATTGAGTATTCATTTATTCCTGGAACGACTATCGACAAAGCTATAGATATTACGCGCAAGTCTAACGATATTATTTCTGATACCTTAAATGAAAATATACTCAGGATTTCGTACCAAGGGAACGCCAACGAACGACAGGCAACTGCAAGGATTACATTGACACCCTACGAAGAAAGAGAAGTTACATCAACAGAATTAGTAACTGATCTTCAACAACAATTAGATTCAGTTGAAAATGCAACAATAACAGTTAGCCAGCTTAGTGCAGGACCACCTAAAGAAAGACTCCCTTTTGTAGTTCAAATAAAAGCTGATGACCAGAGAGCAGCTGACATAGCTGCAAACAACTTAGTTAAATTTTTGGACGGAAATGAAGTCTCGAGATCAAATGGTACGACAGCGAGTATAGCAGAAACAGAATACACAGGAGAGCTAATTACAATAACACGGATAAATGGCGAGAGGGTGGTACAAGTAAGAGCTGGATTCGATGCAGACGACACAACAGCTATTGTCCAATCTGCAAAATCTCTAGTTGAGGAAGATTACCTATCCGAACCATCCAATTTCCCCGGGCTAGGCATAGAGGACTTTGGTTTCGATTTTGGTTCAGAATCCGATAATCAAGAGTCGTTCCAGACGGTTATTGCAGCGTTGCCAATTCTACTATTGCTAATGTACCTACTTCTTGTTTTCCAATTCAAATCGTTATTGCAGCCATTGTTAATTCTTCTGGCCGTACCATTTAGTTTCTTTGGTGTTGGACTAGCACTAAACTTAACTAACAATCCAATATCCTTTTTTACCATGATTGGATTCTTCGCCTTGATTGGTATTTCTGTTAATAACACCATACTTCTAACAGACTTCGCAAATCAAGGTAGAAAACGTGGGCTATCACCAAGACAAGCCATGGCCGGTGCAGTTCATGAACGACTTAGGCCATTATTAACGACTACCATAACTAGTGTATGTGCTCTGATCCCGCTAACACTCAGTGACCCATTTTGGGAAAGCTTATCAATCACCCTAATCGGTGGTTTGTTGTCTAGTGCTTTTCTAGTAATAATCTCATTCCCATATTTTTACTTGATACTAGAACATTCGCGAAATAGCTTGTCCAAAAAATTGCAATCTTTTAGGGGTAAATAATATGTCGGTAATAAATGGGCTGAATCACAGGATAAAAGCATACAGAAATCCTGTTTATATTGTATACATACTGGCTGGAATCGTATTATTCTTACTAGGACAATTGATAGTTTTGAGTGGGGTTGGTGATTTAGAGATATTCACCTTTAGGGTTTTTAATAGTCTACCGGGGTTTTTAAGTCCAATCTTTGTGCTGATATCGTTATTCGGCACAGTGGGATTTATTTTCGTAGCAACTTTCATAGCCTTAATTAGAAGGCACTATTCTCATGCGCTTAAGTTTTTACTAGCTGGTGGATCAGCCTGGTTAGTAACAAAGTGGCTAAAAGGATTTGAACTCAGAGCCCGCCCATCTGAGATACTGCCAAATGTGCAGCTTCGAGAACAACTAGAATCCGTGATTGGTTACCCGTCGGGTCATGCCGCCGTAGCAACCGCCATTGGCGTAGTTGCATATCTTTATACACCCAAACGGCTTCACCCCTTAATAACATGGATGATTATTTTGGTATGCCTGTCCAGGCTCTACTTGGGAATGCACCTACCAGTAGATATTATGGGTGGCTTCGGGGTCGGATTGGTGATTGCTAGTTTTCTTAACTACGTGTTCGGGGACACTCAGGGTAAATTTGTACCGACCAATCTAATTAAGAAACGTCTATCGGCTCTTCATCTGAAAATCAAACACGTGGAACGAGCTAATGTAGATGCACGGGGAAGTACGCCTTTTTTTGTACAGCTAAACGAAAAGCCCGACCTATTCCTAAAAGTAGTCGACACCAGTAATAATGTAGCTGATTGGCTATTTAAGCTTGCAAGGAAAGTTATCTACCGTCGTCTAGAAGACGAATCACCGTTCCTTACACCCAAACGCCAACTAGAACACGAAGCCTACATTGCTGGGCTCGCACTAGCTAACGGCGTTAAAACGCCAAATATACGAGGTATTTTCCACGTAAAAGAAGACATGTGGGCCATGGCACAAGAAATGATACCTGGCAAATCATTGGATAAGGTTAAACCCGATCAGTTTAATGCAACACTCCTTATTAAGGTGTGGGAGCAAGTCAAGATATTGCATGGAGCGAATATTATCCACCGTGATCTCAGGGCTGCAAATATATTTATTGATAACAGTGAGGAACCGTGGTTGATAGATTTTGGATTTTCAGAAGCCTCGGTATCTGAAAAGTCATTCCACCGAGACACTGTAGAATTAATAGCTTCTTTATCTTGTATTACCGATCCCGAGCTTGTGGTAAGAACAGCCCATCAAGTTATGGGCAAGGATGAGCTTGTACATGCATTGCCTTATCTTGGATATGCTTCGCTTTCGGGTGCAACCACAGCTTTACTCAAGAAACAAAAAGGCAAACTAGAGAATATTATCCAGATTATTGAGAAAAGTGTTGGCATTACTCACTACAAACCCGCACGAGTTAAGAGATTAGATATGCGATCTTTGGGTTATATAGTACTTATCGGTTTAGCTTTATATGTGCTTATTCCACAATTTGCAGACTTATCGAGCAGTATTGAAAGTATTAAAAACGGTGACCCATGGTATCTGATAATTGCATTGGCTTTATCGATTCTCACATATCCAACTGCAGCGGCAGTTTATAAGTTAATATCGATACATCCGCTGATATACGTTCGAACTCTTTTGATAACAATAACTACCAGCTTCACCAACAGGTTACTGCCAGCAAGTACCGGTGCCATAGCTACTAACATTAGGTATCTACAGAAGACAGGCTACAGCGCTACCCAGGCATCTTCTATAACGGCGCTGAATAACCTAATAGGCTTCATAGGTCACATGACAATTTTATTCATCGTAGCTGGGCTCAGCAATGTGCGTTTCCAAGATATAGTGAAAATACCTATATCCAGAAACATCTTTGCTATTGCCGGTTTGGTATTGTTCAGTATCTTAGTAGCTGTGATTACAATTGGACCGCTTAGAAAAATTGCTCTAAAAATTTACAGATCTATTAAAAAAGATTTAACCGTTCTGTTCGAGAAACCTGATAGATTTATATTTGCTCTCGTCTGTGCTATGACAATTACAACATTATTTTCAATGTGTCTGTATGTTTGCGCACTGGCTTTGGGTGTTGAATTATCGGTACTACAAGCCTTTTTCGTACTTACAGTAGGCATAACCGCCGCGAGCGTAACGCCGACACCTGGCGGGATTGGTGGGGCAGAAGCAGGTCTGGTTGCTGGTTTTGTCTCTATAGGTCTTCCGGTCGAAACAGGGTTGTCGATAGCTTTAGTATATAGGTTAGTAACATTCTGGCTGCCTATACTCCCGGGTTTTATTGCATTCAACTACGCAACGAAGAAACGATACTTATAATTTTCTAGGTTTGGTGTAGCATGCTCAGCTTTAACTTCTGCCAATAGAAATTTAAACAGGTTGTTGTAACAATATAAATGATGTACAATAGTGCTAAAGGTAAAACTTCACGGAGGGTTAATTTTGAGAGAAATAATAGAAAATAGAAATAGGTTGGTTTACATTGTCCTCGCAGCAATGTTATTTGTAGCAATTATTAGCCCACTAGCAAGCGCTGCTAGTTTAACAAGTGGTTCACTTTTACTTACGGATCCAAGAACAAGTACTTCTAGTTCATACAATTTTAGTGCAGCAGGATATTCGACGGGAACGACAATCAGGTGTATTAACGTTGCCCTTAATGATCAGACAGACGGTTTAGGCTCGGCTCCTGCGGGCATTACAACCACTTCTTCTACTCTTGCAAGTTCGACGCTCATAACAGCAGGGTCATGGACGGTCGATAACGGCGTCAATGGACGACTTCGTATCACAAACGCCGGTGGTGAAACGCCTGCTGCAAGTGGAAATGTTGTGTGGGGTGCTGTAACAAACGGAACAAGCACGGTCACTACATACTACGCGATTATGAATTCATATTCTGATGTTGGGTGTATTACGCCAGTTGATCAAACTACTGTTGCTTTTGTATATGAAGATGGCAAGTTGGTACAATTAACTATTGACCCGACACTAACGTTTACGACCGCCGGTGTTGCTGCATCGCAAACTGTTAATGGAGCTACAACCACTGTAGCGTCAACAGCAACGGGCGTTGATTATCTAAATGCTGTTACCTTCGCAGCCAAAGGTGTTTCTGCACATGACCTAGATGTATCTACAAACGCTACCAATGGTTACACAATATACATTCGTCATACTGCACTACTAACGAGCGGGTCTGACACTATCGATAACTGGACAGGCACCAATGCTGCACCGACAGCTTTCCCAGCTGCTGGTACTGAAGCCTGGGGCTATACAACCAACGACGCCACTCTTGACCCAACTGCAGATAGATTTACTAACCCTGGCAACTTATGGTCTGGCTTTAATACAACTAACGAAATAGTAGCCCGAAACACCGCAGCACCATCAGGAACTGAGACAACACGTGTTGGGCATCAAGTAGGTGTTGCTACTACAACTCAGGCCGGCACCTATCAGACAACAGTTATTTACACCGTTGCATCTACATATTAATAACTAGCCTTGAGTAAAAAACAATATCGAGCTACAATTAGCTAAACTAAATAGGCGAGTTTAGATGAAACAATTGAGAGTTATTGCAAGCGTTACTATATTAACATTTTCGTTATTACTATCTTCGGTTTTTAGTATTGGTTTATTTGCGCAGAATAATGAATCTATAACTCTAGGGATATCCCCGCAAATCCTTGACATCACAGCCAACCCAGGTGAAACAAGTGTAAATACATTTCGATTAACTAATGGCTCAAAAGACAGTGTCGACGTCATAGCCACCCCCAAGAACTTTACTCCACTTGGAGAAGAAGGCTCTGTTAATATAACTGAAGAAAAAACAACGTACTCATTAGCAGACTGGACTAAAGTATCGCCTAACAAAGCAAGGCTCGATGCTGGCAAAACTACCGATTTTAAAGTAACTATTGAGATACCTAATGATGCTGAACCTGGTAGCCACTTTGGTTCTGTGGTCTTTAGAACTATTCCTCCAGACCAGACAGAATCTACTACTTCGTTTAGTCAGGAAATTGCGCCGGTAATTCTAGTAAAAGTTGCTGGCGATATTACTGAAACTGCAGAGATAATAGAGTTCAAGCCCGAAATGTCATCTTACAGCAGTAGCGCTCCAGTAAAATTAATATCTAGGATCAAGAACACCGGCAGTTCACACTTCAAGCCAAAAGGGAAAATAGTAATCCAGGATACATTTGGCAAAGAAGTAACTAGACTAACCCTAGATGAGAAAAACATATTACCTGATTCGATCAGACAGATCACTAGTGATTGGACAGGGAGTGCAAAAATGGGCAAATACAGCGCAATACTTACGATTGTTTATGGTGAAGGACAGACACAAACATCGTCTACTTCATTTATTATTTATCCGTCAAAGGGGACTATAATTACAGTTCTTGGGATAATTACACTCTTAGTTCTAGTTGTTATCTTCCGAAAGCGCATAATACTTGCTCTTAAGGTATTAAGCGGTAAAGAATCAAGTAAGTAATGCTTCGCAGGCTTTCAATGCTTATGGGGGCTGCTTTTTTGGTTGTTTATTTATTGTCAGTAAACGCGAGTGCCATTCAGTCTCAACAATCATTTAAAGTAACGGTGCCTAGCCCCAGTATTACTGTGACGGGTTACAGTTCACCAAATTCGCTTATAATCATAAAGGATAATGGTCAGGTAGTAGCCACCACTTCATCCAATAATTTGGGGCAATTTTCACAACTTGTGAGTAATAGAATAGTCGGAATACGTAATATTTCCGTGGAGTCTGTTGATCTTACAGGCAATCAGTCACAAAGCGTAAGTAAGAATGTAAGTATCCAGCCCCAACAAAACACAATCGTTACCTTTACAGTCCCGCCTACGATATCAATAACATCAAGTGCAGTTTCTATAGAAAGTTCCATTCAGGTCACAGGATATACTGTCCCGAGTTCAACGGTTAAGTTAAACACTGATGGCACAGAATATTCCAACATAACTAGTAATAGTAGTGGCTTTTATCAATTCATTATTGCTGCAGGCACGTTAGGGATAGGAGAACACTCTCTCCAGACCTATGTAAACAGTCCACTTGAGCAATCAAAAGGATCTAAGACTATAAAAATATCAGTTCTACCTAAAGATCAAGCGCCCAACATTGACATTATTGTAACCCCAAACATTATAACTCCACCTATTATTTCTAGCCCAGACGACGGCGTAACAATACAAGGCAATCAGGCAACAATTACGGGTACTGCGGGACCAAATAGTCAAATAAATATTTACATAAATGGGGAACTGTCGGGATCTGTTTTTGCAAATCAAGATGGAGACTGGGCGTTTACACTCACGGCCACATCATCGCCTTTGATAATAAATGCTGAATCATGTATTGATGGCAAGTGTAGCGTTAGATCTAAAAGTATTACTTTGTACTTCGACTCATTAATTCAATGCAATGTTGCTTTTGGTTTAGAACAATACAGATATTGGGGAATACGAGAAAATGAGGCCTTTATCGTCAAGCTGGTTCACGGTGATGGCTCTATAGCTCAAGGCATTACTACTATTGAATGGGGTGATGGGCGAAAAGAAATACTTAATTTGTCTCCTGAGCTTATAGAATTACCCAGCAAATATACAGAAGCTGGGAATTATAACGGATCAATAGCTATTGATAACGATGGCTGCCGTGATACACGATATTTTTCAGTATCCGTGGAAGAACATTACGAGGATAATAGCTTACTGCCTATAATATTTTCTTTATCCGTGCTAGCTATGAGTATCGTCCTGGCTCGTTACATCAAGAAAAGAAAAGATAGTTGAACGACATAATATATCCTGTGATAAACCACATGCCATTGACAATAATGTCCCTGTGTTAGATCATAAGAGTATTAAAATAACCTGAGGAGGTGAACATGGCTAAGAAGAATAATAGCCTGGAAGCGCTGAGTTTTCTTACAATTACCCGAGGAGTTGTATCTGTACTCTTTGGTATTATGGCCCTAGTATGGCCAGGACTAACAATAGCGACTTTAGCAATATTAGTAACTTTATGGCTATTGATCAATGGTGTAATCAGCATCATTCAGGGCATTAAAAAAATTGGTAATGGTAGTAGTTGGGTTTTCACACTCATAGTAGGTGTACTGGAAATCGGTATCGGTGCCTATCTAATACAACGGCCATTACTATCAGTTGCTACTCTTGTAGCATTAGTTGCAATCGCTCTAATTGTAGAGGGAGTAGTGGCCGTTATTCTTCCTTTGATTGAAGGCAAGAGTGTATCAGCCAGTGCAAAAACGATTACTATGTTCTATGGTCTTTGTGCATTCCTAGCTGGTATTGGAATCTGGCGATATCCTGTACAGGGAGGCCTAGCATTCGTATGGATTCTTGGTCTATTTGCCTTGATCACAGGTCCGCTTTGGATTGCTCTCGGTCTTGAAATGAAAGAATAGATACTAACTTTCTGACCAAATTTAATAACACCCCGCTCATGGGGTGTTATTAAATTTGAGTAGTGTTTTTGCACAAAGAGTGTTTGGGTATATAATTAGTTACTATGGCCAAAATAAAAGAGGCGAAGTCTAATGTGTCTAAAATTGGGAAAGTCCTCCCTTACATACTAATTGTTTGTGGTGTATTGGGATTACTGGCCGCTTTTACTTTAACCTACGATAAAATTCATGTCCTTCAGAACCCGAATTATGATCCTCCATGCAACATCAACCCAGTACTTAGCTGTGGATCGGTAATGAAGACCGAGCAGGCGAGTTTACTGGGAGTACCGAACACTATTTTTGGGATTATGGGATTTACTTCACTGATAACTTTTGGTGCTCTAATGCTTTCTGGAGCAAAATTCAAAAAATGGATTTGGCAAACGGCCCAAGCAGCTTCTACTTTAGGCGTAGTTTTTATGCATTATCTGTTCTTTCAGGGTGTTTATAGAATTAATGCAATTTGTCCGTGGTGCTTTGTTACCTGGATGGTCACGATACCTATATTTGTATTTATTACGTCTTACAACTTAGAGCAAAACTATTTACCACTACCTAAATGGGCCACTGGTCTACCTACTTGGATTCAGAAGAATTATCTCAATGTGTTAATCGGCTGGTATACGGTTATCTTTTTGATACTTCTCCAGCATTTTTGGTACTATTGGCAAACTCTGATATAAATTTACTGATATAATGTAGTTTGATACAAGTAAAAATTTTGGAGGAAATATAATGGATGGCCTACCTAAACGAGAAAAACCCGTAGTTGCTGACCAGGAGTTGGCAGCACATCCAATAGCACCTGAGGCGGACTTAACTAAATTAGGTCAGGCTGTCATGGGCCTTGGCGGAGAAGTCCCGAAGGGGATGATAGCTCCAGATAGTTCGCAAGATCTTACTCCGGAACCAGAGGTGCCCGAGAACATTGAACTCGGACGTGAGTAAAGTTATTCCAGACATAGTCGATAGATACCCGCTAATTTCAGAGCAAGTTTCAAAAGCAGAAGTAAAAATCATTCTAGACTACCTAAGCTCTGCCTTACGGAACACAAAGCAGGGTGATGTTGTTGAATTAGGTTGTTATACTGGGACGACATCACTGTTTATACAAAGATTACTGCAATTACAAAATTATGATAGACAATTCCATGTCTACGATTCATTTGAAGGGTTACCGCCTAAGTCAAGTAAGGATCAAAGCCCAGCGGGTGAGCAATTTGTAGCCGGAGAACTAAGTGCATCCAAAAAAGAATTCATAACAAACTTTAAAAAGGCGAACTTAAGACTACCGATTATTCATAAAGACTGGTTTTCAGAACTATCTGAAGTCGAAGTACCCAGAAAAATTGCTTTTGCATTTTTAGACGGTGACTACTACCAATCGATCAGGCAAAGTCTCGCGCTAATTGAAAACAAACTAGTACCGGGTAGTGTCGTGGTTGTAGATGACTATCAATCCGAAGCCCTCCCAGGAGCCCGAAAAGCAGTTGACGAATGGTTGGTAGCAAACCCTAACCATAAGTTAAGAATAACTAATAGCTTGGCTATTATTCGTGGTGATACGGCTGGTTATCCAGGATAGTTTGAATTCTATAGATTTGTTCGGTTAAAACTAACCTGACGATTTCGTGAGGAAAAACGAGTTTTGATAATGACCACACGAAATCGGCGCGTTGTTGCAAGTTCTTTGATACTCCAAAAGCACCGCCGATAACAATGACGATGGGCTGAGGAAGTTGCCGCCACTTATCGAATTCTTTACCTAACGCAATATTGTTTATTTGTTTTCCTGCCTCGTCCATAAGAACAACCAAATAATCGTCCGGGATTTTATCAATTATCCTAGTTGATTCTCTTTGTCTTTGCTCATTACGCGTCATTTTGCCGGTTTCAGGCTCAACAAACTGCCAAATTATCTGATGTTTGTTAGCTAAACGTTTTTCGTACTCTTGGCATAAACTTGTTATTTCTGGGCCAGATTTTCTACCAACACTAATGATTACAATCTTCATTACTCGTAGCGTAATGACTCTATAGGATCTTTACGGGCAGCTCGGACCGCCGGCATTGTGCCAAAAATAATCCCAACTGAGAGTGCAATACCAACAGAAATAAACATTATTGGCAGAGAAATGACTGGTTGCAAGTCTGTAGTAATCCTAATAAGATAATTTACCAAGATCGAAACAATAACACCGAAAAACCCACCAGTAACACTTATGACGGATGATTCAACCAAAAATTGAAGCATAATTTGTCTGTTAGTTGCACCAACAGCCTTACGAACACCGATTTCTCTTGTGCGCTCACTGACTAGTACTAGCATGATATTCATTACCCCAATGCCACCCACCAAAAGGGAAATGGCGGCAACGCCGGCAATAAAAGCAGTTATTAGATCTAGTACGTTGCTGGCAATAGCAATGTTTTCTTCCTGCTTTAGAACTGTAAAATCCTGTTCACCACCATGTAATGCTTTGAGGCTAGTGTTTATGTCAGATACAGCCTGCTCGACACTCTCACTAGTGCTAGCTTTAGCTAAAATTTGAGAAATCTGAACTTGCCCACCAATCAATTTCTTGCTTACTTCATATGGCATAAAGATAGTCGAGTTATAATCAGTTGATGCAATCAAACTCGTATTTGGAAAATCTTCAAATACACCACGAACAATAAATTTCTCACCACGAATTGTTAGTGACTTACCTATTGGAGCCAGTTCGTTAAATAGTTGTTCTGCCACTCGTTTGCCCACAACAACGACCTTCTTTTCTTTATCAGACTTATTAAAGAAGCTCCCGTATTCTAGGTCTTGTTGTAGAACCGTTGGCAGCTCTTCTGTTGTACCGATAATAATGCTATTGGGCATTGTTGTGTCTTCATACTTGGGTAAGCCACTTACTACATTGAAGGGGACTGTCACTGGTATGTTTTTGGTTTTTTGAATAGCTTTCCAGTCACCTTCATTAAAAGCCACTACATTTGCAGATGCTAGGAGATTAACACCAACAATCTCGTTGTTTTCATCGCGACTAACAATGGCACCTGGGCGAACCGTAATGAGTTCTGGGCCTAGCTGGTTTATCTGTTTAGATATCTGTTGTTTAACTCCTTCGCCAATACTGACGGTAACAACTACACTTGCCACACCGATTATTATCCCCAGCATGGTAAGGAAGCTACGCCACCTGGCACTTCGTATCGAGGCCATTGCAAGTTTAATGTAAGGCGTTAGTAACATACTATTTCTTAGCCTTTGGTTTTCGTTTGTACTTGCGCTTCTTAGCAGCTTTTTTGGTAGACTTTTTCGGTGACTCGCTTTCAGTCTTCATAACTGCAGATACGCCTTCGAGCTTATCTGTTTGAGTCTTAATTTTTACGCTATACATTCGTCGTTTGATAAACCCTGGAATAGCACCAAACTCTGATTTTTCGTCTGCGACTATTAAACCATCATGCATAAACACAACTCTTGAGGCATATTTGGTAAGTTCTGGGTTATGCGTAACCATTAAGATTGTGTTTCCTTCGCGATGAATTTTATCCAGTAGTTCCAGAACAACCAAGCTAGAAGCGCTATCTAAATTCCCAGTAGGTTCATCGGCGATGATAATTTTGGGATCATTTACTAGTGCACGGGCAATTGCCACTCGTTGTGTTTGACCACCGCTTAATTGCTTAGGCATAAAATATTCGCGGTCACTCAAACCTACTTCACCCAAAATTGCTCCAGCACGTTTTAGCCTCCTGGTTTGGGTCATACCTTTATAGCCAAGTGGCAGGGCAACGTTTTCTAATACATTGAGTCGGGGCAATAGATTAAAAGATTGAAATATAAACCCTATCGTGTCGCGCCTGACTTTAGCGCGCCGATTTGCGTTCATACCTTCGACACTACGTCCACCCAAATTATATTTACCATGGCTGGGTCGATCTAATAATCCAATTATATTTAGTAGTGTCGACTTACCAGAACCAGATGGCCCCATAATCGCCACAAACTCGCCTTTTTCCACACTAAAATTGACTTCGTTAAGCGCCACCGTTGTGGCATCGCCGAAGCCGTACAGTTTACTGACGTCTTTCATTTCGATTACTGGCATTGTCATTAATAATATAACCCCTTAGCAACAGATAAGGCAAGCAATAGGGTTATTAATCTCTATTTTTTACAAATTTTGGCTGGCAGTGTAGAGTTTTACTGTATCCAAAGACACGGAGAGGTCGCCTAGTGGCTTATGGCGCACGCTTGGAAAGCGTGTTGGGCGCAAGCCCTCGAGGGTTCGAATCCCTCTCTCTCCGCCAAGAATATAGTTCAGATCCGACCCGTTCCCCTAAAGTGCATACTATAGGGAGCGGGTCGTTTCTTTTTGCTCAAAATGTTACGGAACTAGCCTCAATACAGCATTCCCGTTCTTTAGGGCAATGCAATTCGAACCGGCTTAGTTAAACTTTTTAGGCCTCTGTTTTCGCTCTACATAGACCTTTTGATCTTTGAGGAATAGTTCGCCGTTAACATATTTTAGAATCTCTCGTTTTTCTTCTCGGGTACCGTTTTGGAGCACGTATTTGGCGTAGGCCTTTAGGTCGATGGCCGGCTTTTGGATTAACTCATCGCCTGTGTAACCGAGGACACCGTTGAACCTCTCGTACCGTTCTAGCTCATCTTTGAATTGCTCCTGAGCCCCGATTTCATCTATTTCTAGCTTGTCGACCAGCCCAAGTAGCTCGCTCATGAGATCAGCCTCGCGGATATAAGGTTGGATGCAGTCGAGGTCATTAGCTCTACCGCAATGATAGTAAACATACCGTCGGATTTCGCCAGTGGTTATCAGCCGTTTCATGTGTTCTTCTGCCGTTATACCAGTCTTGCAGGCTCCACATTTGAGTATCTTAGTAAAGCTGAACTCCTTACTGCCTGTACGTAGTTTTGGTACTACAGTGAGCTGTATTTGTACGAGATCAAACAATTCTTTAGTAATAATGGGCTTATGTTTCCCCCGATGCATTGTTTCTTTGGTTTTTGGGTACTGAAAATCTCCGTAGTAGAAGGGATTTTGCAGTGTTCGGTAGATATGGCTCAGAACGAGTCGTTTGCCATGTCTGCTAGTAAAATCTATGTCATCAAGCCAACGTTTGATGTCACGGCCAGTATGGGCTTGCTTGGCGACTCGTTCAAACATCTCTGCCATGATAGGTGCTCGCTCATCATCGATGATAATCTTTTCTTCACCCAAGCCGTTATTGATATAGCCGACTGGGGCTTGGCCTGGTCGCCAACCATTGGCTGCTTTGTTATGGAGACCTCGAATTACGTTCAAGCCTCGGTTGTCGTTTTCAAGCTTGGCTTGCGAGCCAAGGATCATTAGCAAGAACTTCTCGTTTGGGTTATTGGTAAACGTTTGACTGTGGGTTCTGATTTCCACCAGTTTTCCTTCGTCCATAAGGTCAACAAGGACTCCCAAATCGCCTGCCGATCTGCTCAAACGATCCGGTGCCCAAGAAATTATTCCGCCAAAGTATCCTAATTGAATATCCTTAATGAGCCTGTTGAAGATTGGTCGGGTACCAGCGACCTTAGAGGAGTGGCTTTCTTGTCTGATTTCACTTATTTCAATATTCCAGTGATCCGCTAGTAGTCGCATTTCCTTGATTTGTTGCTCGATAGAGAGGGCTTGGCGTTCGTCTTGTTCGCTTGATTTACGGGCGTACAGGCACCAACGTATTGGTGCTACCTTTGGTGTTTTTGGTATCTGTTGTGGTACTGTTAATTCCATACAAGGACAGGGTACCGCAATGGTGGTGGAAGTCTAGTGTTTTACGCTATAATCATAATTATGAGTGTTATTCACACCATTCCACTACAAATACAGAGTTCTTCTTCAAACTGTGTCCAAACGTCAACGTCTCAATTCCTTAATTTTTACGACTTAAACATAAGCCCAGAAAATATCGAAAAAGAGATACCGGTCAGAACTAATGACGAGGGCAAGCCAATGGGAACACTTTTTGCTGATATTGGTTCATGGCTTATTAAATCTCACCACCTGAAGGTGAAGATGCATGTGTTCGATGCTCAGATTGTTGATCGTACCTGGTCATCACTCTCGCAACAGGAGCTACTAGTTGAAATGGAAAAAATAAAAGAAAGTGGAATAAGTACAGCTCGTACACCATATGCATCCATTTTAATTGACGCCTATGTGACTTATTTGCAAGCTGGCGGAACGATTGATATCACAAAATGTACAAATGAACTTCTGCAAGGATTACTAGCCAAGGGCCCCGTCCTGGCTATTATTAACTTTAATTATATGTATGATTATCCACGGTCTAAATATGATCCAGTCACGAAAGTTTATGTAGCCGATACAGACGATGGTAAAGTAATTGAGCACGCCATAGTGTTAACCGGTTTTGACAACGGCAAGTATTCCTATAACGACCCCGATTCTGAAAAAGGCGGACAACATACCGTAAAAGACGACGTATTAATTGGTGCTATATGTACTGCCCAGTTAAATTCAGATAACTATTTGCTGACAGTTGAAATATAGTTCAGATTTTTTAACCTTATTACTCCGAGAGAAAAATGCACTATAAACTGGTTCTAGATGCTAATTATTTGCGTTTTTGAAACATCGATACGGCCTTTGTAAACAATATGCGGGATAAACTGATAATTGAACGGTAGCTCGCCAGTGCCAACGAGTGTTTTGTAATAATCTACTGTGGCCTGTGGGATTTCCTGGATAGCTACTAGGTCAACATCTTTGAGCCACTTAACTTCTACATTCTCTTCGCCTGGAGCGGATTTAAAGAAAATAACGGCTTTTTCTGAATCAAACAAGCTGGGATCAATCTCAAAAAACTTGTATGAAGGCACCTCTGGTATCAAACCAAGTTCAACTTGTAATTTGAACACCTTTGCAGGGTGTAGAGGCAAGAACTGTACGACGTCATTCCATAGACAATCTAATAGCGGAATCTGCCGCTCCAAAACTTCTTCACGCCCTTCGTATTTTGCTCTATGAAGTGCGTACAACTCAGGATGAGTATCCCGCATTTGATTCAGCGGAATAAGCTCATGTCCGACCATCTGCTCAGGTGCACCGTGATAAACGTAATTCATACTAAAGCAATATTAACATTTATCAAAAGTATTCCGGGTCAATCCTTTTTTATACTGTCCGATTTTGTCCCGTTTACTCCTATGAACCGCATGTCCGCATGGGACACGTAAATAGCTGGTTAGGTTTCGATTAATAAGTCACCCATGCTATAAATGTCGCTGTCAGGCAAGTTTTTTCGCAAAATTGTCACCTCTTTTAGCTCACAAGCAATGAGACACGGTAAACATGGGCTTTCTGTGTCTCATTTGTCTCATTTTTATCTGTAAAGCGTCAAAATGTGAGACACTGGCTAAGTTCCAGACCCGTGTGTTCCGCCAAGATAAATTATGAAACATCAAGCAGGAATAATTATTTCAAAAAACGCTGAGTGGGCACTCGGTGATTTTCCTGAACAGCTTTCGAGCTTATTGAACGTTCCAATAGTTTACGATCCGACTGATTTTAATTACATTGTTTCGGATATCCCGATTGGCCTTCCAGATAGATCAAGCTTTATACCATTAGATGGTATCCGTATCGCGTCTGATAAACGCAAACAAATGCAACTATTTAGTCGTATGGATGTGCCTACTCCTGAAACTCACCTTATTTACAATCAGATTCAGCTTTCGAGTTTACTAAATGAGACATCGGGTAGATGGGTTTTGAAATATCCTACAAGTTGTGGTGGAACGGGTCATAGAGTTATCGAGCATAGTTCTGAAGTCCCTGACGGCTGGCCTACGCCACTGATCATTCAAAGTTTTGTTGAAATGGACAAACCTGAGGTCCACCGAATTTATTCCGTTGCAGGAGAGATGTTCGGCTGGAACGTAAGAAGACTTTCTGGTGATGCTACAAACAAGCATCCTTGGGTATCGCACTCTAGAGGAGCAGAGTACACTGCGCTAGGACCAGCTCCAAAAACTGCATTAAATACTGCTAGACTCGCATTACAGGCTTGCGGTCTTGTTGAGTCATTTGGTTGTGTAGATTTAATAGATTCCAATGATGAATGGTTAGTTCTTGAGGTAGGAACTGACGGAAACAATAACTTCATAGATCGAGATGTGCCTCAAACAGTTATTAGTTTTCTAGATGACGCGCTCAGAACAGCTTTCCAACAAAAAGCAACTGCTGTCTTGGGGCCTTCGGCCTAACTGAAGTATCCACAAGCAAACAAAAAAACGCTTGTGCTTTATTGACAGCATGTAATATACTGCTAGATGTATAAAGGTAATCTAAATTTATGGAAAGGGTGGGCACACCAGGTATGACAATTAAGAATAAACAGCAGGGTTTTACAATCGTAGAACTTTTGATCGTGATCGTTGTAATCGGTATTCTAGCCGCATTAGTAATTACAACCTTCACAGGTATTCAACAAAAAGCACGTAACACAGAACGAGAAACAGACGTTAAGGCTCTTCATAGCCAAATTGAAGCTTATTACGCTCAAAATGGTTACTATCCTGATATTAATAATGTTACTACTACAGATCTTAAGGGTCTTGATGCTGATGCATTACTTCCTCCTAACAGCACTACTGGTATCAACGCTACAGCAGCTACAATTGATAGTTACGCATACATTGCGGCACCATCTGGTTGTACTACAGCAGCAGGTGATTGTACTTCCTACCAGCTAACAGCAGTAGTTGAAGGTGGTGGTGGTAACATCGTAAAAGACAGTCTAAACTAAGTTTAGCCGAGAAGCCGATAAAGAGCCGCCAAAATAGCGGCTCTTTTTTATTCTGAATTTTCTGTTCATTAATATTATTAGTGGTGCAATTTTAGCATTATGCTAAGGGGTTTTGTTTTTAAGAAATTGCAGTTCCTACTTTATCACTAGTAACCGCTTTGATCATATTTCCGGGCGTCATACCATCAAGTACCAATATTGGCATCTTGTGCTCCATTGCAAGCCCCAAAGCGGCCTTATCCATAATCATAATAGAACCATCTTCTACAGCCCGCTGAAACGACATGGCTTCAATTTTTTTAGCCTCAGGATATTTTTCAGGGTCTTTATCGTAAACACCGTCGACTTTGCTAGTTTTCATAACGATATCGCAATCTAATTCAAGTGCCGTTAACACAGCGGCAGTGTCGTGAGTAGAGTAGGGACGTCCTGTACCTCCAGCTACTAATAATATGCGTCCATTCTGCAAATGCTTCTCGGCAAGTCTAAATGAAAAACTCTCAGCTAACTGCTCAACGAAAACATTACTCAGACATCTAGTAGGCAATCCTTCGGCTTCGAATATATCTGTAAGTGCCATGGCATTCATAAGTCCTGAAAGCATTCCCATTTGATCGGCTGTTACCCGTTTTATCTGACTTTTACCGGCCAACTTTGCTCCACGGACCATGTTGCCGCCACCGACAATAATAACTACTTCTACGCCTTCTTTTCGTACCAATTTCAATTCATTGGCGAAGTAACGGGCGACTTCAGGATCAATACCAAAGCCATGCTTACCAGCCAGTTGCTCGCCAGACAGCTTTAAAAGAACTCTTTTGTACTTACTCATTGATAGATAGTCTAGCAGATTATACGTCTTTCAAGCTATACTAAATTTATGAAGATCTATTCGTGGAATGTTAATGGGATCAGGGCCGTTTGGAATAAAGGTATGTTCCAAAAATTCATCGAAGAACATGATCCAGATATTTTGTGCCTACAAGAAACAAAGGCCAACCAAGACCAGTCGGAGGTAGACTTACCGGGCTACAAAGAGTATTGGAACTCAGCTGACAAAAAAGGCTACAGTGGAACCGCCATATTCAGCAAGGTCAAACCCATTCAAATAATTAACGGATTCGTTGATGAGATTAACAAAAAATACAATATGGGCGATAAATACGGCGATCCGATAAAAGAAGGCAGGGTAATTACTGCCGAATTCGAGCAGTTTTTCCTGGTGACAGTATACACGCCGAACAGCAAGGGCGATTTATCCAGGTTAGAGCTTCGACATAAGTTTTGGGATAAAGCCTTTTTAGCCCACTGCAAACAATTAGAAAAATCTAAGCCCGTCGTTTTCTGCGGGGATCTAAACGTAGCACACCAAGAAATTGATCTTGCAAACCCGAAACCAAATGTTGGCAAGCATGGGTTTACAGACGAAGAACGAGAAGGTTTTCAGAACTTTTTAGATGCTGGATTTGTTGATAGTTTCAGACTACTTCACCCAGACACGACCGAAGCATATAGTTGGTGGACCCACTGGGCCAATGCTAGAGCCAGGAATGTAGGATGGAGGATTGATTATTTTCTCCTTTCAAGTAAATTAAAAGATAAACTAATATCTGCCGCAATACACCCTGACGTCTTGGGCTCAGACCACTGCCCAGTCAGCATAGAATTAGAGAACTAGGGTATGCACAGTAAACACCATAATAAAAAATTTGCTGTTTTTGATATAGACGGGACATTGATTCGTTGGCAGTTATATCACGCAGTTGTTGATAAACTCGCCAAAAAGGGACATCTAGGTAAGAACGCAAAAGCGCGACTAATAAACTCTAGAATGCATTGGAAGAACCGTGAAGACACTCAATCATTTAAAAAGTACGAGCTGGAACTTATAAACGTCTACGAATCTGCCTTGCCATTATTGTCTGCAGAGCAATTTGATACAGCCGTAGACGAAGTTGCTAAGGAGTACAAACTCCAAATTTATACCTATACGCGAGACTTAGCCAAATCACTTAAAAATGACGGCTACGTATTAATTGCTATATCAGGATCACATAATGAGCTAGTAGAAAGAGTCGCTAGGCAACATAATTTTGACTTTTGGGTTGGGACTGAATACCAAAGAAAAAATGAAAGATTCACCGGCGAAAAGATCGTAGGTAGTCATGACAAAAAATCAACATTACAAGCTATTATTAACAAAGAGAAGTTAAGCACAGCTGATAGTTATGCTATAGGCGATAGTCTGAGCGATGTTTCTATGTTGGAAATCGTTGATAACCCGATTGCATTCAATCCAGACATAGAGCTACTTAAAATCGCCCAACATAGCAATTGGCCTATAGTCATTGAACGTAAAAATGTTGTTTACAAATTGAATCCGGAAAATGGCAATTATGTCTTGGCTTAAACAAAGTAAGAACAAACCACTTTTTTCAGATTTGCTGTGGAGTAAACCCGAAAACAAGCGCCTTGCAGGAAAACTTCTTATTATTGGTGGTAACTCACATGCATTTAGCGCGCCTGCGGAAGCATTCCAGGCTGCCACCACCACCGGAGCGGGAGTAATACGAATTGTTCTCCCCAAATCACTGCAAAAAACAATTGGAAAAGTGCTTCCAGAATGCGAATTTGCTCCTGAAAACCCTAGTGGTGGTTTCAGCAAAGCTGCCCTAGCAACATGTCTAGAGCATTCTGTTTGGGCCGACGCCATACTGTTAGCTGGTGACTTCGGCAGAAACAGCGAAACTTCAATACTTATAGAGTCAATCGCTAGTAATTATTCTGACATTTTAGTAATCACCAAAGATGCAGCAGACTTTCTAATTTCTTCACCTCAGTCAATAATTAAGCGTTCGAGTACAACTCTTGTAATTAGCATTGCTCAACTACAGAAACTGGCAACCACCTACCATAGTGAAGTAACATTCAAATTCAATACAACAGCCAACGAATTTGCAAATAATCTACACTTGTTTACGATAAAATATCCATTATCAATCGTCGTTTTCCACTTATCACAGATTTGGGTAGCACACGCGGGCCAAGTGAGTGCAACGGAGTTTGGAAATGAAACCGAAATCTGGAGAGTCCAAACAGCCGCAAAAGTAGCGGTATGGCAAATTCAAAACCCAGGCAAACCATTCGAAGCAATTACAACTTCCGTACATATCAATGGTTAATCCGCTAGCACCTCCGTTCGATTCCTCCTACAACAGACCAAATAAAAAGATCACCATTCGGTGATCGTTCTACTTGGTGGGCGAGGAGGGAATCGAACCCTCAATCCGTAAGGAACACGATTTTGAGTCGTGCGCGTATACCAGTTCCGCCACTCGCCCTAATTGCAACCATAGTTGCACGGGTAGGAGAACAGAGGATATTGTACTATAATTGCATCTGTTATATCCAGCATTAGCATTATGAGTTCAAATAATCTCGCAAATAACCATTCAGGGAATAAGAAAGTCATTGAGCCTTTACCAGAAGACCAGGCAGTGGGTATGCTGCGTAATAAGATAGCTTCTTTATACGCTAACGAACCAGACGCACAAGAAGAGTTAGAAGAAGTAGAAGCCAAAGAAACCAAAAAAAGTAAACACCAAAAGTTCATGGCCAATCTTGGATCATCTGGAAAATCTCTTGCAGAAATCCAAACTGCTTGGCACAAGTATTATGTTGAACTACCTGACAATGAAAAGCATGAAGTCTGGCAAGAATTTTACAGCGAGCACAACCGTAATAAGAATCCTCACGTTCAAACTAGTACTGCAATACCCCATCAATCACATTCGCATAAACAACAGCATCACTCCGAACACACCAAGCCTGATACACGTAGCTCAAGTGATATAAAGTCTGCTATTGTTAACAAAACCAAGCGTAAACCATCCAAAAAAGCACACCTGCACTCTTTATTATTTGGTCTTGGTGTTGGGACTTTAGCGATTGCGTTCTTACTATTTGGGTTCTTTAACGAAAGATTTGTTGCTCCTTTCATAAGCCCAAGTAAAGACGTCAGTAATACTCCAATAATCATCAACCCAACTTCATCCAAAGTTGGACCAGAAGCGAAAATAATTATTCCGAAGATTAATGTCGAGATCCCCGTTGTATATGATCAGCCGTCTACTGCTGAAAAAGACATCCAAAACTCACTCGAGGACGGGGTAGTACATTACTCCACAACACCGCTACCAGGCGAAATAGGTAACAGTGTAATTTTCGGGCATTCCAGCAATAACATCCTAAACAAGGGGAAGTACAAATTCGCCTTTGTATTACTAAAACAACTAGAACCTGGCGACACATTTTACCTACACAAAGACGGTGTCAGATATGTCTACAGAGTAGGGGACAAAACCATCGTCAAGCCTACCGATGTTTCTGTTCTTTACAAAAAGACCGAAAAGTCCACGGTTACATTGGTGACATGCGACCCACCAGGTACATCACTAAATAGATTGCTAGTAACTGGCGAACAAATATCACCCGACCCTGTAAAAAATATTGCAAGTACAACCTCAGTTGATTCAAGCCAACAACCAGATATCATACCGAGTAATGCTCCGAGTTTATGGAATAGGCTGCGTAGTTGGATCTCTAGTTAGATTTTTCGGGTTCGTATTTTAGTGGGGTAAATAGCAGGGCCGGCCTATCCTTAATACTAACCGAATTACTTATCGTAAAGAGCTTGTCATAATCACGGTTAAAAAACGGAGGGAACTCGTTGTATGCCCCAACCAACTCCTGTTTGTTGGTTCCGTCAAAATCAAACACAAACATCTTGTTTTGGCTAACTCCATTTAATCTATGCCCATCCATCCATTTCACCTCGTAATCAGGAGTCAGCTCTAGTTTTGAATCATATTTGAAATAACGTATCGTTTCAGCGTCATATACTGCAAAATTAGACCCCCCTTGTACGGCTATAAACCTAGCGTTAGCTGAGAAGGACAGGAACTCTATCGGTTTATTCAGACGCAAAAGAGCAGTCGGTAGTGGTTGTTTGGCGTTCTTTTCGCGTTTTAATACGTCGAAAGGATTAATGAATATGTATACTTTTTTCTCTTCAGAAGCACCCAGAGCTACATACCACTTACCATCAAACTGAGCTAGATCAATTAGGTATCTGGTGCTGCTTGGCAATTCCCGAACAACATAGTGCTTGTCTTTGTCAGATAACCTAACTTCGACCATGTCTTTCAGTTTTGGGTTCCTAGCAACATAAAGCACAATGTCGTTACCATGAGGTTGAAATTCAAGTACGCCGGTGGCAACAACTGTAATAGTCGGATTTCCTAGCTCCACAGTAGCCAGCTCACCGTTTGCAGAGTTATGTAGGTAAAATTTGTCGAACTTTTTATCCCGCAGCCTAACATCACTAATTGCACGACCCTTAAATTGTTGGTTTATATTAAATGATTTTTCTGGCTTATCTCTGTCAAAAATAATAAATTCACTTCCGTCGTCAAACACATGCTCAATTAGTACATGCTTATTGTCAGTCGACCATTCAACCTCGTTAAATATATGTTTTTGTCCCCGAACGTTAACAACACCTGTAGGCAAAACGGTTTTTATTAGGAAAATTGGATCTTCTGTCACATTGATGGTGTAAAAATCGTTAATGACGTCTGGGTATTTTATTACAATCCAATTCCTGTCTGGACTCTGTGATGCAAAAGATGGTTTAGACGCAAACAATTCAGAGTCTTCTGATTTTAGATTAGCTGGGAAAAGAAACGGATATACTAATCTTTCGATACTAGCCCCCTCAATATTTGTTTCGTGATTCCAGTCTCGGTAACCCTCGCCGCTCAAATTTATCTTATACTTGCCCTCAGGAACAACTAGCCGTACATCAGTTTTTCCTTTGTCCTGACCATTGATAGTAACCCTAGAGCTCTCTGGATGAGAATCAACAAACAATAGACCATTCTGTATAACTGTTTTTGTTTTGGTGTCATAATAGTAGCCAGAAGACAGTGAAGACAGCACCCAGGTAGTTGAAATAATCATCACCGCCATAAAAATGTATCCAACATAGAGCTTTATCAGATGAGATCGTTTTTGTTTAGGGTCAAGATATTCCATTTAGTGGGTCTAAATCTTTCATTATGCTTGTTTTTACTTGCAGGCCGAACCAAGTCGGTTTAAGATTATAGTATAGGGATCCTAAAAGAAAGTCGAGTAATTAAATAAGTGGGTACTAGAAGAAACATAATAACTCTAAACGGCAATCGCTACGATGCCGTGACCGGTGAATTACTTGACGACTCTCAATCGAGTCGAGCTGTCAAAAAACCTACATCTGGCCCAAGTATCGATGGCTTCGTTAGTAAGAAACAACCGGTTCATAGTGCCCGAGAAGCACATCATATTGCCCGGCAATCGTTAAAATCAAAAACATTAATGCGAAGTGCTGTACCTAAGCCAGTTAAAAAGACGGTAAACAACGACTCGTCTGATGTAACAATCAAGAAGAATATTGCATTTGATGTAACCAGAGAAAAAAGGTCACAAGACGTCGCCCGAAGCTCCCTGATAAGTAAGTTCGGCACCGAGATGAAGAAAATAACACAATATTCTCCTATTGCAGTCACTGACCACCCTGAACAAAACCACAAAGAAACAAAATCCGCTCCAGTCAAAGCACATAACCTTACGCCCAAACCCCCATCTAACAAACATAGTCATATTGAAAACGTTATAAATAAATCAGATAGTCATCATAACCAAAAAACCAAAAAACCTACTAGGCGCCATAAAATTGCCAAAAAATTAAAAATTAGTCCTAGTCTACTTAATGTCAGTATGGTAGTTATGACTGTATTGGTGCTTGGTGGCTATTTTGCGTACAATAATGTCCCGAACTTGGCTATGCGAGTTGCGTCCACAAGATCAGGCATCCCAGGTTCTATGCCAAAATACCAACCTAACGGCTATGCACTAGATGGTCCGTTGCAGTACAAAGCAGGTCAAATAATTATTAGTTACGGATCAAACTCAGATGACAGAAGCTATTCTGTAACAGAAAAAAACTCAGACTGGAACAGTGACGCGCTCCTGGAAAACCATGTTGCAACCAGTAATCGCAGTTACCAGACATTCCAAGAAAAGGGCAAAACGATTTATATATACGATAGCGATAGCGCAAGCTGGGTAGACAACGGCATATGGTACGAAATTAACGGCAATTCATCTCTAAATACCGATCAGGTTATAAGAATAGCTAATAGCCTGTAGGCCACGACTGCCACAGAAAGCAGAACATTGCTTTTTTGGTATGTTTGTAATATAATAACCGTTCTATGAAAAATTCAGAACATACTCCAATTCAAACACGAGAAAATTTAATTCCAAAGACTGCGGCATGGGCGGGTGGTGCCATTTCAGCTATTACTATTGGTTTATTATATGGCGCAACCCACACTGCTGAAGGGTCAAACATAGTTATGTCTACTGAATTACTCGGCAAGACTATTGGAGCCGACATGAGTGAAGTGATGGTGGGAGCAGCTGCCTTAGTCATTTCTGCAATCAGCGCTAGTAAAGTTTCTGATATTATCTCTGAACAAAGTAATCAATAAATATACTAATCACCAATCTTGTTTTACAATAGTGTCAGATGATTAGAACTCGATTTGCCCCAAGCCCTACTGGCTATTTACATGTTGGCGGTATCCGCACAGCTTTGTTTGCGTGGCTAGTTGCCAAGCAGACTAAAGGCATATTCGTATTACGATTAGAAGACACCGACAAAAACCGTGAGGTTGAGGGTTCGGCTCAACACTTAATAGACAGCCTGAATATTCTGGGTCTGAAGTACGACGAAGGTCCAGACGTTGGTGGCGATTTTGGGCCGTACAAACAAAGCGACCGGCTAGATATATACAAAAAATGGGCAAACAAACTCATAGAAGATGGTCGCGCTTACGCCGACCCTTACTCGACCCAAGAGGTGCAATTGTTCCGCGAACAAGCACAAAAAAATAAGTTACCATTTCTATACAGAAACCACCGTCCGGACAAGCCTCCAAAATGGGATGGCACTCAACCACTACGATTTAAATCTGATCCAAAAGTTCATAAATGGCACGACGAGGTCATGGGTGACTTATCTACAGGCCCGGAAGTAATCGATGATTTTATTCTTATAAAAACTGATGGCTATCCCACATACAACTTTGCACATATAGTAGATGACCATGAAATGGCAATAACTCATATTATTCGCGGTCAAGAATTTATATCGAGCGTACCAAATTATTTAAATCTATATGAGGCACTGGAGATTAAGCCGCCAATAATGGCAACTGTTCCTCATATTCTTGGCGCCGAAGGTAACAAGAAACTTGGTAAACGCGACGGTGCCAAAGATGTACTAGACTACATACGTGACGGCTACCTGCCAGAGGCACTGGTAAGTTTTATAGCCACACTCGGCTGGAATGATGGCACAGAACAAGAAGTGTTTAGTAGAGATGAACTTGTCAAAAAATTTAGCCTGGACCGTGTACAGAAAAGTGGTGCCAGATTCGACGAACAACGACTTAGGTGGGTTAATGGTTCATTTATACGAGCAATGGACACCGACGAGCTTTATACTCTAACAGCAGATTACTGGCCAAAAAGTGCCTCTGATGCCCCTGAACCATACAAACAACAAGTTCTGGGACAAATCCAAGAAAGATTAAAATTTCTATCCGAGATACCCGAGCTCACAAATTTTTTCTTTGAAGACTTGCCTGTGAACCTAGACCTTATTTCGTCTCACAAACAACTTAAGAAGCTTGATAAACAAGAATTGGTTAATTTGTTGGAGCAAACTCTTGCCGCTTTAGCCGAGAGCGATTTTAGCATAAAAGACCTTAATGAGAAACTAAATGGACTATTAGAAAAGTCCAATCAGAAACCTGCTGTATTGTTTAGTCTAATTAGAGTTGCGACAACCTGGGCACAATCAAGCCCCGCTCTTGCAGAATCCCTAAACATACTGGGAAAAGACTTAACCCTAAATCGCATAAATAATTCCATCGAGGCTCTCCGATAGTATTTATTCCGTTGTTACGAATTTATCTAAAGTATCAAATTTATACCTATAGTCTGGGTCGAGAAATCTTAACAAATTAAACTCTAGGTCTGGTTTGTCTTCTTCATCTGCATGTACTTCAATAAATGACATAAGTCTCTCGGCCGATCTTTTCCTATAAGTAACGACCCTACTCTCGAAACTAGCGCGCCCACTTTTTTTCATTGTGCCTCTAAGCGCTCGGCGCTCTCTTTCGCTTGCACCCCCCCAAATACCAAACTTCTGAGGATGGGCAATTGAAAATTCAAGACATGCGTCTATGGCGGAACAACCGAAACACTTAATTTTCTGTAAGCTAGTTGATTCACCCCTACCAGGGAACCACCATTCTAGTCTTGCCGCTATATCGTTATCATTTCTGCCAGTACTGCAGGCCGCTTGAGGATGCGAGAACGAAGGCCCAATATCACTTAAAATCTGGTCTCTATTACTCGACCTTGCAATAGTAGTACCTTTGCCGTGTTTGCCCAGAATAAAATCATTACACATCTCAAATCTCTTGGTTGCCCCACGCACTGTGAGCATTTCATCCGTACCAACTAATGTTCTCATGACCCTTTGAAGTGAATAAACCGTTAAGTTGATTCCAGCCGTCAAGCGTCCAAACACTATATAGCCAGCCAAAGCCTTTTCGGCAGTATCCAGATTTCTAACTTGAACAGCTAGGCTATTCGCCGCACTATCCGTATTATAGTCAAATGGGTTTTTGATGCCATTTGTGGGGGTAGGTAGCTCTGTTTGAGTATCTGTTGGATCGACGTCTTCAATATTATTGAAAATTAACTTATTGCCATCGATCAGCACGACATCCATATCCTCATCAACAGCTTCAATTGAACTTGCAATTTGATTATTTTTTATCCTTTTCCTCTTTGCTGGTTTTTTGGGCAGTAATTCTGGTGGGATAATATCCTTAAACAACTTAACGAACTGTTTAGATATATCTTTGATTCCGTTATCATCCAATGACATACTTCTTTTTGAGTGTTCTAAACTAGAAATTATCCCAACGTCTAATGATAAGTCTAGGATTGTATCCTCAATTTCTCTTACGTTTTCTATCGCTTCACGCCTATTATTGCCCCTACATCTTTGTACCCCAGTATATGCCAAAATCAATTCAGGATATTCTTCGACAACTCCGATTAATTCGAAAAATACTTCTTGCGTATCCGGATGTGATTTTGCTTCGGTATTTGTAATTCCAAGTTCGTGTTTATATTGATGGTACTTAACGATGGAATCACTATATTCTGTAGAGGCACTAGGGATCACAATTTCTCCAACGACTTATTCGATTATTTAAATAATGATATCACACAAATGTCATTATTATTTTAATCTAGTCATATAGCATAAGCATTGATATAATTAACTTTATGATTGATGATTTTGCTGCCCCGGGGTCAAATAATCCGGATGGCTCTAGAGATGACCTAGAACAAACAGAGAGTAACGACATAGCAGAACCTGACTTTCGGCCCCCTGAAGACGTTGATAAATCCTACTCTGTTAGCCAATTTTCCAACGAAGCAACTGCTCCTAATCCGGAACCGATAAAGACACCAACTCCCAAAAAAATAGACTTTGAACCCAAAGGTAAACACAGTAAAAAGGGCAAGGGTAGATTCAGGCTGCCTGATTTATCCAAAAAACAATGGATCATAATAGGTATCGTATCGGCGTTAGTACTAATCGGTGTAAGTCTTCTTGTTTGGAAGCTAACACATAAACCTAAGCCCGTGGAATCGGTGGAAGTTGTAGAAGTTGTAGTACCCCCTAAACCTAAAGTATTTAATTCAAATCTAACAGGGGCAAAGGTTACTGAATCCGAATCAGCTCTGCCAGTAACAGCAGTAATGATAGAAAACAGCCCAGATGCTAGGCCACAAGCAGGGTTAAAAGACGCTGGGGTGGTATACGAAGCCGTAGCAGAAGGTGGTATTACGCGGTTCCTGACTTTATTTCAAGAATCTCAGCCTGAATATATTGGACCAATTAGAAGCGTACGGCCATATTACCTTGATTGGTTAGTGCCTTTTGACGCCCCGGTAGCCCATGTTGGGGGAAGCGCTGAAGCATTAGCACAAATTCGAAACGAAGGTTTAAAAGACCTAGACTATGGGTTTAACAGTAACTACTATCAGCGAGTTAGTAACCGTTATGCACCTCATAATGTTTATACGAGCCGTGCCAAACTATTGGAGTTACAAAACTCTAAAGATTGGAGTACTAGCACTTTTACTGGCTGGGGGCGCAAAGACGACTCTCCAATAGCAACACCGAATGCCAAAACGATTGATTTCAACATATCTAGTTTTTTATATAACCCACACTACGACTATGATGTAACGACCAACTCATATGTGCGCAGCCAAGCGGGCAAACCCCATGTAGATGAAAAAACCGGACAACAAATTACGCCAAAAGTAGTTATTGCCGCAATCATGCCAAAGAGTATTCACCCCGATGGTGTGCATACAATCTACGGCACCAGTGGAAGTGGGAAGGCCTTTATTTTTCAAGATGGCACAGTCACAGTTGGCAAATGGGAGAAAAAAGACCGCAAAAGCCCTATGATATTTAAAGCAGCTAATGAAGCTGTGATCCCTCTAAATAGAGGCAATACTTGGATCAGCGCGGTTGAACTAGATGGGTCAGTTGGCTTTACGCCTTAGGGAGAATATGGGTGGATAATTTTCAACGATTAAAGAAGCAAATCACTAATAACCTAGTCGTTTTTCTTATTCTATCGAACGCTATATTGGTGCTGGCAGCATGGGTGTTATTGGATTTTCTGGATTTGCCATTAATCTTGTCCGTTACCGGTCTGCTTGTTCTAGCAATGTTAATGGCCGGTTTATTGGGTGTAAAATTCACGAACTATGCACTCAAGCCTCTTCAATACGTGTGGCAAGGCATTATCCATGTTTCTCCCGAAAATTCCAATATCCAGGCACCAAATCTTGATGAAGTAAAGCTAGGAAGGGAGCTAGTGACTTCGCTTGTCATGCAGGTCTATCAGTATGCTAGTCAGCAACCAAATAAAGATTCGGATCTGACCGACCACAGAAAAGCAGTCGTTCAATCTGCAAATATTGTTAGTCATTTGCCGTTGCCATTATTTGTATTTAACAGCACGCAGATTGTGACGAATGCCAGTGATAGTGCTTTAGCGTACTGCAAAATGGAAAGTTCTAAACTGTTTGGAAAACCATTATATGAAAGTGTTAACCTCGAATTCCCCAGTGAGCACACGCTAGAAAAATGGCTAGTGGAATGCCAGAATAATAAAGTTACAGATACGGCCTACTGGGAGAGAGTCCGACTAAGATTACCTGAGGAAAAAGCTGTTAAACAGTGTGACATTGCTGCCTATTACAACCGAGATAACCCTAGCGGTACCGAATTTATAGTCACATTATTTGATAGAACGGTTCAATATAATCAAGATGATGAGGCCATGAGTTTTGTAGCACTAGCCGTCCACGAACTAAGAACCCCACTGACGATGCTACGAGGCTATATCGAAATATTCCAAGATGAGCTAAATGACAAGCTGGACGACGAATTAAAGAGCTTTATGGCCAAAATGGAAGCATCAGCAAGTCAACTTAATGCATTCGTAACCAACATACTCAATGTATCCAGAATAGAAGCAAACCAAATGTATATGGAGCTTCACGAAGAAGACTGGGCAGCTACCCTAAAAAATGCCTGTGAAGATCCTGATATGCGAGCTAGAGCCCATGGTATTGCAATTGAATATAGTATTCCCGAGGGGCTACCGTCTGTTGCCGTGGATCGAACTAGTATGTTCGAGGTTATTAATAACCTTATCGAAAACGCCATCAAATACAGTCCAAATGGCAAGAGGATACTGGTTAGTACAAAGATCGATGATAACGGTATGGTTGAAACGTCTGTGCAGGATTTCGGCCTAGGAATACCGAACAACGTTTTACCGTATCTATTCGATAAATTCTACCGAAATCATCGTACCAAGACAGAAGTCGGCGGAACTGGGCTGGGATTGTTCTTATGCAAGTCAATAGTTGACGCACATGGCGGGCAAATTTGGGCCAAGTCTAAAGAAAACGAGGGTAGTACTTTTGCTTTCACTCTTAAACCTTACTCCCAACTTGCCGATGAAGCTAAAAACAGCAATAATACGGAAGTAACCCGAACCGCACACGGTTGGATAAAAAATCACTCACTTTACCGGAGATAAATCATGGAAGAAACAACTACCGCACAAAAACGAATACTTTGCATCGAGGATGAGCATTTCATTAGCGAACTATATGTACGTGCTCTGACAAAGGCCGGCTACAGTGTAACTGTATCTGTAGACGGAGAAGATGGACTTAAGCAAGCTCAGACCAATACTTATGACGTGATACTCCTCGATATTATGATCCCGACAATAACTGGTATTGAAATATTAAAACAACTTAGGAACCCTAACAATACCGAACAAATCAAAGGAAAAATAATAATCACAACTAACCTAGAGCAAGGCGTTAACGGCAGGGAAGAAATCGAAAAACAAGCCGACGGTTACGTTATAAAGGCCGAGATAACTCCACGACAGCTAGTGGAATTTGTTAAACAACTAGAGTCATAAAAAGAGCTAAACTAAACTTGCTTATCCAAGCGTAAGTATTATAATCAATAGCACAGTTATGTGAGTACTTCCGGGAACACACCTGGATTTTCACTTACAAACTCCTAAACTAGCAATCATACTCCGGTCACTGTGCGCTTACATTTCAAGCAATAAGTTTCCTGTAACGAAGATACTGTCAGAACGGTCAAGTATTTTCTACCAGGCAACTCCTCATCAAAACCCGTTCGCTGACTATTAACAATTCAGCGGCTTTTTGCTGCAAAATAAGGAGCTTGAAATGTCTTATATAAATCAAAACGTACAGGTTGACGCCTTTTACTTTCTAAACTGTCTGGGCAAACTAAAATCATTTCCAAAACAGATAGACCTTAATAGCCAGAAATACATTTTCACAGACGGACTACAGTACTTAGTACAAAAGGGTCAGCAAGTTATACGAATATTCGAAATGACTGATGGCGACAAAACATACCGTTTGCGTCTAGAAAATAACCAATGGACTCTAGTAGGCACACGGTAATAGGCATGGATGATTCTACGGGCATATCAGTTCATAGTGGTTTTCCAAACCCTGCAACTGATGTAAATATAAAGAACCTCGATTTAAACAGTCTATTGATATGGCACAGTGCTAGTACCTTTATGATGAACATTGAGGGGAATGAGTGGTCTGACTTGGGGATATTTAGTGGTGATGTGGCCCTGATTGACCGGGCGCTAAAAGTAAAACAAAGTGACAAAATTGTCTGGATACATAATGATGCGTTCTCGATTTCCCATACCAATGAACTGCCAAAGCAGTCCATTGTGTGGGGTGTCGTGACTGCTATCATTCATCGCTATAGGAAATTTTGAATGAATACACCTGTTTTTGCGCTGGTGGACTGCAACAACTTCTTTGTCAGCTGTGAGCGTATATTCCGCCCTGACCTGGAAGGCAAACCCGTAGTTGTGCTGTCTAGCAATGATGGTTGCGCTGTGGCGCGCAGCAATGAGGCCAAAGCCCTAGGCATACCAATGGGAGCTCCCGCCTTCAAATATCGAAGCGTCTTTCAGAAAAACAATGTCATTTCATTTTCGGCTAACTTTTCGCTTTACAGCGATATATCTCGACGTATCATTGGCATATTATCGTCAGTCACTCCTCGCATAGAAGTCTATTCAGTAGATGAATCTTTTCTGGATCTCAGCCAGCTAGACATACAAAGTTACGAGGAGTGGGGAACAACTCTAAGGCAAAAGATCCTCGAATGGGTGGGAGTACCTGTGTCGATTGGTATAGCTCCTACCAAAACCCTGGCAAAACTAGCCGCCGAGCAAGCCAAGAAAACCTCTGGTTCAAATGGCGTTGTAAACTTGCAGGGTCAGGCATTACAAACAGAAGCATTATCTAAAATGGCTGTAGGCGAAGTATGGGGCGTGGGTAGAAGATTAGCACCACAGCTCCAAGCTACTGGCGTATTGACTGCCCTAGACCTATCTAGAATGCGCCCAGAGCTGGCTAGAAGCATTGTGGGAGTTCATGGGGCACAGATGATTAGCGAGCTAAAGGGTATACCATGCTTGCCTTTGGAAATAATTGGTAAACCCTGCAAAAGTATCGCCCGAACCAGAACGTTTGGTGAAGATACCAACAGTTTTGATGTTATGGAATCTGCTATAGCTAGTTTTGTTGTACGCGCTAGTCAGCAGCTACGTAAAAGTAAGCAAGTAGCCAAACGTATCAGTATTTTTATGACTAGTAACAGACATAAACCCGGGTACAAGACATGGCAAACAGAAATTAAACTATCAGCCCCTACAAATGATACTGGTACCCTAATAAAAGCTGTTGTTAATGCTCTAGAAGAAATATTCAGTTCTTCTGCCTACTACCACCGCGCTGGTATATGTCTTTACGATTTCGTTCCACAAGACCTAGTCCAAATAGATTTGCTAGGTGATGTCAAACCCCAAGCGATTAATAGATCGAATCGACGTATGCAGACTATCGACAACATCAACGAACGGTTTGGCAAAGAGCATATTGGTTACGCGGCTGAAAAGTTGGGGGACAAGTGGCAACCCAAATACCTACTACGTAGCCCCCGCTACGTTACACACTGGGATGAACTCCCCAAAGTAAAAATCCGTTAACGCTTATGCTTGCGTTTATATTTGCTGCCTGCGAAAATAACTAAAACGAGGTAGACAGTGACCGATAATCCAGAATTTAGAATTGGCGTATTAGCATCAGGAGGGGGCAGTACCTTCGAGGCAGTCCAAGACGCTATAGGTGCAAACGAGCTACCAAATACAACAATAGCCTTCGTCGCATGCAACAATGGTCCAAACAGCTCAAATGCAGGAGTATGGGAGAGAGCAGACAGACTAGATATACCAATACATCACATATCTAACAAAACAGAGAAGGCCTGTACTCTGCCAGAAATTGATGGAAATGAAGTAGAGGGAACCATTAGCTACGAAGCAAGTGAAAAATTAGTCCAACTTGCAGATGAGTATGGCGTTAGCATATTTGTAGCATTGGGCTTTATGAAAAAAATAATCGGGAAAGTGTTAGAAGAAGTCCCGATAGCTAACACCCATCCTGGGCCATTACCAGAAACTCAGGGCTTTCACGGTACTGGTGTACAAGAACAGGTTATGCAGCTAGGTCTTGAACATTCCGGCCCCACGTTCCACTGGATGGATACGAGATTAGATAAAAATGGCTTACCCGCATACGATACAGGCGCCTCGATTGGGCATCAACCAGTAACAGTATCTCCAGAAATGCAACAGGAATGGGAACAATTCGGTACAGTTAATAAATTAAAAAATGAAGTAATGCGAGTGGAGAAACTTTGGGTACCAACCTGGATACATAAAGCATTAGGGGAAGTAAATGGCTGATATTCTTGAGATTCGGGTTGAAAACATCGGTGACGATGTTAGGGGTCAACAAATTGCACGTGAAGCAGCAGAAATCTGTACAGTCGCTGCACCTGCAACTGCAGACGTCTACTATGCCGAGGGCATTAGCGAAGATCAGGCTTTGCAGCTCGGGGAGAGATTACTGGCAAATCCAGTAACACAACAAGTAGTAGTTGGGCCTCGTGAAGACTGGGACGATCCTCTTAGGGTAGAAATCACTGACCGCGAAGGAATGATCAACTCTGACATTGAGCCCATTCGAACAGCTGCAAAACGACTAGGAATACCTGTTACCAATTTAGCACTCGGAACTGAAGTACGATTTAGTCCAGACACACCGATTGAATCAATAGGTCGAGTAGTGAAAGAGCAGCTTGTTAATAAGGAAATCCAAGAAGTTCGTGAGCAAGCTCCTCGTAGCTTGACTCCAGAGTCCAGAGCAAAACCAACCGAGCAAATCAATCTTAGTATGATGACTGATAACGAGCTAATGCAGCTGTCAGATTCTAGAAAATACGGTCTGTCTCTCGTAAAGATGCAAGCCCTCCAGCGTGAAAGCCATAAAACTGGCGGAATAAGCCCCGAGGCTGGTCTACGCCTAATGGGTCCGTTCTGGAGTGATCATTGCCGGCATGAAACATTTGGTGCTGATCTAATTGTGAATGGAGAGAAGGCTCGTTCGTTGTTTGGCAGGATTAAGGATCGAGCAAAGAAACACTACGAACAGCAGGGAGTTGAACAGGCATTTGATGGCAACTCTGCAGTATTTCGAACACCGTTCTATAAAGACGGGAAACAGCTTGCCGTTAATATTAAGGGTGAGACTCATAACCATCCAACATTGATCGAAGCGGAGGGCGGTGTTGCTACTGGTGTTGGTGGTCTGATCCGTGACATTCTAATGACCGGAAAGGGTTTCAAGCCCATTGCAACTGTCGTTAGTTTAGGTATCGGCGCACTCGAGCTCAAAAAAGAACAGCTACCTCGAGGACTACAAACGCCACTACAAATATTTCGGCGCGCCGTAAGTGCAGTTAGTAAGTATGGTAATCGCATTGGTGTTGGAACGGTTGATATTGCAGTACATCACCATCAAGGCTACTCAGCTAAACCTATGTTCAAGGGTATTTCTATAGGGCTCGGTGAAGTCGGAAGATCAACAGAGGAATCTCCCGTAGCAGGTGATGTGCTGTTCGTTATTGGAGGACGTACTGGCATGGATGGTGTCGGTGGAGCGACAGGGTCTTCCGCCGCATCGAACACAGAGACTCTTGCTGACACCAGCGAGGTCCAAAAACCGGGGGCATATGAAGAAGAGAAGATGATAGACGCTGTCTTAGAAGCTTCCCGACTGGGCTACATTCGGGCAGGAACAGATTGTGGAGCAGGTGGTGTTGGATTAGCCGCAGGCGAACTCGGTAATGAGATAGGTGTTATTTGGGACGCAGATAAGTTGCCGCTCAAGGCAGCTGATTTTGAGGTTGATTATAAAATCATAAGTGAATCTCAGGAACGTGCTGTACTAGCCGTTGCACCTGAGCATGTTGAGGCTGTGATAGCCATATTTGCAAAACACGATTCTGAAGCTACTGCAATTGGTGTATTTGGAAACGGCGGCGATTGTCCTCGCTATACAATCACATCAGGAGACGATGTTGTTTCTGATTGGGAATACGATTTTATCAAAAACGCGCTGCCTCCATTAGAGTATGTAGCCAACTATGTACCTCCTGAAGTTGAGGAGCGTTCGATTGAAGTCAGCAACTATGTTGATGCGTTGCGACGAGTGCTAGCTCATGATGATATTTCTTCAACAGAACCGGCTATTCGCCAGTTCGATCATGAAGTACAAGGCATGAATGTACTGAAGCCGTTCACTGGTATCCACATGGATAGTCCAAACTATGCGACAGTGCTGGCACCTATACTGGGTCAAGACGGTGGAATAGTATTTGCGCAAAGTGCTCATCCGGCACTAACAGATCTAGATCCTATCCGTGGAACTGAGTGGGTGGTCGATGACTTGTTCGGACGCATCGTGGCTGTTGGTGGCGACCCAAGGCAAGTAAAAGGTAACAACAACTACATCTCACCGCGCCCAAATGAACAAGTTATGGGAACATTACTTCTTTCGGTTGATACTCTTCTAGATAAATTGGACGGCATGGGAACTGCACCGTTTACAGGCAAGGATAGCTGTTCTGGCGAACACACTGATGAAAAAGGCAATGTGATCAAGAACCCTTATTACCTCGGCCTAGGCGGTGTTACGTTTACTAACGATATCAAAGAAACCACGAGCACTGATATAAAGCGCACTGATTCTACACTTGTATTAGTGGGGCAACAGGACCTTGATGCAATGGGCGGTTCAATTCTGTACGATATTTACGACGGTTCCAGTGCTAAAGTACCCAGAGCTGATCATGGCATGAGCGATATGGAATTTTATACCCATATGCACGAAGTTATTCGGCCACAACACGTACTATCGTGTGGTGTTGTTGGCAAGGGCGGACTAGCAACCACCGTTAGTAAAATGCTGTTCGGGGGTGACTGCGGTGCTACGCTAAACTTCGACGGCAATTCACCACTAGAGCGAGTACTCTTTAACGAGACGCCTGCGCTTGTGATCGAAGTTCCTGCAGATGCGCATATTGCAGAGCTCCTCGGTAATATACCTCACCAAGTCATTGGTACGACTCAACCAGACAAGTTCCTGTACATTGAACAGGAAGGCACAGGGCAACTGTTCAGTGACTCGGTCGATGAACTAAAACAAGTGTGGAAAGCAACAAATCAAGAGGCCCTAGCATGAGCAGAAGTCCAGAATTTGGAGTCCTACTATTCCCAGGAATCAACTGTGAGGCGGAAACTTTCGATACGCTAAACCAGGCAGGAGCAGCAGCACAATTCGTTCACATTGCCGACGTAAAGAGTGGCGAAGTTAGGATTGATAACTTGCAAGGTCTGTTCGTGCCCGGCGGGTTCAGCTACGGTGATATCATTCGTGCCGGTGCGATAGCCGCCAGCGATATGAGAACATCCATTGTTGCCGATCAGCTAAACGCTTTTGTTGAAGCTAGAAAACCAGTATTAGGTAACTGTAATGGTAACCAAATCCTTCTCGAATCTGGTCTTTTGCAACATGGGCGCATTGATCCTGATGACAAGCCTACATTTACACTTGATCGTAATGCGAATATGAAATTTGAGTGTCGCTGGGTTAAGGCACGTGTTGAAGATACGGTTTGTCCTTTTATTCCAAAGGAAGATGTTGGTCGTATCATCGAGCTTCCGGTAGCCCATGCTGAAGGTCGTATAGTAGCCCGTGATCCGAACGATTACGCCGAACTAGTTCTGAGCAAGCAGGTAGTTCTACGCTACTGTGACAGCAACGGCAACCCTACCGAAGAACATCCTGATAACCCGAACGGTTCGCCACTTGGCATCGCAGGGACTTGCAGTCCGAATGAGATTGTTTTTGGGATGATGCCCCACGACGAACGCTTTACTCGACGCGAGCATCATCCAAACTGGCGTCGTCCTGAGACTATATTTGCAGAGGATTTTGCAGCGAAAATAATTCAAGGTGCGGTTAACTACGCAAAGGAGATGTAATGGCAGAGTTAGACAGAATGGAAGCCTACAGACAGGCTGGAGTTGACTTAGGTTTAAGTAATGCAGCCTCACAAATAGCCGCGGACTGGTGTCAAACAACTTGGGCAAACAGGGCAGGTGAATTCGGCGAACCAATTTCATTTGACACTCGCTTTTCTGCATCAAAGTATCTAAATTTTGACGAAATAAGAAACCGTCCAGATGTTTACGGGACGTCAGGTATTGATGGAACAGGCACGAAACCCGACTTTTATGAAGGAAACGGTAACTTTTTTGGGCTAGGTAAAGATTTGGTTGCAATGGCGGCAGACGACAACCCGGTTGAGGGCGGGCAGACCGTGTTTATCAATAACGCTCTCATCGTGAGTACTTTGGGCGAACCTGGCGATGACTATCTGCATTACATTGACCAACTTTTCCAAGGTCTTGCTGAAGGCGCAAATGATGCAAAAGCGGTATTGTTTACTGGCGAAATCGCTGTTCATGGAGCTAGACTACAGGGAAGAAGAGATTTCTCTGTGGACTGGATTGGTGATGCGGTTGGCTTAGTACACCAAGACCGAATGATTACCGGAGAGCGTGTCCAGGAAAACGATGAGCTTTGGGGATTTGCTGAACCTATAAGTGCAAGATGTAATGGTATTTCGCGAATACGTAAGACGTTTGAAAAAGTCTACGGAAACCGGTGGGAAACTGAGAAGTTCAAAGATACTACACTTGGCGAACTCGCTGTCACTCCTTCCACTATTTACTCCGGTCTTATGACAACTCTGACTGGTGGTTACAAGATTGAGGTAAAAGAAAAAGTTGATATTCACGGCGTTGCACATGTTTCAGGTGGCTCAATTTGGGAGAAGCTGGGCAGAATGCTCGAAGCGACTCAACTTGGCGCGCATATTTACGACCCCTTCGAAGTTCCAGATATTTTACAGCATGCGCAAGAAATAACTGAAGTAGAAAACCCAGACGGAACTCTTCGTCCAATGAGCGATGAAGAATCATACACCACATGGCACGGTGGGCAAGGATATATATTAGCAATCGACGGGAGTGACGGCGAGAGACTAAAAGACGAAGCAGCCAAACAGGGAATATCCGCAAAACGAATCGGTAAAGTCACCCGAGGACCAGGCATAAGCATAGTCAGCAAAGCTGTTCGAACCCCCGGTAAAGTATTAAAAGCAGCCTAAGTATACAATCATGGTGATCCCGGCGGGATTCGAACCCGCGATCTTCTGGATGAGAACCAGATATCCTAACCACTAGACGACGGGACCGTGTTACTAAAAACTTGTCGTATATTGACGGAACACAAAAATAGTAACATAACAGGGAAGAAAGATCCATCTTAGACTAGCACAAACATAAGCATTTAGTTATAATCACAAGGAGCATGCAATCTGTTTCTGACCGGTGGTATCTTTTGTATAGTCGCGTTTCGTTAGTTTTAGCGGCTGCACTTGCATTGGTGAGCTCAGTTAATCAGTTTGCCCCCCAATACATTTTAGACAGCCAGGAATCAGCCCTAACCTACATGACCCTCGGCTTTGCACTAATGCAACTAGTTTACATTGTATTTATATACAAGAGAGAGGTTGCACATGCAAATGCCTGGCAGGCAACCCTAATACTTTATCTCCTACAATGTTTGACTATCCTCAGCCTCGTACACACGACTGGCGAATTTAGCTCAATCTATATGATTTCTTGGCTTGCTCTAGCTTTGTTTAGTGGCCTTTTTGGTACATACGCCATCACCGGTATGTGTTTTGTGATTTCGCTTTACTTTATTTTGTCGTCAACTTCCTCTGAAGGTGTTTTTGAAGTAAGCACTCTCAGTATGCTAGGTCTTTTCGGATCTTATCTCATAGGCATACTTAGCTACCTCGTTTTTCGTCGTTATTATGACCTAAAAACCAACGCCCAAATTTCTAAACTGTCGGGGGCGTTAAAAAACAAACAACTACAATCCGAGATCCTCATTCAGTCTATAGCCGACGGTGTTATTGTGACCGATACTGATGGCAATATTAACAACATGAACTCAACTGCCGCAGTTCTAACAGGCTGGCCCGTAGAAGAAGCACTTGGGATAAACGTCCATAACGTGGTTAATATAAAAAACGAACTTGATGAAGACATACCTAGTAATATTAATCCTTTCTCGATGGTAATCGCTCATAGGCAAGCCACGAGCAATACCTACAATCTTGCTGCCAGAGACAAAAAAACTCACGTCGTTTCGTTTGTTGTGTCTCCAGTCATTATTGATAAATCTAATGAACTTGCTGGAACGGTTGCAGTTATCCGCGATGTTAGCAATGCGAAAGCCGAAGAACAACGCCGAGCTGATTTTATTAGTACAGCAAGCCACGAAATGCGTACACCAGTAGCAGCCATCGAAGGTTACTTAGCCCTTGCCCTGAATGATAAGGTTAGCAATATCGACGTCAAGGCTAGGAGTTATCTAGAAAAGGCCCACTCCAGCACACAACACTTAGGGCAATTATTTCAGGACTTGCTTACTAGCGCCAAAGCAGAAGACGGCCGATTAGTTAGCCACCCGGCAGCAATTGATATGGGAGTATTCCTTGAGCAGGTCGCTGACTCGCTTAGGTTTACTGCCGAAAAGAAAGGCCTATTGGTCGAGTTTACTATCGGTACAAGCAACAAATCTAACGACGCGAGTGCTGGCAAGAAAGTAATTACACCGCTTTACTATACCTACGCCGATCCCGATAGATTACGTGAAGTTATTACTAATTTGTTCGATAACGCCGTGAAGTACACCGAGAATGGCAAGATATCGATCGGCTTAACTGGAAACCCCGATGTCATACAGTTCTACATTCGTGACACTGGCCCAGGCATTCCAAAAGAGGACGTCCCACACCTATTCCAAAAGTTTTATCGAGTCGATAATTCTAGCACACGAACCGTTGGAGGAACTGGACTTGGATTATTTATTTGCCAAAAAATCGTACAAATCTATGGCGGAAGAATCTGGGTGGATAGTGAGGTCGACAAGGGAAGCACATTCTATATCAATCTACCTAGAATTAGTTCACTACAGGCTAAGGAGCTGCAAACAGCCGAAGCAGCAAACCCGCAACTAAATGTATAAAAGAACACTGGGGGATAAGTTATGATACAATTACTAACAAGTAACATAAGCACTATAACAAGGGGTAATAGGTAAGATATATGTCAAAAATAATGTTAGTCGAAGACGACAACAATCTACGAGAAATTTACGAAGCACGTTTAATCGCAGAAGGTTATGAAATTGTATCGGCAAAAGACGGTGAAGAGGCGCTAGCATTAGCAGTAAAGGAAAAACCAGATCTTATTATCTCTGATGTAATGATGCCTAAGATAAGCGGTTTTGATATGCTAGATATTCTTCGCACAACCCCAGAAACCAAGAATACCAAAATAATTATGATGACAGCTTTGTCACAGGCCGAAGATAAAGAGCGCGCTGATAAACTTGGTGCCGACCGATACTTGGTCAAATCCCAAGTTACACTTGAAGATGTGGCAGCAGTTGCCCGGGAAGTTCTTTCTGGTGAAGCAGCACCGGCTGCCCAGACTGGTAGCCCAGATCCTGTACCTGCCGCCAGCCCAGACCCTATGCCACAGCCCGTGGTAGATGAGTCTAACACGACTGCAACCGATAACTCAGATAGTACCGATACCGATCAACAAGACACCCCATCAGTAACCGCTATGCCTGCTCCTGTATCTGAGCCAGCCCAGCCCCCAGCTACAGACCCAGTAACTAACGACGATCAACCTGACGAACAACAATTGAGTGAATCGAGTCAAGATCAGGGGAAAAAAATTGAAGACCAAATAAATAATTTTGTAGAGAACGCCAAGACAACTGAGCCAGCAGAAGAGCCCAAGCCAACACCTACTCCTGTAGCGTCACCACCAGAGCCCGAAACTAACCCTGATCCTGTAGAAGAGATTGCAGTAGCTGAAGAACCACAAGATGCAACGACAGCTGCAGCCGACAATGCTGCAAAACTAGCTGATGCAGTTAACGATTTACTCGATAAACCAGCTACAGAAACTGGAGCTCAGCCCCAAGCCATTGCTCCTGAACACACACCTACCACAACGGACACTACACCAGAAACTCCTGCACCAAACCCTGTAGCTAACCAAAACTCACCAGCTGCGTCAAAGAAAGTAATAACCCCTATAAACGACCTCAACTCAACCGGACCGGACCTGAATGCCTTATTACAACAAGAGGAACTTAAAAATGCTCAAGCCAACAGTGGCCCTGCTGTAGATCTTCCACAACCAAGCGCCCCAGAAACTGAAGCTGCAAATATCAATATTTCTGAAGACGGAACAATAAATGGCAACGCCGCAACTGCTACTGCTCCGACTGAACAGCCAGCAGCAACCGAAACACCAGTCGCTGAGGCTCCCGAATCAAGCGACCCAAATAGCCCCAATAATATCGCTTTGTAGTACCATTAGTGTGTGCGACTCAATAAGTTCCTAGCATTAAACACCAAATTATCTCGTCGAAAAGCTGATGAGGCTATAGAAAGTGGTCTGGTTATTGTAAATAATCAGGTCGCTAAAATGGGACAAATCGTTTCTGACGTAGATAACGTTACCTACGGTGGGCGAACATTTAAGACTGTAGAAAAAACGAACACGACCTTTTTGCTTAACAAGCCTAGGGGGTTTGTCTGCTCAAGAAATGGCCAGGGGAGTAAAACAATATATTCCTTACTGCCACCTGAGCTACATAACCTTAATCCTGTTGGACGGTTAGATAAAGACTCTTCGGGACTACTAATCATGACCAATGACGGAGATCTCGCGAATAACTTAACTCATCCCTCCAAGAAAAAAGAAAAGGTATACGAAGTTGAGCTTGATAAGCCCTTAGTGCTTCATGACCAAATATCGATTTCTGAAACAGGGATAAAATTGACTGATGGACACAGTAGGCTTGCGTTAACATCACTTAGCCCTGATAGACTGAAGTGGCAAATCACAATGCACGAAGGCCGAAACCGGCAAATACGGCGAACATTTAGTGAGCTTAAATACATTACTATTTCATTGCACAGAATTAGATTAGACAAATATAAGCTAGACAATCTACCTATGGGCAAGTGGTGCGCAGTACAGAATCAAGAGACTGCAAACAAAAGTTAAGGCTGTCCTTTATACCAAACCTGTACTCGTCACCAGTTTCGTAGTTAATCCCTGTAATAACAACAAATATACCGGTGAAAGCCGGAGATATTTCTCGATTGGACTGTGGATTAATTTCCGTTTCGACAGCTAGAGTTGGCCTAAATGACATTTGTATAACTTCTTCGCAATCATACAGGTGCGAGTCTTTACCACCTAACCGCCATATATTAAGTGGGCGACCAGATACCAGCAAGTCTCTATCTGAAGCCAAAAGTTCGCGATATTTGTCTGGGAGTAGTTCTGAATCCGTTATATACATAATTTTTTTCCTTAGTTAGTGGTCTCGCTTCTTTTTGCCCTAAATGAATCCTATTCTCAAATAGAAAAGAACCCCGACGATCTGGGGTTCTTATTTGGACAATAAAAAGCAGACCGTCTAGGGCTGAATCTTCTTTGTTGTCTTGTTGATAATTGCCATGATGCAATTTTAGCATATTGTAACGACAAGTCCAATAATTTTTGACATCATTGTAAATTCTTGTCAATATACCTTACCTCTGTTATAATGAATGAAAGTATGAGCAGTAATTCTATACCTATAATTGCGATTGTTGGGCGGGCCAATGTTGGCAAGTCCAGCCTTTTTAACTCTGTCCTGCGAAAGCGAGAGGCAATTGTCGCCCAAGAAGCCGGCACAACCCGCGATTCAATATGGGAAAAGGCCAGCTACGATGACCAAGATTTTTGGCTAGTCGATACGGCCGGCATAAAAACCGCCGAGGACGACTTCGAATATACGATCCAGGAACAGATAACACAGGCATCCGACAGTGCAGATGTAATATGGGTTGTGATTGAATCTGACACAATCATCACAGAAGAAGATCGAAGAGTTGCCAAGATGGCTCTAAAGTCCAAAAAACCAGTTCTGTTGATTGTAAATAAGATAGATAAAAACCACAAGGCGACCACTAAAGAGTTTCAAAAACTTGGCATCAAAGATATATATTTAACTAGCACCACCCAAAACAGAGGCATTCACGAACTCCTAGGCCAAACTATTGATCTAATACCTGAAGCAACCTTCAAACAGTCCGAAGAACAGATATCAGTTGCATTGATCGGTCGGCCAAACGTCGGTAAGTCATATCTTTTTAATAGCTTGGTAAAGAAGCAGCAGGCGATCGTAGCCGATAGAGCTGGAACTACAAGGGACATTAACAAAACTTCTGTTATGTTTAACAAAAAAGAAATTATTATAATGGACACGGCAGGCATTCGCCGTAACGGGAAAATAGAGCGGGGAGTCGAGCATTTTAGTGTAATCAGATCGCTTAGCGCTATAGAACGAGCCGATGTTTGTTTACTCCTTATGGATGCTAACGAGCTTAGTGTAGCCTTAGACCAAAAACTAGCAGGTGCCATTAAGGAGGCTAATAAAGGTCTGGTGCTCGTAGTTAGCAAATGGGACAGCCTGGAAGACAAAACACCTTTCACACGTGACCAGATGGCCGCACAGATCAAACATATTTACGACTTTGTGCCGTGGGCAAGCCTAATATTCACAAGTGCTGTAACTGGCCAAAATGTTACCAAGCTATTCGAAATAGTTACCGAGATCGACGAAGTCCAAAAAACCCATGTAACTACAGCCAAGTTAAATCGCTGGCTCAAAACCGTAACCGAAAAGCATCCACCTGCCGGGCTAAAAAATCGGGCTCCAAAGCTGAACTACATGATTCAAGAAGAACAGAATCCAACCAATTTTAAGGTCTACGGATCTCACACAAAGTTTTTGCACTGGTCTTATAAACGATATCTGGAACGTGAGTTTCGAGAAAGCTTTGGGTTTTCTGGTACAGCCATAAAAATGTGGTTTTTTGAAAAGCACGTTACACACAAACACGGCCGAAGTCCCACCAAAGACTAGACACTGCAATCTATTACCTATAACCTAAGTCCATGGCATTGTTTCAAAAAAAGCCTCAAAGCAGCACATCAGCACCCCTCTATACTGTCGGGCTTCAGAAATCTACTCTTATTATTGGACTGGGTAATATAGGCAAAGAATACGATCTTACGAGGCACAATATAGGTTTTATGTGTATCGATAAATTGCGTTTAGCCCTTGACCTGCCTGATTGGATAACTAAAAAGGATTTGAAATCAGAAATTTCTGTGGGCAAAGCCGGTGATCAACGAATTATTCTAATAAAACCTACAACTTTTATGAATATCAGTGGTCAGGCTGTTCAATCAGTAATGAGTTTTTATAAGATTACAGCTGATGACACCATAATTATCCACGATGAACTTGATATATCCTTTGGTCAGATCAGAACAAGAATTGGTGGTGGCTCAGCGGGGCACAACGGTATAAAGTCCATCCTTGAGCAACTAGGCGAGGACTCCGGACAAAAAACTGGACGGGTACGTATTGGTATCGATAATGACCATTCCGCTAAGATCGACAGTGCCGATTTCGTTTTGCAAAAATTTTCTAAGGAAGAACAGTCTAGTTTAAATCTACTAACTCGCGAAGTCAGTGCACTAGTTACCGAGTATATCTATGGGAACAGTCTAGTCAGTGAGACTAGAAGCTTCCTGAACTAGGTTCTTGGGGCTCTAAATATAAGGGTGAGGTAACTTCACCTAGTGATTTTGCTAGTATACCAGTTATGGATAATAGTGATCGTCTACTAGCGGCAGCTTCAGGTGTTGTATGACTACCATCTTTTTGAAATCCAGAAGCTTCAATCAGGGCAGCTACAGCCTGCGCATATTCACTACCAAAACCTTTTTCTCCGTCATCACTCATTACAATTATTATAGCACAATTTTTACAAATATAAAAGACCTCCAGAGGGGGTGGGCACCGCTGGAGGTCATTTACACCCTTTAAGCCCACCCAGTGAAACATCAGAAGCCAATAAGTTACAGCTCTGTGTCTCCAGCAAGCTGGAATCGTCTAGACTCACTCTAAACGGGACGGACCCTTACGAGAAGGGGTCCCCACGCGGACGTGGGGTGTCTTAAAGGGGTTAGTTTGTTTTAGAACGCATGTTTTTAACTCGCAAGCGAATTAAAGCTAGATAAGTGGAGGGTAACAACTTAAGCCAGCACGCTCTAAAACAATCTAACAATATTGTTAGAATAGGGGTGTAAGGTACGTAAGAACGCATATAGCGTACTTACAGGTTGCTATTCTAGCAAATTTATGACATTATGTCAATACTTAAATACATATTTGTATGAATGTCAATTTGCTAACGCTTAAAGAAAACGATATCCCTAGCCGCTTGGCCTGTATACCGTCGCCTCCTAAAAAACTCTACGTAATTGGTAATACAGATCTCTTAAATCGTAAATATACTCTATCTGTTGTGGGTAGTCGCAAGGTTACTGCTTATGGTAGACAAGTTACTGCCAATCTAGTGCATGAGGTTGCTGGGTATGGAGTTGTCATTATTAGTGGTCTAGCCCTGGGCGTCGACTCTATTGCGCATCAAGCTGCACTAGATGCTGGAGGGGAGACCATAGCTGTTTTGCCGGCAGGTCTGGATAACATTTATCCGTCCTCACATCGTAACCTTGCAATTAGAATATTAGAGCGTGGAGGTCTACTACTAAGCGAATACGAACCAGGAATGCCAGCACTGAAGCAAAACTTTATAGCTAGGAACAGATTAGTAGCGGGATTAGGTGATGGTACATTAATTACTGAAGCAAGCCGACTAAGCGGAACAATTCATACTGCAAACTTCGCACTAGAGCAAGGGAAAGTCGTCATGGCCGTTCCAGGTAATATAAATAGTCCCCAAAGCGAAGGTACAAATAACTTAATTAGTACGGGTGCTGTGCCCATAGCCTCGGCGACAGACATCTTGAACGCCTTAGAGCTAGAAGCTATATCCACAGAAAAAGAAATATTTGCCGCTAACAGGCAAGAACAAATAATCATAGACCTCCTCAGCCAAGGTATTACAAACGGTGAAGAATTATTAATTAAAAGCAAGCTGGGTAATCAAGAGTTTAGCCAAACCCTAACTATGCTAGAAATAACTAAAAAAATCCGTCCTGCTGGATCTGGACATTGGATACGATACTAGAAACACAGTACTAGGTGTATTATAAAATTGTGGAAACGAAAACATACATATATATAGACATCGGCATAGGTTCTATTGCGGGTGGATGGCTAGGCAGCGTTTTAGACCACGGAAACATATTCGGTATTTGGGGGATACTTTTTAGTACCTTTGGCGCCATTCTTGGTATTTGGGCCGGGTACAGACTGGGAAATAGCTAAAACTTACCTCAAGCAGACTTGCAATCTTTGCAAAAAACACGTAGTCTGCTTGCTGTTAACTTATAAATAGGTAAACTATAAGCATTAATGGCAAAAAATTTAGTAATCGTTGAGTCACCGGCAAAAGCCAAAACTATTGAAAAATACCTCGGTAAAGATTTCGTAGTGCGGTCAAGTGTTGGTCATATTCGTTCCATCGCCAAAAAAGTTAAAGGCGGGGTGGAACCTATTGATGTCAAAAACGGATTTAAAACAACCTACGAAACTGACCCTGAAAAAAAGAAAATTATTGCTGATCTTAAAAAAGCCGTTAAAATTGCCGATACCGTTTGGCTAGCAACTGATGAAGATCGAGAAGGCGAGGGCATTGCTTGGCATTTGTGTGAAGTATTAAAACTTGACCTCAAAACGACCAAGCGTATCGTCTTCCACGAAATAACCAAACAGGCAATTGATGAAGCTGTCAAAAACCCAAGATCAGTTGATATGCGCTTGGTAGAGGCTCAACAGGCCAGACAAATACTAGATAGAATTGTAGGCTTTGAGCTTTCTCCGGTTGTGTGGCAAAAAGTTCCAGGCGGTAAGTCAGCCGGTCGTGTTCAATCACCGGCCGTGAGACTGCTAGTAGAGCGCGAAAGAGAAATTGAAAGTTTTGAGAGTTCATTTTCTTTCAAGATTACAGCTGAATTTTTGATTGACTCATCAATCATTAAGTCGGAACTACCTAACAGGTTTGACACGGAAGAAGAAGCCAAGGCTTTTCTGGAAAAACTTGTTGATGCAAAATTTAGTGTCACCAATGTAATGACCAGCCCAGGAACGCGCAACCCAAGTACGCCTTTCACCACCAGCACTCTGCAGCAAGAAGCTAATGCGAAACTAGGATTCAGCTCAAAAGCAACTATGTCGTCAGCTCAAAAACTCTACCAAGACGGTAAGATAACTTATATGCGTACTGATTCAGTCAACATTGGCGGTCAAGCACTTTCACAAATGACGGATTATATTACTAAAACTTACGGCAAAGAATACCACCAAGTCAGGAAGTTCAAAACCAAATCTGCCAGTGCTCAGGAAGCTCACGAAGCAATTCGCCCAACGGACGTAACTATCGAACAAGCCAGCAGCGATACATATAATCAAAAGCTGTATGATCTGATACGACGCCGAACGTTAGCAAGTCAAATGTCTCCTGCAAAACTGGAGAAAACTGTCATTACGATTTCTATTTCAGCTACTGACCAGGTTTTTGAAGCAAAAGGTGAAGTTATTATATTTGACGGCTTCCTGAAGGTTTACGGCGGCGGTAAAGACAGCGAAATCCTGCCACCACTAAAAACTGATGACATTCTGGAACTCCGTGAGGCAAACGCTAAACAAATTTTTGCCCGACCTCCCGCAAGATACACAGAAGGAAGTCTAGTTAAGAGGTTGGAAGAACTGGGTATTGGTCGGCCGTCAACATACGCGACCATAATTAATACTGTTCAAATACGAGGTTATGCCGAAAAAGGTGAAACCGAAGGTGAGCCACGCGATATCATTGTCATTAAACTAGAAAACAACAATGTAACAAGTGGAATAATCCAAGAAAAAACTGGATCTGATAAAGGGAAACTTGTCCCGACTGCAAGCGGTAAGGTACTTAGTGACTTCTTAAGTGAGCACTTTAACCAAGTGGTCGACTATGGATTTACAGCTCATGTCGAAGAAGAGTTTGATCAGATAGCTGATGCCAAACTATCCAGAAACGGCATGCTAGACGAATTCTACAAACCTTTCCACGAACTTATAGAAAATTCAGGAGAAATTGATAGGGCAACTGTGGCCCAAGCCCGAGAAATTGGGACTGATCCGAAAACTGGCCTACCAGTACTAGCAAGGTTTGGACGTTATGGACCAATGCTTCAGTTGGGTAATCCGCCCAAGGATGACAAATCAGCAGACAAACCAAAGTTTGCGCCATTGCCAAAAGGAGCAAAGCTAGAAACCGTTACGCTGGAAGAAGCCTTGGAAATGTTTAAACTTCCTCGTGTGGTCGGCCGGACATCAGACGGTAAAGACATTAAAGCTAACCTCGGACGATTTGGCCCATACATTCAAGTCGACAAACTCTATGTGTCAATTAAGCCTCTTGATCCTTTCACAATTACAGAGACAGAGGCTTTAGAGTTATACGCTTCCAAGCTTGAGAAGGAAGCTAACAAGTATATCAACCAGTTTGACAGCGGCATAAGCGTTATTAACGGACCGTATGGTCCTTACATTACTGATGGTACTAAGAACGCTCGAATTCCAAAATCTACCGACGCTAGCAAATTAACAGAGGCCGAATGCAAAGTAATGCTCGATAAGGCTCCTGCCAAGAAAAAACGTAGTTTCAAACGAAAAGCCCAAAAAAAGTAATTTTTTCCACAATTTTGTATCTGTGCAAGGCTATGGTCCTATAGTATTTCTACAACACTTTTTGAGTAATATAGTCCATTTCGTGCTAAAATAGAGATATACAACACATTGTTGTTGACTATTAGTAACATTTGTTTTACAATTATGGTAAAGCATATGTATTAACAGATGAGGAAAAGGAACAATATGGCTGAAGTAGCGACAAATCAATTAAATCTAGACGGTATTATTAAAGACGTGTTGGGGTCAATTGATAGAGAACGTGAGCGAGAAATTATTTCACGTCGTTTTGGTTTATACGACAGACGAGAAACACTCGAACAAATTGGTGAATTACTGGGTATCACTAGGGAACGTGTACGACAGCTTGAGAAAGCCATATTAACTCGAATGCGAGCCCAAGCAGAGCAGGGGAAACTTCCTCATATCAATGATGTACAAAAAACTCTTACAGACCACATAGCTACACTGGGTGGCGTATCCAGAATTACTGATCTAACTGCAGTCATTATAAAAACCGCAGTGAAGACAGATTATTCTAAAGTCTCATTCCTGTCAGCACTTTGCCCAGAAATTGCAGTAATTGACGAGAACGATAATTTCTACCTTTCTGTGGGCGTAAAGAAGATTAACGATGAAAAGAAAATTAAGGCAAACGTAATTAAGGTAATCGACGCAATTAAGAAACTCGCTAAACCAGCTTCTATTGGAGAAGTATCTGAAGCGGCTGGACTTAAGGATGTTTCTAATACTCGGGCACTTGCATCTACTTCTAAAAAACTAGCTACCCTTAACGATCGTTGGGGGCTTATCAAATGGCCGCTAGTTAACCCTAAGAATATTCGAGATAAGATCTACGTAATACTTAGCGAAAATGGTAAGTACATGCACTTCAACGAAATTGCTGCTGCCATTAAAGATTCTGAATTTAAACGCAAAGATGTAACTACACAAGCAATTCACAACGAACTTATCAAAGATAAACGATTTGTTCTTATCGGCCGTGGGATATACGCACTAAGAGAATGGGGTTATAGCAAAGGGACTGTCGCCGACGTCATAACAGAAGTGCTACAAAAAACTGGCAAACCAATGCACCGAGACGAAATCGTTAAAGAAGTTCTAAAAAGCCGCTACGTTAAAGAAACGACTATCCTATTGAATCTACAAGGTAAGCTGCAGTTCAAACGAACAGCCAAAGCAACATACACCATAGCTTAAAAAGTAATGGCACATCAAGCAAGTACGCTATTTAAGGCTAGAACTTCCTGAATTTGATACTGAGACGAACATCGTTCGTCTCAGTAATTGTGGGTCACTCGATTCCGACGAGCCAACATTTTTACGATACATATATTTAGACTACTCGGGTTACTATGAAACCGCATCGTTTAAAGAGGTTCTGACACGCACGGATAATGTACTTGAAGTAACCGCTCAACAATACTAGCAAAAAGATAATTTCATAACTAAGAACATTTTACGAACACCAAACACCAACTATTTTTTTTCGATAAACTAAAACAATGACAACAACCAAGAACGTAACAGCTGGGCACTAAGTAGGGCAAGTGATAGAGAAAGCAAATAAGCTTAGGTAATCGAGACTAACACGGAGACAACGTGGCAGGCAGCAATACCAAAACAACAAACATACACATAGACATGATGTCGCACAATATACCTTTTGCGACTCGCAATACCTGTTAATAGTTGATAACTTATACCCGCCTGCGTAGGGGACTTTTTATTACTAACCGCTGCTTTTGACTGTTTACTTGATCCTGGCTTAACTATTGCGCTTTGCCGGCGGCGGCATACTTAGTAGCTACTCTTGATGTTGTATGTTTGTGCAATGCTTGACTTTTCCACAGCCTTGTCGTGAAATGTTTGCTTTTTCACTACTTTGATATTATTTGTGGTCTTTCCCCTACACTACGCTGTTGTTACATAAATATTTGACATTCTGCCCTTTTGGCATTATCGTATAGTTTTTTTGTATGTTTTATAAGTACACTAATATGAACAAATTACGAACTGTCAGGGTAGAGGGATCGGGGACTTACTTATAATATGCCCTGGACTCTATGCGGACGTCTATGTATTCCTTTGGCAATGCAGCTGATTCAGCTTTTAACTTATCTAGAAGCGTAAAGTAAACACCAGTCTGTTCCCTGGCATCAATCTGTAGATTATATTTAACTATGTACCCTTCCCCTCTGGGTCTAACATGTAGTTCGTTAGCTATTGCGGGTAATTCTATATATTCAGCTTCGAAGTTTCTCTGTTGAAACTGATATTTTATGTCGTCTATGAACTCTAACGTCGAAAGGGGTAAAACTGTTTCGCCTACGCCAATATCACTTATAACACTGTCTTTTACCCTTATCAATCCCTGGTATTGGTTTTCTGGGACTTCTGACATATTCATAAGAACTTTACCGTTATCACCTATGACAAACTCTCCTGTATTTGAGGTTATTATCAGAACTGGGATAGCAGGACTTATTTGAATAACTGGCCTTTTGCTAACAAGGGGGATGTTGATTGAAACATCTTGTAGTTCAGGGTGTTTTTTGAGTATTTTTTTCTCTAGATCTTTGGTATCAATCGTTATTTTTGATTTACTCATAATGCTTTCACTCAATATATCCTCGAAGCTCTGTTGGTAATAGTCTGTCTGCTTTAGTATAGATATTGACGTTGGTGACAATGGAACAATTTTGGGATTAGCCGTATTGATCATCGTTGCATATCCTATCGAAAAAACAATTACAAGTAACGCAAACAGAGTTGGGATATGTCTGAGGTCTCTGTTGGATGTCTTGGTTTTTTGATCAAAAGTGTCGTTGCGTGGTCGGGCAGTTTCTATCTGGGAACGACTCGAGTAGTACGAGAATACCTTGTTATTATTTTTGCCGTTCTGCGCAGAAGATGGAGCTTTTCTGCCTTGCCGAGTCTTGATATTATTATTTTTCTTTTTACCCAACATCAGTCGACATCACCGTTTGAAATATTTATTAATAGTTTGGCTATCTGCTTTGCTGCATCTTTGATAGTTATTGTATGGAAATTATCTGCCAGCTTCTTTGCAAGTTTCTGGTCCTTATATAATAATGTGTCGATTTCAGACCAGAGAACACTTCCCTGTTCTTCCCCAAAGGTGTTTTCATCTACAATTATAGCTGCTTCATTAGCGGCTAAATATTCAGCGTTTATTAGTTGGTGGCCGCCAGTTAGCAAAGGATTTGGGACAACTACGCAGGATTTTGCCTGAACACCAAATTCGGCTAATGTGTTAGCCCCCGCTCGAGTAACAATAACATCAGCGGCACCACTATATTTGAACATGTCCGATACTAGCTCGTGTATCTGTAGGCGTGGATGAGATATATCCTCATAAACACCCGTCTTGCCCTTGCCGGCTATATGGATCATGTGCAATTTATCGTCTTTTTTAAGATAAGTCATGGCGAACCTAGCAATTTCCTGATTGATAGCTGCTGCGCCATGACTGCCGCCAGTAATCATTAAAACTTTCGCATCAGTAGGAATGTCCAGTTCCTGCCTATATGCATGACTTAGCTTTGAACTTACATATTTATAATCAGACCCGACCAGCACCCCGACGTGCTTAACTGCCTCTCCTGGATATTTATAGTATTGGGCTGACATAGCGGTTGCATGATACATTACCCAGCGACTTATAAGTCGATTAGCCAACCCAGAGGCAGCATCCGAATCGTGAGTAACCATCTTCTTACCCCAAAATGCTCCACTTAGGCCTATGGGCACACCTACGAAACCGCCTTTTAGAAAAATTACATCTGGGTCTATTCTTCTAACGATTAACAAGCTCTGTGCTGTTCCTATGAGTAAATATAGAAAGTCCCTAACGTTTAATAGTAGGGTTTTTATATCTGTCAGTCTGTTAAACCATGACTCACCATGATAGCGTCGGAACTTGCCAGCAAAAATACTGCGAAAATCATCAATATCAACATTGCCATCAAGCATACTAATATATTTACCGTTTCTTTCGCCAACATAAACTATCTTACAGTCTGGATTTTGTTTCTTAAGTTCGTGGGCGACGGCCAGAAGGGGCATAATATGCCCGCCTGTTCCCCCGCCGGTCAGTAGAATCTTCACTATTTTTCCCTTCGTTATCTAGGCTATTATTGATTGCAAAAGTAGTATATCTTGATATATTAAACACGACCCCCAGTGAAGCCATAACAAATATTATACTGGTACCTCCGTAACTAATAAATGGCAATGTTATGCCCTTAAGTGGGAGAAGACCAATCATCGCGCCAATATTTATGATTGCCTGGGTACTAAGCCAGGCTAAGACACCAGTAACTAGTAACCTACTGTAAATATTGGGCGCCTTTTCAATAACATTTTTTAACCTTGTAAACAACGTGGCAAACAAAACTAGTATGATTGAGACCCCAACGAAACCGAATTTCTCAGCGTATATCGCAAAGATTGAATCATTTGCCGCTTCTGGTAAATATCCATAAGCCTGGACACTATGGGCGATACCTTTACCGAATACGCCCCCGGAACCAACCGCAATCAAAGCCTGGCACGCCTGATAACCACTGTTTTGACAATCTCTTTCTGGTTGTAGATAGGTTTGCAACCTATCTCGTCGATAAGGTGAGGAAGCGATCAATAAAGTAGTGCCTATGATAACGATAAGTCCAATGCCTAGAACCCTCTTCATCGGCAAAGCTACCACAAATGTCATTGCTGCAATCATTGCCACTAAGACACCGGTTGACCCTAGATCGCTTTGGAGGGCTGGGTTTGCAACTACTAAGGCAATTATGAACAATAGTACAAGCAATGGCTGAGTTGTTTTCTTATCACTATGCAGCTCATTGCTATTAGCCCGCTGAGTAAGAAAGCCCGCTAACCAAAATAGCAGCGTAAATTTAATAAGCTCTACCGCCTGAAAAGAAAATCCACCTATTTGTATCCAGCGAAAAGCACCGTTAATTCGTTCCCCAAAAGCCACGACGGCAATTGACGCAATCACCGATAATATAATCATTGGCTTTTCATAATTTTTCCACCTATCAATTGGTACGTATGAAGCCCCAACAAAAGCGACAATGCCTAAGATAATTGAAATGACTTGTTTGGAGGAGTAGTAATTATCGCTAACGCTACTCTGTGCTGCCAGCCCTGGGCTTATTGAATACACAACTACTAAACCAATGACCAGTAGAATAGATGCTAGTATAATCAACCAATAATCTGGCCGATGGCGTCTCTGTTTTGGCCCATTCTTGTTGATCACAGACGCCCTCCTGGCACGACTACTTGTCATATCTACGTCCTACCAAGCAAGAATATGGCAAGACCAACTACGCCCGCAACGTGGCCAAGAACCCAAAACCGCATTGTTATTTTTGTTTCTGGCCAACCAATGGCTTCAAAATGATGATGTATAGGTGATGAAAGGAAAACTTTTTTGCCATTTCTTAATTTTTTGGATGCTCGATTAATGATAACCGAGCCCGTCTCTGCCACAAAAACAATTCCGATTATTGGCAAAATGAAGATCGTGTCTGTTTGCATAGCAATTATGCCTAGTGCGGTTCCTAGTGCAAATGAGCCAACATCACCCATAAAAAACCTAGCAGGATAGATATTGAACCACGTATAACTGAGTAGCGCACCTACAGCAGCTGCACAGAACGCCGCAAGAGCGTATTTACCCTGAATTGCCGTTATGACTGCATACACCGCAAACGAAGTAGATAAAAGCCCTCCTGCTAGGCCATCTAGACCATCAGAGATATTCACAGCATTGGCTGTAGCAACCACAACCAACCAGAATAGAATGACTACGATTACACCTAAATAAAGTTGTCCAAGCCCTGGAACCTGAACACTTGTAACGTCAAGTTTTGCCCAAAACCACCAACCACCCATCAACGCAACTACGCTATGTAGAGTAAACTTAATTTTAGAACGCATCCCAGCAACACCCGTTCCGCCTCCTCGAATGTTCATCCAGTCATCAATTAGCCCAATTATACCCGCAAAAATCATGCCAGCCAACGGAAGCCATGTTTGAGAACGATCTAGATTAAATAAAATAGTTGTTATCACAATTGAGGCTACAAATATTAAGCCCGCCATCGTCGGGATATTCCGCTTATGTTTTTCTGCGTGGAGTTTTTTGTATACTTTTGCTTCGCCGCCAGCCCACGCATCCGTACGCTGTTGTTTCCACCACTTACCTTTATATGCGACGTAGGTGTATATTGGCGTAATCAACATGCTCAGAACAAAACAACCGAAACCTAGAAGGAGAATTCGGATTAACGTGTTTGTTTCTAGTGATAACTGTATTATTTCTGGCATTTTATTACTTTCACATTATACTCTACTTCTTGGGCAGTACATTATAATTGTCTATCAGAACATTTAACATTTCCATGGCTATAGGCGCAGCGGCTTTTGACCCTGCATAACCACCAATCTTTGGTTCGTTTACTCTTACTGCAACTACGTATTCTGGCTCATTACCGCCGACAAAGCCTAGAAACGTACCGTTAAATCTATCTTCATAATAAGTACCATCTGGAGCTGGAACCTGTGCTGTTCCAGTCTTGCCCCCCATCAGGTACTGTGGTCGAAGATTCGGCAAGCCATAAAAGGTATGATTCTTTGAAAACGCGTATTCTAGTATGTCTAACAACTCTTTGGATGTTTCTTTTGTGACAACATTTTCTTTTACAACCTGTGGTTGTTTGTCGTCAATGGTACCATCTTCAGAAATGACTTTATCGACTAGAGTTGGTTTATAATACGTTCCGCCGTTAATAACACTCGCAAACGCACTCGCCATTTGTAATGGTGTGGCCGTCATACCCTGGCCAAATGCCGTGTTAGCATATTGAATATTTAAGCCGTAGCCCTCGTTTGGATCCGGAATTGTACCCCCTGCCTCGTAACCTTGCTCGATTCCACTAAGTTTGCCGAATTGATATCGATTCGTCATATATTCATGCCATGTGTTCCTTGCTTTTTGATTTATTTGGCCACCACCCATTTGCATGAGTAACCATGTAGCGCCAGTGTTTAATGACAATTGGATTATATCCTGGACAGTCCTCGTAGTAGCCCCACCGACTTCTTCAATATTTGTGATCGTCGCATCATCAACTTTGAAATAACCAGGATCAAAATATGATGTATAACGATGGACAACTCCCTGGTTTATCGCAGCTGCAGTTGTTAAAGGCTTCATAATAGAGCCAACCTCTAGCGGTGAGCTAACAACAGGGTTAGTGAAAACCGAAGCATCTTCTACTTTTGTGTAATCGGCTGGCGAATATGTTGGATAATTTGCCATGGCCTTTACTTCACCTGTTTTAACGTTAATTACAATTGCGCCTCCTGATTCGGACTTGGCATTTTCGAGCCCCTTTTTCAATATGTCTTCTAGGCGTTGTTGTAAACCTAGATCAATTGTCAAAAGAATTCTCTTCCCCCCGCTGGGTTCAACCAATACATTTTGTCTCTGAGAAGCTAGCGGTACTCCTTGAGCGTCTGTTATTGCTTTTAACAACCCTGCCGTGCCGTCGAGCTCGTCATTAAGTGCTTGCTCGATTCCATAGTTACCTTCGTTTTCATCATTAACAAAACCCAAAAGCTGAGAAGCAAGAGCGCCTTGTGGATATGTACGATAATCTGTTTCGCGGGTTCCTACACCCTTTAGTTCGAGTTCATTGAGTTTGTCGCTTTGTTCTTTGTCAAGTTTTTTAGCTAGTATTACATATCTTGTATTAGGTGTTTTTGCTAACTCTTCGTACTCACTAACTTCACCACCAATTATACTCTGTATACCCTCTGCAGCAGCTTTAGGATCTTTAATAAACTTTGGGTCTGCAAATAGGGTATATTTTGTCTCGTTGAGCACGATTGGTACAACCCCGTCACCATTATGAGCTTCTATCACTCCCCTTTTAGCAGGAATTTCATATTCTTTTAGCTGACTGTTTAAGGCTGCGGTTTTGTAAAAATCGTGTCTGATAATCTGAAGATAAAACAGTCTAACAATAAATGCTGCCGTAACAAATAGCAATATCGCATACCAAAGACGGACGCGACTTATTTGCCTTAAATGTAAGCCTTTTTGTTTGCTGCTCATGCAACTATTATTATACCTTAATTTTGGATAGTTGCACTTGGTGCTAACGATACAAAGTTTTTAGCAACTTCACTGTTTTTAGCGCGATCTAAAGCTTGTAATCTTGCTGAGTCAACTTCTAGTTGCGCCTGCTCCTCATTGAGCGATGTTTGTTCTTTACGCAAGTTATTAAGTTGATAGCTGTAGGCATTGGTCTTTGTTACCTGAGTCAGATAAAGCAAACCGAGTAGACATGCCAGCACAATAAGAATAATCGTATTAGTTACTGGGCCAATAGATTGAACGCTCGTTTTAATCTTTGTAGTATTTTGGTTTTTTCCTACAAGACGTTGCCGATTTACTGATAATGAATTTGAATATGTCATGTTTTTTAATGTTTGTTTTTGTTTAAATTATTTTTGGTGCCGGACTACTATCATGCAATCCTAGATAGTAGTCCGGCTTGGTTACCGTCCTATTGTTAGGCTACTCGAACCTTAACTTTGTAGGATCGGGAAAGGCTTTTTACCTGTATTGGCATAGCTACTCCGTTCTTTTTGTTTTTATTTTAACTGCGGCTCGAAGTTTTGCGCTTCTTGCTCGCGGATTGTTAACTATTTCATCGCTGCTGCCTGCAACTGGCTTTTTTGTCAGAAGTTGCAGTAAAGCGTCGTAGTGATCACCAGCATATTCTTTAAATATATCTTTCACGATTCTATCTTCTAGACTGTGAAAACTTATGATCACTATTCGCCCACCGGGCTTCAGCATATTTATCCAAATTGGTAATGCTTGTTGGATTTGTTCCAATTCGCTATTTACCGCTATGCGTATTGCTTGGAACGTTCGCGTAGCAGGATGAACCTTGCTATAACCCGGCCAAGCTTGGGCAGCAACATTTGCTAGTTGTGTGGTTGTTGTAATTGGTCGATTTTCTACTATTAGCTTGGCAATTTTTTTTGCTTTAGGCTCTTCACCATACTTACGGAGGATCTCAACTATATCGTCTTCATCGTAGCCATTAACTATCGTCTCTGCTGATACTGATTGAGAGCTATCCATTCGCATGTCTAGTGGTCCATCTGTCCGAATACTAAACCCACGACTCGCTATGTCGAGGTGTGGTGACGATACGCCCAAGTCTACCAAAATCATGTCGAATTGTTTATTGTCATTATCTAGCTTTTGAGCAGCATTTAGATAATCCGTGTGGACTATATTTATTTCGCTCGTAAACTGATCATTCAAATAATCAACTGCCTGTTGATCGCGATCTACTAAGACGGCTTTCGCCGGAGTTAAGGTGCGTTCCAATATTTTTGAAGCATGCCCGCCATAACCAGCCGTACAGTCGAGGTATGATTCCCCTTCCTTTGGATCTAGATATGAAAGCACTTCTTCTAGAAGTACTGGAAAATGTTGATTTTGGTGATTTTTGTTTGTATTTTTCATTGCTTTTTGTTTTTACAAGGTCACCTATCCAGTAATCAGCTTTTTGTTTTTTTGGTGTTTTTGTTTTTGTTTGGAGAACTGGAACGTATCGGAGTAATTTTTTAAGATTTTAGAAAATCTTATAAACTCCGTTCTGGTTCATCCTAAGTTTTGAGAGACTTATGTGTGAGGTGGAGTTTTGGGAGGTGTTTTCGTAAGGTGCAAAGGTTATTATAGTGGTGCCTTCGACCACTTGCTGACTACCGGATAGCTAACCTCGAGTCGTTATTTGCTATTCGGTCCAAATTGTTAATGTTCGTCAGCTACGAACAAGGGTTTTTGTTTTAACTAGCCTGGATTCGCCAGTATCGCCCTGCTCTTATTGCCGCTATCCCACGGTCTATACCTGCATAGTCGAGTAAGTGCTGATCTATAACGATTCGTCCTTGTTTTTCGTCCAGCACGCTCTCTACTTTGCCCATCCGGAATTTTACATTTAGATCTGCAGTACGCTCATCAAGGATATTACCTTGTAACTGCGATTCTACCTGTTCATCCCAGACTGATTTTGGGTACAGATGTAAATAGTTTTGAAACCCTTGGGTTATTACTATCCCTCTGGAAAACTCATCACGAAGTTCGGTAGGTATGGTTAACCTCCTTTTATCGTCAAGTTTTCTTTCAAAATAATCTACCGTGGCCATGGTGTTTTTTGGTTAAGCTGCTAGTGGTTTTTGTTTTTTGGTGAGTGAGACTACTTTTGGTCTACCCACGATTACCCACTAACTAGAGCATACAACCCACCACTACCCACTTGCAAGTACTTTAATAAAGATAACTACCCTGAATTGGGTAGTTATCCACAGTTATTGATGTTTTTTCCGTCACTACACAAGATATAGCGTATTGACTCTCGAAACAGACTCAAGTAATTACCCTACTACAGCTCTTTAATTTTTGCTGCAAACCATTTTGCACTTGGGCGGATAGTCCTTTTCATGCCATTTTCACGATCAACCTCTACTAAACCGAACTTTGGCCACCAGCCATATTTCCATTCAAAGTTGTCAAGCAAGCTCCAATGAAAGTATCCTTGTATGTCCACGCCTTCACTGATTGCCCTCTCCATGGCAACAATCGTTTCTTCAATCCACCATCTGCGATACTTGTCTGCAGAATCGGCTAAACCATTTTCTGTAATGAATATTGGCTTTTTGTACTTACTCCAAAGCCTGATTAGTAGCGGATATAGCCCTTCCGGTTCCATGTACCATCCAAGATCATTCAAAGGTACTTTGGGGTTCTCACGCTTAGCTATGCCTGCGTAGTAATCAGTGAAATAATAGTTAAACCCTACGTAATCCTGTTGGTTCTTAATCCGATACAAAAACCACCAATTCCAAAAATATCGCATCCATTTCGTTGCAAAGCTATCGATTAAACTATGTGGCCTTTTGGCTTGAATGTTAGCTAATTGTGCAGCTACACCTATCTGCAAGGACGGTTTGTTCTTCTTCAGTAGCTTATAGGCACGTTTATGTGCAGTAACAAGATTAATGTAGACTCGGGACGTACTAAGCCAACTCTTTTCTTGTGGTGGCCACTCCCCAGTGGCATAACTAAAACTGCTGTATACGTTGGGTTCATTTAGTGTAATCAGATACGTAATATCGTCGCAAAACTCTTCCGATACTTTTTTTACAAATCGCTCAAAATACTCTATGTTTGATCTATTCTTAAACCCGCCCATATCAGCGAACCATGTCGGGAACGTCCAGTGCCAAATATTTAAAAACGGCTCTATGCCCCGGTTCCGAAGTTCGGCAATGTAGGTTTTATAGTGTTGAATTTCTTTTTCGTCCCAGTGCCCGTCTTCTGGTTCAATGCGAGACCACTCAATACCAAACCTAAACGCGTTCATGTTTAGCTTATTGACAATATCAAAGTCTTCTTTGTAGCGACTATAGTGGTCAACACCTTTGCCAGATACATAATTATTTGGGTCCTCGGCTTGTTTTTTTACCACATCCCAGTTGCTTAGCCAAGATAATCGTTGGTGAGCGGTCTGGGCTAGTTCTTTTGCGTTAGCCAATTCCCACTCAGACCACTGATTGGCTGTCCCACCCTCTACCTGATGGGAAGCAGTACTAGCACCCCAAAAAAAGTTTTTGGGGAATATCTTTGGGCTGTCATTTTCGTTCATTATTACTATTATGTTTGTTTTTAATTTAATTTACAATCGGTGAGGTTTTTAATTAGTGTGCCGACACCACCTATTTCTATTTGCTTCCAAACACTTGCGGCATATACCCTACTGCCTCATTATGATCTAATTTAGATAGTAGGTATTGAATTTTACGACTTTATATGTTAATATCATTGTCTATGACATTCGGTGAAGGTGCTGCACTTACATGTGAGCAAATTGATAGTAGAAGTGTGGCTATGTTTGATCTTGAACAGATGGCTCTTATTCTTGGGGACGTAAATACAGAAGCTAAGTGTTTAGCGATTGGGTTCACGCCTCAAGAGCGTGTTTCAGTTTTAGATATTCGAGAAAGCTTGTCAGATAGCGGTGCTTTTGATCTGGTTCCTCAAAGCCGGTTCAATGTTCAAGGGATACTGAGCAAGACCAATGACGGATTCGTCACTGTCGTTTCCGAACCAATCCCCGAAAAACATTCAACCGCGTCATGGGCACAGAGAAACCCAGACTTTGCAGGCGATTTCATTGCAGGCTTGGCTGGCGACCTGATAACCTATTCAATTAGAAATAATAGGTCGTTACGAACAATTATTGGCGAAAAGAGATTATCTGCAAATAATGCTAATGCCATTCTAAACCGTCTAGGGATACTAACCGGTATTTTGTCTCTTACTATCGATAGTCCTAGTACTTCGGGGTCATTTTCTACAGAAGACCTGGTAGAATTCTGCTTTGAACATGGTGATGAAATAGAAACATCAAGAAGCTTAATAAATAAACATATCGGAAGCCTTAAAGATAAAAAAGTAGTGGATGAAAAACTATCAAAAGGTAAACAAGTTATAAGAACTTCTGTGAAGCCTGATGGCACAGAAGCCTACCATGATGTTCATGACCTATTGAGAATTGTTGGCACTTATGCCGTTGGTAGGCATGAAGATATATCTGCCGGTATAAGTTCCGGTATAGAAACTGCAAAATGCCGAAACAATGTTGCTTTGTTGGTAAAACGGTCCTACGCAACTTCTGGGCATACGGGCAAAACGACTCCACGCAAAGCGTGTTAGTTTAATTATTATCTATACTCTGGGTTTTCGAAGTCAAATCTACACCCTGCATCCCACTCACTCCTTTGATTGCCAAATGCCGGAATACCACCATTAGCCTTTAGCATTGCTGCCATGTGCATTAAATTCCATGTCATAAATGTTGTATTGCGATTTGTGAAGTCATTGTCTAGCCCAGCGATCGTGCCATCTTCTAGCTTTTCTCCATAGCTCGGACCAGGGCCTGCTTCACCTATCCAGCCGGCGTCAGCTTGAGGAGGAATTGTATACCCAATATGCCCTAGACTATACAAAACATTCATCGCACAATGCTTCACACCATCTTCGTTGCCTGTTATTAAACACCCGCCGACTTTCCCATAGTCTGCATATTGTCCTTGCTCGTTCAGTAAATGTGAGTTTGAGTAAAGTCGTTCGATTATTTGTTTCATTACCGAACTATTATCTCCCAGCCATATTGGACCGCATAAGACTACAATGTCAGCACGTTTTACTTTTTCATAAATTTGTGGCCAATCATCTTTGTCCCAACCATGCTCAGTCATATCAGGATAGACACCAATTGCAATATCACGATCAATCGGCCTAATAACTTCAGTCTTGACTCCCTGCTTGTCCATTATATTTTTGCTGGCATTAATTAACAGTTCCGTATGGCTAACGTCTGGAGATTTTTTCAGTGTGCAGTTAATATATATCGCTCTCATACCATTGAACTTTTTTTGATTAATCGCGTCTGGCATTTCTATCCTCCTTATGTTGTTGCTTTAAACTATATTTATGTATTACATCAAACACCTCGTTTATGTAGTCTTTGCTGATGCCCTTCGATTCCGCTAATAATTCCAATTCACTGAGCATTGCTTGGTACCTTTTCGGCTGCAAAGGTTCAATATTATCTACTCTTTTAGCTTGAATAACTTTATCTATAAGCTCACTCCTCTTTGACAAAAGGTCTAGGATCCCTATATTCACGTTGTCAATTTCTAATCGTATTTTTTCCAACTCAGTCGTATCACCCATAAATAAATTGTAACACTATCGGTCTATCGACTATTTGTGTAATTTACTTACTACCCTTCTCTTGTATTCTTTAAGTGTCGCGTACGTTTTAGGGTCTTTTACTAGATCCATAAATAATCTGCCTTTCAAATGATCAACTTCGTGCTGGATTACCTGGGCTTGCAACCCAGTAAAAACTTTTTTATGCTTATTGCCATTTTCATCTATATACTCGAGCTCGACTTTCTTATATCTTGGGACTTTCGCAAACAACCCACTTGGGCCAGCACTAAGACAGCCCTCCCATATTTGTGTTCTATATCCAAAGCATTTTGTGATTTTTGGATTGATAATAACTAGATCGAAGTTCTTTGTTTTTGGCCGATGTTTGGTTGGGCGAATAGCAATTACTGACAATGCAATCCCCTGGCCAATTTGAGGTGCTGCTAGGCCGACACCCAACTTTTTAAAGAGCAACGTGTGCCTCATATTTTTTATAAGGTAACCTGCTTTTGGTGAAACAATTTCTTCGATCGATAACTCGCGAGCCACCTGTCTAAGTATGGGGTTACCGAACTGTGTTCTCGTAAGCTCTTTCATAACTATAGTTTACAATACCGGGCCTACTTCGTTCGAGTAAATGGGCTGAGAGCTTTTTCTCCGAAAGGAGATTGAGCCAACTTAATTAAATGAGGGTCGCTTTCTAGTCTACGTAGAGCTCTTCCTTTAACACTAAGCCTATTTAGGTCGGCTTGAGTTGTTCCCTCTACCAACATTAGGTCACTCAGATCCATCTTGCCATCGATAATCTGATATATTGCTTGCGAAAATTTAAACCATTCCACGAAACGTCCTTCTAAGATCTCTCGCCTAAATTCAGAAACGGCCATCACCTTATCGGTCATATCGTTCAACTTATCAACGTCTTTAAACCTAACGCCGGATATTGATCGTTTCTATATGCCAACATGTGCCCCGGAGGACTCAGAACGCTTAGAGCTCGATCTGTTTCTGGCAATTCAAGTGTCCACGGATCAAATGATTCTGGTTGAAGTACTTGGGTTAAAGGAAATAGCTCAAGCCGTATATTCCCATCTTCATCTGCAGTCCTTCTTGATGTCCAATCAGTCGCAGTATTAACTAACTTGATTGCTTTACTGGGGGGTCTATACTTATCTAACCCAAAAACTGAGACAACTAATGGCGTAACTTCAGAAACTCTCTTAACAATTTCTTCTGCTTGCTCATCTTCTATAACATCAGCGATTATCAAATCAATATCTCTGGTGGTACTGTTTTCTCGCAAAATTGGATCGGCAGCTTCTGGGCTTGGCACGACTAACCTTTGTCTAAAATCATAATTCGTGTCCTCGTGCCTAATAGCACTAGTTGCGATACCGCCTACAGCAAAATAACGTTGGCTAGGGTCTAGACTCCCCCGAATAACAGTATCTATATCCTTGACAGCCTCAAAGCAATTCTTAGCATGCAACATTGTATTACGCACCTAAACCTAACATCGATAATGCTGTTCTGATTCTAAGCGTATCTTCGACTTTCAAAACAGAATCATTTAAGCCCAGCTCTTCTACAATTTCGAAAAATTTTTCTGTGCAGTCGCTCGTATCCTTTGGGGTATACAAATTAAGTCGCGGATCATATATGTAGTCACCGTCCAAGTCCATCAATAGATACGCATGTTCTACTTCCAATATAGTACTGCCGTTGCCTGCGAAGAAATCGTAGTTCCGGCTCATCCATACTGTAGCGCCGTCCAGGTCTTCAACTAAACACGTGTCTAGACCTTGTAATTCGTATTCGCATTTAATCTGCTCAGCCAGGTCTTGCACCATTTCTGTGGGCTGCAAGTCATCCACTCCAACATGTGCTACGTGTGCTACTACTTCGTCTGATTCAGGCTCGATTTGATCTAATATACAGTACCCTCCCAGTGTCAATTTTGTTGTCTCGTCTGGACCAATTACAGTTTTTTTAATTTCTACTTGGTCCGTAGGCACTGCTTCATTTATGAAAGAACCACCCCATAATCTATCTATAGACCGAAAAACAACACTATCACGAAATTCTTCTACTTCGTGGCTACCAAGGCTCATTTCAAAATCAGGAAAACCACCAATATGTGGATCACTCATGGGAACAATATTGACAGTTGCTATTGATTATTGCAAGCATAGGCATAATAATCTATGAATGCGTTTTATTGTTATAATGGTGGGATGAAAAGACGTCTAACTGTCCGGGGGATAATTTTACTAGAAGGTAAGCTTCTTTGCGTTAGGCTCAAACCATACAATAGAAAGTCCAGAGAATTCTACTGGTGCACACCTGGGGGCGGCATAGATTTTGGCGAGTCCGCGCACGCGGCACTTGAACGCGAAATGATCGAAGAAACCGGAGTAAAACCAAAAGTTGGTAACTTACTATATATTCAGCAGTTCAAGGAAAAAGATACTGGCAACGAACAATTTGAGCTTTTCTTTAACGTTCTTAACCCCCAAGACTATGTCAATATCGATTTATTAAACACGACTCACGGCGAGGAAGAAATAGAAGAAATTGACTTTGTAGATCCATCCAAAAACCACATACTACCAAAGTTCTTAACCACTGAAAATTTCAATAACTTAGATAATCAACAAACCAAAATATTCAACTATCTATAATGTAACTAATTTGGAACTGCGTCTTCGCCAAAGTGCTTTTCTAGTCTGAGACGGATTGATCTTGGGTGTCTGCCAAAAGTCTTTACAAGTTCGTCTACTTTAACGTTGTTGTTCTTCGTAAATAACTTTACTAGCTTTTCGTCATCAGATGGCTTCCATGGGCGGTAAGCATTTGGGTATTGCTCGCGCATTTTTGCAAGTTTTGTAGCCCAAGGGCCTTTGCCTGGTGATTTTACTGATGGTTCTTCAGCACGTTTTTTGGCTTGTACTCGTAGATGCTCAAATCTTTTATTATCTTTAGTTGACTGTCTTTGCAAAAGTTGATCAATTTCTAGTGCTTCTGTGCTTACCTTCAGCGCCATTTGATTTATACCCACCAAACTCAGTGTATCTAGACTCCTAACTCGGGACAATGCAACATAACCCATTCCTTCCACAAACGCTTTACGTAAATCTATTCTTGCTGCGTCCAAAGTCATGCCTTGGCTTTTGTGAACAGTAATCGCCCACGCTAATCTTAGCGGTACCTGGCTCAGACTTGCTCTTTTTTTGTCACCATCTCTTAGTTCCCAAGTTTCGGGCCCAATTGTTAGTGTACGCCCGTTATTTAACTTTACTATAGGGTTGTCAGTACCTTTATCGAATCCGATTACTATGCCTAAACTACCGTTTACGTATTTTTTTTCTGGATTATTTTTAATGCACATGACAAACGCACCTTCTTTTAGCACCAGTTGATCACTTGCCAAACACGACCTCTTCAAATTATCTATATAATTTGTTTTGCCAGTAGTCTCAGATTCGTAAACGTGTTCCTCGGTGTTGAGTTTATCAAGTCGTTCACTGTTGATTGCATCTACATCAACATTCGTGGTGTGCAATTCGGTAATTTCATGATCCGTTTTAGAAGTCTTTTGACGCGACAGCAAAGCTTCTGCATGGCGACGTCGCAAATCATTTGCTCTTAGTGCATTTAGTATCTCCGAATATGCATCATCATTTTGCCTATGTTGTTCTGCCAAATAACATGTTACTGGGTTAAATTCTTCCCAGACAGCCGAGCTTACTACAAACCTACTTTCTGGCTCGTCACTCCTACTAACTGGCGGAAGTTGAAAGAAATCACCGCACAAAACAACCTGGATTCCCCCAAAGGGCTTATCATTTTCTCTAACCCTCCGGGCAATTTCGTCCACCATGTCTAAGCGGTAGTCATGCAACATAGACACTTCATCTATAATTAAAACATCTGTTTTGTTAATAATATCACGTCGGCCTTTTAGTAAATTGTCATAAAAACTTTTTGGTAACTTGTCATATATACCCATACCACTCCAGGCGTGAATTGTATTGCCGCCAAGATGGGTAGCTGCTAGTCCAGTAGTTGCAGTAACTGCAACATGCTTGCCTTCTGACTTTGCATGTCGAATATACTTGTTCAGTAAATATGTTTTACCGGAACCAGCCGCCCCTGTCAGGAGTACATTTTTGCCACTGAGTAATATTTCTAAAGCTAATTCCTGATCCAACCAAACTCCCCTTCCAGTATGCTAATTGTATCAGGATAATCTTTTAAGCCCACTAATCACTTAGACATTTTTTGCCAAATATCCTTTACCCAGGGTAGTAACAAAGTTGATAATAAAAATCCGACTGATGGTACTAAGGCGTTTACGTAAGATCGATCATTCCCGATCGCTATCATGTAAATCAAAACAACAAAATATGTCAGCGTTGAAATTGAAAGTCGTCTGGTCCAGCTAGTTTCCCATGCCTTATCTAGCTCAACCTTTTGATTCCGCTCTTCGATTTCCAAAACTCGTATTTCAATATTACTCATTATCGTTACTTTGATTCCTTGGCTTTACTACGATTCCTGTATGTTTTGTGTTCTAGAGTTTTTCGTAATTTGTCTAGACGAATAATATAGTCTTCGTATGGTTTTAGAAGAGATGAGTATTGCCAGTTCGGAGCCATAATATGTAATAAGCGCTTCTTTTCGGCCAAATATTCCGCAAGACAATAAAAATCACCATCTCCCGAAACAATAATCGCTTTTTTGTATTTTGGCATGTCTTTCATGGCGTATAAAACTAGTTCGGCATCTATATTACCTTTTATTGGCACCTTCTTTTCTTTATCTTCGCCATCATCGGCCTGATCGGTAACTGGATTAAGCATTCCCACAGTCGGCTTTAGTACAATTAAATAACCTACTTCGTGCAGCTGCTCATACATTTGCGCGTTCTCTGCCATATAGCCAATAAAAAGATATGCGACCCCAACGTCAAATTCATTTCGTAGATATTCACGGAACTTTTTCCAGTCCATCTTCCAGCCCATTTTTTGAATACCCAGATTCAAATTCTGACTATCAACGTATGCGTAGTTTGTTTTTTCAGTGGTTGGTTTAGACAACCTCACTTAAACCCCAATCGTAGAAATTAAGTCGGCAATTTTAACGCGTTTCTGTTCGGTTGTGTCTCGATCACGTATTGTCACTGCGTCGTCTTCAAGCGTATCAAAGTCAATAATCACACAGCTAGGTGTGCCTATTTCATCCTGACGGCGATAACGTTTTCCAATATTGCCGTTATCGTCCCACATGACGTTCCCAAACTCCCGTTTGAGCATTACGTAAACTTCTCTGGCTTTATCAACTAGTTCAGACTTGTTCTTTAATAACGGTGATACTGCAAGTCTTACTGGAGCAATGTCTTTTGATAGCTTAAGGAATACTCTCTTATCCCCATTAACTTCATCTATAGTGTACGCGCTCACTAATACCGCCAGCAACAGGCGTTCCATACCCATAGAAGGTTCAATTACATGCGGTACAAGCGACTTACTGCCATCTTTAAGTCTATACTCTAGGTTCTTTCCTGAATATTCTTGATGCTTCAATAAATCGTAATCTGTACGATATGCTAACCCCATTAACTCTTTTCGTCCAAATGGAAAGTCAAATTCAAAGTCTATCGTACGCTTACTATAATGGGCTCTGTCTTCATCACCAATTTCGTGTTCATGAATTTTGGACTTTGGAAGTCCGATGAATTCATAGAAGTTATTTATTGTATTACGCCAATCCTCAAATGCAGATTCCCAATCCTCAGGTTGAACAAAATATTCTACTTCCATCTGCTCCATTTCGCGTAATCGAAATATAAAATCCCGTGGGCTAATTTCGTTACGAAAAGCCTTACCTACCTGGCCGATACCAAATGGCAAATCTGGATAAAACGTATCCACAACATTTTTGAAGTTAACAAAAATACCCTGGGCCGTTTCCGGCCGCAGATAACTAATTGAAGATTCGTCACTCGCGGGCCCAACCTGCGTTTTGAACATCAGATTAAATTGGGCCGCGTTCCCTAGCTCATTTCCGCTATGGCTCTTAATACCTTTTTGATTTATAGTTTCTGCCATTTGGTCTAGGCTCATGCCTTCAGGATCTACATCATTGTCTTCTAGGATATGATCAAGCCTGAATCGCTCGTGTGTTTTGACGTCTTCGATCATAGGATCGTTAAAGGTATCTACGTGTCCGCTAGCCTGCCACGTTCTTTGATTCATTAGTATTGCTGCATCAACGGCATACATATCATCGCGCTCATCGACAAACTTCTTCCACCAAATGTCGACTAAGTTCCGCTTCAGTTGAACACCTAATGGTCCGTAATCCCAAGTACCAGACAACCCGCCATATATTTCAGAGCCCTGGAATACAAACCCACGTCTTTTACAAAGAGAAACAATATCTTCCATAGAAACTTCTGATTTTTCTTTACTCATTATGTTAATTATAACAGACAGCCTACTTCAATAGATGAATTATATTTTGCCGTTAAGCTTTGGATCCATCGCGTCTTCTGGTGTCAGGAACATAGCACCCAGCATCATTATCAAACTTGTAACCAAGATAACAAAAAATATTATTCCGTCATTAAACTCACCCAATCTTAAATAATCTGGAATTTTATAGAATAATAGTATCGTGACCAAACCTCTTGGGGCATAGAATATCTCTGGAACGACATGTTGCGTCACGAATATCTTGAGATATAGATATCTAACAACATACAAAATAACGACAACTAGCGAGCCAGTTACAAATACCTCTCTGCTGATTAACCCACCTATCTCTATGCTGTAGCCAAATAATACAAAAAACAGTGTACGAACAAGGAATGCTGTCTCGGCTGTAATTTGCTTTAGTAAATTTCTGGTTTCAGATATCTTATCGTTCGGGACTAGGTTTTTTAGATAAGGATGCTTTAGTTTTGACCAGTTATTTAGAATCAAACCAAAAATCAGCATAATCAGCAACGCTGGCAAGTGCAACAACTTGCCCATGGAATATATCAAAAACAATGTAGCGAACATTAGATAGAACTTAATGTTTATCGTGCTTTTACTAAGCACCCAAACCAAAATAATTGAAAATAATACCGATAGCCCTATTGCAAACACAATCCCTATTGCAACTGGTAGCATTGATTGGACTGAAAATACTGTAGTTGTTATGAAGTAGTCGAATATCAAAATCCCAATTATGTCAGAAAATGATGATTCATATGCTAGGAATTCCCTTTTTCGCTCAGTTAGTTCTTTACTGCTTGATATAATGATCGCACTACTCATTACTGACAGTGGTATTGCATAAACTACACTACTTAACCAAGACTGTCCAAGCTGCCAATGCAGTAATAATGTCACCCCAATTACTGACAAGACTAGTGCAAAAATCGAAGACAACAAAGCATTTTTGATAAGATCCTTTTTGATTTTCGAATATTTAAGATCAAGTCCAGCTTCTAGAACAATCATTATAAGACCAACAATACCAATAAACTCTACTGCCTCATTAGGTATATCGACATTGATTCCAAAAGTTACAAACAACTGGCGGATAATCACCCCTGTTAATATCAGCATCAAAACAGTGGGTATTTTTGTTCTACGTGATAAAACTATGTAAAGATATGAAAGAATTATTAAGCTACTTATTAATATAGTAACTACATAGATATTGATCCCCTGCATTTATATATGTTACCACCTAGAAGGACTAGTACGATAGCCCTATGAGAAATAATTACACAATCTAATTGTCTGACTCTAGCCGTAAATTTAGCCCTACAAGCTGCTTGGATAACCTTAACATTAAATCAAAATATTCTGTTAATCCTGTTAAAGGTTTTAGCCTGTCACAAGTTTCAACTTTCAGCAGCAAACGCGTTAGTTTTATGTGATTATCAGAATATTTACCGGCTGTATTTTGATTAAACAACATTTTATCCGTATCAAAAGCATATTCCATCCCTTGTTTGAGAGGTTTGTTATCTATATCGGTAACCAAGTTAGGTGTGTGGCCTGTAAGCTTAAGGAGTTGAATGTTAAACCATGACTCAACCAGCCGCAAATCAATCTGATCATTCAATGCTACAAGTGACTGATCAAGTAATGTAAAGAATTCTTGACCTGTATGATCTTCTGAGAGCTTATATACCTTGTTAATAAGAGAATAAGCTATCATCGTTCTATCGATATCATTGACTACTTCTTGATAATGCTTGACTAGCCTGCTTGATGTCAATGTATATATTTCTGACTTGCCGATAATATAGCTAACTTCACTCACGCTAAGTAATTCTAGACCCCCCGCTAATTTTGATTTTTGTTTTCGGACACCTTTAGCGATAACTTTTATCTTACCCCATTCATCACTGAGTAAAGTCAATATCCTATCTGCTTCTTTAAAATTTGTACGTTTTAATATAATAACTTTAGTGGTTCGATGTTTCATGCTTTTTCGTAACAAGCCTGTTCGGTAACAGAAATTAATTTTTGCAAACTAGTTACTGCTTTATACATATAATCTGTGATGTTAAGTTGCTTCATCACGGCATTATTAATAGCAACGTTGCTGTGAGGGATTATTGAATTGATGACTATTGGTATGTCTTGCCATTCGAGGTAACTACGAATTTCGTGTATTAACTCTACCCCGTTATGTTCTGCAATCTGCAGTTCAGTAACGATGACATCTGCAAAAAAGTCCTCGAGTATAGTCACGGCTTCTTGTGAACTAGCACAGGCACTAACTATAATGTTTTGGTCTTCAAATGCCTGAATATATATTTGCCTTAGTACTTTGTCGGGTTCAATCAGTAGAACTTTCATCTGCTTAGACCAGTTTTAATTGTTGGCTAGGAGTTAGCGTGGTAGTCAGCCCCGAAAGTTTGTTATGTTTAGCAACCTGAAGCTGAGATGCAATAACACTAAATAACGAATCAGCTATAAATATTCCAGCTGCGGACGATGAGCTCTTTGACACAAACGGCTGTTTTGCTGAACCCATTAGTGCCTTTGCACGTTTAAATGCGTCTTTAGTAATTTCATTACTGCCACCAAAAACTCCTGCAACAATACCCTTATTGCCTAAATGGACCGACAAGACTATCTTGTTATTCAATTCTTGGGTTTGTGCTTCTATCATTGAATAACCCAGTGTTGTAAATGCAGTTCTTAGTGCCCTAAAGTTACCCATAACAGGCGCAAATCGGCCACCTACATCAAGCTCGACCTCACACCCGTAGTTTTTAGCATGATGACGAAGATCTTCAGTAGCCGCCAGTAGTACGGAACTAACTGAAACTGGTTCGAGCCCTAGCGTTTGCTGAGCATGAATATCATTACTCAGTAACAACCCGTCTATTAATTGAATTGCCATATCTGATGTATGGAGAATCTGTTCTATGGATTCTTTGTCACCCACTCCTAGCTCAGCAAGTCTTGCTATCTGTATTAACGGCAACTTCAGCTGTTCCGCTAGTGCTCTTAAAAGGCGCCCATCATCAAAACTGTGATTTGCTACCATAACTTAAGAACTACCCTCCTATCTGTCTATAATAAGTAGTATATCACTGACTACGGAACAAATGTCAGAGAAGCTAAAATAATTTTATCGAGATCAGGTACAAATTGTTGTGATTCTGTATAAACTTTTAAGGTCTTGTCTCTTATCGGTAGCATGACCATTGTGTCGTTTTGTCCTTTATTTATCTCTCCACTGGCTCTAACACCCAAAACCGTTGGGACTTTCGCTAGTGAATATGGTGCAATTTTTATCTTCCCTTGTTTTACCTTGCTTTCAAGTTCCTTCAAAGAATCACTATATGGTCGACTAATTACTTCTATACGTAAGGCAAAATCGGTACCTGAGTCTACAGCGGGCACAAAATTAGGATGCAAATATCCGTTAAGAGGGGTACCCGAATTAGTATTCTTGTCCTCCTCTATAAATGCCGACCATGTTTTAGGATAGTCAAACTTAATAGAAGCCAGAACATCCGAACTGGTGTAGTTCCTGTATGGCGTCTTCTCTTTTTCAAGAAACTCATTATCTTTTTGGGTTGCGGTTTCTTGTTTTGTTTTTTCTACTTCAACAGCCACAATTTCATCGGAGTTGTTTTTATATTTTTGCATTCCCATAAATGACCAAATGGCAAAAATTAAACTAATTATAAAGAATACACTAGCGACAACGAGGGCTACTAGAAGTGTATTATTCTTCCGTTTTGGGGGTGACATCAACGGACCTTGCAGCGGTTGTTGATTTTGTGGCATCCCACCCACAGGATTAGACGTCGGCGTTTGCGGCGTATTTGGAGGCATAGTGCTTATGATAATGCCAAATGATCAGTTGTGCAATACTTTAGTACTTATACAAAAATAATCCGTCGCTGGTTTTTGATGGTTTTTTACCTGGAATTGCAAAAGCAAAACTTATAAGCTTTAGTCTTGACTGGTTTTCAGTACTTATCTTTTCATCTAACTTTTGCATATAAGGTGTGAGTAGGAAAACAAAGACCCCGTCCGCCTTGGGTAACTGAACCTTCCAAAAATTAGCCATCTTAATCGTAATCTTGTCTCTGTATTTACGCGTCAGCCATAATGAATATAGGATAAGTAATGGGTTTAATTCATAACCTATGCTATTAATACCCCTCTTAGCGGCTTCTACCATGATTCGCCCATCACCACTGCCTAGTTCTAATAAGGTTTGCCCAGGTTTTAGGTCAATTAGGTCTAGTGCTTTGGCTACCTGGGGTTTTAGCGTTGGCAAGAATGGAGCTCCATAAGCAATAACAAACACAAAACAAACAAACCCGATAAAACATAAAACGACTGTCGTTAACCATAAAGTATGCAACAAAACTTATCCTATTTATTTGAAATCTTATTTAACTTGTTCTCAGTTTCCTTAAGATATTGTGAAAGTTCCTTGACTAACAGTTGTCCTCGTTCATATTGTTTGAAAGCGTTATCAATATCTTCTGTGTTGCCCTGTTGTAGCTGCTCCACAATGTTATCCAGTTCTTGCCGCAAATCTCTGTAGCTATTTTTTGAATTTGGCATTATTTGTCCTTCCTATAATTTTTGCAGCGACGTTACCATCGCTAAGTTCAATTGCTATCTTATCACCTATCTTAAGTTTCTTGATATTACTGATCAATGTTCCATCCTCAGATCTGACTAAAGCATACCCGCGATTTAGTATATTTTTTGGGCTCAGGCTATTTAGTAAGCTGCCTACAGACATTACCTCTTTTTTGGCTGCTTCAACCATCTGCTCAAGAGATGAATCTAAAAATTTTGCAGATTGCTGTACTGCATCTTTATGGTTAAGTAAATGTACGCTCATTAGTCTGTTTAGCTCATCAGAAATTTGTTCAATATTTGCCAGTTCCCACTTTTTATCAGGAACTAATAATTCTGCAGCGTTGCTGGGAGTACTCGCACGCTTGTCGGCCGCCAACTCAGCTAAACATGTGTCAACCTCGTGACCAATAGCTACCACAGTGGGTATACGGCTAGTTGCCACTGCCCGGACAACTACTTCATGATTAAATGCAGCTAGGTCTTCGGGGCTTCCCCCACCACGAGTTACAATAATCACTTCCACATCTGTTGCGTTTAGTTCGCTGATTGCGCCTACGATTTGTCCAGGTGCAGACTCGCCTTGTACTTGTACATCGATTAATCGAATATCAACTCCTGTCCATCTGTGATTTAATATTTTCATAAAATCATGAAAAGCCGCCGATTCTGAAGATGCTACAAGCCCGACTTTTGTTGGCGGATACGGTATTGGGCGTTTTCGCGATACCTCGAATAAGCCTTCTTTTTGTAATTTGGCCTGCAATAAATCGGCAGCCTTTTTTATTTCACCCTCACCTACTGGATGAATTGACTGGACCGAAACACTGAACCCAAATTGTGGATGTAGTCTTGGGCTACCATTTACCTTGACCAACATTCCGTCTTCTAATGGGCCGGGTAGGCCATATATTGTTCCGAAGAACCTCACACTTGAATTTTCGTCTTTTAGATCGAAATATACCCATTTATTCTTACTTACTTTAAAGTTAGTCAGCTCACCCTGAATACTAACAAACGGATACGCATATTCTATCGTTTGGTTAAATATAGCAACGAAATCACTGACCGACCAAACTTGGTTGTTTTGATAATCGTTACTTTTTGTTAAGTGCGACATCGGGATCCTGGTTTATTGCCTTGTGATAAAGAATATAACCTGGGGGCAATTGAATAGACATGTTGAGTATTCTGTACATTACTGTTACCGGTAAACTTAGGCTCGCAGGTATGCCACCAGCGGCCAACACAGCCGTCATTAACACTTCATAAATTCCAACACCTCCAGGTAACACCGATATTAGCCCCGCAAAATTTGCCACAGCATATGCAATAATTATCGCTCCTGGGTTAACCCATTGACCAAATGCGACATAAACTGTGTAGATCACTAGGATTTCTGCTAGATTTGCAAGCAAGCCATACATTAATGGTTGCTTTAATTCACGTAAATTCGATTTTATCTGCATATATTGTTCGTGTATTTCAGAAAATACTGCTTCTGCTCGTTTAGTATTTATTGTTTCCCTTTTCTTGCTAAAAATATGCACTAACCTGTTAGCTATCCTAGTAAAAAACATTAGGAAATCATTAATCCGCTTTTTGCTACCGATAATAAATGCAAACATGAACGTACCAAATGCCATGAACGTTACCAACGACCCGGCAATCAAAATCAGCACACCGCTTGCCTTGCCATCTATTGCCAGCAATAATAAGCCAATAAACATAAGTATCTGAAACGATACAAAAATAACTATTAGCTTCATGAAACTTACCAATGTAGACTGAGCCGTAGAAACCCCCTTGGGTTTTAAACGTAAGCTAAAATAAGAAATACCCGACACACCACCGCTCGGGAAAACTGTATTTACAAAATTTAATTCCAGCGCTGTTTTATACATAAATTTATACGGAATTTTGACCCTAATAACATGAAATATCCCTTGAAACAGTTTAGTCTGCGAGTGGTAGTTAAGAATTTCCCATGGAATTATGAGAAACAAGACCCAATAATACACATTTTGTATATTCCTATATGTATCGTATATTTGTTCATGCAAAAAATACGCAAGTCCAGCTAAAGCTAGCATAGTTACTACTGTCAGGACTGATTTCCAGCCTCGTTTTTTAATCTTTTCAACCATATTCTGATTACATTATACGAAATCTTGCTATAGCCGTATACTATTAGATGATGAAATCAGTTTATATCTTGGGTAGACAACCAGAAATTGGTACCGCTGAGCTCGAAAGTTTACTTGGTGCCGATAATATTTTTCGTATTGGTGATTTTGCAATAGGATCTACCAATGACCCAAGTTATATTCCTTTTTCCAGACTAGGAGGAAGCATGAAAGTTTGTAAAGTCCTGACGACCTTACCCTACACAGAGTGGAGCAAAATAGAGGAATATATTACTACTACGGTACCCCAATTCCTAAAATATCTGCCTGAGGGTAAATTGCATTTAGGTGTTAGCGTTTACGGCAAGACGATTAACCCTAGAAAGATCAACGCTTCTGCCCTTGCGGTAAAAAAAGTAATTAAACAAGCAGGTAAATCAGTCAGAGTTGTTCCAAACAAAGCTCCACAGCTTAATTCTGCACAAGTTTTGTACAACAAACTAACCAGCCCGCTAGGCTGGGAGCTTGTATTGATTATAAATGGAAGTGAGACGATCCTAGCCCAAACTACAGAAGTTCAGGATATAGATGCTTACGCTGCCCGCGACCAGAAGCGACCAAAAAGAGATGCTAGGGTTGGGATGTTGCCGCCCAAGCTAGCACAAATTATTACCAACTTGGCTTCTGTTGGCAATAATCGCTACGGGGCAACAGTGCTAGATCCATTTTGCGGTACTGGCGTCATTTTGCAAGAAGCTGGGCTGATGGGATTCAATGCTTACGGTACCGATCTCGAACCTAGAATGATTGAATACACCAACGAGAATATTGACTGGTTTGCCAAACTCCTTCTGCCTCCTTCGTTTACTTGGCATGCCGAGCAAGCAGATGCCACAAACGCGACCTGGCCCAAGGAATTTGATTTTATTGCGACCGAAACTTATCTAGGCCGACCCTTAACTGCCCTGCCCGACACGAATGTTATGCAAAAAATCATAAATGATTGTGACGTAATTCATAAGAAATTCCTCCAAAACATGGCCTCTCAGACCAAAGCCGGCATACGATTATGTATAGCCGTCCCAGCCTGGAAGACAAATAACGGGTTCATGCACCTGAAAACGCTTGATTCTCTCGATAATTTAGGGTATACTCGTCAGAGTTTTGTTCATGCAAACAAAGCTGACCTAATCTATCATAGACCGGATCAGTTTGTAGGACGTGAACTAGTGGTACTAATAAGAAAGTGATTTATGTCAAAAGTTAAAGCTGGTGGATCGAGTAAAAACGTACACGACAGTCCGGGACAACGGCTTGGCGTTAAGCTATTTGGTGGCCAAAAAGTAAAAACAGGTCAAGTAATCATACGTCAAACTGGTATGAGTAAGCGACCCGGTAAAGGCACATTCATGAGCCGTAACTATACAATTCATGCCAAAAAAGATGGAATTGTAAACTTCAACCAAAGACGCGTCCGACTTTTTAGCGGCAAATCTGTTGCCCGCACCGAAGTAACAGTAGACTAAATTTTAGAAAACTATTGTCATGCAATTTACGCTGCAACCGCGGCACTATCCAAATCTTGCTTGGCTTCAACTAAATTTTGCCCCAACTTATGTATACTGACCATACCATCTACTTCGATAAACTCTTGGCCTCTTGCTACGGCTGCTGCAATCCTATGGTTTGAATTACCGACAGAAAATATTACTATACCATTTGGCTGAACATAGGCATCAACTCCTTCAATAGGTGGAATTTCTGTTTCCCTTAATGCGTAGTCCGCTATGGCATCTATACTCCTACCAATAACTTGTTCTCCCGAGCTTTTCTGATAATCTTTATCGTCCATTCCATCTTTACGACCATTGACGCCCCTACCAGCCCAACTATCAAAGCCTCCTGCTGATACAATATTTGCCAACGGTATCTTATAACCCGCACCCTCTTTATATCCTAACTCTATAGATGTATCTGATTCTACATAATTTTGTAAAGTACTATGGTCGATAAATATTTTATTACCTAAATATTCTTGGAAATCCTCTCGTTTCGGATCGACTCTGTCAGCCGGTGGCACGCTAAACTCACGATCGATGCCATCGTCAATTATTTCAGTACATCCAACTATTTCATCAAATATCCTATCTGAATCTTCTCCCCAAAACTCAATTGTACCAATTTTTTGCTGTCTATATTCAGCCTCTTTGTACCTGTTGAATTCCCGCACATTCGTAGCACCAAAAGTTTTATACATATACTCTTTTGTTTGGCTTGCTATTTCTATTTTCTTTTTATATGTTTCTTGATCCTGATTATCGTAAGCGCTGAAGCCTTCCGCTCTTGTCTGGTCTATTCTGTCAGTCAACTTTCCTATATGTCGCATTTGCGGGTCATACTGACCTTCTATTTGATCTTGCAACCACTTTGCCCTCTTTGCAGTAAACTCTTCAGTCAACATACCATCAATAATCTCAACGTTAGCTGGCAATTGTGTTTCAGGACCATGTTCTGCCTCGTGTAGGCTAACTACTTCGTGGTTCATTATTCAGCTCCACCTTGCAGAATATTGTCGGGTGGCTTGATTAGCTCAGCTTGTCCATAAGGACTGGTGTACAAACTTGTGTCATTACTCGCAAGTAGCTTATCAACATATCCAGATACCACTGTGGGATCAGACTGGTCTGTGCCTTCACCCACATATGGTATGTATCCATTAATCGTAAAGCCTCCACGCTCTCGAGCTTGATCACGAGGTTCAACTAAAGTGTTAAAATCTTCTTGTCCATCTAGACCATCAATATCATCACGAAATATATATCCAAACATTCTAGCGGTTCGACCATTGGCATCTTTATAAGGATGTAATAAAACTGTCGTCAATGCTAAAGTGTCTCCCACTCGTGCTGGATTTACATCTTCTGGACAATTTCTAACCTTTTCAACTATAGAACTAAATAAATCATATCTGTCCTCTGGTGCAACGGTTTGCTTATCACCTATTTTCATAGCGTCCTCATGAACCAGACTACCCTCTGAACCATTTAATCGTGCATTTAGGTCAGTCATAAATAATGCCAGTGATTCCTTACTTTGATTTCTCAAACTATCTAATCTCTCTTTTGGACTGCCACCTTCTAACCCGTATGCACCAAGCATTTCTTTTAACTCTGCAAGTTGTAAAACATTACGAGAATGTTCGATTTCGTTACCATTAGACGTAAATGATGATTCTGAACTAGATATTACTGACATTTTTTTGTTTTAAATTACATATATAATGTAGCATACTTTTTACAGATTGTCAATCTGGTATTAAAAAGAGCCCTTTGTGAGCTCTGATTTTATGGCTTTACTGGTTTACTTTGAGCTATATTCCAAGACGTTGTTTTATAACGTCGACAACGTCGGCGATTACAACTTGTGATTTCACTAAATAGTCATCTACACCCAAGCTCTTAGCACGCTCTTTATCTGCGTCTTGGCTGAGTGCTGTTAGCATAATGATCTTAACTGTTGCAGTTTCGGGCGTATTTCGTAAAATATCCAGCACATCGAATCCACTAACTTTAGGCATCATTACATCTAGCAAAATCAGGTCTGGTTTGTATTCTAAGGTTGCAGCTAAAGCATCTTCGCCATTCGGCACCCGCCTAATATCAAAGTTTTCTGCTTGTAAACGTGTTTGATACACACTAGCTAGTGCGTCATCGTCTTCTACTAGTAAAATCTTTTTTTGTTTTTGGTTATCCATAGTGCTTATGCTATCAGGTAATGCTTATTTTTGCAATAGTGATTTTATGAATCCATCGAACATTGGGTGCGACTTATTTGGACGTGATTTAAACTCTGGATGGAACTGACTAGCAACAAAAAATGGGTGGTCAATTGCTTCTATAATTTCCACTAATTTACCGTCTGGACTAGTCCCCGATGCTTTTAGCCCCCATTTTTCGTACTGACCCGTATATTTGTTATTACACTCATAACGGTGGCGATGTCGTTCAGTAATATTTTTAGTCCCATAGAGTTTTTCTACTAAACTACCTTTTTCAATATTACATGGGTAATCACCGAGCCTCATAGTCCCGCCAGTATTTTCTTTGCCCTTTTGACCGTACATTGTGTCTATTACTAGGTTCTTTGAGCTGTCTCCCAGCTCTGGGGTTGAAGCATCAGAAATACCTGCGTTACGAGCTGCGGCAATTACCCCCATCTGTAACCCCAAGCATAGCCCTAAATATGGTACATTGTTCCTGAGACAATATTGGGCTGCTTTAATCTTGCCGTTAAGAGCCCGTGTTCCAAATCCACCCGGTACAACTATGCCGTCGCACTCATTTATTATATCGCTGACTCCATTCGAACTTTTATCCAATTTTTCGGCATCTATCCATTTAATTGAAACAGAGGTATCTTGCCACCAAGCAGCAGACTGCAAAGCCTCAAACACCGACATATATGTATCTTGGTTATCCATATATTTTGCTACGACACCAATAGTCACTCGTTTGCTATAACGAGCTGTAGCTCTATCAACTACATTTCGCCATTGCTTTAGATTTGGCCTAGACATTTTGATGTTCAACTTCCCAGCAATAACACTTGATATACCTGTGTCCTCTAACGTTAGTGGCACTTCGTAAATTGATGAAGCATTTGGCAAAAGCGCTATTGCTTCGGGTGCAACTCCAGAAAACATACTTAGTTTTGATACTACATCCTTGGGTGACTGCTCTTCACTTCTCACTACCAACACATCTGGAGAAATACCAAGTCCTCTTAGTTCCCTGACGGCGTTCTGCGCTGGTTTGGTTTTGAATTCGCGACTAGCACCCAGATAAGGCATATAAACAACATGAACAAATGCACAGTTTTCTTTGCCCACCTTAAACGCCAACTCTCTGATTGCTTCTATGAAATTAAGCCCCTCATAATCTCCAACTGTACCGCCAATCTCAACAATATGAACATCATAGTTTTTTGATACTTTAATAATTTCTTCTTGGATCGCATTGGTAACATGCGGAATGAATTGAACAGTCTTGCCGGAGTATTTACCGGCTCTTTCGTCGTCAATTACCTTAGATAATATTCGACCACTCATCAAAGAGCTACCTTTGGTCAATTCTTGATCTAAAAATCGTTCGTAATGCCCGAGATCAAGGTCAGTTTCTGCTCCATCCTTGGTAACAAAACACTCTCCGTGCTCTGCCGGATTTAGCATACCAGCATCTACATTAAGGTAAGGGTCACATTTTTGAATGTTTATTTTGAGTCCGCGGGCTTTAAGCAGGTTACCGATTGAGGCGGCCGTGATGCCCTTTCCTAAACCAGAAAGCACACCACCTGTTACAAACACGTATTTTGTTGGCTTGGCCACCTACCTATTACCTCTTATTACTAAGAAATACTACCACAACAATGCCGAGGATGGAATAAGGTTTACCTCTTTCACAACATTTTATTTAGTATATTGTTACTTTTTTAAATACCCGAATGCAGCGTCTTTTTGAGGATCTTGTTTGTTCTTTAGATTTTCGTCAGTAATCTCGACTTTTTGATCTGGCTCTATACCTTCTTCATTTATGTTCCTGCCATTAGGTGTAAACCATTTGGCGATTGTAACCTTGAGAGTGCCCCCAGCATTTAGCGGGGTGACCTGCTGAACACTTCCCTTACCAAATGACTTTTGCCCCATTAGTATGGCTACACCGTGATCTCTTAAAGCTCCTGCAGTAATTTCGCTTGCGCTGGCACTACCTTCATTTATCAAAACTACTGTTGGTATTCCACCAAGAATGTTTCCGCCCTTAGACCTGTATGTCTTTATCGTCTCGCCACCTCTTTTTTCTTCTAGTACTACTTTGTCTCTGTCCAACCAAAGACTAGAGACATCTACCGAAGCATCCAGTAAGCCGCCTGGGTCATTACGAAGGTCCAATACAATTCCAACAACATTGTTAGCCTTAAACTCCTCGGCAGCCTTTTGTGCTAACTGTTCAGTATCTTCTGCAAAACGACTTATTTTTATATATCCGATATCGTCAGTGACTTCGAATTCGACACTCGGTATTTTTATTTGTTGACGAGTTATATCAAACTCTAATTCTTCCTTACTATCACGCACTATTGTAAGCTTTACGTTCGTTCCCTCTGGTCCGCGAATTTTTGTAACGGCTTCTGACACTGATATGTCTAATGCGTTTTCATCATTTATTTTTATAATAACGTCTTTTGCTCTAAGCCCAGCCTCTTCAGCTGGGAAACCAGAAATAGGTGCGACAATTACAATAGCATTCTCTTCTTTACTTAGCTCTGCCCCAATACCGCTAAAAGTACCATTAAGACTTTCTTCAAATTCCTGAGATTCTTTGGTTGTTAGGTATTCTGTATATTTATCGCCGGAAGCTTCAACAAGACCCTTTTTTATACCATCCATTAGCTTTGTTTCCTCAAGATCACCATCGTAAGTTTTCTTTAATGAATCATACAGGGATTCTACTGACGAATAATCAAGATCAGCTGGAAGACTACCATTTGAATTGTTTTGAACAAGTTTTAGACTATCACCTGCCCTGATTTTCCCGTTGCCAATATTAAGTCCAAAAATAAAAACCAAGGCAAACGCAAACGTTAACCCAATAGTTTTTATTAATGTAGATTTTTTTTCAGATTTAGTTTCTATTTCTTTGTACACTTTGCCTCCGTAATAAATATTCTATGCTACATTATCTCACAAAACTGAAAAACAACTGTGAATTAACTTTTTAAAAATGTATGAAGACTAGCCCTGATTGATCTAGTACGGCAGCACTACCGCTGTCGGGTCCTCTATAGTAACCATCCCCCGTTCGATTATAGTCACTAACTACAACTTTACCGTCTGGTGTTATTGCTTCTACATACATAACATGTCCATAATATCCATTAGGGTTTACGGCAGCATTGCCGACTTGTGCTCCTGAGCCATAAGTTACAGGAATGCCTCTGGCTGCAGCGTTACTTGGCCAGTTTGCGGCGTTACCAAGGTATGTAAACCCAACTTTACCTGAAGCCGCTAGTTTAAATGCTACCCAACTGGTACAGTTTCTAAAACCGTAGCCCCAGCTATCCCAAGCAGAACCATTAAAATACCAATCATAATTAAAGCATGGTCCCCCGACTTGGTTAGTATAAACACAGTATGCATTACCCCAAGGATAACCACCACCACCAGCAATACCCGGCTGGACACCACCACCAAATATCTTTAGGTTTTCAATTATCTGCTGTTGTCTTAAATCATTGATTTTTTCCTTATTAGCTTCAATGTCGGAATTGACTTTGTTTTGCTCAGATTGATTAAGCCCAAGAAGTCTGTTCTGCTGGGTTTGCTGGGATCCAATTTGTTTCTTAAGTGATTCTTGTTCTCTTAATAATTTTTCGACATCTTCTTTCTGTGACTTAAGGGTTGCCTTAAGTTCTGTAACTTTATCTAACGAGCTTTTAATCTTGGATTTTACTGCATCACGATACTGTTCCTTATCAACAAACTCGCTAAGGTCTTTACTGGAGGCCAGCATCTCTAGGGGGGTTATTTTGCCTTCAAGATACATCGCTTTGATATTTTGGCCTAACAAATTCTTCTGTTTTTCTAACTCTATCTGTGCTGCCTTTATTTCTTTCGCTAGTTGTTCATTTTTGGCATTATTTTTAACTATTTGCGATTGCAAACCATCAATTTGCTGCTGGAGTTTAACAATAGTTTCCTGAATGTTGCCGGCCTCTACCGCGAGGCTATTAACTTGTTCTTTCTTGTTGTCGTTATCATTTCGAAGTTTACTTATTTGTTCATCAAAAGTATCGGCGTAAACATAAATTGGTACCGCAAGCCCAGCAAAAAAAATTAAACTCACAACCAGAGGCGTAAACCGCAGTTTCGTCATCTTAAGTATATTTGTAGTTTTTTGTTTTATCATAAGCTTTTTAATACTAGCACAGATTACAACTATTTGCAAGCGTTATCACCCCTGTTATTATTGCTTACTTTGGGGATTTAAACTTTAGATATCGTCGTGTAGCAATTAGTGAAGAAAATGATCCTATTAGTATACCTATTCCAATCTGGGCGCTAATAATAACCCAGAACCCTTTGGCAAAATAATCATTAGCAAACTTAATATCTAGTAGACCTAGGCTACTGGCATCGAAAGCCGAAGCAGATACTGCGAACATAGCACTAACTAGAGAAACAGACACCACTCCTGCAATAATACCGTAAACAATTGTTTCAATTATAAATGGACCACGTATATAAGTAGTGCTAGCACCGAGTAATCGCATTATGGTTAGTTCTTCACGACGATTAAATATTGCCATCTTGATTGTGTTGAAAATTATTAGTATTGATACCATCATAAAAACTACTATGCCTACAAACCCAGCTTCTCTAAAAAACTTCGTGGCTTGTGAAATTTTGTCGATTGCGTCTTTCCTGTCACCCGAATAGGATGTTTCGTCAGACTGTAATTTTGCAATTTCTGGTTGTTCTAAAAATTGTTTAATCGGTTCGATCTGGTTGGGGTCTACTGGTTTTATCTGTAAGCTGGCTGGTAGTGGATTATCGGTTTGTGATATAGCTACCAGAAGATCTACATTATCAACATTCTGCTGCTTGTAGATTTCTAATGCTTGATCTTTAGAAATATATTCTACGGATTTAACATTTTTGTCAGACTTTAGGTCATTGATAAGATTATCTAATTGATCATTTTTGATATCATCAACAAGATAAACAGATATATCAATCCTATCTGTTATTTGCTGTACTGTATGAACAAATGTTTCATTAACTATTACTGAAAACAACACTATTGTTAGAGTAATAACCATTACGGCCATAGCGGCTATCCCCAGTGTCAGGTTTCTAGCAAAATTCTGCAGCCCTGCACGAATAATTCTGGTGAATGTAATGAACTTGCGTCTCATTAGTGTTTGTACTCCGCGTTAGCTCTATCGCTTTCGATTTTGCCGTCATTTATAACTACGACTCTGCGTTTAAGCTTATTGACGATATCCTGATTATGGGTAGTTAGAAGGACAGTGGTGCCATAGCGGTTAATTTTTTCTAGCACCTTAATTACATCCCATGCATGTTTTGGATCTAGATTGCCTGTTGGCTCATCGGCAATAAGAATTTTTGGCTGGCGTACTATTGCCCTGGCAATAGCCACCCGTTGGCGCTCACCACCTGATAATTCCAAGGGCATACGCTTTTCTTTGCCTTTTAACCCTACTATATCTAATACCCTTGGCACGGTATGATTTATTTCTTTGTTACCATATCCGACAATTTCCAATGCGAACGCTACGTTTTCAAATACATTCTTGTTAGGAAGAAGTTTAAAGTCTTGGAAAACAACCCCAATTTTTCGCCTTAATAGCGGTATGTCACGATCTTTCAATTTGTCGTAATCCACACCACCAACCACGATTTTGCCGCTAGTTGGTCTCTCTTCTCTGGTTAAAAGTTTTAGTAGCGTCGATTTACCTGCTCCGCTTTTACCAATAATAATAACGAATTCTTTTGGTTCAATATGCAAACTTATTCGATCCAAAGCGGCACCGCTGCGGCTGTATGATTTTGTAACTCTATCCAGAAGTATCATATGTCTTTATTATAGCAAATAGCTAAAGGTTATTCTCTAGATTAGCATTAATTAGGTCATCTAATTTGCCATCCAATACACCGTCAGCATCGCTAGTTTCGTATTTAGACCGCAGATCTTTGACCTGTTTATACGGGTGTAGTACGTAGCTACGGATTTGGTTGCCCCACTCAGCTGATTGATTCGGACCTTTTAGCTCTGATACTTTTTCAGCATGCTGTTCTATCTGTAATTGAGCAAGTCTCGAACGCAATATTGTCATAGCAGTTTCTTTGTTTTGAATTTGACTACGTTCGTTTTGAATCGCAACTACTGTTTTTGTTGGTATATGGGTTACCCTCACCGCCGAATCAGTTGTATTTACAGACTGTCCTCCTTTACCACCACTTCTATACACATCTATTTTTAGATCACCTTCATCAATTTCGACTTCGTTGGGTGTATCCACCTTTGGCATGATTTCTACTTTCGCAAAACTTGTTTGGCGTAGATTATCTGAGTTAAACGGACTTAGCCTAACTAAACGATGTACCCCATGTTCATATTGAAGCTTACCGAATACAAATTTACCTTCGATTTCCAAAGTTACACTTTTTATACCTGCCTCGTCCCCAGAGGATTCATCTATCATAATGACTTTGTAATTATGCGATTCAGCCCACCGTACATACATACGCATTAACATTTGAGCCCAATCTTGGGCATCCGTACCGCCTGCCCCAGCATGTATGCTTAGAATTACATCATGGTCATCATACTTACCAGAAAACTGTAGTTCTTTTTTTAATGCCAAAAGCTTTTTATTTATGTTTGCTAATTGTTTTTTAAGATCTGGTGAAATGCTGTCGTCATTTAGTTGTGCGAGCTCTTTGACCTCACTAAGCTCAGTTTCAATTTCAATCCATGGTTGAATTCTAGATTCCAACTTACTAATCTTCTTCATGACTTCTTGGGCTTTAATATTATCTGCCCAAAACTCTTGTCCGAGCGACTGAATTTTTAGTTCTTCTGCTTCTTGTTTTAGGGCTTCAATGTCCAGACGTCTCATAACGTCTGCCACTTCTGTGTCAAGTTCATTTACTTTTTTTATAATTACCAGCATTTCTCAGCTATTATAACAGCTTGGATGGATACTAACTTATGTAGGAATCGTCATCCCCAATATTCTTTATCTTTTTAATTAAGAATCTTACCCAGCCAGAAAGACCAGACAAGCCCCCAAGAACGGCAATCACTGGCATTACGAACTTCCAAATCGCATAATCTTTATAAAGAACGAATGCAAGAAAAGCTAAAGATAATGTAAAAATAAGACCAGCTACAATGTATAGAATTTTTGGAGCAAACTTATGCAACAACAAGCATAGAATTAAAGGAACGAGATAAAAAATTGGTATGACAAACTCCGCATCAAGATCAACTTTATATGCTGTAAATTTCGGCACAGATTGTGCGAGTATATATAATATCACTAGTTTATCTCCATTGACGCTTTTATAAGAAACTCTTTTCCATTGTTACCGTTCTCGTAATCAAATCCTTTATCTTCAAATATAAGTACAGCCTTTTCATTAATATCTAACTCATAAAGAACATAACCTGTTCTGATATCGCCTGGGCTTAGACTCCCAGAATCTTCAAACCCGTTATCGCTTATAGCACCAGTTCTTAAATATTTTGAATCCTGTAGCCCACCTTTTGAATTTAGGAGCTTAAAGTCATATCCCGTGATAGAGCGAGATCCTGATTTGGATCGATTTCCGCCAGTTATTTTTACTAGTACAAATTCTTTTCCTGACGCAGGTTTGTTATATTGATCGCCGGAATCCCAACCCCTTTTCACATCTAGAACAGCGAATGAAACACCATTCGACAGATTTATTTGCTTATTTTTTTCTCCCTTTATGTCTTGTGGTCTTTTCGCTAGTTCTGAATCGAAAAGTTTTGAAACATCTAGTTTCCCATCTTTCAAGTCCTGAATTTCTATTGCACTATCTTCTATTGCCTTTTTCTTATCTTTTTCTTTTTGAGCTGCATTAGGGTTTGAGTATTCTTTTAGTGCCTGTCTTGAATCTTGGACATGCTTAGCCGCATAAATATTTGCTCCAGAACCCGCTAATGCAATGACAACTAGGACAATTCCAAATATTTTTGTAAACAGTGTCTGTGGCCCGCGGTTGTTATCACCTCTAAATGTCAACTTAGCAACGAGTGTCACTAGGGGTGGCTTCTTATTCGTAGTCTGAATTAAAGGTTGTTGCCTTTCTTCTATACCCAAACCCGTGACATTTGTCGGCTGAGTATTGAAGCTTTCTTGTGATGAATTTGCAACAGCAACTGGCAGCCCGCTACTTACTGTCTGTTGCTCTGTGTTTTCTAATGGTTGATTAGTTACTACTGGTGCTTGTTGTAAAACAGGTGTTTCAGTTATTACCTGTGGTTGTTGAACAGTCTGTAGTACCTGCTGTCCCGGTTTTATAACAACCTGCTGCGGCATCGTGTCCTGACCCTGGGTCATTTCAACGTGAGGTACTACCTGTTGTCCTATATTGGGCTGATTTGGAACAGCACGCTGATCCCCAGCAGGAATGCCAGTAACCATGCCTGTATCTGTTAATGAATTATTGTCTAACTGATTTTGATCATTATTTTCCATTGAAATTCCGTCTTAACATTAATTGTATACAGCTACCCAAAAAAGCACAAGTATTACTAAGTTCTTTCGAATACTATGTGCTTTCTTTAAAACTTAATGATATTTGATCAAAATTTACAAAGTTTTTATTCCATAACTTTGTTACTGCTTTTATATCAAAGTTATATGTACTATCTGGGCGAAAAATAATAATTCGTCGTCCGCTAATACTCTGCGATGAGCCTGTTTCTGTGTAGGTGTAATCCATAACGACTTTTGCATTATCGTAGTCTGAAAGATCATCCCTTACGCTTGCTGAAGTATCTTTATATTCTTGATCTTCCAGTATCTTAATAAAATTATTGACAATAATCTGTACATAAGAGAGACGTCCGATGGAATTACCTTCGTCTTTAAATCCCTTGATTATCTCATCATTACTCCCGGCGCTTTTCCCGCTGGCAGTAATAATTGATTCCCACCCATCATTAGATTTCAAAATCTGCTTTTCTGGCGTAATTTGCTGAAACTCTACCTTACCAATGTCTTTTCGATTTTCTGTCATTGTAGCTGGAACAAGAAACTGGAAACCTCCACTTGCTGTTACGTCGTTATTATATGAATGTGATATCAGATTATTGTAATTACCAGTGAATTCCTTATTACTTAAAAATTTAACACCTGCGAATGCTAAAGTCGATAATATAACCAAAACTGTAAATACTGCACCAATAATAACTAGTATTGATCTGGCCTTTCGTGGGCCAGGTTGCGGCGTAGACGTTGGATGTGATGGACTCTGCTGGTAGTTGTTATTCACGCCTTGAGAAATATTTATTTGCTGTGCGGTTGGCTGATTTAAGGCACTCACCTGTTGAACCATGTTTGGTGCGACAGTTGTAGGTTGTGGCATAGCCGTACTGATCGGGATAGATTGATCTGGGGTAATTTGATTAGGCTGAAGCTTGGGATTATTAACGGACAGGTTCCCATTTACTTCTGTTGGTTCAATGTCTTGATTTGTATTATCTGCTTGATCCATTATGTTTTTTACTTTTAATTAGTATCATCGTAACATAAGCGCTAACAAATTCGTATAGGGTGCCAGTTGTTAACTATTATCTACAGTTTTTGATTCCAAAGATCACGAAGTTGATCGTCCAATTTGTCAGTAAATTTTTGCCCACAACTCCCTAAAACACCAAGTCCCCATACATTATCAACAAACATAGCCTTAGACACGTCCACAATCGACTCCCTGGTAATTGCTTTTATCCTTTTGGGTATATTAAAAAAATCGTCTACATGTTCATCAAAAAAATACCTGTTTGCATAGCCATCAGCAGTACCACTGACAGTCTGACCACTTCTTTGGAACTTACCTAATGCATATTGTTTGGCTGACTTTATGTCTTGGTTAGATATTTTCGACTTAAATACATTGGCAATTTCATCAATTAGTATATTTAAGAGTTCTGGTGAATTTTTTGGTAATACTTGAGCGCCAAACCACCAATTACTGCTATGTTTTGTCTGCCCAATACCAGAGCTCATACTATAAACAAGTCCTTTTTCACGGGCCGTACCGTAAATCATAGAGTTAAGCGTTTCGGTTAACATAGTGTTCAGTAAACTTAGCGCATCATTTTCCTGGTTGGTCATTCGTCTTCGCATAAATGTATCTAGATAAAAGTACAGGTTATCAACTGATTCGTTTTCTATGTATAGTGGTTGTTTTAGAGTTTTAGGAACTTCGTCTGGTAGTTCCAAACGACCATCACCCTGGCTTAGCTCCATACCACCTAAAAGTGACTCAAGTATTTTAATTCTAGTCTTCGTGAGTTTACCTGCAATTACAAACTGCATATTTGAAGAAGTGTGCGTATTAGTATAGTGGTCAATGACGTCTTGTAGGTTAACATTATTTATTAACTTCAGTCTTTCGTGGTCAGTTAAGGAGTAGTAGCCAAAATCTCGTCTTAACGTCAGACTTAATTGTCTAAAATGATTATTTGATCTAGCGTTAAGCTCTTCAGTAACGTTACCGAACTCGGCATTAAATTCTTCCTCTAAAAATAGAGGCTTCGATATAGATATCATGAGCAAGCTCGCGATCCGATCCCATTCAAAATCAGCACATTCGGCTTCGTACACAATGTCGTAACTACTGGTACTGGCATTAGAATATGCTCCGTTTTTTTCGAACTCTGCCTGGAACAATCTAGCCTTGGGTGTCAATTCGTTGGCTCCAAGTAATATGTGTTCCATTAGGTGAGGTGTCTCCCATTTGTTCTTATCTACCAAGTACTCGCCCGCGCGAAAATTTATCTGAAAACTCATCACTGATGCATCAGGTATATTTATGAATAAACCCTTGGAGCCATTTGCAAAAGACACTTCCTGAACTACATGTTTCATCTTCTGTTTGCCACTTATTTGCGACCGGCTTTTTTGCGTTTTCGCTCGGCTTTTCTAGATTTCTTTTTACCAGTCTTTGCTTCTTTTTTGACTTGAAATGCTTCTTTTGCTGGCACAAAATCAGTTTCATGAAATTCTTCTGCTGCCAATATTTGATCGGCATTGCTTACAGATTTTCGAGCAGCCTTAGTTAGTTCTGTTTCAGTTTGTTCATCTAAATCAACTGGTTCGGCATTAAACATAGCGCGCAGCACTTCACGTCGAAGAATGCCTTGCATTTCTTCAAATAGAACTTGGGACTGACGCCTATACTCCACCAACGGATCTCTTTGCCCAACGGATATCCAATGAATTCCTTCACGCATGTGGTCCATGTTTTCTAGGTGTTGCATCCATAAATTATCTAGGATCTGTAAGTAAATATCCGTCTCAATTTTGCGCATAATATCAGATCCAAATGCTGCTTCACGAGCCTCATAAAGCTCAAGAGCTTCCGTCTTTAGAGTTTCACCAAACTTAGTGGAATCAGAATCAAACAATCTGTCGAGCGATTTATCGTCGAGCGGGAAGACTTCTTTAATAACTTCTTCAAATTTGTCACTTAGTAACAGGTCAGATTTTGCCATCGCATTAGATTCATCTTCAATTATCATTTTGATACGTTTACTTATGTCGCCTTTGTGTAACATTTCCTTACGCATCGAATACGTTGCGCGCCGATGTCTATTCATAACATCGTCATACTGAACAACGTTTTTACGTGAGTCAAAATTATGACCTTCTACTTTTTTTTGCGCACCTTCAAGTGATTTTGATATAACTCTGTTTTCTATGGGTGTCTCATCATCAACACCTAATCTCTCCATTACAGACGCAATTCTATCACCTCCAAATACCCGCATAAGATCATCTTCAGTGCTTACAAAGAATTGTGTCATACCGGGATCACCCTGTCGGCCAGATCGCCCTCGTAACTGATTGTCTATACGTCTTGATTCGTGTCTTTCCGAACCAAGCACAAATAGCCCACCTACTTTTTTTACTTCTTCACTTAAGACAATATCCGTACCACGTCCGGCAATGTTAGTTGCTAATGTAACTGCACCCTTTTGTCCTGCACCTTCGACAATTGTTGCTTCGCGTTCGTTATTTTTCGCGTTCAAAACTTGGTGAGGAACTTTAGCTTTATCGAGCAAACTACTTAGTAATTCGTTTTTTTCGATAGAAACCGTACCAATAAGTACTGGCTGACCTTTTTGGTGCAAGGTTTTTATTTCTCTAACTATTGCCTTAAACTTTCCAAGTTCTGTCTTATAAATTCTGTCTGGTTTGTCATTTCTAACCAATGGTTTATTGGGTGGGATTTGAATAACCTCAAGTTTATAGATTTGGTGAAACTCTTCACTCTCTGTTTCTGCCGTTCCGGTCATACCGGACAATTTTTCGTATAAACGGAAATAATTTTGAAAGCTAATCGTTGCAAGTGTCATCGATTCTTCTTGCACTTCTACACCTTCTTTTGCTTCGATTGCTTGATGTAGCCCTTCATTATATCGTCGACCCTTTAATAGTCGACCTGTAAATTCATCGACAATAACTACTTCACCATCAGCAGTAACAACATAGTCTTTATCGCGCTTAAATAACGCTTCGGCTTTAAGCGCCTGCTCTAAATGATAAATTGTCCGAATATTATCTGTGCCGTATAAGCTATCTATCCCTAGAATCTTTTGAACATGCTCTATTCCGTCATCATTTAATATTACCGATTTTTTCTTTTCATCGACTTCGTAGTCTTCATCTCGTTTCAACTGCCGTGTAACTTTTGAGAATTGTGAATATGCGTTTCCGCTAGTTACTGATGGGGCAGAAATAATAAGTGGCGTTCGGGCTTCATCAATTAGGATAGAGTCGACTTCGTCAACAATCGCATAGTGTAAATCTCTTTGTCTTAGCTGCTCAACCTCCCTGACCATATTGTCGCGTAAATAATCAAACCCAAACTCATTATTGGTGCCATAGGTAATGTCGGCTGCATACGCATCTTGCCTAGTGCATGGTTTTAGGTGTTTGAATCTGATATCATTATGTTTTTTGTTCTCAAAACTTTTATCATAAACAAAGGACTCATCTGCAATTATTACACCTGTTTGTAGCCCCAAAAAGCTATAAATCTGTGACATCCATCCGGCATCACGTTGCGCCAAATAATCGTTAACCGTTACTACATGTACCCCTTTTTCAGTTAAAGCATTGAGGTATACCGGTAAGGTTGCAACCAGTGTTTTTCCTTCTCCGGTTTTCATTTCGGCCACATTACCTTCGTGCAAGGCCATACCACCAACAAGCTGTACATCGTAGTGCCTCTGGCCTATAGTTCGAGTAGCGGCCTCCTTTACAAGCGCAAAAGCATCTGGGAGAATTTTATCTAAAGATTCTTTTTTTAGTCGCTTTTTTAAGACATCGGTTTGTTCTATCAGTTTTTTATCAGACAGTTTCTTGTACTTCGACTCCAGCGCGTTAATATCTTTAACACGTTTTTGAAGACGCTTTAACGTTCGGGCTTGTGGGTCGCCCAAAACCCGTTTAAATACTTTTTTCACCTATTCCCCTTTACTGAATTTGACTGTAATCAAAATAATATTACTATTGTACATTAATAGAGGTCAAAATTGCACAGTAATTTTACCAACACTTTGATACTAGGCTATTAGGCTTTATTCCGTAATCGAGCCAATACTTTGCGATGTAGACCTCGTGTACCGTGTGTATCTTTATATTTTTTGATTTGGTTCTTAATTTTAGCTTCGACAATATCAATTGCGGCGTACATATTTATCGTCGATTCTTTGGCCGTTAGTTGCTGATTTGGCAGATATAATACGACTTCGCAAGTACGTTTTTTGTTGGACTTGGACTTAGCTTCTTTTAGAAATATTTCTACGTGAGCACTTTCTCGTGATGTTCTTGGTAAATATTTATCTAGTTTGCCAATCTTATTAGTTGCATATTTACGAAGATCGGCGTCAACATCTAGGTGGACTCCTGTGATTTCTAATTTGTTTATCATTTTATATCCTTTCTTTTCCGCCGATGTAAGGCCTCAGTACTTCTGGCACTATCACATCGCCTTCTTTAGTTTGAAAATTTTCTATAATCCCAATTAACGGTCGCTGTGAAAACACTGTTCCATCATTGGTATGTGCTAATTCAACATAGCCATCACCTCGCCTGACACGAGTTTTCATTGCTCTAGTTTGGTAATCAGTTATATAGTCTGCAGTGTGAGTTTCGCGGTATGCTTGCTGACTCGGTAGCCAAACTTCGATATCCACACCCTTAGCGTTAGGCCTTCCGATATCGGCAGTACACTTTTCTAAAACTTGGTATGGCAAACCTAATTTTTGCATCAGATATTCTTGGATTGCTACCATAAATAGATGTTCCTGTAGTGACTCCTCGGCACGCGTAAAACTTTCCATTTCCAATTTGTTGAACTGGTGTAAGCGAAATATTCCTTCGGTATCCTTCCCATACGTGCCAGCTTCACGCCTAAAAGCCGTGGTGTAACCGACGTACCTAATAGGTAAATTATCTTCATCCAATATTTCGTCCATATATATTGGCGATATAGTATGTTCTGCACTAGCATTTAGCCATAAATCTTCGCCTTCTATTTTATAAGTTTGTTCTTCTTTGTTGAGTCTACCTGTTGCTTCGAAAACTGATCTCTTTGCAACCGCCGGTGGCAAGATTGGTTCAAATGGTTTTGTTGAGACGCTGAGCCCATTATTGTCGATTATTGTTTTTAGCTGATCTTCGTCACCAAGAACGGTCATACCATATTGCCACAGGGCAAATTCAAGCCTAACTAGGTCACCTTTTGTGTAAACAAATCTGGCTCCAGCGATCTTGGTAGCTCTTTCTTTGTCTAACCAACCTTTAGCCTCAGCTATATCTGCGTGATTTTTGGGTTCAAAGTCAAAGTTTGGCTTATCACCAAATGTTTTAACAACTTTATTTTCATCCTCTGATGTGCCAACCGGTACTGAATCTAGTGGCATGTTGGGAACTTGTTTTAATAGTTCGACGTACTCTTTATCGATGGAGGCAAACTGATGCTCTACATCTGTAAGTTGTTCTTTTAGAGCCTTGCCTTTCACTATATGCTCATCTGTTGGCTTACCCTGCTTGGTTTCTTCAGCTAATTCATTTCTTTGACGGCGAATCTCATCAACTTGAGCTTGAAGCTCTCGTCTTTTTTTATCAAAACCTAATAACTGATCGACATCAACTGAGTAGCCTTTTTGTTCAGATTTTTGTTTGACCAACTCCGGATTATCCCGAACGTACTGAATATCTATCATGTGTTAATTATAACCTAGAACACAATAATTTATCTATAGATTCGCTAGCGATAAGAAAAACCCAAATACAAAAAATATAATAAAGGGTATGCCAAAGAAAATAAATACGTAAAGCGACATGTTGTTAGTAAGTGAGTTCAAACTTGTAAACGATTGTTCAGCTATCTGTGAAAATATCCTTTCTTGTTCTGAAAACTGCGGGGTGTAACGCAGTGTTTTCGATCTGTGTTTAATTTCGTCTGCCATTAAGTCGACCGAATTTAGTACTACTTTTAACTGATCAGGTTGTCTTTGATCACCGTGGAGAATAAAGAATAAGTTGTTATCAATTATTTCAATATCTTGGGACCTACTGGTTTCTAGTGCTCTCTCCATTATATCGGGCGTAATAATACTAAGAGCATCTATATGTTCATTCTTTTTGTAATAGAGAGTGAAGGAATCGGAGAAGTTACCTTCTAATTTTACAGCTTCTGTTGCGTCACCACGCTTTCTAAGAGCCCAAGTAATCTTACTGTCTAGTATTAAGTGAGGGAAAGGCTTTTCAAGCATTACCCGTGCAACGGTATAGTAATGGGTCTTTCTACTTTTCCCAGAACCTGTTGTAAATTGATATATAAATATGTCACACTCGTGACCTTCAAAATTAGCTTTAATTATTGGACTCATAGCTTTCTTATCACCAATACCATATATGCCGGGAGGTATATATCTAGGATCTTGTGGTTGGCTTGCATCTATTACTAACCACCCATTGGCCTCAGCAAAATTTTTCCAAATATTGTTCTTTTGTTTAAGTAATCTTTTAGCAAACATGCCGTACAAAAAAGACCCAACAAGCACCCCAAAAAATGGGTGCATAAAAATTAACACGGTGCACAAGAAAAAATATACGCCAATTGTAATATAGGGGTGGATTTTTAACCATTCCTTCAGTACTCGAAAACCAGCCTTATCCATATACATAAGTGGTTTATAGTTAATATCTTTGAGGCTTTTATTTTCCATTTTGACTCCCTTTTATATGTTCTAGTGTTAGGGCTGTTCTAGAACGTGCGTAACTACAATAATCACACTCTCCACCCATTGCTGCCATACCAACTGGTGGCATGATGTCACTTTCCATGCAATCTTTTATTCCTTGAAGCGTAGTATCTACCCATTCGTCATTACCTTCATAGGCAATAACTTTAGTAACAAACTCCACGCGATCGTTGAAGCCATCGAGGTCCATTCGACCATTAGCATAAACAAAATACCCTGTATTATTTACCATAAATCCATTTTGTCTAAGTAGCCACTGGTATACCTCCATCTGGCGCTTATAACTAATCTGCCAATCTGCATCTAGGGTAATCTCGCTATTTTTTGCGGTCGCTTTATAGTCTACAACTATTAATTCCCCATCATCATTTACCCAAACATCGTCAACGGCTCCAAATATATGGAGGTTAGTCGGCTTGTGTAATGTAAACACACCCGTGAAGTTATGTCGCCACCTATCAAGATCTTCATGCTGATATGGAATTGCCTTGATTTGATTATCGGCCATTAATGGGTGTGGTTGTTGTTTGGATCTGTAGCTATCGAATTCCTTTTTAAACAGTTCATCTATTGCTTTGTTAATTTGAAACGGTGGGCCACTGGGTCGTTTAATTTTCATCCTTGCATCTAACCAAAAACACCTTTGGCATTGCATAAATAACTCTATTTTGCTGCGACTTACTTTGAATACATCGCTTTGACCCGGTTGATATGGTTTGTTGCGTGCACTCCAATAATTATTTGCCATCAATTTTATTGTACCAATTTATTTTCTTTAAGACACTTACTACTTGCGAATATCTTGGTACGGGTTACTGCTTGGTTGCGGTGTAATAACTTGCACAGGTGGCTGCTGTTGTGGTTGGACAATATTATCTGTACTAGCTGGACCAGGCTGTTGGGGCCGTGTAAAAGTTGCGCCTGCATCCACCGTGACCTCTGGTTTTGGTGCAGTAACGACTATTGGCTGTTGCGCAACGGGTGTGCTAGGCATGGCTGTTTGTTGTTGCTGAGGGTTTATAGCGCTTACTCCCGGCTGAGCGATGTTCGTATTGTTCTGTTGAGGCACCACTGTCCCTATAGCATTGGTAGCCGCAACATTTGCTGGGTTATAGGCAACTTGTTGAGTGGGCGCACCAGGAGCTATAGGCTGCATTGCCCCCGTGGCGACGTGTGCCTTGTATACATTATGAGCTTTCTTGTGTCTAATTATCATGAATACGGAACCTGATATACCCAGCAAAATCACTCCAGCTACTACGGCAACAATTACTACTGGAAAGTCTTTGATTTCTTCACCATTACTGATTCGTTGATTGGCCGTAGCTATAAAATCATCTACGCGAGAATGCTGAGAGTATAGCGACTTAACGTCTTCGAAGTTTTTTATTGCCTTAGAATATCGTGCACTATAGAAGTACTCGAGACCTTTTTCCCACTCGGTCTGAGTTTTACTAATTGAACCGTCTATCGATACCGAGTTACTTGAAGCAAGGTCCTTTAGGTCCTTAATGTCTCGTATGTAGTTGAATACGCCGTCACCTTTACCCGACCCATCAATAGTATAAGTAGCCAATCCTATTACAGAGCCTTCATCATTCAGCACCGGACCGCCGCTATTGCCATGCCCTATGGTCGTATCAGTTTCTATTAGTTTTTTATCACTTCCTAGGGCATTCTTGGTTGACGACACTTTTCCTGACGTTAACGATACCTTACTCTGGCTATCATCAATCACTCCGTTGTCACCTGCGCCACTTGGAAAACCCAATATACTCAAATTCGCACCCTGCGTAACGCTGTCAATCGAACCTAACTTAACTGTCGGATAATTATCACCTGCGATTTTTATAATCGCTACGTCAGATGCCCGAAACGCGGTCACACCATCAACAACCCTGAAATCGCTCGCAATAGCTTTTGCTTTTTTAATATTGTCCTGTTCGGGATATTCTTTTCTTTCTTTAGTTAGTTTTTGGAGTTCTTTAACATCCGGTTGATCTTCATTGAGATTAACTAACAGGTTGCTTACGTTATTGGTTGCAGTGAAATTTGAATCATCAATACTATAGAATTTATCTACTGCTAGCTGTAATCTATCTTCTAATTCAGGGAGCGCTTTTAACTCAGCCGCAGTAAGTCCAGACAGCCTTGCTAAGTTGTTAAAATATATGTCTTTGCCTAAGAATAATTGGCTAAACGCATCTTGGATTACAATATCTTTTGGATTTGCGAATGTAACATGTCCATTTGTGGCAATATATCCATCTTTTGTTACAAAAAATCCACTTCCTGCTGTGCCATTGCAGACATTTGTTAGATATAGTTTACCTTCCAGGAGTATATCCATACAGTACAAATTGTAAATCTTTACTACCGCTGGAGAATACTTTGCATTATTACGCTCGGAAGCACTAACTTCCGATATAGCGGCACTAACTACATTTGTAAACGACAGTTTATTGATAAACTCTATCGACTTAGTCTGTTTAGCTAGGACTTCGGGTGAGAGTAACACCGATGATTGCTGTGGTTGACCAAATTTTAGAGAATCTATCACGCCACTGAATGGTGATATTTGTGAACCTTCATCTTTAAATCCATCATTTATAGTTATAACGAAAGGTTTTCCATTAACCACGCCTACGTAACTAGAAAACTTGGCCACAAACCCGGCACCAATGTCACTAGATTTAGACTGCCGTTCCCAAATAGAGCGGATAAACTTAGATCCAGAAATGTTTACTTCTTCTGTGGATGTTTTGGTCAGGTTACTCGATTCATTACTCTGTTTTTCAACCACAAAAGATTTTTCGAGTACAGATAGTTCTAGAGAATCTTTTTCGTCATAATCATCAATATACTGCATTGACATCGAGGTACTACCTTCGTTACTATCACCTAAATTAGGAGAAATCAAAATATTTTTATATGCCCTACGAGTAGATAATTCGCCGCCTATATATAAATCGCCAGAATTGGCGTCAAGTGCAGTTGCATAGTTAGTATCCTGGTCATAATTGAAGCTAAAGCCATATGTCGACATAACCAATTGGCTGCCCTTGGCTTCATTTGGTATGTTTTGTTCGGCACCAAATATTTGATTTATATAGTTTTGGGCACTCTGCAAACTATACTCGTTGCTAACAGAGTATATAACTATAAATATGCCGAGTACATATGCAATGAATATCGATATTGTCAGTAAACCTAGGTGTCGTTTTCTGTACGATTTAGTGTGTTTGTGTTTTATTTTTATTTTTTTGGTTTTTGGTGCGCGATGAGTCTTGTGTTTACTACCAACACGGCTATCCTTAGCAACGGTCTTTTTACCACCCTGTTTTTTGATCATTAATCTTTCCCTTAAACTAACTTTAAGTGTAGTTTATAGCTTAACTCTTATGCTTGCAAGTATTATTAATTAGGGCTAAAGGCTATGGCCAGCTTGTGCGCTGCAGCCACGCTTGCAGTTTCGGCTCGCAAAGTAAAATCATGGAGCCCTAGAGTTTGGATGTTTTTGGCACTAAAAAGTTTTTTTTCGCTTTCTGACCATCCTCCTTCTGGACCAACCAAGATACCCAAAGAATCAGTATCTGCAATCTGGTCGCCCTCACCTTGTTCGCAAACAATTAGTTGTACCCTGTCTTCGAATTCTTCAAAAACGGTTTCTATATTTATAGGCTCCCTGGTGTTTGGTATATCACTTCTCCCGCACTGTTCAGCTGCCTCAATTACAATTTTTTGGGCTCGAACCAAATTAAAACCAGACTTTTCGGATCTGTCTGCAAGTATAGGCACAAAATGGCTCACTCCCAGTTCAGTGCACTTTTGTAATACCCAATCGTTTTTATCTTTTTTGAGTAATGACCAAAACAAATATATGTCCTTCTTGGGTGTTTGCCGCTTCATTTCTGTAACAAGCTGCATGTGTGCTTCGCGTTCTGTAATCTCCGCTATTTTGTATAGCCTGTCTTCACCAGCGCCGTCAAACAGAACGACTTCTTGACCTTCACGAAACCTTAAGACGCGTCGCCACTGATTTAATATATTTGGATCATGCAACCAAAAATCATGTTTTAATTCTTCTACATCATTCGGAACATAAAATCTATGTAATTTCATCTCTTTATCATAACAGCTAGGCTTTCAATGTGTGGCGTTCTTGGGAAAAAGTTGTAGCCTTCAATTAATTCAATTGTGTAATACTTCTGTAGTATGGCTAGATCCCTTGCTTGTGTGCTGGGGTTACAACTTAAGTACGCTACTTTAGGAGGCAGTACTTCTATTATCCTATCGATCAACTTTGTATGTAAACCGGCTCTGGGGGGATCCACTATTAGGGTTTTATCGCCTTCAATATAACCAAGCGCTTTTTCGGAACTCGTTTGAATAACTTTGCTATTTTTGTTGACATTTAATTTTGCAAGCCGACAGTTGTTCTCGTCAATATCAATAAACGTGTCGGTATCACCTAGCAATACACCGATTGTACCAACACCAGAATATAGATCTATTTTTTTGTCATCTCCTAAGTGTTTTTTTAGGTTCGTGATAACCTTTTCAAATATTGGTATATTGACCTGGAAAAATGAATGCACATCGTAGACAATTTTTTTGGTCATAATTTTTTCGGTGAGCTTTGTGTCACCAAATTTATACAAAGATTTCGTTAGTACACTGGCGGGACTTTTTGGGGTAGAGTAGCAAACTTCTATGCCTTGGCATTGACCGTCAAGTTCTTTTATCATAGGAAACTTATTGTCTTTAACAAATAGGCCGCAGACTGTACTGCCATCCTGATTAGAACGAAGTACAATTGTTTTTAGTTGACTACCCCTAATGTTTGACGAGTTTAAAACACCCAGGATTTTTTGAGCCGTAGCATCAATTTCCGGTCTAGCTATACTGCTACCTTCAATTATCTGCTTTCCATGACTGCCTCTATGAAAAAGTGCAAGGTGTAACCCTGTTTCATCAGCCCAAAAGGAGTACTCCATTTTATTACGATAATGCCACTGTTGGTCGATGCTTTGAAGAGCTATTTTCTTATTGTATTTAACTTTTTCTCGTTCAAAAGTTTCGGTGAGTATCTCCTTTTTATATTTGTTTTCGGCGACGAAGCTCATTATTTGCCATGGGCTAGTACTCAAATATGCTGCATCTTTTGCTTCAACTCTCTCAGGTGATAACTCAATAATATTCTCAGCGACTCCCTCGGAGTAATCTTTGCGTTTTTTAGTAATCCTAACCTCGGCGGCTTCACCGGGTAGAGCATTCCATACAAAGATTTTCCGGCCATCGGCCATAGCACCAATACCCTGTCCACCATGAACAAGTTTTTCTATTTTTACAACTTCCATCAGTTGGATTATTGGGCTAACAAGCCGACAATAAGAATCGCAGCAAAAGCTGTTCTGGTGATCAAGCTAAGTACAGCATAATTTTGCTCTACTGTTTCGTAATTCTTTAGCCCGCCTTCGGCTTTCAAGGCTTTTAGCTGATGTTTACCGATTACACTAGCGCCGATTAGCATTAGCGCGTAAAGAGCATAAACATACCAAGGTGAACGAAGTGTTCCGTATACATACGTAAAGATAGCGTATGACAATATTAGAAGCCACGGTAATAAACCAGTAATCATGCTGAGGTAATACTCACGTACGGCAGCTTTCTTAGATACAGCTGTACGTTTTTCGGCCATCCAGCCCAAAATCATTGTTACCACCATTAGCCCAGCTGTAATTTTTAGGGTGGCTATATCGAGAACACCACTTAATATTGCAACCATTTGTATCATAATCCCAGTTGCAATCGCCATATCTACCCAACGTGCCGTTAGTACTTTGTCCTTCATAGATTTTGCATGGTAATCTTTTAGTCTAGTCAAATACAGTAAAGGAACTACGATTGATAATACGGCTAGTGCAATGACTCCCCACTTAACTTGCACATCTACTATCCCTTGTGTTGCTGGAGCAAACTGAGTGCCACCATTGACACTAGCTAGTTCGTCTTTTGCCCAGTACCCGACACTTAGCTGGTAACTCACATCATTCATAAGAAAATATGCCGCACCCGCAATTGCTGCATATACTGCTATGCTCGCTGCATATACTTTTTGCAGCATTGTCATCGTTGTTGTTGATTTCTTGGAGCCCACCTTTTTAGTTGCAGCTGCTTTAGATGCTTTTGATGCCGTTGACTTCTTGGCTACTTTAGCACCCTTCGTGATTGATTTAGCGTTATTATATTTAGCTTTTGTGGTTTTGGTCTTTGCCTTGGTTGATTTAGTAGTTGTTGCCATGCATAAAACTATACCACACTCTGTTACAAAGAGGTGCGGTTTTATTGTCTACGATTTACTTCAGTTTATCGGCAAACCTATTACGCAATTTGGCTAGCTTCGTATTAATTATTACCTGACAATATGCCTGTTCGGGATGATTTACAAAGTAATTGTGGTGTTCTGGCTCTGCTTCGTAAAATTTATCTAGTTTGTTAGCTTCGGTAACTATTGGGTTATCCCAAAGTTTTTGGGCATTATTTAGTGACACGTCTATAACGGGCTTTTGCTTTCCCATGTAAAGAATTATCGATCTATATTCTGGGCCAACGTCATTACCTTGCTTATCTTGTGTAGTTGGATCGTGGATAACCCAAAATATATCTAGTATTTCGTTTAGTATAATGATGCTTGGATCAAAAGTGACTTGTACCACTTCTGCATGTCCGTTTTTGTCATCATGAACGCTCCAATAATCTGGGTTATCCGAAGATCCACCGCCGTAGCCTGGTACAACAGACACAACACCTCGGATTAGTTGATAGGTTGCTTCCAGGCACCAGAAACATCCGCCCCCTAAAACAATACTTTCCATACTAAACCATCAGCTCCTTGGCGTTTGGATATGAATTATAACCATGTGTAGCCATACTGGCACAATACGCACCAACCCCACCTATTACAACTATGTCTTTAATTTGGGGTACGGGCAGCCGCCTAGGTAATAAAGTTTCAGGATTTCCTGGGGCAGTAGTTAGTAAATCACCCGATTCACAGTTATGGCCAACTACAACGTAATCTTTATACTCTTTTGAACCAGTCAATACCTCTATCGGGTGTTGAGCACCATAAAGACCAGGTCGTAGTATGTCATTCATGCCTGTGTTTAGTTTGATGAAATTGTAGCCATTAGGACCCGTATCAACGATGTCTTCTACTTGGGCTAAAAGCACCCCTGCATTTGCAACCAAAAACGTACCTGGTTCTAGTTCTAGATGCAAATTTCTGCCAGAATTATTTGCAAATTCGGTGAGAGCTTTACTCAAAGCCTTGCCGATCAAATTCATGTCCGAAGCTTTTTCTCCAGGTACTCTAGCAATTTTAAATCCTCCTCCAAGATTTATGATTTTTGCATTTTGAAATTCATTTGTTATGCCTAGGCTGAGATCAATAACATCCTGCCATATTTTCGGATCAGCGCCAGATCCTATATGTGTGTGAATTCTGACGACGTTTAAGTTATATTTTTGGGTTAGTTTATGTACTTGAGGTATATATTCATGCCAAATACCGAAGCTACTACTAATACCTCCGACATTGGTCTTAAATGAGTGTCCCGAGCCAACTCCTGGGTTAATACGCACACTTACTTCACAACCGGGAAACATTTCTCCATAACGTTCTAATTGATGAAGAGAAGTCGCATTATATTGAACACCTTGCTCAATTAGATAACTCAAGTTGTCAGGAATTTGTTGACTAGTCAGTAATATACTCCCTGGCTTATAGCCAGCCACTATTGCAGCATCTGCCTCAAAGCCCGAACTTGCATCAATACTAATCCCCTCGTCTAGAAAAACTTTTAATACATCTATATTCGGGTTTGCTTTCATCGCGTAACGAACCGTAAGCCCAAATGGCGCATTGATATTAATCATTTGGTGCGCTGACTCAATAAGTTTTGACTTACTATAAACAAACAGCGGCGTGCCATGTTCAGACACAAGGTTGTTGGCAGTATTTTTGTTAATTAAGCTGGTCTTTATCATATGAACAATTATATGCTAGTCAGTCAATTTATACTTATCACTCGGTTCTTAGGGCCTCGATTGGATCGAGTTTGGCGGCTTTTCGAGCTGGCAGCAACCCTGCAATCGTTGCCACTAGCATTAAGATCAGAATTAAAATTATAATTTGGTCAGCTCTAAATACCAGCAATCTATCTTTACCAAGATCCAACTTATCAGAAATAAACGGATTTGTTGCAAACCCAAGTAGTAGTGCTAATATTGCACCAATAACTCCTCCAAGAAAACCAATCCAAGTTGCCTCTAGTATAAACAGTCTGCTTACATCGGCACGTCGCATACCCAGTGCTTTCATCAGTCCAATTTCCCGTGTTCGTTCCAGCACACTAATATATTGAGTATTAATAACTCCAAACACCGAAGCAACCAGGGTAATCACTCCAAACACTGTGACAATTATCTGTAACACACTTATAAACTGATTGATGGTTGCTTGAATATCTTTGATGCTCTGTACTTCGTAATCTAGACCCTCCAACTTTTGTTGGGCCTCCAGTAATTTTGTTTCATCCTGACCGTCAACGACCCTTGCATACACAAACAAATATTTCTGGTAATCTGGCGTTCCTTTTTGGGTAAAGTCATATAATTCCTTGGCGTCTTTACTGCTTATAAGCATTGGTGAAACTCCAAAACTTAGACTTGTTGTCGGCTTTTTTGTAATACCGGCAATTTTATACTCCGTGGTAAGTTCTTTTGGCTTTAGACTTTCGGCATCAAATTCTGCTGGGCTTACTTGATCTTTACCAGACAATAGACTTTGGACTGTTTCTGGGTTAAACGGTTGTTGAACTGTGATTGATATTGATCTGCCGATAGCCTCTTCTGCATCCCCCAAACCAAGTTGATCCAAGTAAACTTCTGGCAAAAGAATAGTTCCTTCGGGTATATCCCCAGAATCTGGTAATTCACCGCTCCTGGTTTCAGGCTTCTGGGCGGGATTGTAAGCCTCAACAGCACCAGTATATTTACTCTGTCCTTCGGCCGTTACGTAGCGCATATCAATTTGATAGCTTTCACGGACTTGTTCTATATATTGTAACTCTCTCAGTTCTTCTACATCCTCTTGCGATACTCGCTTTATTTGCAGACTAGTACCAGGTCCGCCCGTACTAACACTAGTTATTGATTCATCGTACTCCTGCGGCCTATCAGACGGGGTGCCATCGTTAGAAACTTCCTTGTCTCTACCAACAATTAGTTCTGATGGATCAAAATTACTACTAATCAATCTTTCTCCGTACTGTGTTGCGCCGTTGCTTGCTGCCAATGTCAATGTAAGAGTAAAACCACCGACAGCAATAGCTAAGGCAGTCAAAATAGTTCGGGCTTTTGCGGTTGCTAATGACCTTCCGGCTCGTTTAATTAAGTCTAGGGACTTCATTTCTTTATACCTCTAGATTCTTTTCTAGCCGTTTTAGGTTTGCTTAGTTCCTGTGAAGATTCTATTTGGCCATCTTTAATATTTACCTGGATTTTACATCTGGAAGCTAGCTCGTGATCGTGAGTAACAATACAAACTGTGCACCCAAGCGTCTTATTAAGTTCAAATAACAGATCAATTATTTTCTCACCAGTTACTGAATCCAGATTGCCAGTAGGCTCATCGGCAAATATGATCTTTGGTTTGTTTACAATTGCACGAGCAATGGCTAAACGTTGCTTTTGCCCACCAGATAAATTTTTTGCCTTGGATTCTATTTTGTCGCTCAAGTCCACTCTACCTAGAGCTTTTTCTATCATTGTTCGCCGACGTCTTGTAGGTACCCCTGCAATTTCTAACGGCAAGGCAACGTTCTGATAACATGTTTGGTTGGCTTCTACAAAAAATGATTGGAATATAAAGCTCATTTCTTCTGCTCTAAACCTATCCATTTCTTTTCGCTTCAAATCGTGCAAATCTTTACCGTCAATAACGATCTGGCCGTCAGTTGGGCGATCAATCCCGCTCATAATGTGCATAAGCGTGCTCTTGCCACTTCCGCTCTTACCGATGATAGCAACGGTAGATTTGTCGGGGATCTTAAGATTGACATCTTTTAGGGCAATAAACAGATTATCTTTTTTGCCATAGATTTTTGTGAGATTTTTTACTTCTATCAACTACCCCTCCTATTACCTACATTCTAACGAAAATCCTATAAAACTTCGAGTATTTACATAAGTATTATGAACAACATATTTGTTCTATTTATACTTATGCTACGTTTGAGGTTAAGATTATTAAAGAAATACCGAGTAAATCTAATTTCATACCCGTTAATTAGTTTATGTTTTTTCCTTTACTTATAAAGCTGAAAGTTCTTGGTAAGTAAATTAACAGCCTCATTATCACCAAAAATTGCTATACCATAAAAACCAGTATCTTGTTCTGTTTGGGTTTTTAGAGCCTCTACGATCTCCTGGTCATTGGTTGTATCTTGCATCTCTTTTATAAAAACATGGTGTTTTAACTTAGCATCACGAACCTTTCCTAACAATTTATGAAGATCTTTCTCGTTGGAACGTTTAATAATAATGGGGTATTGACTATTCCTCGGGAGTTTTTTACCGTCATGCGTTAGAAAAAAGTCACCCGTATCAAACTGGTCCTTACTAAGTTGATTACCCATATAGGCACTCATGTGTGCTACTGAATTGGCCATTTGCCAAGTTTCTAACTCTTTGTTAACAACTATGACAACTCGTTTATTAAAATCCTGGGGTTTTGTATACAAATGTGAAGTGTTTTGCTCTGCGAATACTTCAGGGTATATAGATTTAGTGACTTCGTCTATTTCGGCGCGCATTTGTGGGAACGGTACACCTTCCCTTGCAGAAACACCTTCAAAAATCCAGAATACTCTCTCACTAAATCCCCAACCACAAGTTGGCGGCATGCCATATTCCAGCATTTCAACAAAATCGATATCTAGCATCATGGCCTCCTCATCACCAGCATCTCTCATCTTTTGCTGCTCTAGAAATCTATCTAATTGATCGATGGGGTCATTCAGCTCAGAAAAACCGTTCCCTAGTTCTGAACCAGCAATGACAGGCTGAAACCGTTGAACAGTTTGTGGATTATCAGTATTAGATTTAGCTAATGGGCTAATTAACAGCGGTGTATTAATCAGCCACACCGGGCCTGCTACATCCTTGCGAATATTCTTCCATAATTTATCTATACCGCGCGCGATATTTTCAGTCTTTTCCACCTCGAGCTTATTGTCCTTTAGTGCTTTTTTGACTTCGCCAATCGTACAGTCCATAGGGTCAATCCCGTACTTCTTCTTTATAGTTTCTGAGTAGTCCCACTCTTCCCATTCTTTGCTGAGATCAATTTCGAATTTATCTAACTTAAATTTTAGAGTACCGAACGTCCTCTCTAGAACATATTTATACATTTGAGTCATAAGCTTCATACCATCTCGCCAATCGGCGTATGACCAGTACCATTCCATGGCTATATGCTCTGGCAAGTGTTCATCACTATAATTTTCATTCCTAAAGCGTGGACCAATATCGTAAACTTTTTCGTAGCCCCCGCCAATCAATCTCTTTAGTGGCAATTCATGTGAAATACGAAGATAGAAATCCTGATCCAGCGCATCCATATGTGTAACAAACGGTGTGGCATCTGCTCCGCCAGTTGTATGCTCTAAAACTGGCGTATTAATCTCTATAAAACCATTGTCATTCAAGAAGTCCCTTGTGGCTTGCCAAAATTTACTTCGGCGAATATACCGCTGCCGAACATGTTCATTAACATTCATATCAACGTAGCGACGTCTTAGACGTTCTTCTTTGTTGGTAAACCCATCTTGCGACGTCGGGAGTGGTCGTAACGACTTAGTCAATATCCGTAACTGTTTAATCTCAACGGATTTTTCGCCTGTTTGAGTTTTCATGACAGTCCCTGTGGCCTCAATAAAGTCGCCTGAATCTAACAAACCAATATCACCAAGAAGCAATTCACTGTTCCCGCGATCGGCTTTAGCCTTATCATCATGTCGCCACACCAATTGGAATTCATCTCCATCGTCCTTAATGACGATAAAGGCTATTTTGCCGAATTTACGAATAGAAACAATGCGACCAACTGTCGTAACCACACTACCCTCCAACTCTGCAAATTCTGTAATCAAGTGTTGCGTGTCTTGGGTGCGTTTAGCAGTAGCCGGATATGAATTGACACCTAGTTGTTTTAGTTCGTCTAACTTCCGTAACCGTTCATCTCTCAGTTCTTTTAATGTAGCCATTCAATTAGTATCTCTTAGAATGCATCTGTTATCAAGAGCTGATCTGATTTCTGTGTTTATGATTATCCCTAACCTCCATCATTGTCCAAACTGCAGTTGCAGCCATTACTCTAGCGCCAGGCTCTACGTCGTTTAACATAGCTAGCCAACTTTCTAACCTAACTTCATCCATGTCGCTGTGATCTGTTAATAACCTCATTATGGCTCGCTCTCTGAAAGTATTTTCCTGCAACTCATCGAATTGTAGCGGTGGATTGATTTCGTTTTCCATATTTTTCCTTATTAGTGCTTTTAATTTGTAAAATAAAAGACGCCCCTGACAAGACAGAGGCGTATTCTAAAGAGATTATTTAAACAATTCTAAGAGAACAGCCTCCGTAGGGGCAATATATATAAGTTTTTTGAATGATTAGTGATTTTCATTAATAACTTCTCGACGCTAGGTAATGCTCATTACTTTGTACATTGTGATATTAGCTGGGGTTTTAATTTCTACTTCTTCTCCAACCTTTTTGCCCATTAATGCCAACCCGATAGGAGATTCGTCAGATATTTTGCCATTCATTGGATCGGCCTCTACCGTTCCAACTACCTGGAATTCTTTGGTAGTGCCATTTTTAAGTACGACTTTGGATCCTAGTTGGACTTTTGCTTCGCCTTTAGGTTTTTTGATCTCGTCTACATTTAACAATATGTGTTCTATTTCTGATATTCGGCTTTCTACTCGCTCTTGATCTTGCCTCGCAGAACTGTACTCGGCGTTCTCACTCAAATCGCCAAATTCTCGAGCAGTCTTGATCCGCTCGGCAATATCTGGTCGTTTGGCAACTAGTACCTTAAGTTCGTCATTTAATTCTTGTATCCCCTGTTTTGTTAAGTGAAATTGTTTGTTCATATTATTACTCCTTACTACCTATGTCACCTTGGTCTTGTTTTACTAATTTGATCAACTTATCCCGTGTAACCAACTCCGCTTCCTTGCTGGTTCTAAATTTATATTCAATCTTATCTTGTCCGACAGTCTTTTCACTAATCACGACTCGGTGTGGTATGCCCATCAGGTCCGCATCAGCAAACTTTTCACCTGGACGCATATCACGGTCGTCGTAAATTACTTCAACACCGTTATCACAAAGATCTTTATAAATACTATCGGCATACTCTACTGTGTCTGGACTGTCTCCCAGCAATGCTAAGTACACCAGCGCTGGCGCGATATTTGCCGGCCAAACAAGCCCCTTGTCATCAGAGAGTACCTCTGCAACCGTACCCATTAAGCGAGTTATACCGATACCGTAAGATCCCATAAAAACAGGTAATTCTTCGCCCTGTTCATCTGTATAGGTTAGCCCAAAAGGATTTGAGAATTTATACTCAAGCGAAAATATGTTGCCAACCTCGATGGCCTTTTCTTTAACAAGCAACCCTTTTGTAACACCAACATCTTTGAGCACCTCATCGCTAAAAACCTCTTTATTGATGGCTATGTTCTTTTCTTTATCAATATATATCAAGTCCTCACCAGCAGAAGACACTGTCTGAAACTCATGTGAATATTTTGAAAAGGTGCCACCGGATGCAAAAGTAAGATACGTTACATCCCCAATGCCCACTCTGCTAAATACACGCAAATAAGCTTTTTTCATTTCTTCGTAAAACGCATCGTGCTCAGATTTGTTCTTAGAAAATGAGTATAGTGCTTTCCAGTAAAACTCCCGACCCCTCATGATGCCAGACTTGCTCCGAGTTTCATTTCTGAATATAGTTTTAAAATCATACGGATAGGCGGGCAAATCTTTATGGGAACGTATGAAGTTTCGCATTAGGTTTGAATATGCCTCTTCGTTAGTAAACGATAACCCCAACTCTGTACCATTTTTTAGGGTAGTCTTAAACCAGTTATCGACAATATCGTTATCCCAACGATTAGTTTTTTCCCATACCTCTTTTGATTGTAGTGCGGAGGTCTTCATCTGTATTCCGCCAACAGCATCCATCTCAGACTTCACGATTGCTATGATATTTTCTACAACTTTGTAACCAAATGGCAGCAAGGTGTAAACTCCTGCCATTTCTTTATGAATGAACCCAGCCTGTATCAATAGTTGAGCATTGCGTGCAGTCTCATCTGCAGGAACTTGTTTTCTGGTCTTTATAAATGACTCTGATAATCGCACCTACTCTCTCCTTCCATGTGAATTTAGTGTCTAAAT